>NZ_JBSGDR010000016.1:0-233006 GCF_053602455.1 Amycolatopsis sp. NPDC004378
ACAACTACCATCGACCACACACTGCCGCCGGAAACCGGCCACCGGTCACCCGGCTCCACGCTGGTGTCACCAACGTCATGGCCTCATACAGCTAGGCGGCAAACGGGGGGCGTTCTGCCGCCTAGCCACGCTGCCGTGATCAGGACGGTCGGGGGGCGTGCCGGACCAATCACCTCAGCACATGGACAAGAGGTGGGGCCGCGCTCGAAATGACGGCCCGGACCGCAGATCACCGAGATGGGTGACGCCGGTGCCCGGGAGGTCGGCGGGACTCCGGCCCCCCGACCCTGCCGAGCCGCCCCGGGCACCGACCGGCCTCTTCTACCGTTGACCGGCAACGCATCCGCAACGCCCAGCAGCGTCGTCCCTCGAACGCGCGCCGGAGTTCACCCGGTCGTGACTCCGTCGCGGCGGCACGATGGCCGGCGGCGGGTCCACGGCTCCTCGGCCCGTGCCCGGTCCATGCCGAACACGAACACGCCTGCATCCGCTGTCCCGTCCTGCGCGTCGACCCGCGCCGGCGCGAGTGGCCGGCTGAGGTGGTGCACGATCTCGGCCAACCGGCGTCACCGGAGCTCGGATGAACAGCCGGCTGGGCGAAGATGGGGGCCTGACTGTCAGCCTGCGCGCTGCGAACCACCGCAGGTGCGCCCGTTGCGGGGTGGTCACCGGATGCGGCGACGCCATCCCGTGAGCCCGTCGTCCGGATCCACTGGGCCGGCACCGAGACCGCCACCCGCTACCTCGGCTACCTCGAAGGCGCCTGGAATCGGGCGCGGCTGACCCGGCAGCACTGATCGGCAAAGGTCCGTCGAGGCCGAGACCGCTGGGCGCACACCACACCGTGGACCCGACCTGAACCGCGTCCCAACCGGGAAACCCAGGTCAAGGGGTTCGCGCGCCACGACCGGCCATGACCCGCTCGGCGCGCAAGGCGATGCGGAGGTTGAGGCGTTCTCCGGGCTCGTCCAGGCGCGGTCCGAACAGGGCGCGCAGCCGGTGGAGGCGATTGCGCGCGGTCTGCGGGTGGATGCCCAGCCGCGCCGCGACTTCGGGGGCGCCGCCGCGGGCGTCGAGCACCGCGTCGAGGGTTTCGGCGAGCTTGCCGCGCTGGGTGCCGGACACGGTGGACAGCGGCTCCAGACTCCGCGCGGCGAGCACGCCGGTCAGCAGCTCGTCGGCGAGCAGCCAGTGGGTGACCAGGTGATCGGACCAGCGGATGAGGCCGTCGCGGGGGAGCAGGCCGCCGCCGCGCAGGTCCCACGCTCGCCGGGCCCAATGCAGTGAAGTGGCCGCTTCGGCGGGGGTGACGGCCGGTCCGGTCGCGGCCGGACCGCGGCCCAGCAGCCGCGCCAGGTCGGTCTTCTCCGGCACCAGCAGGTACGGCTGCTCGGCGACGAGGTCGGCGAGCACCGCGGAATCCGGCTGCGCGACGCGGGTGCCGGGCGCCACGACGACGGCCACCACACGATCCGGTGGGTGCCACCTCGCGCGCGTCGCCAGCCCGGTCCACGGCCGCCCGGCCACCAGCTCGTGCAGCAGCTCCCGGCGCAGCTCGGCGACCGACGACGGGTGCGCGGCCCGGAACGCCTCGGTGGAGAGGCGGATCAGGACCTCGACGCACCGCAGCACTGCGTCCACCCCGGTGGCGACGACACCGGGCTGCTCCCGGCGGCCCAGCTCGGCCAGGATCGGCAGCGCGCACCGGCCGCCGGCCTGGTACGCGCGGGCGAGGCGGTCGGGTTCGCCGCCGGCCGCGTGCTCCGCGACGCCGGCGCGGCGGAAGGCGTTCGCGCCCGCGGCGACGCCGAGCGGGACCGGCCGGCAGCCGCTCAGCAGCGCGGCCACGAAATCCGTGGCGCTCGCGTCGAAGAACGCGGCGTGCTCGGGAACCGCGTGCCGGACACCGGCGACGACCGCGCGGGCGATCACGGCCGCGGCGCCGTCGGCGAGGGGCTGGGGGACGGTCATCGTCGACCTCCGGAGCGGGCGGGCATCGCTGGCGCGTCGAGTCTGGTCGGCCGGGTCCGCAGTCCGCGTCGATGAAAAGACGTATCCGGGCTACGTAGCCGCCGTCCGGTCGGCGCACCGGCGCTGGGCCACGTGGACACCGGCGCCGCGACCGATCAAGATGGGGCCGGAGGCACGGCAGGTGAGGGATGACGGCGGCGCGGCCACGCGACGGGACCTGACGAGTTACGTGGGCCGCATCGAGGACGAAGCCCGGGTGCGGCGCCTGCTCGGCGAGGCCCGGCTGGTCACGCTGACCGGACCCGGCGGCGTGGGCAAAACCCGGCTCGCCGGCCGGGTGGCCAGCTCGGTGACCAGGGCTTTCCCCGGCGGCGTGGCCATGGCCGGTCTGGCCGGGCTGCGCGACGGCAGCCTGCTGACCCGCACCCTCGCCGACTGCCTCGGGCTGCACGACACGGCCGCCCGGACCGCGCTGGACACCCTGCTGGCGCACCTGCGCGAGCGGCGGGTGCTCCTGGTGCTGGACAACTGCGAACACCTCGTCGCCGACTGCGCCGAGCTGGCCGACGCCCTGCTCCGGCAGTGCCCGGACCTGGTGGTCCTGGCGACCAGCCGGTGCTCGCTGGGGGTGGCGGGGGAGCGGATCACGCCGGTCGCGCCCTTGGCCGTCCCGCCGGAGAACGTCCGGACCGTCGAAGACGCGATCGGCTACGACGCGGTGCGGCTCTTCGTCGACCGGGCGGCGGAAGTGCTGCCGTCGTTCCGGTTCGCCGAGGACGACGTGGCGGCCGTGGTGGGGTTGTGCCGGCAGCTGGACGGCCTGCCGCTGGCCGTGGAGCTGGCCGCCGCCCGCATCCGCGCGCTCTCACCCGGGCAGATCGCCGACCGGACGAGCCGCAGCCTGGCGCTGCTGACCACCGGGGCGAGGTCGCTGCCGGAGCGCCACCGCAGCTTGCGGGCCACGATCGAGTGGAGCCACGCGCTGTGCACGGACGCCGAGCGTGCGGTCTGGGACTGCTGTTCGGTGTTCGCGGGCGCCTTCGACCTGCCTGCCGCGGAGGAGGTCTGCGCGATCCCGGGGCTCGGCGGCTTCGCGGTGCTGGACGCGGTGGACGGCCTGGTCGACAAGTCCGTGCTGCTGCGCGTCGAAGGGCAGGCCGGTGTCCGCTACCGGATGCTGGAGGCGCTGCGCGAATTCGGTCAGGAGCGGCTGGCCGCCACCGGGACCGCCGAGGCCGTCGCCCGGAGGCATCGCGACCACCACGCACGGCTGCTCGAGCAAGCCGACGCCGACTGGTTCGGTCCCCGGCGCGACGACTGGTTCGCCCGGCTGTCCGAACGGCACGCGGACGTCCGGGCGGCGCTGTCGTGGTCGCTGCGCGACCCCGGCGAGGCCGCGGTGGCGCTGCGGATGGCGGGCGGCGTGATCGAGTACTGGCTGGCCCGCGGAGCGGCGTGGGAGGTCCGGGAGTGGCTCGACCGCGCGCTCGCCGTCGCCGCCGAGGACGCCCCGGGGCGGGCGACGGCGCAGGCCCGGGCGGCCCTGTGTGCCGCCCTGCACGCGGATCTGGACGGAGCCAGGCAGCGGCTGGAGCTCGCCGAAGCCGCCGGCGACGAGCACGCCGTGCCCTACATCCGCCACGCACGGGCGTTCGTGGCGTTGCTCGCGGTCGAGCCGCACGCGCTGGAGAACGCCGCCGAAGCCGTGCGGATCTTCGACGAGCGCGGTGCGCTCCGGCAGACCCTGCACCCGATGTTCATCCAGGCGGTGGCCACGGCCTACCGCGGCGATCTGCCCGGCGCCCGGCACCTGCTCGAGGAGATGTTGCGGCGGTGTGCGTTGGCGACGGACGAGTCCTACCGGTCCATGGCCCTGTTCGGGCTGGGCACGGTCGAGATCTTCTTCGGCGGTGACCTCGACGCCGGCGAACGGGCGATGCGCGACGCGCTGGAGATCGACCTGCGGGGCCCCGACGTGCTGTCGGCGGCGTACCGGGTGGACGGGCTGGCGTGGGCGTCGGCCCGGAGGGAAGACTGGGCGGCCGCGGCGAGGTTGTTCGGCGCGGCGGCGACGTTGTGGGACCGGTGCGGCGCGGAGCCGGACATCGCCGTGTCGCTGGCGCACCGGCAGCTGCTCGCGGCCACCCGCGGCGCGCTCGGCGAAGCGCGGTTCGAGCACGCGTTCACCGAGGGACGGCGGTGGAACCCGCACGACATCCTGGCCCCCGCGGCGGCCCCGGGAGCGGCGGAGCCCGCGGAAGCCACCGGCTGCGCGGTGCTGCCGCCGCTGACCCGGCGCGAGTCGGAGATCGCCCGGCTGGTCGCGACCGGGCTGAGCAACCGGGAGATCGCCGTCCGCCTGGTCATCGCCCAGCGGACCGCGGAAACCCACCTCCAGCACATCCTCACCAAGCTGGACCTGGGGAACCGGACCCAGGTCGCCGTCTGGGTCAACGAGCAGCTCGTCGCCCGGACGGGACCCGGATCCGGCCGGCGGTGATCAGCCCAGCGGGCAGGTGCCCCGGTAGGCCGCGATGGCCGGGTCGCCCGTGGGCAGCGGGCAGAGGAACTGCTCGTACCGGGTGTCCTCGTCGACGAACCGCTTCAGCCAGGAGATGCTGTACTCCGCGATCGTCGGGTTCGGCTTGGTCGGCGCCAGGTGCCCGACGCCGGCGAGCAGCAGGTACTCTTTGTCCAAAGAGGACGGCAGGCTTTGGTAGAACGGCCGCGAGAACGTCCCGTCCGGGGCGATGAGGTCGTTCTGGGCGCTCACGACGAACGTCGGCACGCTCAGGTCGGAGAACGTCGTGTTCGGGCTCCAGCCGGCCAGCGGGATCGCGGCCTTGAGGGTGGGCGCTTTCCGGGCGGCGATCAGGGTTCCGCCGCCGCCCATCGAATGGCCCATCACGGCCAGCCGGGTGCGGTCGACCCGGTCCTTGACCTGGCTCGAATCCGTGACGTAGCGCAGGGCCGCGAGCAGTTCTTCGGAGCGCGCGTCCGGCGTGTCCCACACGCTGGTGGTGGCGATCGTGATGACGACGAAGCCCTGCGAGGCGAGCCGCGGGCCGTACCAGGCGACCGCGGCTTCGGACTCGAGGAACCCCGGCGCGACCGCCACGGCACCGAACGTGCCCTAGCCGGTGTCGGTCGGGTAGGAGATCGTGCCGCCACCGAACCCCTGGCCGGCGCCGACCTTTTCCGTGCTGATCGCGAAGGGGCCGCGCTCGGCTTCGACGGAGGCCCGGGTCGGGGCCGGTCCTCGCGCGTACGGGTTGTCTCCGGTGAAAGCCGCCGACGCCGGGCTCGGGCCCGAAGCGGCGAGGAGAACAGCGGTCAGGGCGCCGGCGATCAGTGGTGCCCATCGTGGTTTCCGCGTCATCGCGAATGTCCTCTCGGGAATCTCCCGCCGAGCACGGGAGGACCCAGGTATAGCGACGGCGTCGGCGATCCCGCGTCGGGGAAACCACGTATAGGGGGTCGAGAAATCCGTCACCCGGCCGCGCGGCGCCGGAGGGGGCGCAGGCCGGTGCGGATTTCGCGGACCAGGATCTCGGGCTGTTCCAGGGCCGCGAAGTGCCCGCCTTCGTCGGCTTCGCCGAAGTGGATGAGCGTGCTGTAGGTGTCTTCGATCCAGCTTCGGGGCAGGCGGGGGATGTCCCGCGGGAAGGTGGTCACCGCGACCGGAAGCGTCAGCTTCGGGCCGGCGAACGTGGCCCCTTTGTTCTCCCAGTAGATGCGGCCGGACGACGCCGCGCTGTTGGTGAACCAGAAGAGGGATATCACGTCGAGCATGTCGTCCACGGCGAGGGCGTCCTCGGCGAGCCCGCGGTTGTCGGTCTTGGACTGGAACTTCTCGTAGATCCAGGCCGCCTGACCGGCGGGGGAGTCCGCCAAGGCGAATCCGACAGTCTCCGGCTTCGTGCCCTGAAGGTGGTTCGACCCACCGAGATCGCCGGTGTAGCGGGCGAGGGTCTCCACGGCGTGGCGCTGTTCGGGTGACACCGTGTCGGGTATCTGCGCGGGAAAGGCGTACTGGGTGTTCAGGTGGATTCCGAGAAGGCCCTCGGGGCGCATGGCACCGAGGGCGGTGGTGACGACGGCACCCCAGTCGCCGCCCTGGGCGGCCCAGCTCGGGTAGCCGAGACGCGTCATCAGCTCCACCCACGCGCTCGCGATGCGCGATACGTCCCAGCCGGTTTTCGCGGGCTTGTCGGAGAACCCGAACCCGGGCAGCGACGGGACGACGACGTCGAACGAGTCGGCGGCGTCTCCCCCGAACGGAACGGGGTCGGTCAGCGGGCCGACCAGCTTCAGGAAGTCGGCGTTCGAGCCGGGCCAGCCGTGGGTGAGCAGCAGCGGCATCGCGCCGGGGTTCTCGGACCTGACGTGCAGGAAGTGGATGTCCAGCCCGTCGATCTCGGTCAGGAACTGGGGGAAGCGGTTGAGTTCGGACTCGAAGCGCCGCCAGTCGTAGCCGCGCTCCCAGTAGCCGACGAGAGCTCGGGCGTTCGCCACGCGCACCCCTTGCGACCAGTCGCCCACCGTTTCCGGGTCCGGCCACCGGGTTCTGGCCAGCCGCTGCTTCAGGTCGTCGATCTCCGCGTCCGGGATCGAGACGGTGAACGGGCGGACGAGGGTGTCGGTCGGTGTGGTCATGGCTTTCTCTCTTTCCCCGGTTTCGCGCCTTCGTTGCACACTGGTGTGCAGCCTACGTCGTTGCACACCCGTGTGCAACAATGAAGCGGTGCCTGCCGAGTCGTCCCGCGTGCGCTCGATGAACGAGACACGCGACCGCATCCTCGACGTCGCCCTCGACGTGCTGGGGGAGAACCCCGACGCCGGGATGGGTGACATCGCCGTCGCCGCCGGGGTCGTCCGCCGCACGGTCTACGGCCATTTCCCCGCACGCCTCGAGCTGATCCGGACCCTCACGGAACGGGCCGTCGCCGAGATGACCGCGGTGCTCACCGAGATCTCCGCCTCCGGCGCGGACGCGGACACGGCGTGGGTCGAGTTCATCGCCCGCGTCTGGCCGGTGGCGCACCGGTACCGGGTGCTGCTGGCGCTGCGGCGCGGCGAGTACGGCGAGGAGATCCACGGCCTGCTCGGGCCGGTCGATGACCTCCTCGCCGACCTCGTGCACCGCGGCCAGGACGACGGCGTGTTCGCGCGGCACCTGCCGGCGAGCGTGCTGAGCCAGATCGCCTACGGCGTCGTGTTCGCCATCGCGGACAGCGACGTGTCACCCGGTGCGCGGGCGGCGACGATCACGACCCTGCTGATGCTGGGCGTTCCCGAGGCACGCGCAATCGCTCTCGTGGGCGACCGGTCCTGACCGGTCCGCGGCTCCCCGGTGGTGGCGGGCGGTCAGCGGAAGAGGCGGAAGAACCCGCGTACCTGCTCCACCAATGAATCCGGCTGCTCCAGTGCGGCGAAATGGCCGCCCCGGGGCATTTCTTCGAACCAGCGCAGGTCGGTGAACCGCAGCTCGGCCTCGCGACGCGAGGGGCGGGTGATGTCGCGGGGGTAGATCGACAGGCCGGCCGGTGCGGTGACCTTGTCCCGGAAGTTCGCGAAGCTCTCCCAGTACAGGCGCGCCGATGACGTGGCCGACGCGGTGAACCAGTAGACCGAGATCTCGTCGAGGATCTTCTGTCGTGTCAACGCGTCCTCGGGGTGGCCGGTGTTGTCGGTCCAGGCCCAGAACTTCTCGGCGATCCAGGCCGCCTGGCCCGCCGGGGAGTCGGTGAGGCCGTAGCCGAGCGTCTGCGGCCGGCTCGACTGGATGGCCGAGTACCCCCGGCCGGTGCGTCGCATCTCCTTCTCGGCCTCGAGGTTCGCCAGCTCCGCGGGTGTCGGGTCGTCGAACGTGCCCGCCGCCACGGACGCCAGGTTCAGGTGCACGGCGGCGACGCGCTCGGGCGCCACCTCGCCCAGCGTGCCGGACACGGCCGAACCCCAGTCGCCGCCCTGCGCGCCGTACCGGTGGTATCCCAGCGAGACCATCAACGTGTCCCAGGCCCGCGCGATGCGCCGGAGGCCCCACCCGGTCGTCGACGGCTTGTCACTCCAGCCGTACCCGGGCAACGACGGCGCGACGACGTGGAACGCGTCCGCCGGGTCCCCGTCGTGCGCGCGCGGGTCGGTCAGCGGGCCGAGGACGTCCAGGAACTCGAGGACCGAGCCCGGCCACCCGTGCGTGAGCACGAGCGGGAACGCGTCCGGCTCGGGCGAGCGGACGTGCAGGAAGTGGATGCCCAGCCCGTCGATCACGTCCCGGTACTGCGGGAAGGCGTTCAGCCGGCCGGCGAACCCGAAGTCGTAGTCCTCGGCCCAGCTGCGGCACAGCTCCTGCGTGTAGGCCAGCGGAATGCCCTGCGACCAGTCGTCGACCGGCTCGGGCTCGGGCCACCGCGTCCGTCGCAACCGGTCGCGCAGGTCCGCGATCTCCGCTTCGGTGACGCTGACCTCGAACGGCTCGGCGGCCATGGCGGACTCCTTTCGTCGGAGGGGCGAGCGGTCACCGGCCTCGCGCGGGAGGCGCAGCCAAGGAGGTGAAGAAGTGTTCGGCCGCCGCGTCGACCTCGGCGGCCGGGGTCAGCAACCGCTGCAGCAGCAGTCCTCGCATGCCTGCGACGGCGATGACGCTTCGCTGCTTCGCGTCCGCCGTCGTGGCCCCCTCGCGCAGAGCCGCCGCTTCGAGGAGGCGTGCCAGATCGTCGAGGTCGGCGATGAATTCCTGAAACGCGTCCGGTTCGTAGACGGCGAGTCCGGCCAGGCGGAAAAAGGCCCGGGTTCGGTCGTCGTGTGCGGCGTTCGCATAGAAGTTCCAGATGATCCGGCACAGGGGTACGAACCCGGGTTCGTCATCGGCCGCGGCGATGACGCGGTTGTCGCGGCGGCGGGCTTCCGAAAGTACGGCGCCCAGGAGCCCCGGCCGTGATCCGAAGTGGTAGGTCAGCAGCGTGTGGTGCACGCCGAGCCGCTCCGCGACCTGGCGCATCGACAGGTTCGGGGCGGGGCCGCCCTCGCCGAATTCGTCGAACAAGGCCTGCAGCAGGCGTTCTCGTCCTTCTCCGACCGGCGATCTCACGCTGCCTCCCTTGACGAGTTCACCACTGTTGAGTACGTTACCGCACATCGAATTCACCAGTGTTTAGGACGCGGCGGGAGGCTTGTTGACCGACATTTGGTTCGCCGGCGGCGTGGTCGCGGACGGATCGGGTGGCGACCCGGCCGCGGCCGACGTGTGCGTGACGGACGGCATCATCACCGCGATCGGACCGGCGCCGCCCGGGGCGACGACGGTCGACCTCGACGGCATGCTCCTCACCCCGGGACTGATCGACGCCCACGTCCACCTGGGCCTCTCGAGCCCGATCCGAGCGCAGTTCGGGTTCCAGCTCTCGGCCGCCGAACTCGCGGCCGACATCTTCGCCACCGCGGGCCACGCGCTCGACGCGGGTTTCACGACGGTGCGCGACACCGGCGGCATCGACGCCGGAGTCGTCGACGTCATCGCGCACGGCAAGGTGCGGGGGCCGCGGGTCCTTTCGTGCGGACCCGTGCAGTGCCAGACCGGCGGCCACGGTTACTACGGCGCCGCGTGGGAACCGACCGAGCTGTGGACCACGCACCACATCCCCGGGCTTTGCGCCTTGTCGCTGATGTCGGGCAACGCCGACGAGCTGCGGCGCAACGTCCGCGAGTCGTTCCGCCGGGGCGCGACGTTCGTGAAGCTGTGCGTCACCGGCGGTGTCGTCGGGGGACACGACCGCCTCGCCGACACCCAGTTCACCCCCGAAGAGATCGCCGTGGCGGTGGAAGAAGCGGCGGCGCGCGGCACCTACGTCACGGTGCACGCGCACAACGACGCGGGCATCCGCAACGCGGTGCTGGCCGGCGTCCGCTGCGTGGAGCACGGCACCGGGATCGACGAGCCGACGGCCCGGTTGATGCGGGAGCACGACGTGGCGCTGGTGCCCACCTTCGCCGTGGTCGAGCAGCTCATGGACACCGAGAGCATGGACTTGGATCCGGCGACGCGGAACCGCGTCGCCGGCGTCCGGCAGCGCATGGCCTCGGCGCTCGGGTTCGCCCGGGCCGCGGGGGTGAGAATCGGCCTGGGCTCGGACCTCATCGGGCCGGACCAGCGGCGCCGAGGTGACGAGCTTCGCCTTCGCGCCGAACTGGAGTCACCCATGCAAGCGCTGGTGTCGGCCACCAGTGTCAACGCCGACATCCTCGGTCTGGGCGAGACCACCGGGACGATCGACGTCGGGAAGCGGGCCGATCTGGTCGCGTGGCAACGGGATCCCCTGCGGGACGCGAAGGTGTTCGCAGATCCGGAGATGGCCGTCCTCGTGGTGAAGGACGGCCGGATCGTGAAAGGAAAAACTCGATGAGCGGAATGCTGCACGGCTGCTTCGCGGACACGGAGTACCTCGAAATCACGGCGCGGTCGGGACACCGCTACGGCGTCTGGGTCACCACACCCCCCGGCTACGCGGACTCCGCGGACCCGTTGCCGCTGATCTACGTGGTGGACGGCAACTGGGCCGTCGGCCTCACCGCGCCCCTCATCGTCACCCAGGCGGACCCCTACCTGAGCATCGCCCCGTACATCCAGGTGAGCGTCGGCTACGCCGGTGAGGAGGCCGCCGACTGGGCCCGGCTCCGCAACCGCGATCTCGTGCCGCCGGGGGAGCCGGTCAGCGACCAGATGGTGGCGACCCTCGCGGCGGCACGCGAATCGGGCGTGATGACCCAGGAGTACATGGACGCCTACCTCGCCGAGCTGGCGGACACTCACGCGGACACCTTCCTCGGCTTCCTGACCGACGAGCTGCACCCGCACCTTCGGTCACGCTTCCGGATCAGCGAGTCCGGGCACGGCCTCTTCGGCTACTCCTACGGCGGTCTTTTCGCCCTCTACGCATGGCTGCGCGAAGCGGTTCCGTTCGCGACCTTCGGTGCCGGGAGTCCCGGTGTCGTGGTTGCGGACAGCCAGGTTTTCGGCCTGGTCGAAACCCTGCCGGCGCCCCGCGAAGACTCACCCGCGCGCCGGCTGCACGTCACGCTGAACGAAGCCGAACTATTGGGAGCCGTCCCGGTCTACCGCGAACTGGCCCGCAACGCACTTGCGGTCGTGGAGCACCTGCACGGCAAAGGACGGTCGCGAGACGTCTCGAGCGCGATGATGCACGAGACACACCTGACCGGGCTTCAGGCCTCGTTCCTGAGTTACCTGAAGACCTGCCACTCACGCTGACCGCCGGCGGCCGTTCTCACGGCGTGCCCGGTCGGCACCCCGGTCCACCGGCGTCGGCGGGCGCAGACAGCGCGCCGGATTGCTCGTCGTGGTCTGTCGGATCCCCCGCGGCCCGTTCGTAGATGATGTGAAGCCCGGCGCCAGGCCGGGCCGCGGGGAAGGGGCCTCACCATGACGGGAAACTCGACACGCCGGAACAGGCCGTTGCGGTTCGGGGCCGTCGCGCCGATCACCGCCGACCTGCCTGCCTGGCGCGACCAGTTGCGTGGGCTGGCCGACAGTGGGTACTCGACGATCTTGCTGCCCGATGTGCCGCAGTGGCAGCCGGCGCCGGGCCCGGCGCTCGCCGTGGCGGCGACGATCACCGGCCTGCGGGTGGGCACCTGGGTGTACGCGTCCCCGGTCCGGCCCGCGTGGATCACCGCGTGGGAGGCGCACTCGCTGTCCGTGCTGACCGACGGCCGGTTCGAGATGGGCATCGGCACCGGCCGGCCCGGGATCGCCGGCCAGCTCCGGGAACTGGGCCTGCCGGTCACCCCGGCGGACCGACGGCCGAGCCAGGTGCGCGAGGTCGTCACGGCCCTGCGCGAGCTCGACGGCCCGGACCGGCACACGCCGGTCGTCATGGCCGTGGCCGGCCCGAAGGCGCAGGCGCTGGCCGCCGAAGTCGCCGACACGGTGACGTTCGTGACGCCGCAGATCGAGACGCGGGCCGCGACGACGCAACGGGTCCAGCGCTTCGACAACCCCCGCGGTGCGGAACTGGCGTCGCACGTCCCCGTGATCGGCGACTCGGTCGCCGCGTTCATGGCCGGACCCGACACCGACCCCGCCGCGGTCCGAGCCGCGGACTCACTGGCCTACCTGCCCGGCGATCCTGCTGCCGCTGCCGAGGAGATCCTGCGACGGCGCGAGGAGATCGGGTTCTCCTACTTCGTGTTCGGCGCGCACGTCGCCGGCGCTCTCGCGCCGGTGGTCGCCGAGCTGGCCGGACGGTGAGACGTCACAGAGTGCGTGGAGTTCCGGTGGGCCCGAGTGGCCAGCCGTTCGCGCTTGAGAAGGATCCGGGCGCCGGTGCCGTAGTCGCGGGAATCGACCGCGTCCGGCACCGTCCGGAATCCCATGTTCCGTCCCCGTAGTCGCCGGGTCACACTACGGGACTCCAGCGGGCCGTCTCAACGTTTCGCGGTCACCCGGCAGGTCGATAAGGGCAGGTCAAGTGATTGCTCAGGGCGCGGGGAGCGCGTCGGCGATTGTGTCTAGTAGGTATGCGAAGGCAGGGGGCGTAGTGCCTGGGGCGAGATCAGCGGAGTCGGCTTCGGCTTCGAGCGTCGGCACCCAGTCGAGTGATCTGCCATACAGCCACGCAAGGCCGCGGCGACTACCCGCGCCGTAGTCCGAGCACGGCATCGGAGCGATTCTGTGGATCGCCGCCCGGGAACTCGCCCGGCAGGGTGCCGGATTGAGGTTCGCGGGCGTTGACGGTTCGCCCTGCCGAAACCGCACCGTGGACCCGCCGAAAACGGACATTCGGGATTCGAAGATCTTGATCAACGGTTGCGGTAACCCGATCTCGGCGGTCACGGTGTGGTTGTTCCGAAGGGGAGTAGCCCGCGAGTCCACTGTCGACACACCGAGAGCCCGGCTCTCCGGCGGTGGCACCCACTCCACGTGGGTGGGCAAGACCTTCGACCGGTTGATCATGCCTGGCCGGGGCTCCTGGACGTCGCGGCGGGGCGTGCGCGCGTCCAGGAAGGAACCGCTCCGTGCTCGCCAAGTTGCTGCGCCCGATCGGGCTCTGCGTTGCCCTCGTCGTCCCGGCTGTCGCGCTCCGCGTCACCGGAGCCGAGCTGAGCCCGGTGCTCGGGTTGCTGCTGTTCGGCATGGCCGTGGTGGCCGCGTCGTTCGTCCTGGCCTGGGCCGCCGAGGCCGCGCAGGTCGACATCTCCGGCGGGCTGGCGATCGCGATCCTCGCCGTCATCGCCGTGCTGCCCGAGTACGCGGTGGATCTGTACTTCGCTTACACCGCCGGGTCGAACCCCGAGTACGTCGCCTACGCCGCGGCCAACATGACCGGCTCCAACCGGTTGCTGCTCGGCCTGGGTTGGTCGCTGGTGGTGCTCGTCGGCCTGGCGATCGCGAAGAAGCGCACCGGCAGGACGGTGCGCGAGCTGACCCTGGACTCGCCCTACCGCGTCGAACTCGGCTTCCTCGCCATCGCTTCGGTTGTCGCCTTCGTGATTCCCGCGATCGGGCAGATCCCGCTGCTGCTGGGCTTCGCGCTACTCGGGTTCTTCGCGTTCTACCTGTGGAAGGTCTCCCGCGCCGAGGCGGAGGAGCCGCACCTGGTCGGCCCGGCCGCGACGATCGGCGCCTTGCCCAAGCGGTCCCGCCGGATCCTGGTCGTGACACTGTTCGTGTTCGCCGCGGCGGTCATCCTCGCCTGCGCCGAGCCGTTCGCGCACAACCTGATCGCCGCCGACACCCAGCTGGGCATCGACCGGTTCCTGCTGGTGCAGTGGCTGGCTCCGCTGGCCTCGGAAGCACCCGAGTTCATCGTGGCGATCCTGTTCGCACTCCGCGGCAAGGGCGACGACGCCATCGGCACCCTGATCTCCAGCAAGGTCAACCAGTGGACCCTGCTCGTCGGCAGTCTCCCGATCGCCTACCTGGCCGGCGGCGGAGGCGCCGCCCTGCAACTGGACGGGCGCCAGGTCGAGGAGTTCCTCCTCACCGCTGCGCAAACCCTGCTCGGCGTCGCGGCGCTGCTGGCTCTGCGGTTCCCCCGCTGGGCCGCGTGGACGTTGCTCGGGTTGTTCGCGGTGCAGTTCGCGCTTCCCGGGCAAACCGCCCGATACGTCCTGTCCGCGGTCTACGCGGCGATCGCGTTGGCCGCTCTGCTGCGCAATCGACGCCACATCCTGCCGACGCTGGCAGCGCCCTTCCGCCGCACACCCGACGGCTGCGAGGACGGTGAGCGCCCGTCCGTCAGCTCGGAAACCGCCGGCGCGGCCGGCCGCTGACGGGAGCCGAACACCCCTTCCGAGCCATGTCCGGGCGACCACCGTCGCGACCGCCCTCGGCCCACGAGCCGCACGACGCCGGAGCAGCAGACACGCCGAGCGACGAAGAAGCCGGGCGCACGTTCCTGCAGGAGTTGCGCGACGCGCTGCCGCCGGCGCTGCTCACCGCACTCCCGCAGATGCCGGTGCCCCTGTTGTTCGTCGTCTACAGCCAGGCCAAGGCCGGTGTGGACACTGGGACGCTCAGGCGAACTGAGCGGCCCGCCCGGCGCCCTCGGCAAGAATCGGCCTGTGATGTCTCAACGTGACCCAGCCTCACGCTCCTCGATGCCGGGACCGGGGCGGGCTGGTCACCAACGCCTCCCTGATCGCCGGCGTCGGCGGCGGCGGGGTTGCGTCGCACACGATCGTGCTGACCGGCAGACCGCTTCGACCATGGCCGAAGCGGTCGCCCGCGACCCGGAACAGGCCCTGCGCCTGCACACCCGCGAAGAGCTCGGCGTCGATCCCCACGACCTGCCGTCCGGGTTGCTGGCCGGCGGGATGACAGTCGGCAAGCTCACCGGCCGGCCGCTCCTGCGGTCCGGGCTTCGCCAGCTCGTGCTCGGCGGGCTGGCGGTCGCTGTGACCTTCGGCATCGGCCAGCTCATCGGCGCGCCGGCGGCCTGATGCCTGGGCCGACGCTGGGCCGAACCAGGCGGTCAGCCGCGACACGCGCTACGTCGGCATGCCGTTCCACGAACGACGACCTCCTCCAGGCAGGCGCCCAGTTGTCGCGGCGACACCGCCTCCGAGCCCACGGGAGCCGGCGCCGTAGCCGAGCCGGTGGACGTCGACGCCGTTCATGGGTGTACCGCCGGTGAGAGCGGTACACCCACGGGTGTCAGTCTGCGTGGTGGGGACGGGAATTCTGTTGCCGGGCTTCGTGCAGCTGGTCTTCGAGGGAAATGATGCGGCACGCGGCGTCGATGGCGGTGCCTTGGTCGACCAGTTCCCGTACTCGCGCCGCGATGCGCAGCTGGTGGCGGGAGTAGCGGCGGTGCCCGCCGGCGGACCGTTGCGGGGTGATCAGCCCGGCTTCGTCGAGGCTGCGCAGAAATCCTTGCGTGGCGCCGAGCAGGTCGGCGGCCCGGCCCATGGTGTAGGCGGGGTAGTGCTCGTCGTCGAACTTGTCGGCCGCGCTGGGCGTGGCCGGTCCTTCTTGGTCAGGGATCATGTGGCCTCCGCAGCACGAAGGACCCCGGGTGCCGCGCACGGCACCCGGGGTCCTCAAGGGTAGGGAATTTTCACCATTGTCCACCGGCGCGACCGCCGGTGTACTGCACCCGCGCCCGGCGTGAAACCGGACCGTGCGGGGATCGCTCATTCGTGACCGAGCACCACCTCCGAACTCGATGGGACTGCGGCACCCGCGCGGCGCTACCTGGCCGCTGCGGGCGATCCAATGATGTGCCCTTTCCCTTCTTTCCGGTTTTCTCTTACTGGGTACTGCTACTTCACTTGCCGCGAACGCCACTGCGGGAACCCTTCTCCTGATCGGTCCCAGCACGATGACGCCGCTGGTCACTGCCCGGAGCCCCGTTCACTGATCGGCTCCGGCCACCTGACCGGTCCTGCCTACTGCACTTGCGAAAACAACTACCAACACTGCTGATCTCGCGGGTAGTTACGTCCTCTCCCGCGCCTGCTTGACTTTGTCTCTCTCGCTACGACCAGAAGATTACACGCACCTGCCGTCGAATGTCTACTCCAGTCAGCATAGATTTTCTGGCCGTGCACCGCGGCCGGGAAGGTGACGCCGGAGCTGAACCGGTTCCTGCGCGAGCACCGGCAGCCATCGTGAAGGCTGGATCACTCCGAGCCGGACTGACGAGCCCGGTCACGCCCGAGCGCGGACGCCGGGGTCGCTACCGCGCCGGCCGGAACGCGGAGGAGTCGCGCTCAGCTCGCAGTGCGAGAACCGGCGAATGCGTCGAGGTCGGGGAGGGGCAGTTCGCACATTTCGCGGGCTTCGGCAGCCGGGAGTCCCAGCATCCGCAGCACGTCCTCGGTCACCTGATCGGTGGCCTCGGCGTCGTCGCGGCCGGGCTGGTGGTGGAGCAGGCGGCCGAGGCCGAGAGCCGCGCCGGCCACCGTCAGCATGGTCAGTTCGGGGTCGCGGACCGTGAAGCGGCCGGCTTGCGCGGCGGCTTCGATGTCGCGGCGCGCGCGGGGGGCGAGTCCGTGGTCCGCCGTGGCCAGTTCGAGCCCGTGGTGCAGGAGCACCTTGCTGAGTTCGGGGTGGCGACGGTGCAGGCGTCCGGTGAGCCGGAAGCTCTGCGCGAACACCCGGGCCGGATCGGCCAGGTCCGTGGTCAGCTCGTCGAGCAGGGCGCCGTGGGCTTCGAGTGCGGCTTCGACGGCCGCTCGGTACAGCTGTTCCTTGGTCTCGAAGTGGTTGTAGAACGACCCCAGCCCCACGTCCGCGGCTTGGGTGATCTCCAATACCGACACGGTGGTCCTGCCGTCGGCGATGAGGGCTTGGGCAGCCCGGACGAGGGCCGCACGGGTGCGGGCCTTGCGTCGCTCCAGCCGGCTCGGGGCGTGGTCGGGCATCCGGGTTCCTGTCTTCCGCTGGCGGTGGCATCGCATCGTACCTCGCCTCGTCAAAAATGATGAAATCATCAGAAACTCTTGACTGATGAGATCCTCGTAGCTGACGATGTCGTCATCAACTGAGGTGGAGGGAGCAGCCGTGCCGGATCTGGACGACCCGCACGCCGGTCTGCACAGCGAGCACGGTGCGCTGGCGGGCGAGCACCCCGGCCGGGCGCGCAACCCGGTGATCAAGGTGCACGACGTGGCGTGGCTGGAGTTCGAAAAGCCGAACCTCGAGCGCGCGGAGGTGTTCGCCCGCGCCTTCGGGTTCGTTCCGACGCTCAGCAGCGCCCAGGAGCTGCACCTGCGGGGCACCGACCCCGGTGCGCCCTGCGTGCTCGTCCGCAAGGGCGCCCGGTCGCGGTTCGTCGGGCCGGCGTTCCGCGCTGCCGCCGGCAGCGACCTGCCGAGGCTCGCCGGATCCACCGGCCGGCCGGTCACCCCGCTGCCGGACACGCTGGGCGGGATCGCCGTCGACCTCGACGATCCGAACGGCCTGCGCGTCCGGATCGTCTCGGACACGCACGAGCTGCCCGCGCTTTCGCCGCAGGAGCCGCACGTGCTCAACTTCGGGCACGAGGTCCGGCGGGTCAACGCCACGCAGCGGCCGCCCTCGGCGCCGGCGCGGGTGCAGCGGCTGGGGCACGTCGTGCTGCAGACGACGAAGTACCGGCAGACGCTGGACTGGTACCTGCGGCACCTGGGGATGATCGTCAGCGACTTCCTGTACCACCCGGGCCGTCGCGGGCGCGGGCCGGTGATGAGTTTCATCCGCTGCGACCGCGGCGCCACCCCGGCCGACCACCACACACTGGCGCTCACCCTCGGCCCGGCGAACCGCTACGTGCATTCCGCCTACCAGGTCGCCGACCTCGACGCGCTGGCCGCCGGCGGGGAATACCTGCGCGACCACGGCTACCACCACTCGTGGGGCATCGGACGGCACATCCAGGGCAGCCAGCTCTTCGACTACTGGCGCGACCCGGACGGCTTCATGGTCGAGCACTACAGCGACGGCGACCTGTTCGACAGCACCCTCGAACCCGGGTGGGCTCCGATGACCGCCTCCGGCCTGGCCCAGTGGGGGCCGCCCGCCACGGCCGACTTCCTCGGCGTCAAGCCCGGCAAGGAATCGCTGCGTGAACTGCGCGCGGTGTTCTCGGCGCTGCGCGAAGACAACGAATTCGACGCCCGGCGCTTCCTCGGCCTGCTCAAGGTCGCCCGCTCCTGAGCGGACGACAACCCAGCCCACCACGCCTCCCACGGAGAACCCTGTGAGCACAGCCATCCTGCGCACCGCCGACGCCTGGTACGTCGCCGACGGCGCTGACGCCACGAAGGTCGGCACCCGCGCCACGACCACCGGCGAACTGCTCGCCGACCGGGCGGCGGTCACGGCCGCCGCCGCGGGCCCGGCCACGGACCGGGTCGAGGACCTCGTCCTGGTCTCGCCGGTCACCGCGCCCTGCCGCGTCGTCGCCCAGATGACCAACTTCGCCTCCCACGTCACGGACGCCGGAATGGACCCGGAAACCGTGCCCCTGACGTTCTTCCGCAAGACGTCCGGATCGATCAGCGGCCCGTTCGACGACGTCGTGAAACCGGCGCACGTGAACCTGCTCGACCACGAAGTCGAGATCGGGCTGGTCATCGGCCGCGAGATCCCGGTCGGCAGCGAGATCAGCGCCGACACCCTGCACGAGTACGTCGCGGGCCTCGTGGTCACCGATGACGTCTCCGCCCGCGACATCCAGCTCCCCAAGACCCAGTTCTACGAGGCCAAGTCCTACCCGACCTTCACCCCCGTCGGGCCCGCGCTGGTGCTGCTGGAGGCGGGCGAACTGGAGCGGTTCCCCGACCTGCGATTGACCCTGTGGGTCAACGGTGTGCGCCGCCAGGACGCGCTCGTCGGCGGCGACATGATCTACCCGCCGCTCGAAGCCCTCCGGGCGTTGACCCGGTTCCAGCGGCTCGATCCGGGCGATCTGGTGCTGACCGGCACCCCCGCCGGAACCGCACTGTCCGCGCCGCCGAAGGTCGTGGAGAAGATCGCCGCGCTGCTGCCGCCGGCGCTCAAGTGGAAGCTGTTCTTCACCGGCCAGGCGAAAAATCCGAAGTACCTGGCCGACGGCGACGTCGTCGAGGCGACGGTCGCCACCGACGACGGCACGATCGACCTCGGCACCCAGCGCACGATCGTGAGGGACAAGCGATGACCACCACCGCCCCCTGGTGGCCCCGCTACGCCGAGCCCGCCGACCTGGCCGCGATCGAGGCCGTCCCGCTCGCCGAACGAGGTCTGCCGGAGTCGACCTACGCGCTGCTCCTGCGGGCCGCTCGGCGGTGGCCGGATCGACCGGCGACCACCGTGCTGCCCGAAGCCGCCCGGTGGCGCGAACCGGTCCGGCGCGGTTTCGCCGAGCTGCTCGCCGACGTCCACCGCTACGCGAACCTGCTGCGGGCACTCGGTGTCCGGCGCGAGGACGCGGTGGCCCTGATGGCCCCCAACTGCGCCGACCTCATCCCGGCGGTCCTGGCCGCCCAGCTCGCCGGGATCGCCGCGCCGCTCAACGGCGGCCTGGCCCGCACCCACCTCACCGAACTGCTCCGCCTGTCCGGCGCCCGCGTGCTGATCACGGCCGGCCCCGAGCTCGCGCCGGAATCCTGGAGCACCGCACGGACGCTCGCGCCGGAGCTGGACGCGATCCTCGTGCTGCGCCCGACCGGCGCGGCCGGCGAACCCGCCCCGCTGCCGGCCATCGACGGCGTGCGCGTGGGCTATCTCGCCGACCTCGCGGCCGGGTTCGACGCGTCCGGTTTCGACGGTGAACCGCCCTCGGCGGCCGACCTCGCCGCGTTCTTCCACACCGGCGGCACCACGGGAGCGCCGAAGCTGGCCGCGCACACCCAGGCCAACGAGGTCGCCGACGCGTGGATGATCGCCGCCAACTCACTGCTCGACACCGGCTCGGTCATCTTCGCCGCCTTGCCGCTGTTCCACGTCAACGCGCTGCTGGTCACGGTCCTCGCGCCGCTGTTCAAGGGCCAGCACGCGGTGTGGGCAGGCCCGCTGGGTTACCGGGAACCCGCGCTGTACGGGCAGTTCTGGAAGATCGTCGAACACCACCGGATCGCGGCGATGAGCGCGGTACCGACCGTGTACGCGGTGCTCGCGCAGTGCCCGGTCGACGCCGACATCGCCAGCCTCCGCTACGCCATGGTCGGCGCGTCACCGCTGCCCGCCGCCGTGCGTGCGGGCTTCCAGGCCCACACCGGCGTCACCCTGGTCGAAGGCTACGGGCTGACCGAAGCCACCTGTGCCAGCGCCCGCAGCTTCCCCGGCACCGCGCGCCCCGGCACTGTCGGCCAACGCCTGCCCTACCAGCAGATGAAGGTCACCGACCCGGGCACGGGGGAGGAACTGCGCCACGGGGAAACCGGGGTGCTGGCCATCAGCGGCCCGACCGTGTTCCCCGGTTACGTCGTCGGCCGGGACGAGAGCGGGTACCTGCTGGACGGGCTGGGCAAACTGCGTGACGGCTGGCTGGACACCGGCGACCTGGCCCGGCTCGACGGCGACGGGTTCGTGCACCTGACCGGGCGGGCCAAGGACCTCATCATCCGCGGCGGCCACAACATCGACCCCGCGATGATCGAGGACGCCCTCCTGAGCCACCCCGACGTCACCGCGGCCGGCGCGGTCGGCCGTCCCGACGACCACGCCGGGGAAGTGCCCGTCGCCTACGTGACCCTCACGCCCGGCGCCACCGTCACCGAGGACGGCCTGCTGGCCTGGGCGACCGGCCGCGTGCCCGAGCGCGCCGCCACGCCGAAGGCCGTCACCGTGCTCGACACCCTGCCCGTGACCGACGTAGGCAAGCCGGACAAACTCGCCCTGCGCGCCGACGCCACCCGCCGCGCGATCACCGAAGCACTGGTGGCGTTCGACGAAGTGACCGTCGAAGCGGTGATCGAGGACGGCACCGTGATCGCCGCCGTCACCCTTCCGTCCGAAGTGGACGAACCGAAGGTGGCCGCAACGCTCGCCCGCTACACCGTTCCCAGCCGTCTGACGTTCCGGGGAACCTCATGACCGCCCCGATCGGGCTGACCGTGCCGGTCGTCATCGTCGGGGCGGGCCCGACCGGGCTGACCGCGGCGGCGCTGCTCGGCCGGTACGGCGTCGAATGCCTCGTGCTGGAGCGATGGGACTCGGTCTACCCCCGGCCCCGTGCCGTGCACCTCGACGACGAGGTGCACCGCATCCTCGGTTCCCTCGGGCTGGCCGGGGAGTTCGCCGCCATCTCCCGGCCCGGTCACGGGCTGCGGCTGCTCGGCCCGGACCGGCGGGTGCTGGCGGAGTTCCGCCGGTCCCCGGGCGCCGGCCGCCACGGTTACCCGGAGGCGAACATGTTCGACCAGCCCGAGCTGGAACAGCTGCTCCGCACCGGCCTGGACGGGTTCGGCCACGTCACCCTGCGCGGCAACGTCGACGTCACCGGCATCGTGCAGGACGGAGCCGGCGCGCGGGTCGAGGTGACCGACCGCGTCAGCGGCGAGCACGAGACGATCCACGCGGACTACGTCCTGGGCTGCGACGGCGCCAACAGTCTCGCCCGGGCCTCGATCGGTGCCCGGATGACCGACTTCCGGTTCGACCAGCGCTGGCTCGTGGTCGACATCGCCACCACCGCCGACCTCGGCGAATGGGAGGGCGTGCACCAGGTCTGCGACCCGGCCCGCGCCGCGACCTACATGCGCATCGGAAAAACCCGCTACCGCTGGGAATTCCGGCTGCTGCCCGGGGAAACCGGCGACGGCTTCCACCACCCGGACCGGCTGCACCCGCTGATCGCGCCGTGGACCAAGGACATCCCCGCCGACGAACTGGAGATCGTCCGCGTCGCCGAATACACGTTTCGTGCGCAGGTCGCGGACCGGTGGCGCGAGGAGAGGGTGTTCCTGCTCGGCGACGCCGCCCACCTGACCCCGCCGTTCATCGGCCAGGGCATGGGAGCGGGGCTGCGCGACGCGGTCAACCTCGCCTGGAAACTCGCGGGCGTCCTCGACGGGACGCTGCCCGTGGGCGCGCTCGACTCCTACGAGGCGGAACGCAAGCCGCACGCCCGCGCCATGGTCCGGCGAGCCGTGCTGATCGGCAAGGCCATGACCGAGGGCGGCCGGTTCGGCGACCTGATCCGCCGGGTGGTCGCGCCGCGCCTGGCCGTCGTCCCCACCGTCGCCCGGCACGTCCTCGACAGCGAGACGCCCGCGCTGCGCCGGTCGAACCTGCTCGTGCGGCCCCGCCTGCGGCGCACCTTGGCGGGACGGCTGTGCCCCAACGCCGTGCTCGGCGACGGCAGCCGCTTCGACGACGTGGCCGGCGGCCGGTTCTCGGTCGTCACCGCGAACCGTCCGTCGGAGGCCGAACGCGCGGTCGTCCAGGACTGCGGTGCGGTCCTCCTCACCGCCCGGCCGTGCGGCGAGCTGCACCGCTGGCTCCGGGACGGTCGCGCCGGAGCCGCTCTCGTTCGCCCGGACGGCACGGTGCTGAGCGCGGCCGGCAACCTTTCCCGGATCCTGCCGCGGCTCACCGCACCTGCTGATTGATTCGCAGCAGCTCGATCCGGCCACACCGGGCCCGGCACTCGCGCGGAACGGCGCAAGGCGCACACGCGGCAGAAGCTGATCGACGCCGCGGACGTGGGTTTCGGGTCCCTCTACAACCACTTCTCCAGCAAGACGGAGTTGTTCCAGACGGCCGTGCCGGAGGTCCTGGAGGAACTCGGCCTGCTGCTGGACGAGCTGGCCGGCAGGGTCGGCGATCCGGCGATGGCGTTCGCGCAGTCGGTGCGGTTGACCGTGCGCCTGGCGGTGGCGCGGCCGGAGATGGCCCAGGTGCTGGTGCGGCACGGGATGGCCTACATCGACGCCGACGAAGGTCTCGCTCCGCGTGCCCTGCGCGACATCGAGGCCGGTGCGGCGTCGCGCCGGTTCCGCGTCGGTGACCCCCGGATCGCCCTGGCGACCACCGCCGGCGCGCTGCTGGCCGTGGTGCACGTGTCGCTGGTGAATCCGGACGGCGTCACCGACGCGACGTGCGACGAGGCGGCCGAGCAGCTGCTGCGGATGCTCGGCGTCCCGCCCGAGGAAGCGCGCGAGATCGCGACGGCGCCGCTGCCGCCCGTCGACCAGGGCTGACGACCGGCACGACACCGGTCAGGCGGGCCGTTCGGCGATGGTCGCCCGCTTGTGCTGCTCGCCACGGCGTGCCACGGGTCGAACGACGGGACGTCGTCGGCGTGGCGTCGCGACGACCCGGTGCGGTGACAGATCGTCCGGCCACCGCGGACGCGTTCTCGACGGGCATCGTGTCGAGGTCGGTGCACAGCTGGCCGCGGAGTTCGTACTCGGCGTCGTTGCCCGCGAAGAACCCGACGACGAGGTCGCGCAGCGTTGGCGCCACTTGAGACGAACACACCGTTGTCCCGAGATCAGACGACGAGCCGGTTGATTCGGGCTTGCGACGGGCCGCAATGCCCGCGCGCGGGGTGTCGCTCTCAAGCCGTTCCCGTGGCGAGGTCGGCCGCGGTCCAGGCCAGGGCGATCGCGCCGTCGAGCACCGCGCGGTCGGCGGCCGGGGTGACGCAGGCGGCCGCGAACTCCGGCTGGTGGTTGACCGCGGGCGCGCAGCCGAGGCCCAGCATGGGGTGGATCGTGCGGACGACGTGCGAGACGTTGCCCATGTCGGTCGCGGCACCGGTCACCCCGCGCGGCAGGTCGGGGAAGACCCGGTCCAGTGCCTCGGCGTTGGCCCGGTACGCCGCCAGCAATGCGGCGTCGGGCCGCAAGTCCGCGTAGTCGGGGGAAACCGGGGTGATCGACACGGTGCAGCCGGTCGCCAGCGCGCCGGCCTCGAAGCACCGCGTCACGCGCTCCTTCAGCGCGGCGAGCTCGTCCAGGTTTTCGGTCCGGACGATCCAGCTGCCCCGGCTGGCGTCCGGGATGACGTTGGCCGCGGAGCCGGCCTCGGTGACGATGCCCTGGATCCGGTCGCCGGCCGCGGTCTGCTGGCGCAGCAGGCCGACGGCCACCTGCGCGACGGTCATCGCGTCGGCGGCGTTGACCCCGAGCTGCGGGTAGGCGCCCGCGTGGGCCGGTTTTCCGCGGTAGGCCACTTCGAACTGCGCGACGGCCGAGCCCGGCATCGCCGCCATTTCGACCGCGGCCGGGTGCACCATCATGGCCGCGGTGACGCCGTCGAACGCGCCGCGGTCGAGCAGCAGCACCTTGCCCCCGCCGCCTTCCTCGGCCGGTGTGCCGAGCACGGTGACGGTCAGCCCGAGGGCGTCGGCCACGCGCGCCAGGCCGAGCCCGGCGCCGACCGCGGCCGCGGCGATCACGTTGTGCCCGCACGCGTGCCCGATGTCCGGCAGGGCGTCGTACTCGGCGCAGAGCACGACGTGCACCGGTCCCGAGCCCACTGTCGCGCGGACCGCGGTCGGCAGGTCGTAGCAGCCGTGCTCGACGGCGAACCCCGCGTCGCCCAGCGCCTCGGCCACCCACGCGCTGGCCCGCACTTCCTCGAACGCGAGCTCGGGGTGCGCGTGGATCCGGTGCGACAGGCCGACGAGGCCGTCGCCCGCCGCCCGCACCCGCCGCTCGATCACGTCCTTCACGAGCCGGCCGCCGCGATGTGCACCGACGCCGGCCGCGTCGCGGCGTCGAAGGCCGCCCGTGCCCCGGTGGCGCCCATGCCGCTTTCGCCGGCGGGCTCGTACAGCCGCTCGGGACCACCGCCCTGCCACTGGTTGACCCAGGTGACGCCGGCCGGGATCCGGGCGGCGGCCTCGGCGTGGCCCGGGTCGGCGGTGTAGACGGTCGCCGCGAGGCCGTACCGCGACCGCGAAGCCCGCTCCAGCCCTTCCTCGAACGAGTCCACGACGACGACCGGGGCGACCGGGCCGAACGTCTCCTCGGTCATGACCAGCATCGAATCGTCGACGCCGGTGAGCACGGTCGGCGGGTAGAAGAAGCCCTTCCCGTCCGGGACGACACCGCCGGTGCGGACCTTCGCGCCCTTCGCCACGGCGTCTTCGACGTGCCGCGCGACGACGTCCCGCTGCCGCCGGTCGACCAGCGGGCCGAGCACGACCCCGTCGTCGAGGCCGTTGCCGACCGGGAAGGCTTCGGCCGCGGCGACCAGCGCCTCGACGAACGGCTCGGCGACGTCGCGGTGGACGTAGATCCGCTCCATCGACGTGCAGATCTGGCCGGTGTTGACGAACGCGCCGAACGCGACGGCGCCGGCGGTCGCGACCGGGTCGACCCCGGCGTCGACCACCACCGGGTCCTTGCCGCCCGGTTCGAGCACCGCGCGGCACAGCCGCTCCCCGGCAGCCGCGCCGACGCGCTTGCCGGTGGCGACCGAGCCGGTGAAGTGCACCAGCCCGATCCCCTCGTGCCCGGCGAGCGGGACCCCGGCCCTGGCGTCCCCGAGCACGAGGTTCACCACGCCCGGCGGCAGCCCGGCCAGCTCGACCAGCCGCGCCACCGACAGCGGCCCGCGTTCCGACGGCTTGACGACCACCGTGTTCCCCGCCGCCAGCAGCGGGCCGATGCCCGCGAGCACCGCGGTCACCGGGAAGTTCCACGGCGTGATCAGGGCGGTCACGCCGAGCGGGTGGCGCAGGATCCGCGTCCGGCTGCCGTCGGGGTGCTCGACGAGCTGTTCGAAGTCGTAGGAAAGCGCTTCATCGGCGGCGGCGCGCAGCCCGGCCACCGCACCCGCGAGGAAGGTCCGCCCGATCCCCAGCGGCTTGCCCATCTCGCGGCATTCCAGCTGGACGAGCTCGTCGGCGTGGGCGGCGACGGCGTCGGCCCACGCGGAGATCCGCGCGACGCGCTCGGCGACCGGGGTCGCGGCCCAAGCCGGCTGCGCCTCGGCCGCCGCGGTCACCGCGCGCTCGACGTCCTCGGCCGAGCCCGCGGGGTGCCGGGCGATGACCTCCTCGGTCGCCGGGTTCACCAGGTCCAGGAAGTCCTCGCCGCGGGAGTCCGTCCACCGGCCGCCGATCAGGTTCTGCAGTGTCCTCAACGGATTCCTCAGCTTTCAGTCGAGCCGGTCGGCCATGAGCTCGCCGGCCATGATCGCGGCGAGGTTGGTGTTGGCGCGGGGGACGAAGGGGAAGATCGACGCGTCGACCACGCGCAGGCCCTCGACGCCGAGCACGCGGCAGGCGGGGTCGACCACCGTGCTCGCCAGCCCGGGGTCGCCCATCCGGCACGTGCTGGTGGCGTGCTGCGAGTCGCCGACCGTGGCCAGCAGGTGGTCGTCGAGCTCACTGTCGTTGTCCAGCACGGCGAAGAGCGCTTCGTTCGCGCTCTCGACGGAGCCACCCAGGATCGGGGCGGTCTCCTCGGCGCGGGCGAGCTCGGCCAGCGCCCGCACGCCGGCCCGCAGCCGCGGGAGGTCGCGTTCGTCGGACAGCATCCGCTGGTGCACCAGCGGCTGGACGTCCGGGTCGGGCGAGGTCAGGCCGACTTCGCCGCGGGAATGCGCGTGGTTGAGCCAAACCCCGTACGCGCCGGCACCGGCACCGGTGTTGGCGAAGGCCATGGCGAGCACGCTCTGGTTCATCGAGACGAACATCAGGTCGCCCTCGGGCGCGCCGGGCCCGCTGGTGAAGCGGACGCAGACGTTGGTGTGCCGGTCGTCCGGCGTCTTGATCGCGGCCGCCGCGGTCAGCGGCAGCTGGATCATCGCGATCGGGTGGTCCTGCAGGCCGAGCCCGACCGGGAGGTCGGCGCGCACGTCGATGCCGAGCGAACGCAGGTGCCCGGCCGGGCCGATGCCGGAGCGCAGCAGGATCGCCGGCGAGTGGATCGCGCCGGCGCTCAGCACCACGGTGCCGGCGAGCTCGGTCGTCGCCGTCCCGCCGGTGACGACGCGGACGCCGACCGCCCGGCCGGCCTCGAAGAGCACCCGGTCCACCAGCGCGTCGCCGCGGATCGTCAGGTTCGCCAGCTCGCGGCCGGGTTCGAGGTAGGCGTCGTTGACCGACACCCGCCGGCCGCCCCGGGAGTTGATCGGGTACGGCGAGACGCCGGTCGCGCCCGGGGCGTTCACGTCGGGTGCCCAGCCGTAGCCGGCCGCGAGGGCCGCGCGGTGCAGTGCGGCGTCGACGGCGCCCCATTCCTCCTGCGGCGTCCGGTGGATCGGCGTCGGGCCGCCGCGGCCGTGGTAGGGGGCGTCGCCGAACACCTCGTCGTCCTCGAGCTTCGCGAAGTACGGGAGCACGTCTTCGGTTGCCCAGCCGGGCAGGGCCCAGTCTTCGAAGTCGGCCATCGGCGGGCGGATCGCGATCTGCCCGTTGATCGACGAGCTGCCGCCGACCCCGCGGCCGCGCCAGTACGGCGCCGGCGGCTGCTTCTCGGTCCGCGTCGAATCCAGGCCGGGCCACACCATGCCTTCGGCCGCCGTCGGGTGCAGCAGCGCGACGATCGGGTTGGGCGAGCGCCACGCCTCGGGCATCTCGGCCGAGCGGTAGTCGCGGCCGGCCTCCAGCAACAGGACGCGCTTGCCCCGTTCCGCCGACCGCACCGCGAGCGCCGAGCCGGAGGATCCCGCGCCGACCACGATGAGGTCCCAGCCGCTGTTCGTCATCTGCCTGCTCCTTCGCCGGGTCGCCGTCGTGGCTAGAATGTGCCCCAGCCGTATGTTCAGTCAAGAGTGAATATTCAGTTTTTCCTGAGCTATAGTGAGAGGTGTCGATGACCTTGTCCGCGGGCGGCGAGCGCACGCTCATCGAGGACTTCGGCCTGCGCATCGGCCGTGCCATGGGGTGGCCGCCGATGGCCGGGCGCACCAGCGGCGTGCTGATGCTCAGCGAGAAACCCCTTACGCTGGACGAACTCCAGGACGCCCTCGGCGCGAGCAAGGGGTCGGTGTCGGAGATGACGCGGCTGCTCATGGTCAACGGCGTCGTCGAGCGGTACAAGGAGCCCGGCAGCCGCCACTTCGTCCACCGCTGGCGCGACGACGCGTGGATCGGCTGCCTGCAGCACCAGGTGACGATGAACCGCGAGCTGCTGGAACTGGCCGAAACCGCGCAGGACCAGGGAAAGCACCTCCCGCCCGAGCAGCGCGGCCGGCTGCGGCAGATGCGCGACTACTACGTGTTCATGACCGAACAGCTCGAAGCGCTGCTGGCCGAATACACGCGACGGGCGTCGGGCTGACGAATCCGTTCGACCGAGATCCTTCGCCCGTGATGCGGAAGAAACGTCGATGAGCGCTGGAGCCGGGATGGGGATCGTCTGGCTGGCGATCTGCGTTCTTTTGGTGACGACGGTGTTCGTCGTGTATCGGCGGCGGGAGAAGACCGGAGGTCTCGGCCAGGTCCCGCCGCCGGTTCCTGAGCACGCGCGCCAGATTGCCGCGCTGCGGGACGAGGACTACGACCTCGTCCTGCGGGGCGGAGCCTGGGTGAACGGCGTCAACGTGACATGGCCGTTCGCGGAATTGCTGGTCAGCCGAAACCAGATCGAACTGCGCGTTCGGGCTCTTGTGCCGATCCGGATCGCCCGCGCCGAGGTGACCGGCGTACGTCGGGTGCGTGGCCCGTTCAGTCGCGGCTTCAAGTTCCGGACCGATTCGGGCCGGTTGGACAAGGTGACCTTCTGGCCCACGGGCAAAGCCGCGAAACAGCTGGCCGAGCTCGGATGGCGGTGAAACGGCCGTTCGCCACCGCACGGCGCTGAAGGGACGCCGCGGCCGAGAAGTGGCTGCGTCCCGGCTATCGCGTTTTTACCGGACCGCCGGGCACGAGGTGGACTTCATCGTGGAGGGCGTGGACGACTGACGGCGAACGTCCGCGGTCCGTGCGGTAGCAGGCACCACCACGAAGCCGGAACCCCGGGCTACTGATCTCGGCGGCCCGCGGCGGCAAGGTTGCGCCGGAGGGCCGCGGCCGGCGGCATCACCACGACTTCGGTGGAGGAATCCCATGACCGTTCGGACGATGCCCTGGGCGCCACGCACGGCCAGGTCGCCGGGGGTCCGGGCACGGCCCCGGGGCAGCTGGGCGCCCAGGGTGCTCGGCGCGGTCGCCGCGGGGCTGGTGCCGTGGGTGTTCGTGCTGGGGCGGTCCCTGCCCGCGACCACGCAGGTGCGGCACTGGCCGGCCGTGTGGATCGGGCTCGACCTGGCCGCGGCGCTCGGCTGCGCGACCACCGCGCGCCTGTTCCACCGCGGCGACGACCGCGCCCGGTTGTCGGCGTCGGCGGTCGCGGCGCTCATGGTGATGGACGCCTGGTTCGACGTCCTCACCGCCCAGGCCGGTGCGGAATTTGCCCAGGCCCTTGCCTGTGCCGTCCCGGAGCTGGCCTTGGCCGGGCTGTGTACGTGGCTTGCCCTGCGCAACGCGGAAGGGCCTGTCGATCACCCGTAGGCGCGGAGGCAGAGCTGGTACCAGGTTCACCACGAGGGCGGGTACAGGCTTCATGGCACGGCCCTCGTGCCGTGCCCTAGCGTCGTGTCATGACGATTCCAGCCGGACTGAGACGCACGGTCCTCCGGGTACGGCGGGACACCGGCTTCCTCGCCGCCGGTGTGCTGCCGCACCTGGGGCTGGTGCCCGTGTGGGCCTGGGCCGCGGCGACCACAGCCCGGACGGGGGACTGGCTCCTCACGGTTTCCGTGTCGGCCGCGCTGGTCCTGCTCGGCACCCCGGTGCTGACGGCCGTTCAGCGGGCTCGCTACCGCGTGCTCATCGGTGTGGACGTCCCCCGGCTCACCCGCGCCGCGCCGGAACGAGGGACGTGGGCCTCGACCGCCCGGAGGGTCGCGGCGACGCGGCCTTGGCGCAAGATCGGCTACCACCTCCTGCTGGGCCCGCCGCTCGCGCTGCTGGAGCTGCTGGTGCTCGCGGTGGCGGCGGCATGCCTGGCGGGCGTCACCGCCTACGCCTGGTCATGGGCGCTGCCGGCCGGCATCCGCCAGGACTGGTTCGGCTCCCTGACCCAGCTGCCGGTCTACACCGCGGCTGGACTCCTCCTCCTGTGCGCCCTGCCCTGGACCGCGCGGGCGGTGGCCTCGGCCGAGGCGCGGCTGGCGTCGGGCCTGCTCGGGCCCAGCCGGGCACAGCGACTTCAGGAGCGGGTCGATCAGCTGGCCGTGAGCCGGACCGACTTGATCGAGGCCGTCGACGCGGAGCGCCGCCGGATCGAGCGCGACCTGCACGACGGAACCCAGCAGCGGCTGGTGTCCCTCGCGGTCAACCTGGGGCTGGCCATGGCCACCCGCCCGGACCTGCCGGGTGCTGCCCGCGAGGTGATCGCGAAAGCGCACTCGGAGGCGAAGGAGGCGATCGCCGAACTCGACGACCTGGTGCGGGGGCTGCACCCGGCCGTGCTCGAAGACCGAGGTCTGGACGCGGCGTTGTCCGGGCTGGCTGCCCGCACACCCCTGCCGGTGCGGCTGCGGGTCGATCTGGAAGAGCGGGTGGCGCCCACCGTGGAGTCGGTCGCGTACTTCGTGATCTCCGAGGCGCTGACCAATGCCACGAAGCACGCCAACGCGATGCGTGCAGAGGTGATCGTCCGCCAGGTCGGCCAAGTGCTGCGCGTGCGCGTGACCGACAACGGGCTGGGCGGTGCCGACGCCGCCGCCGGCACCGGGCTGACCGGGCTGGCCAAGCGGGTCGGCTCCCTCGACGGGGCCTTCCACGTCAGCAGCCCCGCCGGCGGGCCCACCACCATCACCGCGGAGCTGCCGTGCGCGCGGTGATCGCCGAGGATTCGGTCTTGTTGCGGGTCGGCCTGACCAAGGTGCTGGAGACGGGCGGGTTCCAGGTCGCCGCGGAAGCCGGCGACGCGGAGGGGCTGTTGGCGGCCGTGGCGGAGCACCGGCCCGAACTCGCCTTGATCGACGTCCGGATGCCGCCCGGCTTCACCGACGAGGGGGTGCGGGCGGCGATGGAGATCCGCCGGCGCTGGCCGGGGACGCCGGTGGTGCTGCTTTCGCAGTACGTGGAGGAGCGGTACGCGGCTGACCTGCTCTCGGCGAACACCAGCGGTGTGGGCTACCTGCTCAAGCAGCGGGTTGCCGACGTCGCCGACTTCGTGGCCGCGGTCCGGCGGGTGGCGGACGGGGGTACGGCCCTGGACCCGCAGGTCGTCGCCCAGTTGCTGCTGCGGCGCGACAGCGACCCGCTCGCGCGGCTGACCCCTCGCGAACGGGAGGTGCTCGGCCTGATGGCCGAAGGGCGCTCCAATGCCGGCATCGCGCAGGCGCTGGTCGTCAGCGAGAGCGCCGTGGCGAAGCACATCAACAACATCTTCGCCAAGCTTGACCTGCCCGTGGTCGACGCGGACCACCGCCGCGTCCTGGCAGTGCTGCGGTTCCTGGGAGCGTCCCGGGCCTGACCTTCCCCTCGGTGAGCACGATCTTCGGCCGGAGCATCAGGCCGGCCGGACCCGGGACGTCCGGCCGGCCCGTTTCGGCGGGTGGGCGCGCTGCCGGGCCCGGTCGGTGAGCACGTCGAGGATCCGCCGCCACGCCGGGGACGCCTCGGCGACCCGGACGGACACCAGCGTCATGCTCCCCGGCCCGTCGCCCTCGCCTTCCTGCTCGATCTGCCAGGCATCCAGCTCGTCGATGAGCCGGTCCACGCGCGGATCGCGCGGGTCCCAGTCGATCGACTGGTCGCAGAGGAGGTACTGGTGCGTCTTCGCCGGGTCGTCGAACCTGGCGTTCCGGTCCTCGATCCACTGCGGCATGGCGCACGGGTCCAGTGCCTGCATCAGGATCCACGTGTCGCGCTCGAGGCGTACCGTCCGCTCGCTGACCCCGAGCGCGCGCATCCGGTCCAGGATCGCGACCACCTCCGGCGGCAGCACCAGCCCTTCGCCGCCGGCCAGCGCGGCGATCCGGCGCCGGTGCTCGGTGAGCTGGTCGACCTTGCGCCGCAGTTCGGCGTCGATCTCGGCGATGGCCGCCGCGAACTCGGCCGGCTGGGCGTGCAGCACCGCGTCGATGCGGGCCAGCGGCACCCCGGCGTCGGCGAGGGCCCGGATCCGGATCAGGTCGACCGCCGCCTGGGCGCGGTAGCGGCGGTAGCCGGAGGCGTCGCGTTCGGGCTCGGGCAACAGGCCGACGTGGTGGTAGTGGCGGACGGTGCGCACGGTCACGCCGGCGGTCGCCGCGAGCTGGCCGATCGTGAGCACCGGCTACCTCCGCTCCTCGGAAAGGCGTGGCCGCGTCGAGTCTAGGTGCGACCCACCCGCTCCACGACGGCGCGGATCGCTTCGACCACGACGTCGGGCCGCTCGAAGCACAGCTGGCTGTGGCCGACGCCGGGTACGACCCGCCGCTCCCCGTGCGAGACCGCGCTCACCACCGCCGCGACCATCTTCCTCCGGCCTTCCGCGATCGCGCGTAGAGTCCGCTCCGAGATGCCCTGCTGCGCCTGCTCCGACGTCAGCGCCTGCTGGGCCGGGTCGACCCCCTCCGTGGTGAGGGCGATCAGCGGGACGTCGGGAAGATCCGGCCCGGCCCGCAACTCGTCGGCGAGAGCGACCAGGTTGCTTCGCTCGGCGAAGCCGCTCCGGAGCCCGTGATCGCTCACATGGGCGTCGATCAGCGACTGCCGCACGTGTTCCGGGTACTGGACCAGGAGTTCGGCGTACATCCGGCGGAGGTCCGGGCGCCGGACGTGCGCCAGGTCGGGTGCCATCCGCTCGCCCGCGGGCAGGCCCGCCTCCGCGGGCATGAACTCGTCCCAGTCCCGGTGGAAGGCGTCCAGCCACACCAGGCCGGCCACTTCCGGCGGGTACAGCTGTGCGAACCGATGCGCATAGGCGCCGCCGAGGGAGTGCGCGACCAAAACATACGGGCCGTCGATGCCCTGGCCGTGCAGCACCTCGTGCAGTTCCGCGGCGACCGCGGCGGCGGTACGCGGCAGCGGCACCGGGTCGCTGTAGCCGGTCCCGCCCCGGTCGTACACCACGGCGGCGGTGAACCGCGCTACTTGCCGCTGGACGAGGAAGTAGTCCAGGCCGACCATGCCGGCGCCCGCCAGGACGACGACGGCCGGCCCGCCCTCACCCGACCGGTGCACGAAAACGCGGCGCCCGCGAATCTTCCGGAACTCGCCGACCGGCGGAACGAGGACGGTGCTGTTCGTCATGCCACCAGGTTCCAACCCTGACGCACGGTCAGGGTCAACCCCCGGCGACGCGCCCGTTTCGACGAGACGCGCCCCGATGCCCTAGCCCGAGACGCTGGTCCGGTAAAGAGTCTCGATGTCGGAGTCGAAATAGCTGCTGTAGGACACGTCATCGTCTCCGCCGGACTCGAAACCGCCGATGACTCCGATGACCGTGCCGAGGTTCGTCGCCGGGTCGGGGTCGAGAACCCACGGGGCGCCGCTGGTTCCTTGCGGAAATCCGGGGCAGGAGATCTGCATCTGGTGCGCGCCTTGCCGGGTCGTGACGTTCTGGCAGGTCACCGGTTGCTCGGCGGAGTCGGGGTATCCCGTGAGCTCGACCGTGGTGGCGTAGCCACGATCGGTGCCCAGCCGGTCGGCTCCGGTGAGGCTTTGCAGCGTGGCGGGGTTGCCGTCCTGGTGAACGAAGAGAAAGGCGAAGTCGAGGTCGGGGTCGGACGTGGCTTCCCAGCCGGGAGCGACGAAGATGTCCGTGACGGCCCACGCGCCGAACGGCGCGATCCCGTCGTGGTATCCGGGTTCGAACAGCACGTTCGGGTAGGGCCCGCCCCCTGCGCCTTCGTGGACGCAGTGCGCCGCGGTCAAGACGAGGTTCCCGCGCGGGCTGTCCACGACACTGGCCGAACAGTAGTGACCGTCGCCGGAGAACAACGCACCTACGGCGAGCCGGCTGCCGGCGTCCACCGCGTGCGCGCGGGCGCCTCCGGTGTCGGCCGACGGGGCCGGTGCCTCGGAGCGACGGGGTGTGTCGGCCGGCGACGACGGGGGAGGCCCGGTGGTGGCCGGCGGCGAGGTCAGGATCGCCGTGGCGACTCGTTCCGGGGCCGGAGCGGAAGTCCTGGGGCTCGGCCGGTCGTATCCGGGAGTCAGCGGCGCCACCGCGACCGCGTCCTCTGTCTCGTTGCAGGCCACCGACGCCGTGGCAGTGAAGGAAACCGTGGCGAGCAACGCGAACATCGCCGACACGCGAGCCCAGACCATGCTTGCCGGTTCCTTCCCTCCGTTTGCGAACAGAATACTGATGCCCGGCGAAGGCGGTCGCCGAGCCGGGAATGGGCCCGTCATGGGGGAATTGTCTGTCCTGAGAGGAGCCTGAGAGCGAACGAGAATCTCGTTGGCCGATCACGGCCGTGCGGCCCGAGGCACGGTTTACACTGCCTCCCTCCATGAAGAGAGGAACCACCCGCGATGCGCGCGTCCTGGCGGAACCGGCTGCTCCGACCGATCCAGGTCCGGCTGGCCAACACGGTGACGGACGCCGTCGCTCCGCTGCTGGCGCGGCAGGAGCAGCAGCTCGCCGAACTGCGGGCGGAGAACAAGCGGATCTACGATCGGCTCATCGAGTTCGAAATCCGGACGCGCCGCGACATCGTCTACGCCGCCGATCGGCAAGCCACCCTCGAATCGGCCGAATTCGTCCGCGACCACATGCCCGCGGCGCCGCGCTTCGACGATCCGCACCGGACTCTCGAACACGCGCTCTCGCTCGCCCCCACGGGTGGCATGGCGCTCGAATTCGGGGTCTACACCGGCACGACGTTGAAGATCATCGCCGCGGCGCGGCCCCTCGGTGGCGTCTACGGCTTCGACTCTTTTCAGGGCCTGCCCGAAGACTGGCGCATCGACTTCCCCGCGGGCAGGTTCAGCGTCGACGGCCGGCCCGAGGTCGCCGGAGCCGAGCTGGTCGTCGGCTGGTTCGCCGACACCCTGCCCGGCTTCCTCGCCCGCCATCCGGAACCGGTCGACTTCGTCCACATCGACGCGGATCTGTACAGCTCCGCGAAGACTGTGCTGGACCTGGTCGGCCCCCGGCTGCGGCCGGGCGCCGTGCTGGTGTTCGACGAGTTCTTCAACTTCCCGGGCTGGCAAGAGCACGAGTACCGGGCGTTGCGGGAGTACGCCGAGCGGACCGGCGTGTCCGTCGCCTACGAGGGATACTCCTACGCCAACGAGCAGGTCATCGTCCGGATCACCGGGTAGTCTGTCGAACTCGATCGGGATGGTGCACCGGGCCCGAGGAACGGGGCCCGGCGCGTTCGGCTGCCGTGCCGCTCAGAACCGCCCTTGCTTCTTGCCCCAGAAGTACTCGTTGGCCAGGTTCTTCTTGATCTGGTCGGAGAGCCCGGCGTAACGCGGGTCGGTGTTCAGGACGTTCTCGATGTCCTTGACCGCGTTCTGGGTCTGCGTTTTCTTTTCGGGCGGCAGGTTGTCGAGGTCGTTCTGGAAGTCCTCCCAGGTGTGCTTCGTCTTGTTCGCCCTGCCGGGGATGTCGTCGAGGGTGTACGAGGTCCGCGGCGGATCGTTGAGGTTGAACTTGTTTTCGTGGTGCAGCACGTTGTGGTACTCGATGACCGACTGGTTGGTGTTGGACCCGTTGTAGCCGAGCTGGTCCTGCTTGATGTGGCCCATCTCGTGGTACAGCGTCTTGTCGGGCTGGCCGGCACCGAGGTTGATCGTGCCGGAGTGGTGGTTGTACCCGCCGCCGCCCTGGAGGTCGAGAGCGTCGTGGGCCTTGTTGTGCCCGAACTCCCCGGCGACGGTGTCCGCGTCGTAGCCCATGTAGTGGCCGACCGTCTTGCCGTGGTCGGCCGGGCCGAAGCCGTGGGCCACGCCGGGCGGCAGGTCTTCGATCTTGGTGTTCAGCTTGACGTTCGGGTCGTCCGGGATCTTCAGGGTCTTCTGCGGCCCGTCGATACCCAGCTCGTTCTTGTAGCCGTCGTACTTCTGGTCGAACGGCCGGCTGTCGTTCGGCGGCCGGTTGTGCCCGGGGTGGTCGGGGCCTGCGGGCTGGTAGTCGATGGGCGTGTGGTCGTTCCGGCTGCCGCCGGCGTGCGATTGACCGCCGCCGGAGCCGGTGTGGGCGCCGCCGGGCGTACCCGTGCCGTGGCCCGGCGGGGGAGGCGGTGGCGGTGGCGCGCTGTGGCCCGGGGGCGGAGGCGGTGGCGGCGGTGCGCTGTGGCCCGGCGGGGGCGGCGGTGGAGGTGGTGCGCCGGTGGTGCCGTGGCCCGGTGGGGGAGGCGGTGGCGGCGGTGCGCTGGTTTGGCCGTGCCCTGGGGGCGGCGGGGGAGGCGGCGGCGGTGCGGGCTGCGAGGACGGGTTGGAGCTTTGGACGTGGGTGGCGTCGTTGCCGGCGTTGGCCCGGGCCGGTGGCGCCGGGTGCGGTTGCGGCGCGGGCGTGTCGGTGTCGTCGGCCAGCTTGCTGCTGGTGCAGCCGAGGCCGAGCGGGTCGGCCTCGAGCAACGGGTTGGGCACGTAGGTGATCGGGTTCGGCGCCGGCGTGAGCCCCAGCGGGTCCTGGCTGAGGTAGCGGCCGGTACCCGGGTCGTAGTAGCGGAAGACGTTGTAGTGCAGGCCGGTCTCGTCGTCGGCGTACTGGCCGGGGAACCGCAACGGCGTCGACACGCTGCCCGGGCGGCCGGGCGTCACGCGGCCCCACAGCGACGTGGTGGCGTGCCAGGCCACGACCCCGTGGGCGTCGATCAGGTCGACCGGCGTGCCGATCTGGTCGGTGACGAACGAAAAGAACCGCACCCCGGTGCCGAGGTGCTCGGTCTGCGTGACCGGGCGCGTGCTGGCGGGGTAGTGGTCCCAGGTGAGCACGAGCTCGCGGCCGTGGGCGTCGCGGTGCACCTGCTCCACGAGCAGCTGGCCGCTCCAGGCGAACGTGACTTCCTCGGCCACGCCGCCGTCCGGTGCCAGGCGCTGCTTCGCGGTGCGACGGCCGAGCGGGTCGTAGCGGTAGCGCCACTCGGCGCCCTGGGGCGTCCGGACGCCGACGAGGCGGTCGAGCGGACCCCAGCGGTACGTCCAGGTGCCGCCCGGGTCGCTGCGGGTGGTCAGGCGGCCCTGCGCGTCGTAGCCGAACCGGACCGCGCCCGCGGCGACCAGCGTGTTGCCGGTGTAGTGGCGCGGTCCGAGCTCCTGCGCGTCGACGATGTTTCCGGCCGCGTCGTAGCGGTAGCTCTCGGTACCGCTGCGCGCGGCGACGTCGGTGACGCGACCGGCCGGGTCGAGCCGGAACCGAGCCGGCCCGGAGAGGGCGTCGTCGACGCCGGCGAGGCGGCCGTCGGACTGGTAGAGGTAGCCGCGCTGCTGGGTCACGCGGGCGGTGTCGCGCGTGGTCACGGCCTGCTGGGTCAGCTGGTGCCCGGCGTCGAACGCCTGGGTCAGCGTGGCGCCGGCGGTGGTGCGCTCGATCTCCCGGCCGGCTTCGTCGTGGCGGAACGAGACCACCTGCCCGGCGACGAGCAACGACACCGGTGTTCCGCCGGCGTCGCAGGTCCACGCACTGTCCACTCCGGACGGAGTGCGGCGCCGGACGCTCGTCCCGTCGTAGGAGTAGGCGATCTCCCGGCCGTCGACGGTTTCCCGCACGACGCGGCCGAACTCGTCACGCTCGATCTCCGCCACGCTGTCGCCTTCGGAGGCGCGCACGAGAAAACCGACCGGATCGTAGGTGTAAGTGGTCACGCCCGCGCCGGTGTGGCGCTCGACCACGTTGCCGAGGACGTCGTAGGTGAACGTCGTGGCCGCGCCGAGGCCGTCGACCGACTTCACGAGCTGGCCGGCGCTGTCGTATTCGAAGTGCAGGACGCGGCCGTCGAAGTCGGTCTCGGAGACCGTGCGCCCGGCGGCGTCGTAGGTGTAGGACCAGCTCAGGCCCGCGGGGTTCGTCACGCGCGTCAGGCGCAGCTCGGTGTCGTACTCGTAGGCGGTCCGGGCTCCGGTGGCGTCGATCGTCGCGACGGTGAGGTCGAACGGACCGTACTCGTAGCGGTCGCCGCCGTGCTCGACGACGTTGCCCTCGGGGTCGTAGCGCCACCTGTCCTGGCGGCCCGTCGGCCCGATCCGGAGGGCGCGGCGGCCCTCGACGGTCCAGTCGAGCCGGGTCCGGGCCCCGGAGGCGTCAGTGACCACGCGCGGACGGCCGAACAGGTCCCGCTCCACCGGGTCCGCGACCGGGGCTGGCGCGACCTCCGCGCCCCACTGCCGGTCCTGCCGGAACTCGACGTCCGCCGCGGAGCGCACCGCGAGCAGACCGGGTGCGGTCCCGGCCGGGTACACCCGCCGGTAGGTCCGGGCGCCGTCGGCGACCGTGAGCGTCAGTGAACCGTCCACTCCGGACTCCACGTCGGCGCGCGTTCCGTCCGGGCGCACGATCGCCGTGAGCAGACCTTCCGCGGTGTACTCGAACGCCGTGGTGCGGCCCAGCGGGTCGGTGCGGGACAGGAGGCGGTCGTAGCGGTCCCAAGTGGACACCGTCGTCCCGCCGAGCGGCCCGACCTCGCGCACGACCTGGTCGGCCTCGTTGACGTGGAATTCGGTGCGGTGGCCGAGCGAGTCGGTGTAGGTGGTGACGCGGTTTCCGCGGTCGTAGGCGAACTGGCCGTCGTAGAACCCGCGGTCGCCGACGGTCCGCACGCAGCGGCCTTCGGCGTCGTAGACGTAGCGGTACCAGACGCCGTTGCGGTCCTGCCAGCCGGTGATCCGGCCGTCCACGTCGTAGTCGTAGGTCTCGGCCAGGCCCGAGGAGTTGATCACCCGGGTCAAGCGGCCGAGCTCGTCGTAGCCGAAGGTGCGGGCGAGCACGGTGAGGTTCTTCTTCGGGTCGACCACGCGGATCGCCGTGATCCGCCCGGCGGCCGAGTCGAGCTCGACCAGGTAGCCACTCGTGTGCCTCAGGAGCTTCGGCGCGCCGAACCGGTCGTACTCGACGTCGACCCGGTCGCGTCCGGCGCCGATCAGCGCCGACACCGGAAGGTGCTCGCCGCCCCGGCCTGGCAGCGGCCTGAACAGCAACTCCGTGCCCCGCAGGGGGTCCGTGATCGAGTACGTGCCGTCCTCGCCGACGCTCAGCGGCCGGCGCGGACCCTCCGCCGGCTGTACCGGGGAACCGGCCGCGGGGAGCGGGTAGACGAGGATCGTGCCGTCGGCGCAGTAGAAGGTCGCGTTGCGCGCGTCGAGTTCGAGCCGTTGGTCCACAGTGGACGTCCAAGTAGGACCGAACCACCGCCCCGCGCGGTAGGTCGAGAGGTGCAGCCGCTCCAGCACGAGCGGGTCGGGCAGGCGCAGGTCCTCCTGCTCCAGCACGACGGCGCCGCGCACCACGTCGACCGGGTCGGACTTGCAGACCAGGTTGTCCTTGCCGACCGCGGTGTCGCGCGGGTTGTCCGGCTTGGGCGAGGGCGCCGGTCCCCTGGTACCGCCACCGCCGGGCGAGCCGTTGCCCGGCGATCCGCCGTGGGCGGGTGGCGGGGTGCTGTGGTCGCCCGAGGGGGTCGCGGAGTCGCCACCCCCGGTCTTGCCGGGCGGCGGAGTGGTGTCCTTCGGCGGGCCTTGGTACCCCGACGTCGACGTGCTGTCGTTGCCGCCCGGCTTGCCCGGGGGCGGGGCGCCCTCGTGTCCGCCACCGGGGGTTTTCACCGGTGGCGCCTTGGGGGTGCCGCCGATGTCGCCGACCTTGGGCGGCGGGGCGGCCTTGCCGGCCTTGAGGTTCTTGAGCGCCTTGCCCGCGTCCTCGAAAAGCGTTCCTGCCCGCTTCAGCAGTGGCACCAGGGCCTTGAGCGCCTTGACGAGCTTGGTGACCAGGTCGGTGATCTTCGAGGCGGTTTTCGCGACGGCGGCGACGACCTGGGGGACGACCCAGGTGAGGCCGATGCCGAGGGTGAACAGGACCTGCAGCGCCCAGCTGATCAGGTGGCCGACGAGTTCGGAGATGATGTCGCGCACCAGCGTGCGGACCGCGGCCACGACCTCACCGGCGGTCTTGACACCGCTGGAGGCACCTTCGCAGCCCTTCTGCGCCGCTTGCAGGGTGGTGGACACGTCCTGTCCGCGCTGGCGGTAGGTGTCCGAGGCCGGTCCGGACCACGACTGGAGGTCGGCTTTGATGGCGTCGGTCAGGTCCGAGGAGACGCTGCCGAGTTCCTTGGCGACGTTGGCCCAGGTCTCGGACTGGGCCTGGATCTCGTCGGCGTTGCCGGTGAGGGCGTTGAGCGCGTCCTTGAGCGGGCCGACGTGCTCCATCAACCAGCTGACACCGGCGGCGAGGATGGCACCGAACGGGTCCATGGCCACCGACAGGGCATCGAGGGCCGTGCCGACCGCGCCCATCGCCACCGAGGCCCAGTCGCCGCTCTTGATGGCGGTCGAGAGGTCGTTGGCGGATTCCAGGAGCGAGATGCCGGAGTAGGCCTTCGTCGAGTCCTGGGTCTGCGCGATCAAGGGGTTGCTCACGTCGGCACGCTAGCAGCGGGGGTCGCCGGCGCGGGCCCGATCCACGGTGTTGCCCGAATAGTCCCGTAGAGCCGGATCGGTTCGCGGTACCGTCCCGTACGGATGCCGAGCAGGGCGGCTGCCTGTCGCGCCACGGTGCTCGTCGAAGGCCGTCGCGCAGAACGGGATCAGTGCGGCTGCGTGACGTCGTAGAACGCCTGGGCGATGGTCTTCGCTTTGTCCTTGCAGGCTTGCCTGTCGTCCGCGGGCAGTTTCCCGTCGGAGACGCCGATCTTGAACGTCGCATTGCTGTCCAGGACGACCAGGTCGCACATCGTGCCCCGCGGGGCGGGTCCCCATGCCGCGCGCTCGCCCAAGTGCACCGTCGGGTCGAGCACGTAGCCGCCGGAGGAGGTGTAGACGTCGAACCCGGTGCGCTGCCGCCGCACGTTGTTCACCTCGAGGTCGAGGTGAACCGTCGCCGCGTCCGCCGGATTCGTGAACGTGCACAGCCAGCCCGCGCTGCCTTGCAGCCGCGTGTCGGAGGTCTTCGGCGGCAGGTTTCCCGCCCGCCCGGCGACGTCGTCGCAGCTCGCCAACCGTGTGGTCCCGTACTTGCCGGCGACCTCGTCGTACCTGCTGCCGCCGCGTAGCGCGGCGAACACGCCGACGGCGACTCCGACCACGACCACGATGCCGACGGCCACGAGCGCCATGATCCAGCCGGTCGCGAGGCGTCGTTTCGGTGGCCGACCTCCGCCGTGATGCCGGGAGAAACCCTGGGGGAGTGGTGCGTTCACGGCCGAGCTGTCCACCTGAGCCGGCTGGTGATGTCGGGCAACCGGCGTCGAGCGCCGACCACGATTCTCACTGCCCCGGTCGAAGTTGCTCTCGCGGACACGCGACTCAACGAATACAAAGCCCGGGACTCCCCTTGCGGCCATGGCTGGCTACACCGTCGCGAAGATCATACGGGAAGTTGGGTATCTTTCGCCCGGTTTCGCCGGAAAGAGTGGATTCGGGGACTTGCGGTGTCTGTGACGGCATCAGTCGCGCGGCCATGGCCAGACCAGCGGAACTGGGGATGGCGTCAGGGAAGGGCGGCCGCCAGGCGGGTGCGGTGGGCGGCTTCTGCCGCGTCCGGGGGAAGGGTCGGGTAGACGTCGGCTTCGAAGAACCGGGCGAACGGCAGCGTGGCCAGCGTTTCCGCGACTTGGTCCTCGTTGTCGGCGACGACCTCGACGAACGTGGCCCGCCGGGCGGGGGAAACGTAGTGGGCGCCGACCTTCCCGGCCGAGCGCAGCACTTCGAGCTGCTCGTGCTCGGCCTCTCTCAACGCGGCGAATTCCTCGAGGTCGGTGTCGTCGCGGAGGAACGCGACCACCATGAACGTCTGCGGCGCGGGCGGGTTCGGGGCTGGTGACATGGCCTTCCCTTCGTCGAGGAGCGAGCGGCGGTGACGACGTGGTTCTGATGTCAGTCGATGACATCACCGTACCACGGCAATGTCATCGACTGACATCACTGACCGGGCCGACGTGACCTCTCGAACCACGCCAGGCGGCGGCACGAGGTGTCCGTGACGACGAGGGCGACCTGGCCGCCGAGGTCGGCTCGGCGGCCAGGTCGCGTTCCAGCGCTGGGTGGACGGCACGGAGAACCTCGGCCTGCACGAGGCGATCCGTCGATCGTTCGTCCCTCTGCGCACCCTGACCGAACCCTGTCGGCTGAGTGTGCGGGCACCGGATCGCCGGTGGCGGCCAGGCCTTGGCCGGCTTCAGACTGCCGGTGCGGTCCCTTCGATCTCCGCCGTCAGGAGCTCCGCTTCCTCTGCGGCGACCGTGGCCTGCACCTTCTCCGGGGCGAGCGCCGAATTGACCGCCCAGTAGAAGATGACGAGCGCGAAGACGACGACCGTGGCGAGGTCCCACCATTCCGGGAGGATGTTGCGCGGGGTCACGTTCTGCGCGTACCGCCCCAGGAAGCCGATGATCCCGGAACCGACGAGCCAGGGGATGACCCAGACGGCGGCCTTGAGCTCCAGCGGGCGCCGCTTCTCGGCCGGGGCGGTGGCGTAGCTGATCGCGAAGATCAGGAGGCCGACGACGATGGCGGCGAGGATCTTCCACGTCGTGTCGTAGCCGCCCCAGTAGATGATCAGGTTGGCGCTGACGAACCCGATCGGGGCCAGCACCTTCGCGTAGGGCGTGCGGTAGGGGCGCGGGCGGCCGAGGTCGCGCTTGCGGAGCGCGGCCAGGGAGACCGGGGCGAACGCGTACATCACCGCCGTCGCCGAGGTGACCACGTTGACCAGTTCCTGCCAGCTCGGGAAGGGCAGGAAGGAAAACTCGCCGACGACGAAGGCGAGGATGATCGACCACAGGGGGATGCCGCGGACGTTGACCTTGCCGAGGATGCCGGGCAGCAGCCGGTCGCGGCCGAGCGCGTAGGTCAGGCGGGCCGACGTCGCCACGTAGACCAGGCCGGTGCCGGCGGGGGAGACGAACGCGTCGGCGTACAGGACGTAGGCGAGCCAGCCGGCGCCGGCGGCGAAGGCGAGCGTCGCGTACGGACCGAAGTCGCCCTTTTCGATCGGGTTGGCCCAGCCCTGGATCAGGTTGTGCGGGTCGATGCTGCCGATGAAAGCGATTTCCAGCAGGATGTAGACCAGCGCGCCGACCGCCATCGCGGTCAGCACCGCGCGGGAGAGGTCGCGTTTCGGGTTCCGCGCCTCGCCGCCGAGCTGGATGGCTTGTTCGAAGCCCTGCAGGGCGAACACGACACCGACCGGCAACGCCGCGAAGATTCCGTGCGCCCCGTACGGCGCGAAACCGCCGCCCGCCGTGAAGTTGCCGGCGTGGAAGCTCGTCGGGATCAGCACGAACACGGTGACCAGCGGGACCGCGGTCTTCCACAACACCGCGTAGGAGTTGCTCTCCGACATCAGCTTCACCCCGACGATGTTGATCAGGGTGAAGACCACCATCAGGAGGCTGGCCCAGCCGAACCCGCTCGCGGTGAGCGTGCCGTCGTCGGGGTGCAGGAGGTTCAGGTTGTCCTTGACCCACGCGATGTTGTTCAGGTACTCCAGACTCGCTTCGACCTCGATCGGCGCGATGGCCACGGCCTGCAGCCACGCGGACCAGCCGGCGACGAACCCGGTGACCGTGCCGTAGGCGAACAGCGGGAACCGCGCCGTGCCGCCGGCGACCGGGTAGGCCGCACCGAGTTCGGCGTGGATCAGCGCCAGCACGGCGAGCATCGCGGCGGCGAGCAGCCACGAGATGATCGACGCCGGGCCGGCGACCTTGGCCGCCTTGAGCGCACCGAGCAGCCAGCCCGAGCCGATGATCGAGCCGAGGGAGATGAACGTCAACCCGTAGAAGCCGACCGCTCGTTTCAGCTGACCGCTGCCGTCGTTCGAGGTCACGACGGTTCGCGAGGTAGCCATGCACACTCCTGTCTGCGAAATCCGGGAAATCCTCCGGTGGCGTTCCGGAGCACTATGGCGCACGCGTGCGCCGAACCAAACCGCTGTGGTGGCAACGATTCGATACTTAAGGGCGACTTAACATGGGACTCGGACATTCGCCGCTTATCGGGGTCGTCGAAGGGATGCGGACGCGCATTCCGGGTGATGCGTGGCAAAGGTGTTCCAGTGACAGGAAACGGACATTGCGGAATCGAAAGGCCGGAGTCGGGTCCGCGTATTCCGTGAGTGCCGATAGGACGGTAGTGCCCTCGTCTTCGAGCCCGGCCACCTAAACTGGGGGTATGACCGACTCGGGGCGGGGTTCCGGTGAGACGCCGGAGGAATTGGCGATCGCGGTGCGGGACCAGGCCAGGAGCGCCGCCACGCTGGCGCTGCGCAAGGGGCTGGAAGACGTCGAAGACCGGTACGGCCAGCACGTCGCCGACGAGGTCGCCGGACTGGTCGATGTGGACGGTGTGTTCGCCGGCCTGAACGAGCCGGTCGCCGCTCGTCGGGCGGACGATGACGAGCCGTACGAGTTCAAGCCGGTGGGGTCGTTGTAGGGGTTACTTCCGCCAGTCGTAGCTCAGTGTGGGCGGCTGGTCGGTTCCCTTCGTGACGGTGAGCTGGTCCTTGGGGTGCGCGGCGGCGTACCGGACCATCTCGTCGTACATGCGGTCGCGCATGCCGACGTCCCGCACCTCGATCGTGGCGCGCTGGGCCAGGTGCAGCTCGCCGGCTTTCACGTCCGGGTCGGTGCGGATCGCCAGGTTCCAGAAGTGCTTCTTGTCCGTGCCGTCGGCGCCCTGGCCGTCGTTGGTGAAGTAGACCTGGCCGGTGTCCTTGTCATAGATCGTCTGGGTCACCTTGATCTGGTCGTCACCCTGGGCGGCGTCGAAGTGCCCGTTGTTCGGCGAGTCGCTGGTGTAGAACCCGACTTCTCCGCCGAACGCGTGGTTCGCGTACTTGCCCTTCCACAACTCCAGCCGGTACGTCTTCCCGGTCTCGGGGTCGGTGAACTCCATGTTGTCGCCGTCGTCGCCGGTTTCGTCGAGCCTCATCCCGAAAGCCTCTCCGACCTTGTCGTAGAGGTCTTTCCAGCCCAGGTAGCTCTGCACCGAATGCTCGCCGGTGGTGTAGAAGCCGCCTTCCTCGTCGTACCGGAAGCCGAGGTAGTCGTAGATCTTCTGCGCGACCTCGGGATTCTGCATGATCTTGTTCCAGTCCTGGTGGAGCAGGGCCTCCCGTAGTTCGGGGTACTTCTTCAGCAGCGCGAGGAGTCCGGGTATCTCACGGAGCAGGAGCGCGCCGATCTCGGCGAGATTCCGTTTCTCGGAGCCGGCCAGCTCCCACACCTGACCCGTCTTGAACCGGAGTTTCCGGCCCTCGACGAGCAGGGTCGCGTCGTAGGTGGTGGTCACCCGCTTCAGATCGGCCAGCAGGACGAGGGCCTGGGCCTTCACGGCCTTGTCCTGCGCCCACGCGACGGCGAGGTCCACCTGGCGGATCCCGAAGCCGTGCCAGCCGTCATCGAGCTTCTTCTGGAGGCTCTGGGCGTCCGCGCGCTTGTTCCGGGCCTCCTGCTGGGCCTTCGCCAGCGCGTCTCGGATCGTCTCGAACGACTTGGCCGACTCTTCGAGGTCTTCGGCCTGGTCGTCGCGGTTCTTCTTGAACGCTTCCAGCGACGCGAGCGCTGCTTCGCCGGCCCCGCCTTGCCAGGCCTCGCTCAGCTGGACGCGCACGCTCTCCAGCAGGGCCTTGGTGTCGGCGATGGTTTCCTTGGTGGCCCGGCAGGCCCGGGCGCGGTCGTCCAGCTCGGTGGTGCTGCCCTTCTCCACCTGGTCGGCCAGCGCGTGGATCTTGTCGAACACCGACGTCACCGATCGATCCTTTCGAAGCTGCTGTCCAGCGCTTTCAGGAAGGCTTCGCGGGCCCCGGAATCGTTGCTGTGATAGCTCTTCGCGGCCGTCTGGATGCTTTCGACCAGGTTGTCGACCTGCTGCTGCGCGGCTTCCAAGTCGTCGGTGCGCGTCGCCAGCCAGACGTCGTAGTCCCCGGCGAAGGCGGCTGCGCGCGCCGTGCTCCCGACGTTCGGCGATCCGCCGATGGACAACGTCGGCGACGTTCCCGCGCTGAGCTTGGCCGCCGCGGCGTTGATGTCCGCGACGTCGACCTCGAAACCCACCGGAACTCCCTCTTCGCCGCCCGAGTGACAGGCCCCGTCGGCAACGTAACAGTCTGCTGGAAGCCGGGTTGCCGGTTCAGGGCTCCGGTCAGTGGCCAAAACCGGACACGGGGCGCTTGCGAGAAGAGGCTCGTCCGGTCCCTGCGCTCAGCAGCTCGAATACATCTTCAGGTGCGCGATCCGCCCCCACAGAGCGACGTCGAACGTCGCCCGAGCACGGAACCGGTAGGGTTCCGCCCTGCTCGGCAGGGGCAGCACGAACTTGCGCCAGTCCCCGTCGACCGGGTGCTCGGCGGTGAGCGAGCCCAGGATCGCGCCCGTGGCGCCGTGCAGGTCGACGTGCCGCAGCACCCAGACGTCGTCGTCCTCGTGGCTGGTCACGGTTCCGTCGAAGGTCGCCGTTCCGTCCGGGAACAGGGTCCACCGGGCGCCCGCCAGCATCGTGCAGCCGCCCTTCCGGATCGTCCCCCAGGTGAACTTCCACGGCGTCCAGCCGGTGAGCCGCTCCGCCGAGGCGCTCGGCGCCTGCACGATGACCGACGGGTCCATGTCCCGCGCCCTTCCGCTCTTCCTGACGAACAGAGGGTGCGGAAGACCGGCTTGATACGGGTCACCGGCCGGGAGTCGCGGGCAGGGCGAGGGAGAGGGCCAGGGTGCCGTCGAGGAACATCAGCCCGCGTTCGCCGAACCGCCGGAACGCGCCTTCGACCGCCGGAACTCCGACTGTGAGGCCGAGTTCGCGGTGCACCGCCGCGGCCGTGCGGGGACGGTCCGCACAGGCCAGGTAGATCTCGGCGAGGGTGTCGTGGAACGTGTGGGTGCCGCGGGTCTCGGCGTGCCTGCCGTCGTAGATCTGCAGGAATCCCGGGGCGCTGCGGTACACCAGCACGGGCGGCTCGGCCTCCCAGGCGGCCGACCACGCCGAAACCGCGTCCTCCAGCGGGGCGTAGACCGCCGGGGGCAGTTCTCCTTCCGGCTCGTAGCCGAAGAAGTAGGCCATGCGGTCGATGTCCACTGTGGCGGGATAGACGTGCCGGTAGCTTGGCTCGGGACTCCTGCTGTGCAGCGGGAACCGGCCGGGCTGGGTGAACAGCGGGCTGAACCGCTCCAGCCACAGCCGGTTCGCGCCGGACGGCGGCTGGAGGTGGACCAGGTGCGGGATGACGGTCGCCTGCGCGGCGTACTCCCCGGCCGGCTCACCGGGAAAACCGAACAGGATGTTCCAGGCGACCGCGATCCCGTAGTAACGCGCCCAGCGCAGGAAGTTGACGTTCTGCGCGGCCCGGACCCCCTTGTCCATCAGCCGGAGCACCTCGGAGCTGAGCGACTCCAGACCCGGCTGCAGCTGGGTGACGCCCGCCTGGGCCAGGAGCCTCAGCTGGGCGCGGGTCAGGTTCGCCTTGACCTCGTAGAAGATCCGGTACTCCCGGCCGGCCTCGGCCAGCGCCGGCACCAGCGTCTTGAGGTAGCCCGGCTCCAGGATGTTGTCGACGGCGTCGAAGCGGAAGGTGCGGTACCGCCGCGCCTGGTGGTCCAGCTCGCCGAGCACCCGGGACGGCGACTTCGCGCGGAACCGCATGGTGGTTCCGTTGAGCCCGCAGAACGTGCAGTGGTGCTTGGCGCCCCACCAGCACCCGCGCGCCGACTCGAAGGGGAGCGCGACGTGCCCGGTCGGCAGCCCGAGCCCCGCCGCCCGCTCGAAGTACTCGTCGTAGTCCGGGACCGGGAGGTCGTCGAGCCGGTCGTGCGGCGCTTCCGACGGCGTCGCGACGACCTCGCCGCCGACCCGCCGGGCGACGCCGGGGATCGCTCCCGGGTTGCCGCCGTTCGCCAGCGCGGCCAGCAGGCGGGGGAAGGCGACGTCACCCTCGCCCAGCACGGCGAAGTCGACGCACGCGACCGACCGGACCAGCTCCAGGCCCATCTCGCCCTCGAAGTTGGCCCCGCCGAACACGGTGACGACGTTCGCGTCGCGCTCCTTGAGCAGGCGGGCGAGCGCGAACGACGCCGTGTTCTGCTGGAACGTCGAGCTGAAGCAGACCACGCGGGTGCCGGCGAGTTCCTCGGCCACGGTGTCGAGGAACGCGGGAACGTCCCGCTCCCGCACGGTCGTCAGCCAGTCCCGCGCCGGCATCGAGTCATCCAAATAGGACAGTTCGGTGCCGAGTTCCGCGAGCAGCTTCCCGTCCGGGTCCGGCGCCGCGTCCCGGAACGCCTCGACGGAGAACAGCCAGTCGCCCAGCTGCCGTCCGCGGTGCCCGGCGAGCGCCCGATAGCGGTCCATGCCGATCCGCACGGCGAAGTCGAGGTTCAGGTGCAGCGTCCGCACCGGCAGCCCGTGCTGGTCCGCGATCGCCTTGAGCAGCCCGAGCTGGATGGACGGCCGGTCGGATTCCAGGAACGGCATGGACACCAGAACGGCGGTCACGACCTGATGGAGTTCGCGTGGAACGACCGGATGGAGTGGGCGGGGTAGAGGTGCGTCAGCGAGCGGATCGATGCACTCGCGGAAGCGTAGTGCAGGATCAGGTCCGCCTGTTCCGGCGTGAACGACCCCTGAAAGCCCTTCTCGAGGTCTTCCTCTTCCACGATGGAGGCCCAGGCGTTCTTGAGGCAGGCCAGCACCAGGCCTTTTTCTTTCTCGGTCAGGCCGATCTCGGCTGCCTTGACCTTCTGCCAGAGGTGGACGAACTCCGCAGCTTTGCCGTCGGACATGGAACCCCTCCTGTTCGGTGACTATCCACTGTGTACTTTGGCCAGCCTGGTCCGCACCTCGTCGGCTTCCGGGTGGGCGAGGTGCGCGAGCAGGTCGGAGGCCTGCTGCCACCCGGCGCGGGCGGACTCGACGTCGCCCAGGTCGCGGCGGAGGTTCGCGAGATCGATGAGCATCCGCGCCTCGATCACCGGGTTCCCGTTGCGGTGCACGAGTTCCAGTGCCTTCTCGTAGCAGACGATCGCCCGTGCGTGGTTGCCGAGCTGCTGGTGGGCGTGGCCGATGCTGTGCCAGCTCTGGGTGGCGCCCAGGTGATCGCCGAGCGCGGTCTGGAGGTCGAGGGCCTGCCGGCAGTACTCGATGGCGAGGTCGTGCTCGCCGAGCAGGGTGTGGAACCAGCCCACGGCGTTGAGCGCCGTCGCCTGGCCTGCCTGGTGCCCGGCCGCGCGGAACAGGTCCAGGGCCTGTTCGGCGTGGGCGAGCGCGTCCGCGACGGCGCCCTGCCGGTCGAGCAGCCAGGCGAACTGGCGGTGCGCGTAAGCCTGGCCGACGACGTCGGCGCTCGCCCTGGACAAGGCGAGCGCGGCTTCGTAATCGGCGGCGGCTTCGGTGTGCCTGCCGAAGCGGACGTGCGTGCCGCCCAGGTGGAGGTGCGCGAAGGCTTGCTTGCGCTGGTCACCGAGGCGGTGCGCGGCGGCCAGGGCCGCCGTGAGCACTTCGCTCTCGTCGTGCCACTGCCCGCGCATCGCCAGGAACCGCTGCATCGACCAGGCGAGTTCCCAGACCCTCGCGTCGTACTCGGCGCCGGTGTGGACGGCCCGCAGCAGCACCCGGTGCTCGGCCTCGAACCACGCCAGTGCCTGCCGGGCGTCGACGATCCGTTCCGGTTCGGCGCCCGCGGGCAACGGGGTCAGCGTGGGCGGCACCTCGAGCCGGGGGTCGATGAAGCCGTCGGCGTGGTAGGCGCTGTGGGCGTAGTGGCCGAGCATGCGGTGGACGGCGGCGGTCCGCTCGGCGGGGGACTCCGCCTCGCCGGCCAGTTCGGCGGCGTAGGCGCGCAGCAGGTCGTGCAACGTGTAGCGGCCGGGGGAGTGCTCGGCGATCAGGTGCGCGCGGGCGAGCTCGGTCAGGAGCGCGCGCGTGCGCCCGGCGGGCAGGCCGGCCAGGCTCGCCGCGGCGCGGGTGCCGACGTCCGGGCCCGGGTGCAGGCCGAAGAGCCGGAACAGCCGGGCCGCCGCGGGGTCCAGCCGGAGGTACGACCAGGAGAACACGGCCCGGGGGTCGGTCGCCGGGTCGGCGGCCGCGAACTCGTCCAGGCCCCGCGCGTCCCGCAGCTGCCCGGCCAGCGAGGCCAGGTCGAACCCGGGGTGGATCGCCGCGCGGGCCGCCACCACGGCCAGCGCCAGCGGGAGACGCGCGCACAGGCCGATGATCTCGTCGGCCGCGGCGGGTTCGGCGGCCATCCGGTCCGTGCCGATCCGGCGGCGGAGCAGCGTGCGCGCCTCGGCGGTGGCGAGGAGGTCGACGGCGATGGGGTGCGCCCCGGCCGTGACCAGGCCGGCGAGCTGGTCACGGCTGGTCACGAGCACCACGCTGCCCGGCGCCCCGGGCAGCAGCGGCCGCGCCTGTTCGGCGTCGCGGGCGTTGTCCAGCACGACCAGGACGCGCCGGTTCGCCAGCAGGGTCCGGTACAGGCCGACCTGCGCTTCCAGGGCACGGGGAATCCGGTCCCCCGGGACATCGAGCGCCTCGAGGAAGCCGCGGACCGCCTCGGCCGGGGGCATGGGCGAACCGGTCGGATCGAAGCCGCGCAGGTTCACGTACAGCTGGCCGCCGGGGAACTCGCCGGCGACCGCGTGGGCCCAGTGGACGGCGAGCGCGGTCTTGCCCACCCCGGCCGTGCCCGACAGCACGACGATCCGCGCGGCGCGCGAGGGCTCGCCCCTGATTTCGCCGAGGCGGCGCAGCGCGCTCTCGCGGCCGGCGAAACCCGGGGTGTCGGGCGGCAGCTGGGCCGGGGCGGCGGGCGGCGGCGGGTCCGGCGTGGACGGCAGCTCGCCCCGCAGGAGCGCGCCGTGCAGCGCCCGCAGCTCGGGGCCCGGATCGGTGCCGAGCGCGTCGGCCAGCCGCTGCCGGACCGCGGCGTAGCGGTCGACGGCCTCCGCGTCGCGTCCGGCGGCGTGCAGCGCGCGCATGAGCAGCGCTTCGAGGGGTTCCGCGAGCGGGTACTCCGCGGCCAGCTCGGGCATCGCGGCGATGACTGAGCCGGCCCTGCCGAGCCGCAGTTCCAGCTGGCCCCAGCGCACGGCCGCGTCGAGGCGGCGCCGGTGCCACGCGGTGCGGACCCGTTCGGCCCAGTCGCCGGGGATGCCGGCCAGCGGCACACCCCGCCAGGCGCGCAGGGCCTCGTCGAGCGCCACGGCGCGGTCGGCGTCGGCGGCGCGGAGGTCGTTCCCGGCTTCGACCAATTGTGCGAACCGGTGCAGATCGACCGAGCCGGGATCGATTTCCAGCACGTAACCCGCGCTTTTCCGGATGACGCCGGCCGTGGTGCCATCGAGCTCGGTGACCCGCTCGAGGAGCCGCCGTATTCGGCTCAGGTGGGAATACACCACATTGCGCGCTTCCCCGGGCGGTTCGTCACCCCAAACGCGGTCGATGAGCGTCCCGACCGGAACCGGGCGCCCGGCGTCGACGGCCAACGCCGCGAGAATCGCCTGCTGACGTGGGGTTCCGGCGTCCAGGGGCTGATCCGCGACGCGGATCTGCACCTCCCCGGACAGCAGAACCTCCATGCGGCGGACTCCTCGTGCTCGACCCGTCCGAACCGGCTTCGTCGATGCTGCCCGCACCGCAAGGTCTCTGCAAGGTCGGCGATCAGGGCGTGGCGGAATCGTGAACCCGAGAACACGGGAGTCCGGGGAGGGACCATGCAGGACGACTCGATCGCACCATTGCTGGAAAATGCCGCGCGGGGTGCCGAATGGGCCTGGCGCGACCTGGTCGCGCGCTATTCTTCGCTGATCCACTCGGTGTGCCGGCAGTTCCGGATCGGCGACGCGGACACCGAAGACATCAGCGGTGCGGTGTGGCTGCACCTCGTGTCGAACCTGGCGCGGATCCGCGAACCGGAGGCGCTGCCCGGGTGGCTGCAGACGACCACCCGGCACGAGTGCCTGCGGTTGCTGCGGCACCGGAACCGGCTCGTCCCGGCCGACGCCGGGCTGTTCGCCGAGTCGGCCGATCCCGCGCCCGACGCGGTGGTGATCGGAGCCGAGCGCCTGGTCGCCGCGCGCCGGGCGTGCGCCCTGCTGCCGCGGCGGGACCGGCGGCTGCTCGCGCTGCTGTTCGGCGACCCGCCGAAGTCCTACCAGGAAATCAGCGCGACGCTCGGTATCCCGGTCGGCTCGATCGGGCCGACGAGGGCCCGGTGCCTGGCCAGGGTCCGCACGTCGCCGGCCATCGCGGCGCTGCTCGCCGAGGACCGGCAGGATTTCCGTGAACACCTCCCGCAGAGCAAGCGGGCCACGGCCTGATACCTCTCGGGCACCGTATAACGGCGTAGCCGGCGCGCGGTGGGTTCCCTCGGCGACGGCGTCCGCCGCCGTGCGACGATCTGGGGGAACCCCGATCCGACGAAGGAGCCTTGGACCTTGCCCTTGGTGCACGCGTTGTGGTCGCCGGGGCGGGGAGTGGTGCTTTGGGCGGAGCGCGATCGCCGGCCGGTGGGTACCTCGAGCCGGTCGGCGATGGTCGCGTTGTCGCATCCGTTCGCCGTTTCCAGTGCCGAGCTGACCGCGCTGCATCCCGGCAAGCCCACATCCGTGACCTTGCTGCTGCCGTCGCGTGCGAACCGGCCGCTTGCTTCCGCCGAGGCGACGGCGGGTGCCCGGCGGCGTGGCTCGGCGCCGTCCCTGCGGGCGTGGTCGGTGCCCGCCTTGGTGGTGGACGCCGCCGAGCTGGAGGACCTCGACGACGCGGCCTCGTACGGGGCCTCCGTCGCCTACCTGCGGGCCGTCAGCCGGTTGGCCGCGGATCTGGTGCGGCGGGGGCGGGTGCTGCCGACCCTGGTCCGGCGGGGAGACGTCGCGGAGGCCCGGTGGCGTCCGGTGCTCCAGGGCGTGGACTTCGTCGCCTTCGACGCGCTGGTGGCGGCCATGCCGCCGGTGGGGCGGGCTGAGCAGGTCGCCGGGGCCTCGTCGCGCGCGCTCGTCACCGATGCCCTCCACGTCCTGGTCGACGCGGCCGTCCGGGACCGGCTGGCGCGGGCGGAGCCGCCCGTCGACCTGGGTCGGGGGCAGGGGGCGGCGGGGGTGTGGCTGGCCGCGTTGCAGGGTGGTGCGGCCCGGGTCGAGCTGCCGCTGGACGAGCTTCGCGTGGTGGCTGACGCCGTCGCGAAGTGGGACGAGGTCGCCGATACCGACGTCGTCGACGGCCGAGCGTGTTTCCGGCTGGCCGAAACCGCCACGCTGCGCGGGGCCGACGAGGACGATCCCGACGACCAGACCGGCGACGGCACCAAGTGGCAGCTGCGGTTCCTCCTGCGCTCGACGGCCGATCCGAGCCTGCTGCTGGACGCCGGGCAGATCTGGGCGGGCGAGGCGCACGGGCTGGTCCGGGACCCGAAGGGGCTGCTCGTCGCCGAGCTGGGGCGGGCGGCGCTCGTGGAACCGATGCTGGCGCCGGCGTTGCGGCGGACCCGGCCGTCCGAGTACGACCTGACCGTCGAGGAAGCCGAGCGGTTTCTCACGGAGGGCGCGACCCGGCTGGTCGAGGCCGGGTTCGAAGTGCAGCTCCCGGCCACCTGGGACGGCAGGCGACGGCTCGCGCTGCGGCTTTCCGTCCGCAGCACGCCGTCCGAGCAGGTCGTGGCCCGCAGCCGGGTGGGCCGGGACGAGCTGGCCGCCTTCCGCTGGTCGATCGCCGTGGGCGACGCCGAGATCGGCGAGGAGGAGCTGGCCAGGCTCGTCGCCGCGAAGTCACCGCTGGTGCGGCTGCGGGGGAGGTGGGTCAGCGTCGACGCCGACCGCCTCCGCGCCGGACTCGAGTTCCTGCGCCGCGACCCGCACCGGCGGAACCGCCGGCCGACGGCGGCCGAGCTGCTGGAACTCGTCCGCGGTGGGCAGGAGACACCGCTTCCCGTCACCGACGTCAGCGCCGACGGCTGGGTCGGCGACGTCCTGGCCGGGCGCGTCCAGCAGACGCTGCAACGGGTCGAGCTGCCGCCGTCGTTCCGGGCCACGCTGCGGCCCTACCAGCAGCGGGGTGTCGCGTGGCTGGCGTTCATGTCGGCGCTGGGGCTGGGTGCGTGCCTGGCCGACGACATGGGACTCGGCAAGACCGTCCAGACGCTGGCGCTCGAGGCCGTCGAGCGGGCCGGCGGTGAACGCCGTCCGACGTTGGTGCTGTGCCCGATGTCCCTGGTCGGCATGTGGCAGCGGGAGGCGGCGAACTTCGCGCCCGGCCTGCGTGTCCACGCCCACCACGGCGGCGCCCGCGCGCACGGGGACGCGCTCGCCGAGCGGGTCGCCGCGGCCGACCTCGTCGTCACGACCTACGCCACCGCCACCCGCGACGCCGACGAACTCGAGAAGTTCGCGTGGCGACGCCTCGTGCTCGACGAAGCGCACGCGATCAAGAACGCCGACACCGCGACGGCCAAGGCGGTGCGCCGGTTCCCGGCCGGGCACCGGCTCGCGCTGACCGGCACCCCGGTCGAGAACCGGCTGGCGGACCTGTGGTCGGTGCTGGACGTGCTCAACCCCGGGCTGCTCGGCAGCCGGTACGAGTTCCGGCACCGGTTCGCGGCCCCGATCGAGCGCGGCGGCGACACCGCCACGGCCGCCGCGCTGCGCCGGCTCACGCAGCCGTACCTGCTGCGGCGCGTCAAGACGGACCCCGCGATCGTCCCCGAGCTCCCGGAAAAGCTCGAAATCACGCAGGAGTACCGGCTCACCCGCGAACAGGGCACGCTCTACAGCGCGATCGTCGACGAGATGATGAAGAAGATCGAGGACAGCCAGGGCATCAAGCGCCGCGGCCACATCCTCGCCGCCATCACGAAGCTCAAGCAGGTCTGCAACCACCCCGCGCACCTGCTGCACGACGGGTCCCCGATCGGGCGCCGCTCCGGCAAGGTCAGCCGCCTCGAAGAGATCCTGGCGGAAATCCTGGCCTCGGGCGATCGGGCGCTGTGCTTCACGCAGTACACCGAATTCGGGCACCTGCTCGTACCCCACCTGTCGGACCGGCTCGGTGCCGAAGTCGCGTTCCTGCACGGTGGACTGGCGAAGGGGGCACGAGACGCCCTCGTGGAGCGCTTCCAGTCCGGTGCCGGGCCGCGGATTCTGGTGCTGTCGCTCAAAGCCGGCGGTTCGGGGCTCACGCTGACCGCCGCCGGCCACGTCCTGCACCTGGACCGCTGGTGGAACCCGGCCGTGGAGAACCAGGCCACCGACCGGGCGTTCCGGATCGGGCAGGGCCGCACCGTCCAGGTCCGGAAGTTCCGGTGCCCGGGCACCATCGAGGACCGCATCGACACCCTGATCACCAGGAAACGCGCGCTCGCGGGCATGGTGGTGGGCGAAGGCGAAAGCTGGCTCACCGAACTGTCCACGGACGCGCTGCGCGGCGTCTTCACGCTGGGGGAGGACGCGATCGATGACTGAGCCACTCCCTTGGTGGGCGACCCGGTTCATCCGGGCGTCGACGGCGATCGGCGTCCTGCTGCCCGCGCAAGGCCGAGGGCGCGTCGAGTCCCTGGCGGTCGGCGCCGGGCGTGTCGACGCCGTGGTGCGGGACGGCCGGCCGCACGAGGTGCGGATCGGGCTGACGGCGTTCGGGAAGACGGACTGGGCCGTGATCACGCACGCCCTCGCCGCGAAGGCGTCGCTGACGGTGCAGCTGCTCGGGGGAGAGTTGCCCCGCGACGTGGAACAGACCTGCAAAGCGGTCCGGCTGCCCTTGTTCCCGTCGTCGGCGCGGGAGGTGTCGCTGGACTGCACGTGCCCGGACGCCGAGGTGCCGTGCGGGCACCTGAACGCCGTGTTCTCCGCGCTCGTGGCGCGGGTCGCCGAGGACCCGTTCACCGTCCTCGCATTGCGCGGCCGGAGCCGGGAAGCGTTGCTCGAGGAGCTGAAGAACCGGCTCATCTCCGCCGAGCCGCTCGACGCCGACGACGGGTCCGCGGCCCTGGCCGACGTGATGGACACCTTCTTCGATTCCGGTGCGGCCCCCGGTCTGGGTGGCGCGCCACCGTTGCACAGCCCGGGAACGCCGGTCGACTCGGTGCTGGACCAGGCCCCGCCGTTCGCGATCACGGTGGGCGGCGACGACGTCGCCGAGGTGCTGCGGCCGGTCTATCGGGCGCTCGCCGAATAGCCCGGCGGCGGGGCGTGGAGAGCATCCACGCCCCGCCGCCGTCGCCGGGATCAAGGAAGCTGGGCCACCTCCGCGTCCGTCAGGGCCTTCCCGGCGACGTGGACGTCGTCGATCGCGCCGCTCCAGAAGTCGACGTTGCGGCCGTCGTACTTGGCGCGGCCGACCGTGAACGCGCCCGTGCTGATCAGCGCCGGGCCGGCCGGGGCCGTCGCGACCTTCACGCCGTCCACGTAGAGCCGGATTTCGTTGCCCGCTCGGACACCCGTCAGCCGGTACCAGCGGCCGATCTCCGGCACGACCTCGTAGCGGGCCCGGTTGCCGCCCGGGGTGCTGAACGCGAACGCGCCCTGCCCGTACTGCAGGTAGAACGGGCTTTCCTGGGCGCGGCCGTCCTGGCTCACCGCGGTCGCGTAGTTGCCGGGCAGCTGGTCGAGCCGCACCTTCGCGGACACCGTGTAGTCGCCGGTGGTGTCGACGACCGGGCCGTAGGTGTCGGCCGAGCCACCGGAGAACTGCAGCGCGCCGTCCTTGAAGGTCGCGCCGGCCGGGGTGAGCGTCAGCGGGTTGTTGCCGCCGCTCGAGTCCTTCGCGGTCGTTCCCCCGCGCTCGTCGAGGGTCCAGTCGCCCTTGCCCGCGTACGGGTAGGGCTTGCCCGCGTCGGCGCCGGCCTCGATCACGCGCCGGTTGATCTCGCGGACCGGGCCGGGATCGACCTTGATGCGCTTGCGGTCGTACGTCCAGAGCCCGTTGAGCTCGCCTTCCAGGTCGGTGACCTGCGTGTAGACCGACGCGGACAGCTCGGCCCTGGCCTGCCCGAGGTAGAACGTGCGGGTGTTGTCGACGTACTTCGCCGTCAGCGCCGCCTTGTCCGCCACGCCGCTGTAGATCGCGATCGGCGCACCCGGCCACTGGTGACCCGGCGTGCGGAGCGTGAAGCCGCCGTGCTCGCCGTCCATCGCGACGCGCTTGCCGTCGGAGTGGGCGGGGTCGGTGTTGTTGTAGTCGTGGTGGTCGATGACGTCGCCCGCGCCCGAGTCACCCTTGGACGCGCAGCAGTTCACCCCGCTGTGGGCGTTGACGATCCGGCTCGGGTCCGCGGCCTTGACCTGGTCGGTGATCCGGCCGGTGGCGGCCCTGTCCCACTCGCCCCAGCCCTCGTTGAACACGATCCAGGCGTAGACGGACGGGTTGTTCTGCAGCTGGTGCATCTCTTCGAGGCCCTGGCTGAGCCACGCCTGCTGCGCCGCGGGGTTGGTGCCGTCGTCGACGGACACGAAGTCCTGCCACACCAGCAGGCCCAGCTGGTCTGCGTGGTAGTACCAGCGGGCCGGCTCGACCTTGATGTGCTTGCGGACGGCGTTGAAGCCGAGGTCCTTCTGCGCCTTCAGATCGAAGACGAGGGCGTCGTCGCTCGGCGCGGTGTTGAGGCCGTCCGGGTAGAAGCCCTGGTCCAGCTGCATGAGGGAGAAGAACGGCTTGCCGTTGAGCGTCAGCTTGGGGACGCCGTTGACGTTCGTGATGCCGGTGGAGCGCATGCCGAAGTAGCTCTTGACCTGGTCGCTGCCCAGCTTGATCTCCAGCTGGTACAGGTACGGGTCGTCCGGCGTCCACAGGTGCGGGTTCGGCACCGCCAGCTTCAGGTTCGCGTTCGCCGGTCCGGAGACCACGCCGACCTGACGGCCGCGCGCGTCCTTGGCGACCGCCGTGACGGTGGCGTTGCCCGCGGACTTGACCGTCAGCGCCAGCGAGTTCGTGGTGAGGTCGGGCGTCGTCTTGATTTCGTCGATGCCCTTGTCCGCCACCGGTTCCATCCACACGGTCTGCCAGATGCCCGACGACGGGGTGTAGAAGATGCCGCCGGGGTTGGGGGACTGCTTGCCCTTGGGCTGGTACGGGCCGGTCGTGTCGGTGACGGCGACGACGATCTCCTGCTCGTCACCGCGCTTGAGCGCGTCGGTGATGTCGGCGCTGAACGCCAGGTAGCCGCCGGTGTGCTCGGCGACGAGCCGGCCGTTCACCCAGACCTTGGCCTGGTAGTCGACCGCGCCGAAGTTGAGCTTGAGGCGCTGCCCGCCGCCGATCTTCCAGTCCCGCGGGACGGTGACCGTGCGGCGGTAGAACATGTGGTCCTCGTGCCGTTCGAGCCCGGAGAGCTGCGACTCGATCGGGTAGGGCACGACGACCTTCTCGGGCAGCTTCTTGCCGAACGTCGGCTGCTGGCCTTCCTGGGCGGCCGAGAACTCCCACGGGCCGTTGAGGTTGACCCACTTCTCGCGCTCGAGCTGCGGCCGCGGGTACTCCGGCAACGGGTTGCGCGGGTCGACGTTCTCGCCCCACGGCGTCTTGAGCCGTTCGGTCGACGCGTTCGTGGCGGTGCGCCCGGTCTTGCCGATCTTCGTGCCGTTCACCGCGAGCGCGCCCGCCCCGTCGTAGTAGACGGTGACGCGCTGGCCCTTCAGCACCCGCTCGGCCAGCTGGATCGTGGCCCGGTCGCGGCCGGCCGTGATCGACGCGATCGGCATCGGCGTCGCGTCGACCTCGATCAGCAGGTGATCCTTGAGGTCGTTCGTCCCCGAGACGCGGCCGTCGAAGCCGGCCGTGAGCGTGCGCCCGTCCTTGGCCACGTCGGCCGTGCGCGGCACGACGGCGAAGTCGGCCGGCGGCGTGAACGCCGACAGCGGCACGATCTGCTTCGCGATGCCCGCGCTCGACCAGCGCAGGAACATGTTGGCGCCGCCGGTGTCCTGGAACATCTCCAGCTTGAAGTCGTACTGCTTGCCGGCGGTCAGCGTCACCGGGGCGCTGGTCTGCTCGGAGTCCCAGTCCCCGACCCAGTGGTCGATCACCGGCGCGCCGTCGATGAACAGCCGGAACCCGTTGTCCCCGATGGCGTAGAACGTGTAGTCGCCGGTCTGCGGCACGGCGATCTGCCCGGACCACCGGGCGGTCGTGTGCTCGGTGCGCCCGGTGACCAGGCCGAAGACCGAGGTCAGGTCCGGGTGGTTGACCTCCGAATCGAGCGCGGTCCCGGCCAGGGTGGCGAAGTCGTGCGCGTCCGGCGTCGACGGCGTGAAGTACTCGGCCTTCAGGCCGTGCACGGGCTCGGCGGCACCTGCCGGCGGCGTTCCCGACGCCACGCCCACCGCCACGAGCAGGGCGAGGAGTACGGAAGCGGCTCTTCTCATCGGCGAGACCCTTCATTTTTACAACGTTGTAAAACGCTTCGGGAGAATCGAAGCAGACAAGTCGGACCGCTATCTACCGCCGAATGGCGGTATCTGGAGGGCCAACTGCCGACTCGCCCGCCTCGGGCAGCCGCGGTCCGGGCTCGCTTCCGCGGTCTGCGGCGGCCCGTCGGCGAGGAAACTGGACCACAGAACCGTCCTTCGACTGGACCAATACGGTGGACCAGTTCGTCCTACGGTGAACGCATCACCGGCGGATGGATGGAGGAAGGTGCCCGATGAAGGCGATCGTGGTGACGGATCAGGCCGCGGGAACGGCCGGGATGACCTTGGCGGAGCGGCCCGAGCCGAACGCCGCGGAGAACGACGTTCTCGTCCGGGTGCACGCGTCGGGGTTCACGCCGGGCGAACTGACGTGGCCCTCGACCTGGACCGATCGGCGCGGCCGGGACCGGACACCGTCGGTCCCGGGGCACGAGCTGGCCGGCGTGGTCAGCGCGCTCGGCTACGGCACGACGGGCCTGTCGGTGGGCCAGCGCGTCTTCGGCCTCACGGACTGGACCCGCGACGGCACCCTGGCGGAGTACGCCGCCGTCGAGGCACGCAACCTCGCGCCGCTGCCGGCCGACATCGACTTCACCGTGGGCGCGAGCCTGCCGATCTCGGGCCTGACCGCGTGGCAGGGGCTGTTCGACCACGGCCGCCTCCAAGCGGGGCAGAGCGTCCTCGTGCACGGCGCGGCCGGCGGCGTCGGCTCGATGGTGACGCAGCTCGCGCGCGAAGCCGGCGCCCACGTCATCGGCACCGGACGGGCCGCCGACCGGCAGCCCGCCCACGACTTCGGCGCGGCGGAGTTCCTCGACCTCGGCAACGACGCCCTCGACGACGTCGGCGTGGTCGACCTGGTCTTCGACGTCATCGGCGGAGACGTCGGAAAGCGGTCCGCGGGCCTGGTTCGCGCGGGCGGAACGCTGGTGTCCGTCGCCGGGCCGCCGGAGGTGCGCCCCGAGAACGGCCGGGCCATCGACTTCGTCGTCGTGGCCGACCGCGCTCAGCTGGGCGAGATCGCCCAGCGCGTGCGCGACGGCCGCCTCCGGACGGTCATCGGCACCGTCGCGTCCCTCGACGACGCCGTCGCCGCCTTCAACCCGGCCGAGCGGGCCACGGGAAAGACGGTCATCCGGGTTCGGTGACGAGCCCGGCCAGGCGTCCGTCGCGGACTTCCGTGGCCCGGTCGACCGCCGTGAGGTGGGTGCGGTCGTGGGTGACCAGGACCGTCGCCGTGGCCTGGTGGTGGGTGAGGTGCGTGATGAGCTCGATGACCGCCGCGCCGCGTTCGTGGTCCAGGGCGCTGGTGGGTTCGTCGACCAGGAGGACCGTCGGGTCGTTCATCAGCGCGCGGGCGATGTTCACGCGCTGGCGCTGGCCGCCGGAGAGCTGGTGCGGGCGGCGGCCCGCCTGGGGTGCCAGGCCGACGGCGTCGAGCAGGTCCAGTGCGCGGGCGCGGGCTTTCGCCGGGGACCGGCCGTCGATGCCCGCCATGACCTGGAGCTGTTCGGCCGCCGTGAGGGCGGGCAGCAGGTTGGGCTGCTGGAAGACGATCCCGATCTTGCGGCGGCGCAGGTCGGTGCGCTCGCGACGAGTCAGGTCGGTGGCCGTGGTGCCGTCGATGACGACCGTGCCGGAGTCGGGCGTGACGAGCGTGGCGGCGACGGCCAGCAGGCTGGACTTGCCCGAGCCCGAAGGCCCGACGACGGCGGTCAGGCTGCCGCGCGGGACGTCCAGGGTGACGCGGTCGAGCGCGGTGAGGCGGGTGTCGCCGTCGGGGTAGGTGAGGGTGACGTCGGTCAGGGTGAGGCTCATCGGGTGCTCCCCAGTGCGGTCAGCGGGTCGACGGAGGTGATGCGGCGGATCGCGAGCGCGGCGCCCAGCGCGCCGAGCCCGACCATCACGGCGGCCGGGACGAGCACCGTGGCGGGCGTGAGGACGAAGGGGATCGCGGAGCCGGACAGGGCGGCGCCGAGCGCGGCGGCGAGCCCGGTGCCGGCGAGGGTGCCGCCCGCGAGCAGGACGACGGCCTGGCCCAGGGCGTCCTTGAGCAGGCCGGCCGTGGTCGCGCCCAGGGCCTTGAGGATCGCGACGTCGGCGCTGCGCTGGATGGTCCAGACGGTGAAGAAGGCGCCGATGACCAAGGCGGAAATCGCGAACAGGAAGCCCCGCATCAGCTGCAGCGAGCCGTTTTCGGACGGGTAGGAGCCGATCGCGGACAGCGAGTCCTCCCGGGAGACGGTCTTGGTGCCGGCCGCGTGGTCCGTGGCCGCGATGTCGGCGCCGGACGTGGTGCTCAGGGCGATGACGGTCGCGTCGCCGCCGGCCTGCGGGGTGATCGCCCGCCACGTCTCGAGCGTGGTCCAGACGACGGGGGTGTGGCTGAAGGAAGCGTCGCCGGCGACGGCGGCCACGCTCAGCCGTCGTCCGGCCAGGGTGACGCCGTCTCCGGGCCGGACGCCCAGATCGGCGGCGGCCGTGCCGGACAGGACCACGGAATCCCCGCTGAGCTTGCCGCCGTCCGGGGCGAGCGCGGACCCGGGACGGACGCCGAAGGCCGAGACGCCGGCGCTCCGGTCACCGGCGGTGGCCTTGGTCGTGGTGATGCCCAGCGGTTCGGCGCCGGTGACGCCGGGGGCGCCGGCCCACTGCCGCACCTGCGTTCCGGTGACGGCGGAGTCCGAATAGGACAGTGCCTGGTCGCCGCTGGGGGCGGCGAAGGCGATCTTGTCGGCGGGCAGGCCGGTGACGGCGGAGACGTTCTGGCGCCCCAGCCCGGCGGTCAGCCCGGACAGCAGGCCGACCAGCAGGGTGATCAGCACGATGACGGTGCCCATCAGGGCGAAGCGCCCCTTGGCGAATTTCAGGTCTCTCCAGGCGACGAACATGGCTTCGATCGTCGTCGCGAACCGCCCGGGCGGCATCGGGCCGGGGATGGCACTTCCCGGGCCGGAGGACGGCGCGCCGGTTCCACCTTTCGATAGAGGTGGTTTTCGTCGCGGCTCCGTAGCCTGGAACGCACTGTGAACGCCGTTCCTGCCCTGACCCCGACCAGCCGGGTGCTGACCTGGTGCCTGCACCTGCTGCTCGTCGCCCTGCTCGGCTTGGCGGCGGTGCGGGCCGTGGCCGGGGGACAGCCCCGCGCGGGCGCGGTGGTCGCGGTGGCGCTCGCCTGCGGGCTGGTGTACGCGGCCGGGCCGCTCCTGCCGCGGGTCCGCGCGTCCCGGCGGGCCGCCGCGGCGTGGCTGGGCGTGCTGAGCGCCGGGTGGCTCGTGCTGGTGGTGCTGACCGCCGACGGGGTGTGGGTCGCCTTTCCGCTGTACTTCCTGCAGCTGCACCTCTTGCCGCGCCGAGCCGGGCTGGCCGCGGTGAGCGCGACGGCGGTGGCCGCGATCGCCGCCTTCGCCGCGCACCAGGGCGCGTTCAGCCCGGCCGCCGCGATCGGCCCGGCGCTCGGTGCGGCCGTCGCGGTCGCCGTGGTGTGGGGATACCAGGCGCTGTACCGGGAAAGCGAGCGGCGGCGGCGCCTGATCGACGAGCTCACCGCGACCCGGGCCGACCTGGCCGAGGCCCAGCACGAAGCCGGGGTGCTGGCCGAACGGGAACGCCTGGCCCGCGAGATCCACGACACCCTCGCCCAGGGCCTGTCCAGCATCCAGCTGCTGCTGGCCGCGGCCGGCCGGTCGCTGCCCGAGACCGCGGGGAACGCCGCCCGCTACGTCGACCAGGCTCGGCAGGCCGCCGCGGACAACCTCGCCGAAGCACGCCGGTTCGTCGTCGCCCTGACGCCGCCGGCGCTCGACGACACCACGCTCGCCGGCGCCCTGGAACGCTTGTGCGCCACCACCGGCACGCGTCACCGGATCACCGCGCGCTTCCACCTCACCGGCGACGTGACGCCGTTGCCGACCGCGCACGAAGTCGCGCTGCTGCGCATCGCCCAAGCCGCCCTCGCCAACACCGTCCGCCACGCCGGCGCCACCGCGGCCGAGGTGACCTTGAGCTACCTCGGGGACGAGGTCGCGCTGGACGTCGTCGACGACGGTGCCGGCTTCGACCCCGGGAACCTGCCGGCGTCCGACCCCGGCGAAGGCGGCTTCGGGCTGGCGGCGATGCGGGCCCGCACGCGAGCGCTGGGCGGTTCTCTCGCCGTCGAGTCGGCGCCCGGCGAAGGTACTTCCCTGGCCGCGAGGCTACCCCTGGCCGACCGACGGGAGGCCCGTCCGTGACCGGCACCCCGATCCGCCTGCTCCTGGCCGACGACCACCCCGTGGTGCGCGCGGGCCTGCGCGCCGTGCTGGAGACCGAACCCGGTCTCGTCGTGGCCGCCGAAGCCGCGACAGCCGAAGAAGCCGTGGCCCGGGCCGCCGAAGGGGACATCGACGTCGTCTTGATGGACCTCCAGTTCGGCGCCGGGATGGGCGGCGCCGAAGCCACCGCGGCGATCACCGCCCGGCCGGGTGCGCCGCGCGTCCTGGTCGTCACCACCTACGACACCGACGCCGACACCCTGCCCGCCATCGAAGCCGGCGCCACCGGGTACCTGCTCAAGGACGCCCACCCCGACGACCTGGCCGCCGCGGTGCGGACCGCCGCGGCCGGGCGCACCACGTTGGCGCCGACGGTCGCCGACCGGCTCCTCGACCGGATGCGCCGGCCCGCCGTCGCGGTGACGCGGCGGGAGATCGAGGTGCTCACCCTGGTCGCCGACGGCCTGTCCAACCGGGCCATCGCGCAGCGCCTGCACCTCACCGAAGGCACGGTGAAGTCCCATTTGGCCCGCTGCTACACGAAGCTGGGCGTCGACTCGCGCACGGCGGCCGTCGCGACGGCCACCGACCTCGGCCTGATCCGCCGCTGACCCGGTTCGCGTGGTTTCGGCGAGGCGCGAAACCTCCCCGGGGTGGATGGCGCCGTGGTCACCGTGCCGAACGGGTCCCCGCTGGACTGCCCCGCGGTGGTGAAGAGGGGGACGAGCACGGCGGCGGCCAGTTCGGCGACGGCGGTCACGGCGGCGACCGGCAGCCAGCCCAACCGGCGACCGGCGACCGGCGACCGGCGACCGGCGACCGGCAGAGCCTCGGCTTCTCCCGGCCGCTGCGCACCCGCGAGCCGGCGGCTGAGGGTTGCTGTTCTGCCATGCGGAAGTTAACCTCCGCAGAACGAAAACGCGGGAAGGTGGATGGCGAGCCTCGCGGCCCGGCATCGCTCGCTTCTACCGAGAGGCGGAACCAATGGTGAAGAGCACGGGTGAGGTGGCCACCCCGGGCCGGCCCGAGGACGAACGGCTCGGGATCGGCAAGAGTTTCGCCTACGGCATCCAGCACGTCCTGACGATGTACGGCGGGATCATCGCGCCCCCGCTGATCATCGGGGGCGCCGCCGGGGTCCCGGCCACCGAAATCGGGTTGCTCGTCGCGTCGTGCCTGTTCATCGGCGGGCTGGCGACGATCCTGCAGTCCTACGGCGTGCCGTTCTTCGGCTCCCGGCTGCCGCTGGTGCAGGGCACGTCGTTCGCCGGCGTGGCGACGATGACCGCGATCGTGGCCGACGGCGGGCTCCCCGCGGTGTTCGGTGCGGTGATCGCGTCCTCGGTGCTCGGCCTGCTCATCACGCCGCTGTTTTCCCGGCTGGTCAAGTACTTCCCGCCGGTGGTCACCGGGACGGTGATCACGGTGATCGGGCTCAGCCTGATGCCGGTCGCGGCCAAGTGGGCGATGGGCAACGACGCCAAGGCCCCCGGTTTCGGCTCGGTCTCGAACGTCGGCCTGGCCGCGATGACGCTGGCGATCGTGCTGCTGCTGAGCAAGATCGCCGTCCCCGCGATCTCCCGGCTGTCGATCCTCCTGTCGATCGTGGTCGGTACCGCCTTCGCCGCCGTGCTCGGCAAGGCCGACTTCTCCCAGGTCGGGCACGGGCCGATCTTCGCGGTGCCGACCCCGTTCGGCTTCGGCGCGCCGACCTTCGACGTCGCCGCGATCGTGTCGATGTTCATCGTCATCCTGGTGACCCTCACCGAGACCACGGCCGACATCCTCGCGGTGGGCGAGATCGTGGACACGAAGGTCGGCAAGCGCCGGATCGGTGACGGCCTGCGCGCCGACATGGCGTCCTCGGCGATCGCGCCGATCTTCAACGGCTTCATCCAGAGCGCGTTCGCCCAGAACGTCGGCCTCGTCGCGATCACCGGGGTCCGGAGCCGGTTCGTGGTGACCGCCGGTGGCGGGGTCCTGGTGGTCCTCGGGATGCTCCCGGTCCTGGGCCGGGTGGTCGCCGCCATCCCGTACCCGGTCCTGGGCGGCGCCGGTCTGGTGCTGTTCGGCACGGTCGCGGCGTCCGGCATCAAGACATTGTCCAAAGTAGACTACAACGGCAACCTCAACCTGGTGATCGTCGCGGCTTCCGTCGGCCTGGGCATGGTCCCGATAGCGGTACCGGGTTTCTACGACCGCTTCCCGGCGTGGGTCGGCACGATCTTCCACTCGGGGATCAGCGCCGCCGCGCTCCTGGCCGTCGTGCTGAACCTGGTGTTCAACCACCTGAAGCCGGGCAAGGCGGGCAGCGAGCCGTCGGTGTTCGCGACCGCGACCCGGGTGATCGACTACTCCGACCTGAAGGTTCTGTCCCAGCTCGAGAACGGCGACAAGGTCGTCGACGGCAAGATCGTGGACGCGCAGGGCCGGCCGCTCCCGGTGCGGGACGCGGACGGCCGGCCGGTGCCCTACCGGCTCGGGGGCTGACGCACCGTCCGGGTGACGGCCGGTAGCGGCAAGGCGTCGCGCACCCCGGCCCTCAGTACAGGCCGGGCGAAAACACGTCGTGGCCGGGAGGAGCAGCGGGTTCGGTGGTCATGAACAGGTCGAAGTCCGTGATCGTGAAGCCCGACGCGAGCAGGCGGGGCACCGCGGGGTGCGTGGCGGGCAAACACACCGACGCCGCTCGCCGCAAGGCCGTCAGCGCCGTCACCACCGCGGCGACGGCGTCGGCTCCGGGTGTGCCGCGCAGCCGGGTCAATCCGTACTGGTCGCCGCCACCGCCGAGGCAGCCCGCCGCGACGACGTCGCCGGCCGCCCGCACGACGAACGCGGCACCGCCCGGGCGGCCGGTCCAGTACTCGTAGCCGGCGCGGCGGTCGATGCCGGTGATCCGCGTTTCGGCAGCCGCCGCCCGGCCGGGGTTCGTGGCCTCGACGCGCCACCCGGCCGGCGGCGTGAGCTCCGCCGGGTCGCCGTGGAGGTAGAGCAGCGGCCAGGTGGCCGCCAAGCCGCGGCGGCTGTAGGCCGCGATGGCCCGGGGATCCCGGGAGCTGAACGTCATCCGGGGCACGCCGGGCGCGAAGACCTCGTCGAGCAGCGCACCGCCGATGCCCTTGCCTTGCGCGCCGGGCACGACGAACGCGTCGGTGAGCATGGTGCGGCCGCCGACCGGGATCGTGGCGGCGTACCCGAGCACCTCCGCGGCGTCGGCCACCACGACCCGCCCGTGCGCCGCGAGGTGCCGGACGTAGGCCGGATCGGCGCCGGTCTCGTGCGGGCCCAGTCCGCTCCGGTCCGCCACGCGCGCGATGCCCGCCAGGTCGGCCGGAACCGCCGTCCGCACGGTCCACTCGCGCGTCACGCGCCGTGCCAGTCGCGGAAGGCGCCGAGCACGGCGTCACGGGTTTCGGGGGAGAGGGTTTCCGGTGGCAGGCGCCCGAGTTCCCGGATGGTCGTGCGGAACTGGTCGAGGTAGCGTTCGCAGCCTTCGCAGCCTTCGCAGAGCGCGAGGTGCTCGGCGAAGCGGGCTTCGGTGGCGGGATCGAGGGCGTTGTCGAGGTACGCCGTGACGAGTTCGACGAATTCGTCGCAGTTCACGTCTTCGCCCCCGTCGCCAGGTACTCCGCCAGCCGCTCCCGCACGGCGGCCCGGGCCCGGTGCAGCAGGACGCGCTGGTTGGCCGCCGAGATCCGCAGCATCGCACAGACCTCTTCGGCGGTGTGGTCCCCGATGTCGCGCAGGCTCAGCACCGCGCGCTGCCGGGCGGGGAGCTCGTCGAGCACGGTGGTGATCACCTGGCGGACCTCGAGGTCGAGCGCGGTGTCTTCCGGCGACGGCCACGCGGCCGGGGCTTCGCGCCAGTGGCCGGGGTAGCGGCCGCCGGCGTCCTGGAACCGGGCGGGGTCGACGGTCGGGCCGTGGTCCTCGTCCGAGGGCAGGACACTGGTCCAGGGCACGCTCCGGCGTTCGGTGACGCCCCGTTTCTTGGCCGTGTTGACCAGGATCCGGAAGACCCAGGTCCGGAACGCCGACCGGCCCTCGAACCCGCCGACACCCTTGAGGACGGCCAGCCAGGTCTCCTGGACGACTTCTTCGGCGGAAGCGTGGGTCGACACGAACGAGCGCGCCAGCCGGAGCATCGGCGCGGACCACGCGTCGAGCACCGCGGCGAACGTCGCGTCGTCGCCCCGCCGGACGGCGGCGACCAGCTCGTCGTCCGGCGGCAGGGTCGTCACCAGGCGAATATATCCGCGGCAGGCGGGCAAAAGGATGACCGTCACCTTACGGCCGCCTCCTTCCGGCGGCGCAGCAGCGACAGGGCGCCCGCCGGGAAGACGAGCACGGACAGCAGGCCCGCGCACACGAGCCCGGCGGCGGTCGCCGGGGACACCGACCCGGTCAGCACGCCGATCTGGGACACGGTGACCAGGAACGGCAACGACGTCGCCTGCAGCAGGGCCGCCGCGGCCGCCGGGCGCCGGCCGAACTCCCGGGCGTACGACAATGCCGGGACGCCACGGGCGATCAGCAGCGCCACGAGGAACAGCGGGACTCGCGCCAGCGCCGCGGGATCGGCCAGCAGCCCGGCGAGGTCCAGCCGCAGCCCGCTGGCGACGAAGAAGACCGGGATCAGGAAGCCGTAGCCGATGGCGTCCAGCTTCGCCCGGAACCGCGGGTGCGAGGCGGAGTCCCGGTCGAGCAGCCCGACCACGGCGCCGGCCAGGAACGCGCCGAGGATGCTTTCGAGCCCGAACGCTTCCGCGAGCGCGACGAACGCGACCAGCAGCACCACCGCGGCGCGGACCCGGATCTCGGCCGTGGTGTCCTGCAGCGTGGTCAGGGTCGCGCCCAGCCGGCGCGACTTCCCGGCCAGCGACACCACGACCGCCGTCGCCGCGACCAGCAGCGCGAACGCCGCCAGCAGCACGACGCGCCCGCCGGTGCTGCCCCCGGACGCCGAGAACAGCAGTGACAACAGCACGACAGCGGCGAAGTCGGCGACCGAGCAGGCCGCGATGACCGCCTGCCCGAGTGCGCTCCCGGCCTGGCCGGCGTCCTTGAGCACCGGGACGACCAGGCCGAGCGACGTCGCCGAGAGCGCCACGGCGATCAGGAGCGGGCTCTTCACCCAGCCCGCCGCACCGAACGCGGATCCGGCGGCCAAGCCGAGCACGAGGGTGGCGCCGTAGCCGAGCAGGGCCGTCCGCAGCGCCCGCCCGCGCAGGCGGTGCACGTCGATCTCGAGCCCGGCCAGGAACAGCAGGAACGCCAGGCCGAGCAGAGCGGCGATCCGCACCGGCACGTCGGCGTCGACCCAGCCCAGCACCGACGGCCCGGCGACGATCCCGAGCACGATCTCCAGCACGACCGCCGGAACGCGCGGTTTCGGCACGAGCGCCGTCACCAGGGGCGCGACGAGCGCGATCGCGGCCACCGCGAACAGGTTCACGAACTCGACGCCGGGCACGGCAGGCTCAGCGGTATTCGGGGTTGGCGAAGTCGAAACGGCAGCCGGCGTCCCATTCGCTGCGCTGGTTGCCGTGCGCCGGGATGCCGCCCGCGTCCTTGAGCAGCCGGGCCAGGTGCAGCAGGTTCCAGGTCATGAACGTCGTGTTGCGGTTGGTGAAGTCGTTCTCCGGCCCGCCGGAGCCGGGGTCCAGGTAGGACGGTCCGGGTCCGGCCTCGCCGATCCAGCCGGCGTCGGCCTGCGGCGGGATGGTGTAGCCGAGGTGCTGGAGGCTGTAGAGGACGTTCATGGCGCAGTGCTTGACGCCGTCTTCGTTGCCGGTGATCAGGCAACCGCCGACGCGGCCGTAGTAGGCGTACTGCCCGGCGTCGTTGAGCAGGTGCGAGCAGGCGTAGAGGCGTTCGATGACCTGTTTGGTGACGGAACTGTTGTCGCCCAGCCAGATCGGGCCCGCGATGACGAGGATGTCGGCGGCCATGACCTTCGCGTAGAGGGCGGGCCACTCGTCGGTTTCCCAGCCGTGCTCGGTCATGTCGGGCCAGACGCCGATCGCGATGTCGTGGTCGATCGCCCGGACGACTTCGACGGCGACGCCGTTCTTTTCCATGATCCCGCGGCTGACGTCGATCAGCCCTTCGGTGTTGCTGCGCTCGGGGGACCGCTTGAGCGTGCAGTTCACGAACAGCGCGCGCAGGTCGTCGTACTTCGGCATGGTTTTCCTTCCGGTCAGAGGAGTTCGGCGTCCTGTTCGACGCAGAGCAGGGCGGGTCCGGTGGTGGCGAAGAGCGTGGTCATGGCGTCCTCGAGCTGGTCGCGGGCGGTGACGCGGATGCCCGTGGCGCCGCACAGTTCGGCGTAGGCGGCCCAGTCGGGGTTGCGCAGCGAGGTCTGCCAGACCGGGTAGTCCCCGGCCAGCTGTTCCTTGCTGATCTTGCCGAGCGCGTTGTTGTTCAGCAGGACGTGCTTGACCGGGATGCCGTACTTGACGGCCGTGGTGAGTTCGGTGGCGTACTGGCCGAACCCGCCGTCGCCGGTGACCGCGACGATCGGGCGGTCCGGTGCGGCCGCCCAGGCGCCGAGCGCGGCCGGGTAGCCGAACCCGATCGAGCCGAGGTAGCCCGACATCAGCACCGGCTGGCCCTGCGACTCGAGGTAGCGGCCGAGGGAGTAGGCGTGGTTGCCGACGTCGACGGTCACCACGGCGTCGGCGGGCAGGTGCCGCGACAGGGCGTCGAACACCGCCGCCGCGGCCACTCCGCGGCCCCGGTCGTCGGCCGCACGGCGGGCCTTCTCCGCACGCCAGATCTCCCAGCGCGCGGCGACGTCGGGGCGCTGGTCCTCGGCCTTCGTCTCGCCGAGCGCGGCGCTCAGCGCCGACAGCGTGAGCCGGGCGTCCCCGAGCAACGACGTCGTGACCGCGTCGAAGCGGCCGATCGCGGCCGGCTCGTCGTCGATCTGCAGGATCGGCTTGTAGGCGGCGATTCCGGTGTGGTCGGAGAAGGACGCGCCGACGACGATCAGCAGGTCGGCCTCGTTCATCAGCCAGCTCGCCACCGGTGTGCCGCTGCGCCCGAGCACCCCGGCGCCCAGCGGGTGGGTGTCCGGGACCAGGCCCTTCGCCTTGAACGTCGTGAGCACGGGCGCGGTGAGCGCCTCGGCCAAGGACCGGACTTCGGTTTCGGCGCCCCGCGCGCCGTGCCCGGCGATCACCACCGGGCGGCGCGCGCCGCGGACCAGCGCCGCGGCGGCCTCGACGGCGGAGTCCTCCGGCCGGATCCGGCGGCCGGCCGTGCGGCCGTCCGGAGTGGACGCGGGCGCGTCGCTCGGCCGGACCTGGACTTCGTCGGGCAGCACGAGGTGCGCGACCCCGCGGCGGTCGACCGCGTGCTTGACCGCCAGCGCGGCGAGTTCGGCGTGGTCGCTGCCACTGTGGACGGTCGTGGTCGACACGGCGACATCGCGGAACACCGCGGACAGGTCGACGTCCTGGAACGCGCCGCGGCCGAGCACCTTCGACGGCACCTGACCGGAGATCGCGAGCACCGGCGCGCCGTCCAGCTTCGCGTCGTACAGCCCGGTGAGCAGGTTCGTCGAGCCGGGACCGGCGATCGCGAAGCACGCCGCCGGCCGGCCGGTCAGCTTGCCGTACGCGCTCGCCGCGAACGCCGCCGCGCCCTCGTGCCGGATGCCGACGTAGGCCAGCTCACCGCGGTCCTCGGCGCGGCGAAGCGCTTCGGCGAACCCGAGGTTCGAGTGCCCGACCATGCCGAACACGTGGGTCACGCCCCAGGCCACGAGCGTCTCGACCAGCACGTCCGCGACCGTGCGCTCGGCCTTCGCCGGTTCCGGCAGCCGGACGAACACGCCGTCTTCGCGCTGCTCGACCGGGTAGGTCGCGACGCCGTCGGAAAACCCCTCCGGTGGCAGCCCGGAGATCGGGTCGTAGTCGTAGCCGTGCCACGGGCAGCGCAGCAGGCCCTTCTCGATCGACCCCTCGCCGAGCGGGCCGCCCTGGTGCGGGCAGCGGTTCTCCAGCGCGCCCAGCCGCTCACCGCAGCGGGACAGCGCGACGCTGCGGCCGCCGACCGTGACGCTGCGGACCCGGCCGTCCGCCGGCACGTCCGCCGGGTCGACCCGGTGCCAGCCGTTGTCCGTCATGTAACGCCTCCCAGGCTCGGGCACACTGTGCCGTCGAAACAGTGGTGACGGCAGACTCAGTGCCCCGGTCGGGGTCAGGCGTTACACGAGGAGTCCGGTGATGTCCGAGAAGGTTCTCGAAACCACCCGGCGGTTCCTGCACGGGGCCGCGGAGCTGCTGCTCGCCGGGCCGCAGCACCGCACGACCGGGCGCATCGAGCTGCGCGTGACCGAGGGCGGGTTCGCCACGGTGACCGAGCCCGCCCTGCGCGTCGAAGGGGCCGAGCTCGTCACGCCGTCCGGCCGGTTCCCGCTGGACGGCCGGTCGTACGCGCAGGTCGCCGCGGCCGCGGGACTCGAAGCGGGAGAGCCCGCCGGGGTGTACGGCGGCGGACCGGGCGTCGGGACCGACGAGGTGCTCACGCTGGACGCGGCCGCCGTGTCCACGCTGGTGCGCGCGTTCGCCGACGGGGACCGGGCCCTGCGGGCGTTCGCCCCCGGGCTGACGCCGGTCCTGTGGCCGGAGCACTTCGACGTCGCGATCGTGCTCGACGAGGTGAACTACGGCGTCTCGCCGGGGGACCGGTACTCGGCCGAGCCGTACGCCTACGTCGGGCCGTTCGAACCCCGCCGGGGTGAATTCTGGAACGCGCCCTTCGGCGCCGCGCGCACGCTGGCCGGCCTCGGCGACGGGGACGCGGTCGTGCGGTTCTTCCGCGCCGGCCGCGACCTCGCGGGCGGCGCCGTAAGGGATTCCTGATCTCCGGCCCGGCCCAACGCCGTTACCCTCGGCCGATGCCCGGTTCTCGATGGTCGCAACCCGTGCTGGTCGCGCTGCCGGGCCTGCTGCTCGCCGGGTTCGGGGCCGCGCACCCCGCGGTGCTGGACGCCGCCACCGCGTCGCGGTGGACGACGCTGCACGTGCTCCTGCTGCCGGTCTTCCCGCTGCCGGCCGTGGCGCAGTGGTTCCTGCTGGCCGCGGCGCCGCCGTGGATCCGCTGGCCGGGGCGGCTGGCGGCGTTCGGCTACGCGGCCTTCTACGGCGGTCTCGACGCGGTCGCCGGCATCGCCGCGGGCACCGTCACGGAGGCCCAGCACGACGTCACCCCGGTCGTCGGTGCCCTGTTCGGGATCGGGGACCTGCTCGGCCACCTCGGTGCCGGGTGCTTCCTGGCCGCCGCCGTGCTGATCGCCGTCGCCGCCGCGATGCGCGCGGGGTGGCGAGCCGCGCCCGGAGCGGTCGTGCTGCTGGTCGCGAGCGTGTCCTTTCTCGACAGTCACATCTTCTGGCCCCGCGGGGTGCTCACGATGCTCGGCGTCGCGGCCGGGATGTTCTTGCTCGGGCTGCCGGGCGTCACGCGTGGCACTCCCGCAGCCGCTGCCCGCCGATCAGGCCCGTGAACGACGACGCCGCCTGCGTGGGGGACGCCGTCACGCCGTACTCGGCCGGGGCGATCGTCGTGCAGTGGCGGTCGAACCACGCCGACCGGGCGCGCTGCACGGCGGTCGGGCCGGGATCGCCGGGAGCGGTGTAGCTCAGGACGTACTCGAGAGTGCCGTCGGTGGCCCACCGCTCGAGGGTGGCCGGGGCCGGGACGTCGTCGGTGCCGAGGAAGCCGCCGACACCGACCACCCGCTCGTTCGTCGTGATGAGGTAGGGCGCGGTGAACATGGCGCTGCCGTCGACGAGGAGGGTGATCCCGGTGCCGCCCGCGTGCTGCCGCGCGTAGGCCAGGATCCGCTGCTCGTCGGGGGAGAGGGCGACCGGGGCCGACGCGCCGCCCAGGGCCGGGCCAGCCGTCGGGAGCGGGCCGTTGTCGGTGCCCGCGAACGCGGTCGAGACCGACCAGACCGCCGGGGTCAGCACGACGGCCGCGAGGCCGAGCCCGATCGCCGGCCCGGTCAGCCGGGGGGCGAGCAGCGCCGCGGCCGCGACGACCGCGGCGGCCAGGGCCACCGGTCCGGTCCACGCGTGGTAGTCCGGGGTGCGGGTGGTGAGGACGTAGGCCCAGGCGCCGGCGAGCACGAACCCGAGGGCGAGCACGACGCGCGCGGGCACGCCGGCCCGCGTCGTGCGCCGGAGCCGGGCCACCCCGGCCGCCGTGACCGCCGCCAGCGCCGGGGCCAGTGCGGCCGTGTAGTACGGGTGCCAGGTGCCGTGCGCGAAGCTGAACAGCACGGCCGTCACCACGAGCCAGCCGCCCCACAGCAGCCACCCCGCCGTCCGGGCCCGGTCCGCCCGCGGGGCGCGGAACAGCACCGCCGCAGCGAGGACGACCAGGGTCAGCGGCAGCAGCCACGAGATCTGGCCGCCCGCCAGGTCGCCGAAGAGCCGCCCGAAACCGGGCTCGCCGCCGAAGATCGTCACCAGGCCACCCGGCGGCAGGTGCACCCCCGGCGGCAGCACCATCCCCGACGGGAGGCCGCCCCCGGGCAGCGTCGCGTCCCCGCCGACGACGCGGCTGAACCCGTTGTAGCCCCACAGGAGCTGCCACGCCGTGCCGTCGGTGCTGCCGCCGATGTAGGGCTTGGTCCCGGGCCACAGGTCGACCACCGCGATCCACCACCCGGACGTCACGACCAGCACGACCGCCGCGCCGAGCAGGTCCGCGAGCTTGCGGCGCACGCCCGCGCCCGGCCCCGCGAGGTACGCGAAGGCGAATGCCGGGACCACCACCCACGCCTGCAGCATCTTCGTCACGAAGCCGCAACCGAGCAGCGCCGACGACGCCAGCAGCCACGCCGTCGCGGCCCGCGGCCGGTCGGCGGACACGGCGCGCGTGAGGGCGTACGCCGCGGCCACGAGCAGGAGCACCAGCAGCGTGTCCGGGTTGTTGTCGCGGTCCACCGCGACGACCACCGGCGTGAGCGCGAACAACGCCGCGGCGAGCAGCGCGGTGTGCTCCCCGGCCCACCGCCGCACGGCGCGGTGGAGCAGGAACACGGCGGCGACGCCCTCGACCGCCTGGGGGAGCAGCAACGACCAGCCGTGGTAGCCGAACAACGCGGTCGAAAGGACCTGCGGCCACTGGCCGAGCGGCGGCTTGTCGAGCGTCACGACGCCTTGGCCGTCGAAGGACCCGAACAGGAAGTTCCGGACATTCAGCGACATCGAGCGGATCGCGGCCGAGTAGTAGCTGTTGCCGATCCGGCCGTCGGCGAGGTTCCAGAAGTAGAGCACGGCCGCCGCCGCGCAGATCGCCGCCAGGGCCCACGGCTGCCACCGGGGGCGGGAAAGCGTTTTCGGCGGAGCCGGGACGGGGGCCTCGGTGATGGTCGTCGACACGGGTGCTCCTCGATGCTGGTGGCTCTCCCGGGGGTGACCTTCCGGGGATACCACGGGGTTCGCCGCGCGGGCACGGTCTCGGGCCCGAGGCAGCACACCACGAGATGAACCGGCCGCCACCCGGCTCCTACCGTGGGAAGCACCCGGAGGATGGGAGACGTCCGAGCCGTGTCCGAGCCAGCCGAGGTACCTACGGCGGGAGAGCTCCCCGCGTTCCCGATGCGCCGCGTCACCCCCTTCGACCCGCCCCCCGAATACCGCGTGATGCGCGAGTCGGGGCGGGCCACCCGCGTCCGGCTGCCCTGGGGCGGCCCGGCCTGGGTGCTCACCGCCGCCGACGACATCCGCGCGATGCTCACCGACCCGCGGTTCAGCTCCGACCGGCTGCGGCAGGGTTTTCCTTTCCTGGTGCGCAATCCGCTGTCCGGGCCGCGCTCGTTCAAGCCGTCGATCATCAACCTGGACCCGCCCCCGCACACCGCGGCCCGGCACGAGGTCGTCGGCGAGTACACGATCCGGCGCCTGGAACGGCTGCGGCCGCGCATCCGCGAGATCGTCGACGAGCGCTTCGACGTGCTGCTGGCCGGGCCGGCTCCGGCCGACCTGGTGTCCACAGTGGCCTTGCCGGTGCCGTCGATGGTGATCTGCGGCCAGCTCGGTGTCCCGTACGCCGACCACGGGTTCTTCCAGGAGCGCAGCCTCGCCCTGCTGCGGCGTCAAACCCCGCTGGCCCAGCGGAAGCAGGCGGTCGACGAGCTGCAGGCCTACTTCCGCGACCTGGTGGCGGCGAAGGCGGTGGCACCGGCCGACGACCTGCTGAGCCGCCAGGTCCGGCGCCGCCGGGCGGCCGGGGACCTGGACGCGGCCGAGCTCGCGAGCCTCGCCGTGCTGCTCGTGGTGGCCGGCCACGAAACGACGTCCAACATGATCGCCCTCGGCACGTTGTTCCTGCTGGAGAACCCGGACGTCCGCGCGAAGCTGGCGGCGGACCCGGCGCTGGTGCCGGCGGCGGTGGAGGAACTGCTGCGGCACCTGTCGGTGGCGGAGGTGGCCACGGCCCGCATCGCGACGGCCGACGCGGACCTGGCCGGTGTCCGGATCCGGGCGGGCGAGGGCGTGATCGGCCTGTGCCACGCGGGCAACCGCGACCCGGCGCAGTTCGAGCGCCCGGACGAGTTCGCCCTCGACCGGCCCAACCGCCACCACCACCTCGCGTTCGGGTTCGGCCCGCACCAGTGCATCGGCCAGAACCTGGCCCGGCTGGAGCTGGAGACCTACTTCACGACACTGCTGCGCCGGGCCCCCGAACTGCGGCTGGCGGTGCCGGTCGCGGACCTGCCGTTCAAGCACGACTCCGCGGTCTTCGGGCCGTACGAGCTGCCGGTGGCGTGGTAAGGCGCCGGAAACGCCGCACGGCCGGAGAGAAAGCCACCGGCAGCCGCCGCGGGATGGTTACAGTCGATCAGGTGCGCATCCTGTTCACGTCGCTGGCCGCCTACGGTCACGTCTACCCGCTGCTGCCGCTCGCCGTCGCCGCGCGCGAGGCCGGGCACGAGGTCCTTTTCGCCACCGCCGAAGGCTTTCTGCCGGACCTGCGGGCGGCCGGGGTCGAGGCCGTCGCCGCCGGGGTCGACGTGCGGGTCGCCTTCGACCGGCTCTTCGCCGAGGCCGGTGAGACGCCCGGTGCGGAGATGCCCCTCGAGCGGATGACCGAGGTCATGGACCGGGTCTTCGGCGAGGTGCTGCCGCGCAGCTACTTCGCCGGGCTCACCGGGCTGTTCGCCACGCGGCGGCCCGATCTGGTCGTCTACGAGGCCTCGAACATCGGGGGTTCGTTCGCCGCGCGGGCCGCCGGGATCCCGGCCGTCGGGCACACCTTCGGGCACGTCATGCGCGTGGCGGTGGACGCGGAGAAGGTGGCCCCGTTCGCGCGGCTCGCCGCCGAGTTCGGGCTGGACTGGCGCGGGCTCGCCGAACTGGGCCACCCGTTCGTCGACATCTGCCCGGACTCGGTGCAGCACCGCGGTTTCCGCGACCTGGTGCCGCGGCTGCCGGTGCGCCCGGTGGGGTGGAGCGGCGCGGGCGAGCTGCCCGCCTTGCCGGCCCGCGACCGCCCCCTGGTCTACCTGACGCTCGGCACGGTGATGGGCAGCGCGGACGTCCTGCGCACGGTGCTCGGCGGCTTGGGGGTGCTCGACGTCGACGTGCTGGTGGCCTCGGGCCCGACGGTGCCCCCGGAGGCGCTGGGCGAGCTGCCGGAGAACGTCCGGAGCGTCGCGTGGGTCCCGCAGTCGCGGCTGCTGCCCCGCGTGGACTTCGTGGTCCACCACGGCGGCAACGGCACGATGCTCGGCTCGTTCGCGGCGGGCGTGCCCCAGCTGGTCCTCCCGCAGGGCGGGGACCAGTTCGCGAACAGCGAGGCGGTGGTGGCGTCGGGCGCGGGGGCGCGGCTGCTGGGTGCCGAGGTGACGGCGGAGGCGGTCACGGAGCGGGCGGGGGAGCTGCTGAAGGACGAGTCCGCCCGCGAGGCCGCCCGAGCGGTGGCGGCGGAGATCGCCGCGATGCCGTCCCCGGCGGAGGCGGTGTCCGGCCTGGTCGGCTGTGCCCGGGGCGGGTGACCGCGAAAGTCCACTGTGGACTCCGGGGTGCCGCTGCTCTGTTCGGGCCAGTGACGTATCCCCGCGGCGGGTCCATGCTTCCTCATCACGGCGGAACGTGGCTGTGCGGAGGGCCGGATGACGGGTCGGCGGGCGCCGGAGGTCGATATTCGTGTGCTGGGACCGTTCGAGGTCGAGGCCGGCGGTGCCCTGCTCGATCCCGGCGGGCCCCGGCTGCGGGCCATGCTCGCGCTGCTCGCGGCCCACGCCGGCCGGCCCGTGAGCGTGTCGGCGTTCGTGTCCCAGCTCTGGGGTCCCGAGCCGCCGCCGGACGCCGGGCGGACGGTCCGCACCTACGTCTCGCGGCTGCGCCGGGCGCTGCCGCCGGTCGCCGGGCTCATCGGGACCCGGGCACCGGGGTACGTCCTGCTCGAACCGGAGACCGTGGACGCCGTGCGGTTCCGCCGGCTGGCCCGGGAGGGGCACGCGGCACCGGCCGAGGTCGCCCGCGCACGGCTGACCGCGGCGCTGGGGCTGTGGCGCGGGACGCCGTACGCCGAGTTCGACGGGATCGCCGCGCTGGAAATGGACCGAACGCGGCTCGCGCGCGAACGCCTCGACGCCGTGCAGGACCGCGTCGACGCCGATCTGTCCGCCGGGCTCGGCGGGGAACTCGTCGCCGAGCTGACGGACCTGACCGCGGCCCATTCCGGGCACGAACGGCTGTGGGGCCAGCTGATGACGGCCCTGTACCGCGCGGGGCGGCAGGCGGACGCGCTGGCCGCCTTCCGGCGGGCCCGGCACGAGCTCGTCGAGTACACCGGGGTGGAACCGTCTCCCGAGCTGACCGGCATCCAGCGCCGGATCCTCGCGCACGATCCCCGGCTGCTGGCCACGCCCCGCGCGGATCCGGCGCCCGTGCCGGCTCAGCTGCCGCCCGCGGTGGCGGGGTTCACCGGGCGGCACGACGAACTCGCCGCCCTCGACGCCGCGGCGGACCCGGCCGCGGTCGCCGTCCTCGCGATCTGCGGCACCGCCGGCGTGGGCAAGACGGCGCTGGCCGTGCGCTGGGCGCACCGCGTCGCGGCCCGGTTCCCGGACGGGCAGCTCCACGTCGACCTGCAGGGGTTCGACCCCGGTGGCGTGGTGCCGGTCGAAGAGGCCCTGCGCGGGTTCCTGACCGCGTTCGGCGTCACCGAGCGCCAGCCCGGCACATTGCCGGAGCAGGTCGCGCTGTACCGGAGCCTGACGGCCGGGAAGCGCGTGCTGGTGGTGCTCGACAACGCGCGCGACGCCGCGCACGTGCGCCCGCTGCTGCCGGCCGGACCGGGCAGCGCGGTGGTCGTCACCAGCCGCGACGGCCTGGTCGGGCTGGTGGCCCGCGACGGTGCCCGCCGGATCGGGCTGGACGTGCTGGCCCGCGACGAAGCCGTCGAGCTGCTGCGGCAGCTCATCGGCGACCGGATCGCCGGGCCGGCGGAGCTCGAGGACCTGGCCGCGCACTGCGCCCGGCTCCCGCTGGCCCTGCGGGTCGCGGCCGAACTCGTCGTCCGCCGCGGCCGGGTCGGGCTGGAGGACCTCGCCGACGAGCGGCAGCGGCTGGACCTGCTGGAGGCCGGGGCCGACGCCGCGACCGCCGTGCGGGCCGTGTTTTCGTGGTCGGAACGGCACCTGCCGCCCGAGGCGAACCGCCTGTTCTGGTTGCTGGGCCTGCATCCCGGCCAGGACGCCGGCAGCGACGCCGTCGCCGCCCTCGCCGGGGCCGGCGGGCGGCGGCTGCTCGACGTGCTCGCCGGCGCCCACCTGGTGGAGGCCACCGGCACGGACCGCTGGCGGATGCACGACCTGCTGCGGGCCTTCGCCCGGGAGCGCGCGCAGCAGCAGCTCGACGAGGCCGACCGGCACCGCGCGCTGGAGAACCTCTACGAGTTCTACCTGACGCACGCGCTGGCCGCGATGGACGCCGTCTTCCCGGAAACCGTGGCGTGGCGCCGCGAAGACGCCGAGCCGGGCCGGACGGCGCCGATGCCGGCGGTCGCCGCGAAGGCGTGGCTGGACACCGAACGGCTGACCCTCGTCGCGATCACGCGCACGGCGAGCGGCGAGCTGGCCGGGTACGCCGTCAAGCTGGCGCGGGCGATCGACCAGTACCTGAGCGTCGGTTACCACAACGCGGACGCGTTTTCCGTGCACCGGCGGGCGCTCTGGGCGGCCGAGCGGCTCGGGGACCGGGCCGGGCAGGCGCGCGGGCTGCTGGAACTCGGGCGGTCGCACGCCCGGTCGGGCGCCTACGGGGACGCCGACGAGCACTACCGGCGCGCGCTGGGGCTGTTCCGCGAACTCGGGGACCGCGCCGGCGAGGCACGGGCGCTGATCGCGTTGGGCCACAACGAAGGCCGGGTCCGCCGCTACCACGACGCCCTCGACGGCTACGGCCGGGCGCTCGCGGTCAGCCGCGAAATCGGCGACCGCGTCCAGGAAGCCGTCGCGCTGGCCAGCATCGGCCAGGTGCAGCACAGCCTGGGCCGGCACGAGGAGGCGGTGTCGTGTTACCGCCAGGCCGCGGCGATCTACGAGGAGACCGGGCAGCGCGTCGGCCAGGGCCGGATCCTCAACGACCTCGGCAACGCCCTGCAGAGCTACGGGCGCCTGACCGAGGCCTACGACCACCACCAGCGCGCCCTGCGGATCCTGCACGACATCGGCGACCGCGCGGCCGAATCGATCGCGCACACCGACCTCGGCCGGATCTGCTCACGCTGGGGCCGGCACACCGAAGCCCTCGAGCACCACCTCGGCGCGATCGCCGTGTTCCGGGAGATCGGCGACCCGGTCGGCGAAGCGGAGGTGCTGGTTAACCTCGGCAGCGCGTACGAGCGCATGGGCCGCCACCCGGACGCGGCCGACGCGCACCAGCAGGCCCAGACGCTGGCCGCGAAACTCGGCGACCGGCGCCTCGAATGCACGGCGCTCAACGGCCAGGGCCGGGTGGCGTGCGCGGCCGGCCGGGGCGGCGAAGCCCTGGGGTACCACCAGCAGGCCCTGAACCACGCCCGGACGATCGAGGATCGCGAGCAGGAAGCCGCCTCGCTGGACGGGATGGCGGCCGCCCATGCCCAATCGGGGGCACCGGCCGAGGCCCGCCGCCGGTGGGTGGCGGCGCTCCGGATCTACGAGGACCTGTGCATGCCGGACGCCACCGGGGTACGCCGACGGCTCGCCGAACTCCCGGCGGCCGACTAGGAACCTGGCTCAGCCGCCGGTCGCGACCAGCCGGTCCTCCGGCACGCGACCGCCGGTGCGGAGCCGAACGGCCCGGTGGACCGCGGGTTCCGGGCCGGCCTTCGCTAGCAGCCGGGCGTTGAGAGGATCCTGAGAACACGTCCGCGCCGGGGTGAACTCTCCCGGACCGGCTCTCGTGCTCCCGGTAGACGATCAGCTCCCGGGAGGTCACGGATGTCCGAGGTCATCGAGGCGCGGCGTGCGGCCGTGGTCCGCAACGACGGCGAGTACCGGTTGGTCACGAACCAGGCGGTCCCGGCCCGCACGGTGTTGTTCACCCTCGAGGGTGAACTCACGGCGACGCCGACGCGCTACACGGTGCAGCTCGACGCGAGCCGGCACGTCGACATGCCCGCCGGGTGCCCGCTGGAGGAGGTGCTGGACCGGTACTACTGGCGGTTCATGAACCACGCCTGCGAGCCGGTCGCGGTGATCCGGGACCGGGAGGTGCTCAGCCTGCGCCCGATCCCGGCGTGGGCGGAGATCACCTTCCACTACGCCAGCACCGAGTACGACATGGCCGAGCCGTTCGAGTGCCGGTGCGGCGCGGACCGGTGCGACGGCGTGGTCCAAGGCTTCCGTTACCTGCCGCCGCATCGGCGCGAAGCGTTGCGCAGCCTGCTTTCGCCGTACCTGCTGGCCGTGCTCGACGGCCGGATCGCCGAACCCCTCGGGGTGTGAGGGGTGAGCGAGGCACTCCAGCCCTCCACCGCCGGACCCGCGCTGCTGCACCACTTCTTCGAGCAGTCGGCGCGCCGGCGGCCGGACGCGGTCGCGCTGGACGTCCCGCCCTCGGGCGGGCGGGCGCGGCGCACCGTCACCTACCGCGACCTGCTCCGCCGGTCCAGCGTCGTCGCCCGCGCTGTGCAGCAGGCGGTCCGGCGGCCGGGGATCGTCGCGATCCTGGTGCCCCGCACGAGCGAGGACCTCTACCTCGCGCAGCTGGGCGTGCTCCGCGCCGGGTCGGCCTACGTCTGCGTCGACCCGTCGTTCCCGGACGAGCAGCTCGGCCACATCCTCGGGGACGCCACGCCGGCGCTGCTGATCACCGACCGGGCCGGGCACGATCGGGCCCGTCGCGCCGGCTACACCGGAGCGGTGCAGCGCGTCGACGGCCCGGCCGGGCCCGCCGCGCAGCCGGTCATCGCCCCCGCGGCGCCGCCGGGACTGGCTTACGTCATCTACACCTCCGGGACGACGGGAAAGCCGAAGGGCGTGCTCGTCGGGCACCGCGGGGTGGTCAACCTGATCCGGTCGGACGTCGCGGAGTTCGGGCTCGCGCCGGGGGACCGCGTCGCCCAGGGGTCTTCCCCGGCGTACGACTCGTCGGTCGAGGAAATGTGGATGGCGTGGGCGTGCGGCGCCACCGTCGTCGTGATGGACGACGACACCGCCCGGCTCGGCCCGGACCTCGTGCCGTGGCTGCGGCGTGAGCGGGTGACCGTGCTCTGCCCGCCGCCGACGCTGCTGCGGGCGACCGCGTGCGAGGACCCGCGGCGGGAGCTGCCCGACCTGCGCCTGCTCTACGTCGGCGGGGAAGCCCTGCCCGACGACGTCGCGGAGCGCTGGGCGCCGGGACGCCGCATGGTCAACGGCTACGGGCCGACCGAATGCACGGTGACCTGCCTGCGCGCCGACGTCGAACCCGGCAAGCCGGTGGCCGTCGGCAAGCCCGTGCCGGGCATGCGGGCCTGGGTGCTCGACGACCGGCTCGAGCCGGTGAAGCCCGGGGAGCAGGGCGAGCTGTGCATGAGCGGCGCCGGCCTGGCGCTCGGCTACCACGGCAAACCGGAGCTGACGGCGGAGAAGTTCCCGCACCACCCGCGGCTCGGGCGGCTGTACCGCACCGGTGACCTCGTGCACGCCGGGCCGGACGGGACGCTCTTCTACCACGGCCGGATCGACTCGCAGGTCAAGCTGCGCGGCTACCGGATCGAGCTGGAGGCGATCGAGGCGTCCCTCGCCCGGTTGCCCGGCGTGCGCGAAGCGGCCTGCCGGGTCCAAGGCGAGGGCGCGGGCCAGGTGATCGCCGCGCACCTGGTCCCCGACGGCGCCATGCCGGACCCGGCCGTCCTGAAGGACCGGCTGCGCGAAGTCCTGCCCGCGTACATGATCCCGGCGGTCTTCGGCGAGATCGGCACGCTGCCGCGCAGTGCCGGCGGCAAGCTGCGCCGGGCCGACCTGCCGGTCCTCGCCAGCGGGCGGCGCCACGCGGCCCGGACCGCCGGCACCGGAGTCGAGGAGTTCATCGCCGAAGCGCTGCGCGCGGTGTTCGGGACCGACGACATCGGCGCCGACGACGACTTCTTCGACGACCTCGGCGGCAGCTCGCTGCAGGCGGCGATGCTGATCTCGAAACTGCGGGGGAACCCGCTCACCGAAGCCATCGCCGTCCGGGACGTCTACCGCGCCCGCACCGTGTCGGAGCTGGCGAAGCTGGCCGCCCCCGCGAACCACGACGAGCTGGACGCGGTCGCGGCCCCGGCGCGCCGTGCGGTCGCCATCACCCTGGCGCAGGCGGCGTGGCTGTTCGCCGAGCTGGCGATCGCCGCGCCGATCGGCTACTTCGCCGTCTTCGTCGTGCTGCCGTGGCTGGCCGAGCGGATCGGGCTCGTCCCGCTGATCGTCCTGCTCCCGGTCGCGGTGCTGGTGGCCGGGTTCGGCTGGACGCCGGTGGCCGTTTTCCTGGCCGTGCGGGCGAAACGCGTGCTCATCGGCAAGTTCAAACCGGTGCGGGTGCCCGTCTGGAGCGGGTTCCACCTGCGCCTGTGGATCGTGCGGCACCTGCTGCGGTTCGTGCCGTGGGGGACCATCGCCGGCACCGAGTTCCAGTGCGTGGCCCTGCGCTCGCTCGGGGCCCGGATCGGCCGGCGCGTGCACATCCACCGGGGCGTCGACGTCGCGCAGGGCGGCTGGGACCTGCTCGACATCGGCGACGACGCCACCATCGCCCAGGACGCCTCGCTCGGCCTGGTGCAGCTGGGCGAGGGACACCTCACGATCGGCCGGGTCACCGTCGCGGGCGGCGCCACCGTGGACGTCCGCGCGGGCATGGCGCCCAACACCCGGCTCGGCCGCGGGGCGTGGCTGGCCGCGTTGTCGTCGCTGCCGTCCGGAACCGCCGTTCCCGACGGCCGCCGCTGGGACGGCGTCCCCGCGCACGACGCGGGACCCGCACCGCGGGCGCCGGTCCCGGTCGTCTCGGGCATGCTCTCCCCGTTCGCGCACGGGCTCGCGACCATCGCGGCCCGGGCGGCCTTCGCGTGGCTGTTCACGCTGCCGTTCTCGATCGTGATGATCGCGCTGGTCCTGGCGTTCGACGTCACCTACCCGGCGGTGCTCGGTGCGCTCACACAGCCGTGGGCGCACCTGCGGTTCCTGGTCGTCCTCGCCGGCGCGAGCTGCCTGTCACTGCTGGTCTCGGTGTGGCTCGAGGCACTCAGCGCGCGGCTGCTCGGCCGCGTCGGCAGCGGCGTGATCAGCCGGTGGAGCCTCGCCTACATCCGGGTCGGGCTGAAGACGGGCCTGGTCACCACGGCGGGCAACTGGCTCTCCGGCGGGCTCTTCTGGCCCGTGTGGCTGCGCTGGGCCGGGATGAAGGTGGGGCGCGGCTGCGAGATCAGCACGATCATCGACGTCGTGCCGGAGCTGGTCGACATCGGCCCGGACACCTTCTTCGCCGACGGCATCTACCTCGGCGGCCCGCGCATCCAGCAGGGCACGGTCACCCTCGCGCCGGTCCGCCTCGGGCACGACACGTTCCTAGGCAACCACGCGGTCATCCCGGCCGGGCAACGGCTGCCCCCGGACATCCTGATCGGCGTCTGCACGGTCGCCGACGACCGCATCATGGTGGCCGGGACCTCGTGGTTCGGTCACCCGCCGATCCTGCTCCCGCGCCGGGAAATCGTCGACACCGACCGCAGTCTCACGCACGACCCGTCCTTCGCGCGGGTCGTCACCCGGGTGTTCTGGGAGTGGCTGCGCTTCGCGCTCCCCGTCGTCCCCCTGGCCGTCATGACGGCCTGGTTCACCGGGATCGCCTACGCCGCAAGGAGTCTGCCGCTCGCCGCGCTCGTCTTCCCGGGCGCGGCCGCGGTGACGGCGGCGACGGCGCTCCTGCCGTGCCTGATCGTGCTCGCGCTGAAGTGGGGCCTGCTGGGCCGGGTCAAGCCCGGCGTGCACCCGCTGTGGTCCTGCTGGTGCAGCCGCTGGGACTTCCTTTACGTCGCTTGGGGAGTAATCGCCTCCGGGGTGCTGGCGGCCTTCGAAGGAACGTTGCTGCTGCCGTTGTACCTGCGCCGGATGGGCATGGACATCGGCAAGCGCGTCGTGCTGGGGGAGGGGTTCGCGCAGGTCGTCGACCCCGACATGCTGCACTTCGGCGACGGTGCCACGGTCAGCGCGATGTTCCAGGCCCACACGTTCGAGGACCGCGTGCTCAAGATCGACCACGTGCACGTCGGCGCGCATTCGACCCTCGCACACGGCACGGTTCCGTTGTACGGCGCCGAAATCGGCGAACACACCCACGTCGCACCGCACAGCGTGATCATGAAGCAGGAGCACCTGTGGCCCCGGCTGCGCTACGCGGGTGTCCCGACGAAAGAGCAGAAAGCGCCCTCGCCGCGGACGAACCCCGATCCCGTCACGCACCCGCTTCGCGCGGCGGGCCGGGTCAAACCCGTTCCGGCGCCGCCGACGCAGGCGTTCTGGCAGTTCGACCGGGCGTTCGCGGTGCCGGGCGAGCCGGCGGGCCGGGCGCCCGGGGGATGACCGGCCGCCGATGCCGCTCCGCCCGGAGCGGCATCGGCGGACCGTCAGAGCGCGGCCGTGGGGCCGAGCTGCAGCACGACGGCCGTCCACGTCATGCCGACGCCGATGCCCAGCAGCAGCACGTGGTCACCCGGACCGGCTTCGCCCGTGCGGAGCAGGTGGTCCAGCGCCACGATCTGGTCGCTGGCGCCGAGGTGGCCCACCCGCAGGCCCAGCTCGGTCATCGTGCGGTCCTCGGGAATGCCGAGCGGGCGCAGGATCTGCGTCTCGACCAGACGGCGGCCGTAGTGCGGGGCGCAGATCTTCACGATGTCCGGCAGGTCGACCCCGGCGTCGGACAGCGCCGTCTTCACCACCGCCGTCACGCCGTCCGCGTTGCGGGTGTCGACGTGCGCCGGGCCGCCGTGGCGGGCGAGCCACTGGCGCTTGCGGCGGCGGATGTCCAGCGACCGGTGCGCCGTGACGCTGGCCGTGCGGAACGGTTCGTCGCCGCGTTGCAACCCCTCCAGCGAGGGATCGGTGTAGGAGGCGATCGCGCGGACGCGCGCCAGGCCCGGCCGCCGCGAGAGCACGACCGCGCTGCCCGCGTCGCCGTAGACGATGCCCGTGTCGGTGCTCCAGTGCGGGAACCCGGGCCCGCCGAACCGGTCGCCGGCGGTGATGAGCGCGGCCTCGTGGTCCGGGCGGCCGTGCAGCACGCTCGCCGCGACGTCCAGGCCCGCCACGACGCTGTTGCTCATCGCGCCGAGCTCCAGGGTGAGCCCGGGGCCGGCGCCGATGCTCAGCCGGTCGCGGACGTAGGACGCGGCGTGCCAGAAGTCGATGCCGGGGTGGTAGATCCCGGCGTGCAGGCACAGCGTCGGCCAGACCGGTTCGCCGGCCGCGGATTCGGCCCGGCGCAGGGCTTCCCGGCCCGCGCGCACCGCGAGCTCGGGGCCGTGCACCACGGCGACGGCGGTGGAGAGCTGACCGGTCCGCTCGGCCTCGGCGGCGGTGAACTCGCCGGCCGCGAGCGGGACCGCGGCCGGCGTCAGCGCACCGACGTCGCTGCCGATCCCGGTCAGGTGCAGGTCATCGACGCGCATCCGCGGTCACCTCCGGGAGCACGGCTTCGATCTCCGAGAGGGTGTCGTCGAGGTGGAGCGGGGGAGCGGACACGCACCCGGCGGCGGCGAGCTCGGCGGCGACGGCTTCGGCGCTCCCGCCGGCGAACCGGTGGAACCCCGCGAAGCAGGCGGGTCCGCTGCCCGGGACGGCGATGGCCAGGTGCGCCCAGCCGGTTTCGCGGTCCCACCGCACGATCAGCCGGGTGGTCCCGGCAACGGGGTGGGTCTCGCGCAGCACCTGTGTCAACGTCGTGGCGGTCAAGCAACTTCCTTTCGGCACGGCGAACAGCGCGCACCACGGGGTGCGCGCCGGGCGGAGGGAGTGGGCGGGGACGCGTCGTCGGGTCCCCGGGAACGCCGGGAAACCTACCGCGATGATCATGCGCGCCCAGTCACACCCCGATACACAGAGTGATCACGCGGACTGGTACGGGACCGGATTTGCCGAAAACAGCTCGGTTTTCGGCGGTGGCGATCGTGAGGTTTCTTCGGGTGTTGCTCACTCTGGGTAGCGATCCCATGTGATGGGCAGGCTCGTGACGCCGCGCATCAAGCCGTCGCGCCGCCACTCGAGGTCGGCCGCGGGGATCGCGAGACGCAGGTCCGGCAGGCGGCGGACCAGTGTCGACAGCAGGACCCGCAGCTCCAGTCTCGCCAGGGGCGCGCCGATGCAGTGGTGCACGCCGAAGCCGAACGCGACGTGGTGGTTGACCACGCGGGTGAAATCCAGGTCCCCGGCCGACGCGAACACCGATTCGTCGCGGTTGGCCGAGTCCAGCTGGACCAGGACGGCCTCGCCCGCCCGGATCGCCTGGCCGCCGACCTCGAGGTCCTCCGTGGCGATCCGCGCCAGGTCCGCGACCGTCGCCAGCGGCACGAACCGCAGCAGTTCCTCCACCGCCGCCGGCACCAGCTCGGGGCGGGCGACGAGCGCCGTCCACCGTTCGCGGTCGGACAGCAGCTCCACCAGGAAGCTGCCGGTCAGGTTCGCCGTGGTCTCGTGCCCGCCCGCCAGCAGGGCCACGCCGAGCATGAGCAGTTCGTTGTCCGACAGGCGATCCCCTTCGTCTCGCGCCGCGACGAGCGCGGTCAGGAGATCGTCGGCCGGCTCGGCCCGGCGTTGCGTGATCAAGGTGTTCAACGCGCCCGCGAGCCTTCCGCGTGCCTCGGTGACGTCGGCGGGGGTCACGCTTCCGCCGGAGGCGACCAGGGTTTCGGTGCATTCGCGCACCATCCGGCGTTCACCCGGCGGCACGCCGAGCAGTTCGCTGATCACCTGCACGGGCAGTTCCCACGCCACGGCCGAGGCGAAGTCCACGGGCGGGCTGACGCCGTCGAGGAGCGAGTCGACGATCTCCTGGACCCGCGGCCGCAGCCCCTCCACCCGGCGGACGGTGAACGCCTTCGCCACCAAGGCCCGGATCCGGTTGTGCTCCGGCGGGTCCATCGCCAGCAGGTTGCCGGCGGGTTCGAGGCCCGGCCGCCCGCGCGGCACGTCCGCCCCGGCCGCCGCGGCGCGCGAAAACCGCGGGTCCGACAGCACGAACCGCGTCTGCTCGTAGCGCGTCACCAGCCAGGCGTCGCCGCCGTACGGCATCGTGACGCGTACCGGCGCCCCGGACTTCCGGAACTCGGCGAACCGCGGGTGGGGGCGCAGCGCCACGGCGTCCGCGACGGGGTAGGGAACGGGCTGGACATCCATCGCCTCATCGTCCGGCAGGGGTGCGCGGCGGCGTACCGCCCAACGGTGGCCGGTCGCGGGCGGTGGAGGTAACCGCCGCCGGACCGGGGCGAGGAGTGGAAGTTTCCGCCCTCTTCCCGCGGCCCGGAGCGGACTTACGGTGACTCGCGCCCGCCCGCCGACCGAAAGGGGCGTCCATGCCCGAGCAGCCGCGAGCCGCGAGCGAACCCCCGACCGGGCTGATGCAGCCCCGGCCGCTCACCCTCGCCCACATCCTCGACCGCGCCGAGCGGCTGTTCGCGCACAAGGCCGTCGTGACCGCCGGTGGCGAACGGCTCACCTACGCCGACGTAGCCGGCCACGCCCGCCGCCTCGCCACCGCCCTGGACGCGCTCGAAGTCCCGGCCGGCGCGCGGGTCGCGACCTTCGCGAGCAACCACCGGCGGCACCTCGAGCTGTACCTCGCGGTGCCCGCCACCAAGCGGGTGCTGCACTCGGTCAACATCCGGCTCTCGGCCGAGCACCTCGAATACATCGTCGAGCACGCCGGGGACGACGTCGTGTTCGTCGACCGCGGGCTGCTGCCGCGGATCTGGCCGAGCGCGGGCCGGCTGCCGCGCGTGCGGCACTGGGTCGTGCTGCCCGACGGCACCGACACGCCGATCCCGGTGGACCCGCGCGTCACGGGCTACGACGAGCTGCTCGCCGCGGCCGAACCGTTCACCGGCTCGTTCGAGGACGCCTTCACGCTCGAGGACGAGCACCTGGCGTCCGGGCTCTGCTACACCTCCGGCACGACCGGAGCGCCGAAAGGCGTGCTGTACAGCCACCGTTCGACGGTCCTGCACTGCCTGGGCACCCTGGCGGCCGGGCTCATCGGCCTCCGCGAAAGCGACGTCGTGCTCCCGATCGTGCCGATGTTCCACGCGAACGCCTGGGGCCTGCCCTACGGCGCGATGATGGCGGGCGCGTCCCTGGTCCTGCCCGGCCCGTCCGCGGATCCGGCGCACCTGCTGGGACTGATGGAAGCCGAGCGGGTCACGGTCGCCGGGGCCGTCCCGACGGTCTGGACGAGCCTCGCCCCGCGGCTGCCGGACCACGACCTGAGCGCCACGCGGTTCCTCCTCGGCGGCGGGTCCGCCGTGCCGCCGGCGCTCTCGGAGACCTACCGGGCCGCGATCGGCGTCCCCATCACGCATTCCTGGGGGATGACGGAGGTCAGCCCGGTCGGCGCGATCGGCGGCACCCGCACCCAGCACCGGGACGCGTCCGCGGCCGAGCAGGTCGCCGTCCGGGCCGCCCAGGGGCAGCCGCTGCCGCTGGTGAACGTGCGCATCGCCGACGTCGAGACCGGCCGGGAGCTGCCGCGCGACGGCGAGGCCGTCGGCGAGCTGCAGGTGGCGGGTCCGTGGGTGGCCGGCGGCTACTACCGGGTGGACGCCGCGTCGAGCTTCACCGGCGACGGCTGGCTGCGCACCGGCGACCTCGCCACCCTCGGCCCCGACGGCTACCTGCGGCTGGTGGACCGGATCAAGGACCTGATCAAGTCCGGCGGCGAATGGATCTCGTCGGTCGAGCTGGAGGGGGCCATCGCCGCGCACCCGGACGTCGCCGAGGTCGCGGTGGTCGGCCGCCCGGACCCGCGGTGGATGGAACGCCCGGTCGCCTACGTCGCCTTGCGCGAAGGCCGCGCCACCACGGCGGACGAGCTGCTGCGGCACCTCGAGCCGCTGGTCGCGAAGTGGTGGCTGCCCGACGAGTTCGTGTTCCTGCCCGTGCTTCCCAAGACCGGCACCGGGAAGCTGTCGAAGACGGCCCTGCGCGATTCGGCGCGCATCGCCTGACGCTCAGGACGGGGCCGCCGCCCGGAGCCGGTGCAGCCGGAGCCCGAGCTGCAGCTCCAGGTCGTTGTCGTGGCGCCAGTCGAGGCCGAGCACGGTGTCCGCCCGGTCCAGCCGCTTGAGCAGGGTGTTGACGTGCACGTGCAGTGCCCGGGCCGTCGCCGCGACGTTGGCGCGGTGCACGTAGTACGCGGTGAGGGTGCCGACGAGGTCGGTGCCCCGCCGCTCGTCGTACTCCAGCAGCGGGCCGATCGAGGCGGCCAGGAACCGGTCCAGCTCACCGGCCCGCTCGGGGTCGAAAACCAAGGCGTACAAGGCGTAGTGGCGGGTCGTGACGCCCCGGTCGGTGTGCCCGAGCGCCCGCAGCACGCCACCGCAGCGGCCCGCCAGGGTGAACGCCCGCGCCCAGTCGTGGCCGGCCGCGCGTTCGCCGACGACGAGCACCGGGCCGCCGACCCGGCGCCGGAGTCCACTGTGGACTTCTTCGGCGGTCCGGTCGTCGTCGGTGCTCGGCAGGATCAGCGTGGCCCGCCCGAGGTGCTCCCCGGCCAGGCCCGACCGGTCGCGGGCGACGTCGTGCAGGTGCCGCGCGAGGTCGGTCGGGGACACCGCGGCGGACTCCGCGACGAGCACCAGGTCCAGCCGGTCGGCGTCGATCCCGCGGGCCCGGGTGCGGGCGCGCTGCGCCGCGCTGATCCCCGGGCTGCCGACCATGAGCTCGGTCAGGAGCTCGCCGCTCAGCCGTTCGCTCGCCTCGGCCACCGCCTGCTCCTTGAGGATGAGCAGCCCGAGGATGTGCGTGGCGCGCTCGAGGGTCCGCACGTCCACGTCGTCGGGCGCGCCCTTCCGGCTCCACGCCAGGGCACCGAGGTAGCTGTCGCCGGCCTGGATCGCCGCGACGCTGCACGCGACCCCGCCGGCGTCGACCGAAGTCGTGCAGCGGCCCGACCGGCGGGCTTCGCCGACGGCCTCGGCCAAGCCGTCCTCCGACGGCGCCGGGCACGGGTTCGACGCCGACGCGCAGCGGGCTCCGGCCGCGCCGGCCCGGTCGAGGAGGGTGACGCTGCCGCCGAGCTGGTCGGCGAGCAGCTGCGCGACCTCGCCGGGGGAGCCGCCGGCCAGCACGACCCCGGTCAGCGCTTCGTGGATCCCTTGGGCCCGCTCGCTCTTCCGGTAGGCGACCTGCAGCTCTTGGAGGGCGGTGCGGCTCGCCTCGTAGAGCCGGGCGTTGTCGAGCGCGACCGCGGCGTGGTCGGCGAACGCGTTCAGCAGCGCGATTTCGGCCGCTTCGAACGACCGCTCGGCGCGGTCCGCGGCGAACAGCGCGCCGACCGCTTCGCCCCGGATCACCAGCGGCACCCCGAGGAGCGCGACGAGCCGTTCGGTGCCCACCAGCCGGTCGAAGTTCGCGTCGTGCCGGATGCGGTCGGACCGGGCGTAGTCGCGCACCCAATGCGGGCTTCGCGACGCCAGCACCTTGCCGCCGAGCCCGACCGTGGCCGGGATGGCCGCGGCGAGGAACTCGGCGGAGATCGTGCCCTCCGAGGCGCGGGCCGACAGCCGGCCGTCCGCGCCGACCAGCGACAGGTAGGTGAAGTCCGTGCCGATCAGGTCGTGGGCGTGGTGCACGATGGACTGCAGGACCTCGTCGAGGCCGCCCAGCGCGGTGAGCGACTTGACGGTGGCGTACAACGACGCCAGCTCCCGCTGCCGGCGCACGAGCGGAGCCGGTTCCGCCTCTGGGGCCACGATGCCCTCCTTCCCGCGGCGGCCGGTGGGGGAAACCGCCACCGGCGGGCCGTGAGGAGTGGGTGGTCCACACCTCAGGCCGCAGCGTAACGGCGACTTAGCATGACCGCCATCACGTGCCTCGCTTCACCGACGAAGGCGGCCTCCATGGCAATCCCCGTAACCGAACCCGAAGGGCAGCCCGGCCGCGCCGACGCCGGCTCGCCCGCCACGCCCCGCCGGGCGTTCCGCAAGCTGCTGGCCGCGGGCCTCGTCGGCAGCTCCATCGAGTGGTACGACTTCTTCCTCTACGGCACCGCGGCCGCGCTGGTGTTCCCCAAGGTGTTCTTCCCGCATTCTTCGGCGCTGACGGGGACATTGCTCGCCTTCAGCACGTTCTGGGCGGGTTTCGTCGCCCGGCCGGTCGGCGGGGTGCTCGCCGGGCACCTCGGCGACCGGTACGGGCGCAAGCCGGTCGTCGTCGGCTGCCTGGCGATCATGGGCGCCGCGACGTTCTTGATCGGCTGCCTGCCCAGCGCGGCCGCGGTCGGCTCGCTCGCACCGACGCTCCTGGTGATCCTCCGCTTCGTGCAGGGGCTGGCCACCGGCGGTCAGTGGGGCGGGATCGTGTTGCTGCTGACCGAATCCGCCGGCCCGAAACGGCGTGGCTTCGCCGGGACCTTCGGCCAGACCAGCGTTCCCGTCGCCGTGATCCTGTCGAACCTGATCTTCGTGGCCACCAGTGGCCTGATGCCGGACAGCGCGTTCCTCACCTGGGGCTGGCGGATCCCGTTCCTGCTCAGCGTCGTGATGTTCTCGGTCGTCCTCTACATCCAGGCCAAGGTGGAGGACACGCCGGAGTTCCGCGAGCTGCAGGCGGGCGCGTCGAAGCCGGAGAACGAGGCGGTCCGCGCGCCGCTGGCGCGGGTCGTGCGCGGCCAGTGGCGCACGATCCTGCTCGGCTGCGGGCTCCTGTCCGCCACCAACAGCCTGTTCTACGTCAGCATTTCCGGCCTGCTGAGCTACGGCACCGGCACCCTGAAGCTCGAGCGCGACGGCCTGCTCGCGACCGTGCTGATCAGCTCCGTGGCGATGCTGGTGATCATCCCGTGGTCCGGCCACCTCTCGGACAGGCTCGGGCGCCGGCCGCTGATCCTCGTCGGCGGGCTGGGCGTCGCCGCGTGGGGCTTCCCGTACTTCGGCCTCGTCGGCACGGCCTCGCTGCCGCTGATCTTCGTCGCCGTCACGGTCGGGTTCGTCTTCCAGTGCCTCACCTACGGCCCGATCGCGAGCTTCCTCGGCGAGCTGTTCGCCCCCGGCGTGCGCTACTCGGGCGCGTCGCTGGCCTACCAGCTCTCCGCGATCATCGTCAGCGGCGGCACGCCGTTCCTGATGACCGCGCTCATCGCGGGGACCGGGAGCACGCTGCCGGTCGCCGGGTACATCACGCTGATGGGGCTGATCACGTTCGCCAGCGCGTGGTTCCTGCCCGAGACGAACACCGCCGACGTCCGGTCCGACCCGCGTGCCGTCCCGGGCACGCACCTCTACCGCTGATCCCCGAGGAGGCCAGTGTGCGAAGGGGCATTGTGTGGGCGGCGACCCTGGTCCTGGCGGCGGGCGCGGCGGCCGCACCCGCGTCCGCCGCGACCGGCCCGGCCTGCGCCGGGCTGACCGGGACGGCGATCCCGGCGTCGGCGATGAGCCTGCCGACGACCGGCGGCCGCGTCACGGCGGCGACGGTCACGACCGGTACCGCGGGTACGTACTGCCAGGTCGACGCGGACCTGTTCCCGGTCGACCCGGCCGCGCCCGCCATCAAGATGCGCCTGGCGCTGCCGGTGGCGTGGAACCACAAGGCGCTGATGTTCGGTGGCGGCGGCTACAACGGCACCATCCCGGACCTGACGGCGAACGTGCCGTTCGGGCCCGCCGGCGCCCCGGTGCCGCTGGCCCGGGGGTACGCGACGTTCGCGAGCGACTCGGGGCACCAGCAGAACCCGGCGTCCCCGCCGTCCCCGCCGTCCCTGGACGGCTCGTTCGGCGCGAACGACGAAGCTCTGGTCAACTTCGCCGCCGGGGACGCGCTCAAGAAGACGCGGGACGCGAGCCTGTTCCTCATCCGGCGCGCCTACGCGGCCGACCCCGGCGAGGTCTACTTCGCGGGCGGGTCGACGGGCGGGCGCGAGGCGCTGATCGTGGCGCAGCGCTGGCCGGCCGCGTTCGACGGCGTGATCTCGGCCTACCCCGCCTGGAACAACCTCGCCGAGGTGCTGGACCTCGGTTACCTGGCCCAGGTGCTGTCGCGCCCGGGCGCGTTCCCCGGCCCGGACAAGCAGGCTCTCCTCTACACCAGCGTCGTCAACGCGTGTGACGGCTTGGACGGGGTCCGCGACAACGTCGTCTCCAACCCCGGTGGCTGCCGCTTCGACCCGCGCGTGCTGCGCTGCCCGGGCGGGGCGGACACCGGCCCGGCGTGCCTGTCGGACGCGCAGATCGGCGCGGTCGAAGCGATGTCGTCGCCGTTTCGGTGGCCGTACCGGGTCGCGAGCGGCGAAACGCAGTACCCGGGCTTCCCGTTCCTCTCGGGGGCGGACATGCGGACGCCGTTCCTCGGGTTCGGCACCACGGCCCCGGCCGACCCGATGCCGGTGACGAGCGGCTACGGGATGCAGTACTGGGACCAGTGGGTGAAGTACTTCCTGACCCGCGACCCCGGCTACCGCTCGCTCGACCTCGACCCCCGGCACCCGGGCAAGTGGCTCGACCGCATCAGCGCGCTGTCGTCGATCGAGGACCGCAACGACGCGGACCTGCGCCCGTTCGCCCGCGCGGGCGGCAAGCTGCTGCTGGTCCACGGCGCGGCGGACGAGCTGGTTTCGCCGTACTCGACGAGCGACTACTACACCCGGGTGCGTGCGGTGGCCGGCCCCCGCGCGACGGACGCGTTCATGCGCTACTACGTGGTCCCGGGCGCGAACCACGCGAACTTCGGAACCCCGGCGTTCACCGCGAGCTGGGACTCGCTCACGGTGCTGGAGCGGTGGGTCGAAAGTGGACGGTCGCCGGGGCCGCAGGTCGTGACCGACGTCAGCCACGGCCGGACGCGTCCGCTGTGCGAGTACCCGGGCTGGCCCCGGTACCGCTCGGGCGACCCGGACCGGGCGTCGAGCTTCACGTGCACCTCACTCAGCGTTCCCTAAGCGAAGGCGGGGTAGGTTCACCGCGTGTTCGGTCTGAGCCTGGAGCATGCGGTGATCCTGCTCGTCGCGGCGCTGTTCATCCTCGGCCCGGAACGGCTTCCGGGCGCGGTGAGCCAGGTCGCGCGGGCGGCGCGGCGCGCCCGTGAGTTCGCCGCCGGTGCCCAGCGGCAGCTGGAGGCCGAGCTGGGCCCGGAGTTCGAGCAGCTGCGCAAGCCGCTGCAGGACCTCCGGGCCCTGCGTGACTTCGACCCCCGGGCGGCGTTGCGGAGCCACCTGCTGGACGACCGGCCGGCGTCGCCGGCTCCCCGGCTGTCCCCCGGTGAGCGGCCGCCGGTCGACGTCGACGCCACCTGAGCGGGCTCCGGTCCGATGAGGACAGTCCCTTGTGGTGTGACCGGCGTGCGGGGTGGTGGCGCGTTCTCAGCGTCTTGCCAGCCGCCGGGAGCTAGCGTCGCCTCGTGTCGCTCCCCGAAGCCGGCCGGCCGATCGCGGTCCTGTTCGGCGACCCGTCGGACCTGAACTCGTTCCGGCCCTGCGCCGTGCTGCCGCCCGAACGCCTGACGCGGTTCTTCGCGGGCGTGACCTACCGGGCTCCCGGCCGCTGCCACGTCGTCGTCGAGGTGCGCTCGGGCTGGGCCGATCCGTGCGGTGAAGCCGACACGTTCGCCGGGGTCGTCCTCGATGCCCAAGGGAGCCGGACGCCGTGACCACACGTACCCGGGAACGGGTGTCCCGCGTCGCCGCGGTGCGGGAGGGGCTCGTCGGCTGGCTGGCGCGGCCGCTCGCGTCGTTCCACCTCGTGCTGGCGCTCACCGGGATCCTCACCCTGGTCGGGGTGGTGATGGTGCTGAGCGCGTCGTCGGTCTCCTCCTACGACCCGCGCACGGGCGGCGGGCAGTACGGGCTGTTCGCCAAGCACGTCACCTACGTCGCCGCGGGCGCGCTCGTGTTCTGGCTCGCGCTGCGGGCGCCGGTCCGGCGGATCCGGGCGCTCGGGAGCCCGGCGATGGTCGGGTCCCTGGTCATGCTGGTGCTCGTGCTCACCCCGGCCGGGTCCAGCGGCGGCGGTGCGCAACGCTGGTTCGTGATCGCCGGGCAGTCGGTGCAGCCGATCGAGTTCGCCAAACTGTCGCTCGCCCTGTGGGGTGCGCACGTCCTGGTCGCGAAGGAGCACCTGCTGCACCGGTGGCGGCACCTGCTGGTCCCGGTCGTGCCGGTGGCACTGCTGATGTTCGCGCTGGTGATGGCCCAGCCCAACCTCAGCGGCACGATCACCCTGGGCATCGTCGTGCTCGGGCTGCTGTGGTTCGCGGGCATCCCCGCCCGGCTGTTCGCGGCGCTGCTGCTGGGGGCGGGCGGCGGGTTCACCGTGCTGGCCCTGACCGCGGGCTACCGGCTCGCGCGGGTCCTGTCGTTCTTTTCCGCCACGCCCGACACGACGGCCGAGTCATACCAGACGAACCAGGCGTTGTACGCGCTCGCCGACGGCGGGATATTCGGCCGGGGCCTGGGCCAGGGCAGTGCGAACTGGGGTTATCTTCCCGGCGTCGAAAACGACTTCATCTTCGCCTTCCTCGGTGAAGAGCTCGGATTCGTCGGTTGTGCCGGGGTGATCGCGCTCTACGCGGGCGTGGCGGTGGTCGGGACGCGGATCGCCCGCCGCAACCTCGACCCGTGGATCCGGGTGGTCGCCGGCACGCTCACGCTGCTGGTGGTCGCCCAGGCCGCGATCAACATCGGCTACGTCGTCGGCCTGCTGCCGGTCACCGGCGTGACGCTGCCGCTGATCTCCTACGGCGGTTCGTCGCTGCTGGTCACGATGGCCGTCTTCGGCCTGCTGGCCAACTTCGCCCGCAACGAGCCGCAAGCCGTGGCCGCCCTGCGCGGCCTCGGCCCGGGCCGGTTCGGGTCGCTCCTGCACCTGCCGGCGCCCGCACCCTATCTGCCGCGACGGTTGCGCCGATTTCGCTGAACCACCCGAAAAGGTGAACAGTGTGCGATTTCTGTGAAACGCGGCAGGCAATTTCAAGAATGGGTAAACCAAGATTGGTCCCGTGATTCCCGGTTCGCCCGTTGTGTACTGAGAGAACGCTGAGATCGTGGTGGGAATCACCTGCGCAGTGCGGTGCGCGCTGCCATTCTGGGCCTCGATTCCTTTCGCGCATTCCAGGAGCAGTTCATGACGCCTTCGGTGGCGGCCGGGTTCCGGCCGGTCACGTCTTCGCGGTTCTCCGGCGGCCCGGCCGCGCCGCCGCGCACGCTGCTCGACGTGTTCGCCTCGACGGTGGCGGCGCACCCGGACGCGCCCGCGCTCGACGACGGCACCGGGGTGCTGGACTACCGCGCGCTCGCGGACCGGGCGGAGAGACTCGCGCGGAAACTCCGCGCCCACGGGGTGGGTCCGGGCGACCGGGTCGGGCTGTCGGTGCCGTCCGGGACCGCCGACCTGTACGCGGGGGTGCTCGGCGTCCTGGCCGCGGGCGCGGCCTACGTCCCGGTCGACGTCGACGAGCCGCCCGAGCGCGCCGCGGTGGTGTTCGCCGAGGCGGGCGTGTGCGCGGTCGTCGTCGGCGGTCTCGCCGTGCACGCCTGCGCGCCCGCGCGGGGCGAATCGGCGCCACCCGCGCCCGGCGACGACGCCTGGATCATCTTCACCTCCGGCTCCACCGGGACGCCGAAGGGCGTGGCCGTGACGCACCGCGCGGCGGCGGCGTTCGTCGACGCCGAGGCCGGGCTGTTCCTCCGGGAGCGGCCGCTCGGCCCGGGGGACCGGGTGCTGGCGGGCCTGTCGGTGGGCTTCGACGCGTCGTGCGAAGAGATGTGGCTGGCCTGGCGCCACGGCGCATGCCTGGTGCCGGCGCCGCGGGCGGTCGTGCGGTCCGGTCCCGACCTCGGGCCGTGGCTCGCCGGGCGCGGCATCACGGCCGTGTCCACAGTGCCGAGCCTGGCCGCGCTGTGGGAACCGCGTGCGCTGGGCGGGGTCCGGCTGCTGATCTTCGGCGGCGAGGCCTGCCCGGCGGAGCTGGCCGAGCGGTTCGACGAGGGCGGCCGCGAGGTCTGGAACACCTACGGCCCGACCGAGGCGACGGTCGTCAGCACGGCGACGCGGCTTCGCGCGGGCGAGCCGGTCCGGATCGGGCTTCCGCTGGCCGGCTGGGACGTCGCCGTCGTGGGCCGGGACGGCGAGCCGGTCGCGCCGGGGGAGACCGGCGAACTGGTGATCGCCGGGGCCGGGCTGGCCCGCTACCTGGACCCGGTCAAGGACGCGAAGGCGTACGCGCCCCTGCCCGCGCTCGGCTGGGACCGCGCCTACCGCAGCGGCGACCTGGTCCGCGCGGAGCCCGACGGGCTCGTCTTCGCCGGCCGCGCCGACGGTCAGGTCAAGATCGGCGGCCGCCGCATCGAGCTCGGCGAGGTCGAAGCCGCCCTGCTGGACCTGCCCGGGGTCGCCGCCGCGGCCGCCACGGTGCACCACGGCACCGTCCTCGCCGGCTACCTGCGGCTCGACCGGCCGGAGCGGCCGTTCGACGTGGCCGCCGCCCGCGCCCGCGTGGCCCGGCGCCTGCCGCACGGCCTGGTCCCGGTGCTGGCCGTGCTCCCCGAGCTGCCGCTGACCCCGGCCGGGAAGATCGACCGGCGGGCCCTGCCCTGGCCGTTGCCCGCGGCGGGCCCGGACGGCCCGGCCGACCCGGACGACGACGTCGCCTGGATCGCGGGCCACTGGCGTGACCTGCTCGGCGTCCACCCCGGGCCCGCGTCGGACTTCTTCGCCCTGGGCGGCACCAGCCTCGCCGCCGCCCGGCTGGTCTCCGCGTTGCGTGCCCGGTACCCGCACGCCGCGATCGGTGACGTCTACCGGAACCCGACCCTGGCCGCGCTCACCGCGGTGCTGTCGCGTGTGGACGGTGCCAGGCCGGCGCCGCTCCCGCCGGTGCGCCCGCTGTCGCGGAGCGCCGCGTTCGCGCGGACGGCCGTGTTCGCCTCGGCCGCCTGGGTCACCGGAGCGCGCTGGCTGCTGGCCGTGCTGGTGTCCACCGCCGTGTTCGACGTGCTCTTCGGCGGTCCGGCGGTGACCCCGGCGCACTGGCTGCTGCTGGCGGCCGGGTTTCTGCTGCTGGTCTCGACGCCGGGCCGGGTCGGGCTCGCCGTCGCCGGAGCGCGGCTGCTCACCGCCGGGCTGCGCCCGGGGGAGTACCCCAAGGGCGGGTGGACGCACCTGCGGCTGTGGGCCGCGGAACGGGTGGCCGCGCTCGCCGGGGTCGGCGGACTGCCCGGGACGGCGTGGAACGCCGGGTACGCCCGGCTGCTGGGCAACCGGGTCGGGGCCGGCACCGACCTGCACGCGTCGCCGCCGGTCACCGGCCTCGGCACGTTCGGCGCGGGCTGCGCGGTCGAGCCCGGTGCCGATCTGGCCGGCTGGCACGTCGAGGGGGCGGTGGTCCGGATCGGCCGGATCGAGGTGGGCCCCGGCGCGACCGTCGGCGCGCGGGCCACGGTGCTGCCCGGCGCCGTCGTCGGAGCCGGGGCCGTCGTCGAACCCGGCACGTGCGTGTCGGGCAGCGTTCCCGGCGCGCCGTCACGGCCGGCCCCCGCGCCGCGGTCACGGTGGTGGGCCGCGGCCTACACCGCGACGCCGGTGATCACCGGCCTGGTCCTGCTCGCCGCGGTGCTGCCGGCCGCGGTCGTGTCCGCCTGGCTCGGCACGACCGGCGCGGGCTCGACGAGGTGGTGGCTGGTGCCGGTGCTCGGCCCGGCGACCCTGGTGCTCGTCGCGGCGTCGACGGCCGGGATGACCCGGTTCGCGGGCCGCTGGGTGCGCGAAGGCGTCCACCCGGTGCACAGCCGCGCCGCGTGGGCCGCCTGGCTGACCGAGCAGCTCGCTTCGTCGGCGCGGCAGAACCTGTTCCCGCTGTACGCGAGCCTGGCCACGCCCGGCTGGCTGCGGCTGCTGGGCGCGAAGATCGGCCGGGGCACCGAAGCGTCCACTGTGGCCGGTGTGCCCCGGCTGATGGCCGTCGGTTCCGGGAGCTTCCTCGCCGACGACAGCCTGGTCGCGCCCTACCGGCTGCGGGCGGGACACCTCCGGTGCGCGGTCGCGACCGTGGGGGACCGGGCCTTCGTCGGAAACTCGGCCGAGGTCGCACCCGGGCACGTCGTGCCGTCGGGCTCGTTGATCGGTGTGCTGTCCCAGGCGCCGCGCGAGGCCGGTGAAGGCACGTCCTGGCTCGGCCGCCCGGCGCTGCGCATCCCCCGGCAGCCGGTGTCCGCCGACCCCGCCCGGACCAGCGCACCGGCGGGCCGGCTGGTCCGGGCGCGCGCGGCCGTCGAACTGGCCCGCCTCGTCCCGGTCTCGCTCGGCGGCTGCCTCGCCTACGCCGTTTTCGTGGCGCTGGCGCGGATCGACGCCCGGGCGGGGCTGGGCTGGACGGTCGCGTGGTCCGGGCCGGTCCTGCTCGCGGCCGGGCTGGTCGCCGGCCTCCTGGCGGTCGCGGCGAAGTGGCTGCTGCAGGGCCGGGTGAAGCCCGGCAGGCACCCGCTGTGGAGCGGGTTCGTGTGGCGCAACGAGCTGGTGGCCGTGTTCCACGAAGAGCTCGCGATGCGGTGGCTCGGCGGCGGGGCCGTCGGCACCCCGGTGCACACGGCGTTGCTGCGCGCGTACGGCGCGAAGGTCGGCCGCGGTGTGGTGTGCGAGACGAAGTGGCTGCCGGAGCCGGACCTGGTCACGCTCGGGGACGGCGCCGTCGTCGACCGCGGCTGCGTCGTGCAGACCCACCTCTTCCAGGACCGGGTCCTGCAGCTGGGCCCGGTCACGCTCGGCGCGGGCGCGACGCTCGGCCCGCACGCGATCACGCTGTTCGACACCACTCTGGGGCCCGGCTGCGCGCTGGGCGCCGGTTCCCTGGTGATGCGCGGAGAACACATCCCGGACGGGCGCCGCTTCCACGGCAACCCGGCCGAACCCGAACCGGCCCGCCGCCGTTGATTCCGGCCGGCGGGACCGGCCGTCGTCAGCTCGCCGTGATGCCCGACGCCATCGCGAGAGCCGCCGCTTCGCCGCGCGAGCCGACGTCGAGCTTCTTCAGCACGCCGGCCACGTGGAACTTCACCGTGCTCTCGGCGATGCCGAGCGCTGCCGCGATCGCCTTGTTGCGCCGGCCGCGGGCCACCAGCCGCAGGACGTCGAGCTCGCGGGGGTTCAGGTCGCCGAGGGCCGCCTCCTCGGGGCGGTCCGGCCCGCGCTCGAGCGGCACCTCGACGGTGACCCGGCTGCCCCAGCCCGGGACCGCGTCGATCTCGACCGCGGCGCCGAGGGTCTTCGCACGGCCCTCCAGCTGCGCGCGCAGGCTGGCCGCGTCGAGCTGACCGGACTCGCGGTCGCGGATGTCGAGACGCAGCGTCGTTTCACCGCTCGCCCAGGCGATCCGGAGGCGGGTCAGGTCCGGCTGCGCGGTGAAGGCGAGCACCGCGGTGCACGTCATCGCCCGGGCGGCGTGGGCGATCTCGCCCGGCAGCGGCCGCCCGTCCTTCGCCGGCCCGGCGAACTCCGGGTCCGCGTCGTGGTGCCGCAGCAGCTGCCGCACCTCGCGGCGCAGCCGGGTGAACGCGGCCTGCGCCGGTTCTTCGGAATGGGCGAGGTCCGCCTGCTGCGCCGAGCGCAGGGCCAGGAGCGCGGCCGACGCGGAATCGGTCGCGGCGAGGCGCGCGCGGTGGTCGTCCAGCCGGCCGGAGCGCAGGGTGGTGAGGATCGTGGCGAGCGCGGCTTCGTGCGCGGCGGCCATCTCCGCGATCGTGCGCGCGCGTTCGCTGGAGGCCGCGCGGGACTCGGCGAGGTAGTCGGGGCTCGCCTGCGTGACCTGCTGGCGGATGGACGTCGCGACGAGGCCGAAGAGCGCGGCCAGCGCCTCCGGCCGCGGGAAGCGGGTGCGGCCGGCGCGCGGCACGAGCACCAGCAGCGTGCCGGCCGGGTCGAGGACGGCCCACACCGGCCGCGCGGCGCCGCCGAGGGTGGCGGTCGCCGCCCGCTGCCGGCCGGGTTCGAGCAGCGCCTTGACCGCCTCGAGCTCGGCGATGGTGACCTTGTCCGTGATCGCCCGGTCGCCGGTGACCTTGCGGGGCCGGCCGGTGCACTCCAGGGTGAAGATGACCAGCGCCCGGTGCGGCCAGTCGTCGGCGAGCAGCCGCGAGAACCGGCCGGCGATGTCGCGCAGCGGCCCGTCGACGACCTCGCGCAGGGCGGTCAGGGTCTCCATCCGGCCAGCTTAACCCGGCCGGAAGACGAGGTTCGCCCCGTCATCCGGTCAGGTCGCGGCTGAGCCGGCCGGGCTTACCCTCGCGGGAGGCATGCGGTGTCGTGCATGCCTTTTCACGAGCGGAGGAAGCCAGGAATGCCACAGCAGGTGCGCGGGGTCATCGCCCGGTCGAAGGGTGCTCCGGTCGAGCTGACGGACATCGTGATCCCGGACCCGGGCCCCGGCGAGGTGGTCGTGGACATCGCGGCCTGCGGGGTCTGCCACACCGACCTGACCTACCGCGACGGCGGCATCAACGACGAGTTCCCGTTCCTGCTCGGCCACGAGGCCGCCGGGACGGTCGAGAGCGTCGGCGAAGGCGTCACCACCGTGCAGCCGGGGGACTACGTCGTGCTGAACTGGCGTGCCGTGTGCGGGCAGTGCCGGGCGTGCCGGCGCGGGCGTCCGCAGTACTGCTTCGACACCTTCAACGCGTCGCGGAAGATGACGCTGACCGACGGCACCGAGCTGACCCCGGCCCTGGGCATCGGCGCGTTCGCGGACAAGACGCTCGTCCACGCGGGGCAGTGCACGAAGGTCGACCCGGCCGTGGACCCCGCGGTGGCGGGCCTGCTCGGCTGCGGCGTGATGGCCGGCCTCGGCGCGGCGGTCAACACCGGCGGCGTCGGCCGCGGCGACTCGGTGGCGGTCATCGGCTGCGGCGGCGTCGGCGACGCGGCCATCGCGGGTGCGCGGCTGGCCGGCGCGACCACGATCATCGCCGTCGACCGCGACGAGCGGAAGCTCGCGTGGGCGAAGGACCTCGGCGCCACGCACACCGTCGACGCCTCGGGCACCGACGCGGTCGCCGCGATCCAGGAGCTGACCGGCGGCTTCGGCGCGGACGTCGTCATCGACGCGGTCGGCCGCCCGGAAACGTGGAAGCAGGCGTTCTACGCCCGCGACCTCGCCGGGACGGTGGTGCTCGTCGGCGTCCCGACGCCGGACATGCGCCTGGAGATGCCGCTGCTGGACTTCTTCTCCCGCGGCGGCGCGCTGAAGTCGTCCTGGTACGGCGACTGCCTGCCCGAGCGCGACTTCCCGATGCTGATCGACCTGCACCGGCAGGGCCGCCTGCCGCTGGAGAAGTTCGTCACCGAGCGCATCACGCTCGACGACGTCGAGAAGGCGTTCCACACCATGCACGAGGGCGAAGTGCTGCGTTCGGTGGTCGTCCTGTGACGCGCATCGACCGGGTCGTGACGTCCGGGGTGTTCGCGCTGGACGGCGGCACCTGGGCGGTCGACAACAACATCTGGCTGGTCGGCGACGACCACGAGGTCGTGGTCGTCGACGCGGCCCACGACGAGAAGGCGATCACCGAGGCGGTCGGCGGCCGCACGGTGGTCGCGGTGGTGTGCACGCACGGGCACAACGACCACGTGACGGTCGCTCCGCAGCTGGGGGAGCACCTCGGCGCGCCGGTCCTGCTGCACCCGGCCGACCGGGAGCTGTGGGAGACGACCCACCCCGGCCGCGGGTTCCGGAGCGCCGAGGACGGCGAGCGGATCGCCGTCGCGGGCACGTCGCTGGAGGTCGTCCACACCCCGGGCCACTCGCCGGGCTCGATCTGCCTGCACCTGCCGGAGGCGAAGGCGCTGTTCTCGGGGGACACGCTGTTCGCCGGCGGCCCCGGCGCGACCGGACGGTCCTTCTCGAGCTTCCCGGCGATCATCGGATCGATCCGCGACCGGCTGTTCGCGCTGCCCGAGGACACCCGCGTCCACACCGGCCACGGTGACGGCACCACGATCGGGGCCGAGGCACCGCACCTGGCCGAGTGGATCGCCCGCGGGCACTAGCGAGTCACCGGCCCGCATCCGGCGTCGACACGGTCTTGACGAAGTTTTCGGCGATTTCGCGCAGTTTCGTGTTGGTCTGCTGGGACTGGGTGATCAGCCGCCGCATGGCGTCGTCGGCGTCGATGCGGTGGATGGCCATCAGCATGCCCTTGGCCTGTTCGATCACCGCGCGGGAGCTCATGGCCGTGGTGAGGTGTTCGCACTGCTCGGCGGCGCGGCGGTACCTGCGCGCGCTGCGCAGGCCGAACGCGACGAGCGTGGTGTAGACGCTGATCAGGTGGGACTCGGTGGCGGCGAAGCCGTGGTCGCCGAAGCCGAACAGGTTCAGCGCGCCGGTGAGCGTGTCGTCGACCCACAGCGGCGCGGCCAGGTAGCTGCCGACGCCGAGGGACGTGGCGTGGCGGGTGAACTCCGGCCACTCGCCGGCCGCGGCGGGCATGGACATCCGGACGACGTCACCGGACGCGGCCGCGCGCAGGCAGGGGCCGTCACCGGCCTCGTACTGACCCCGGTCGATGTCGACCGCGCGGGGGTCGGAGTGCGCGACGGTGTCGGGCTCGCCGTGGTGGATGGCGGTGATGCTCGCCATGTCGGCGTCGGGGAACGCCCGGACCGCCTCGGTGACGATGGTGTCGAGGACGCTCTGTTCACCCTCGTCGCCTTCGAGCGACTCGGTGAGGGCTTTCGCCGCGTCGCTGAGCTCGTCGAACGCGCGGGGGACGGCTGGTTCGGGCATGGTCGCTCCGTTTCTCCACTACCGGCTACGGGGAGGCCTGGTCCGGCCTCCGGCCACCGCTGTGGGCTCAACGGATCCGCGAGCAGCCTAGCTGCCGGGCCCGGCATGTTTCAGGCGGAGCGGCCCGGGCACCCCGTGCGCAGATCTGGATCTCCGCGCGCAGGGTGACGGGTCGAGGCCCCTCTGCTTCAAGCACGTGGCAGGGGGGCCGATCCCGTTCAGGCCCCCGGTTCGTCCTCGAGGACGCCGACCGGCTCCGGCTCTTCCGGTGCCGGCATGTGGCGGATGCTGTCGCTGCCCTTGTGGTCGTGGGCGCGGGAGTACCGGGAATCGAGCACCCGCCCCAGTTTCTGCGCCGCCCCGGCGTACGCGTCGTCCACCGTGGCCGCGTGGTGCGTGACCGCCACCGGCTGCTTGCCACCGGGCCGCGCCTCGATCACGCACTTCTTGTCTTCCGGCTTGCCGCCGCCGTCCTCGCTGAGGTGCACCTCCACCCGGGTCAACCACCCGCCGAACCGGGACAAGCCGCTCTCCAGGTCGGTGGTCACGTAAGCGGCCAGCCGTTCGCCGCCGTGGACGTTGTGGTCGGTGTTGACCTGGATCTGCACGAGCACCCTCCTCAGGGGGACAACGATGATCCCGGTCAGTACCCACGAAGGCCGCCGGCTCAAACCGGCCGGCCGGGATGCGCGATGTTGCCCCTTTGGCCGACTTTGGGTTCACTATCGAGCACTTGACATGCCTGGTGTTGCTCGCTTTACTGCTGGACAACGTCGGAACGGACGCCCGACGTCAGAGGTACGCCCAGCCGGTATGTCGGCCTTCGCCGCGAGCCCGGACTGAGTCGCCAGGACGCGCACGTGGTCCGAGGCGGGGTCGTGCCCACCAACATCCGGAGTTCGAGGATGCCCTCTTCCCGCGTTCAGTTCCTCACCGGCGCCGCTTTCGCCGCCGTCGTCATGGCCGGTACCGCCTGCTCGGCTTCCGCGGCGCCGGAAACCCGGGCCGCCGTGACGCCTCCGCCGGCCAAGGCCGGGTTCGACTACCAGATCGGCGGGGCCTACACCCCGGCGCCGGAGGTCAAGGTCGTCAGCCGCGACCACACCGCCGCGCCCGCCGCCGGGCTCTACAACATCTGCTACGTCAACGCTTTCCAGGCGCAGCCCGGCGCCGAGGGGGAGTGGGGCGACCTGCTCCTGCGCGACGCCGACGGCACCGTCGTCGTCGACGAAGACTGGAACGAGGCGCTGCTCGACCTGCGGACCGCCGACAAGCGCCAGCGCGTCGCCACGAAGGTCAACGCTTGGGTGGACGACTGCGCCGCCAAGGGCTACCAGGCGATCGAGCCCGACAACTACGACAGTTACACGCGCTCGCAAGGACTTCTGTCCGACACCGACGCCCAGGCCTACATCCGCCTGCTGTCCGCGCACGCCCACGCGAAGGGCCTCGCCACCGCGCAGAAGAACACCTCCGAACTCGCCGGGCAGCGCCAGGCGAACGGGCTCGACTTCGCCGTCGCCGAAGAATGCGGCGAGCAGAACAACTGCGGCGAGTACACGCCCGCGTTCGGCGACCACGTGATCGTCATCGAGTACACCGACCAGGGCCTGGCGAACGCCTGCCGCCGTTGGGGCGGGCAGCTCAGCATCGTGCGCCGGGACCACGACGTCCTGCCGAAGGGCGAAGCCGGCTACGTCCGCAAGACCTGCTGATGGACCGGCGGGGTTTCCTGCGCGGCGCCGGCGGGCTGGCGCTCGGCGCGGCCGTGGCCGGCTGCGGGTCCGCCACGGCCGGCCACGGCGGCCCGGTCACCGTCGAGGTGTGGCACGGCCAGACCGACACCGGCAAGAAGGTCCTCGACGCGCTCGTCGCCGACTTCCACCGGACCCACCCGGGCATCCGGATCGACCTCGGCGGCGGCGTGCTCGCCGACGCGATGCTGCAGAAGGTCACCGCGGCGCTCGCGTCGGGGTCCTTCCCGGACATCGCCTACGTCTTCGGCTCGGACCTGGCCAGCGTGGCGCGCAGCCCGCAGGTCGTCGACGTCACCGACCTCGTCGACGCCGGCCCCGGCTTCTGGGCGCCGGCCCGCGAGGCGGTCACCGTCAACGGCCGCGTGCGCGCGGTCCCGGCGCTGCTCGACTCGCTGGCCGTGGTGTGCAACAAGGCGTTGTTCGAGAAGGCCGGGATCCCGCTGCCCGCGGCGGGCTGGACCTGGGCCGACTTCGTCGCCACCGCTCGGAAACTCACCGATCCGGCCGACGGCACCTTCGGCACCGCCTGGCCCGCCACCGGCGACGAAGACACCGTCTGGCGGATCTGGCCGATGGTCTGGGACCTCGGCGGGGACGTCATCGGCGCGGGCGGGCGCGGCATCGGGTTCGCCGACCAGGGCGTGCGGGCCCTGGAGGTGGTGCGCGACCTCGCCGCGGCGAAGGCCGTCTACCTCGACCCGAAGACCGGCAGCGAGCAGATGTACCAGGCGTTCGAGGCCGGGCACATCGGCATGGTCCCGACCGGGCCGTGGCAGCTGCCGGACATCACCGATGCCGGGATCGATTACGCGGTCGTGCCGCTGCCGAGCTTCAGCGGCCGCCCGGTGACGATCTCCGGCCCGGACACCTGGACGTTGTTCGACAACGGCGAGGAGCGCGCCCGAGCGGCGCGCACGTTCCTGTCGTGGCTGGTGGACCCGGCCCAGGACGTCCGCTGGGACGACGGTGCGGGCAGCCTCCCGCTGAGCCGGCAGACCAACGCACTGCTCGCGTGGCAAGGGAAAACCGCCGAGACACCGGGCTTGCCGGTGTTCGTGGCCGCGCTCGACCACGCCCGCGTCCGGCCGGTGCACCCGGCCTACCCCCAGGTGTCGGCCGCCGTCGGCACCGCGATCGTCGCCGTGCTGCTCGGCCGGGCCACCCCGGCCGACGCGCTGCGCGACTGCGCCGCGGCCGCGAACGCCGCCCTGATCATTCCGCGATAGGGAGCCGCCATGCCCGGATTGCCGAGGCCTTTCACCATCACCCGGCGCCACCGCGAAACCGCGGCCGCGTGGGCCTACGTCTCGCCCGCCGTGCTCATCATCGTCGGCCTCGGAGTGGTGCCCGTGGCCTGGTCGCTGCTGCTGTCCTTCCAGGCCGACGACCTCGTCACGCCCAGCCGGTTCGTCGGGCCGGACAACTACGCGGCGCTGGCCCAGGACCCGCACTTCGCGCAGGCCGTCGGCAACACGATCCTGTACACCGTCCTCTACGTCCCGCTCAGCATCTTCTTCGGCTTCCTGCTGGCGCAGGCGCTGAACCGGCGCATCCGGCTGGTGGGGGTGTACCGGACGCTCGTGTTCGTCCCGTTCGTGCTGTCGGCGACGGCCCAGGGCGTGCTGTTCTCGTTCATCCTCGACCCGCAGTTCGGCGCCGCGAACTCGCTCCTGCACCACCTCGGTGTGTCCCCGCAGGGGTTTCTGACCGACCCCGCGCAGGCCCTGCTGGTGCTGGTCGGCATCACGTTGTGGAGCGGCACCGGGTTCTGCGTCGTGGTGTACCTTGCCGCGCTGCAGGACGTCCCGCCGGAGCTGGTCGAGGCCGCGCGGCTGGACGGCGCGGGCACCTGGCGCGTGCTGCGGCACGTGACGCTGCCCGCGGTCGCCCCCGTGACGGCGTTCCTGGTGCTGTGGCAGCTGATCACGTCGTTGCAGGTGTTCGACCTGGTCTACGTGACGACCAAGGGCGGCCCGCTCGGCTCCACCACCGTGATCGTCTACTTCGTCTGGGAGCAGGCGTTCAAGAACTTCACCGCCGGCTACGGCGCGGCGGCGGCCTACGTGCTGGCGCTGGCGCTGCTCGCGGTCGTCGTCGCCGTGCGCTGGGTGCGCCGTCCGCGGAAGGCGCTGCGGTGACCGCCCGGATCGGCAGCGTGCCCGCGCCGCGCACGCTGCCCGCCCTGCGCCGCCCGCGGCTGCCGTTCAGCCCGTGGCACCTGCTGCTCGTCCCGCTCGCGCTGGTGTTCGCCGCGCCGCTGGTCTGGCTGCTGCTCAGTTCCGTGATGAGCAACGCCGAGATCAACCGGTTCCCGCCCGCGCTGTGGCCGTCCCATGTGGACTTCGCGGGTTACCGGTACGTCTTCGAGAACGCGTTGTTCGTGCGCTGGTTCACGAATTCGCTGATCGTGTCGGCGGTGACCGTGGTGTCGAACCTGCTGTTCGGCGCGCTCGGCGGCTACGCGTTCGCGCGGCTGCGGTTCGCCGGCTCGCGGGCCCTGCTCGCGCTGATGGTCGCGACGATGGCGATCCCGTTCCAGCTCACCATGATCCCGACGTTCCTGGTGATGAAGGAGCTCGGCCTGATCGACAGCCTGGGCGCGCTCATCGTGCCGTCGCTGGTGACGCCGTTCGCCGTGTTCCTGCTGCGCCAGTTCTTCCTGTCGCTGCCGCGGGAACTCGAGGAAGCCGCCTGGATCGACGGGTGCTCGCGGCTGCGGGTGCTGTTCACGATCGTGCTGCCCCTGTCGCGGCCCGCGCTGAGCACGGTGGCCGTGCTGACGTTCCTGAGCACGTGGAACGACCTGACCTGGCCGCTGATCGCCGTCAACCACGACACGGTCTACACGCTGCAGCTGGGGCTCACCACGTTCCAGGGCCAGCACCACACGAACTGGGCCGCGGTGATGGCCGGCAACGTGATCACCGTGCTGCCGGTGCTGCTCGCCTTCCTCGGCGCGCAGAAGACGTTCATCCAGTCCATCACCTCCAGCGGACTCAAAGGCTGACGATGCCCCGATTCGACCTGCTCGTGGTCGGGGACGCCAACCCCGACGTGATCGTCGGTCCACTTCGGACCGATCTGGTGTTCGGCCAGCGGGAGCAGCTCGCGCCGTCGGGCACGCTCGCCCTCGGCGGCTCCGGCGCCATCACCGCCGCCGGCGCCGCCCGGCTGGGGCTGACGGTCGCCATCGCCGGGCGTGTCGGCGACGACGCCGGCGGCCGGTTCGTCCGCGCCGCCCTCGAAGAACGCGGCGTCGACACGGGGGCGCTGCGGACCGACCCGGACCTGCCGACGCCGTTGACGACCGTGCTGACCCGCGACGGCGACCGCGCGATCGTCACCGCCCCCGGCACCCTCGCCACGACGACCGCGGCCGACGTGCCGCCGGAGCTGCTGGCCGCCGCCCGGCACGTCCACGCGTCGTCGTACTTCCTGCTGCCGAAACTCGCTCCCGAACTTCCGGCCCTGCTGCGGACGGCCCGCGCGCACGGCGCGACGACGTCGGTCGACACCAACGACGACCCGTCCGGCCGCTGGGCCGTCGGAAACCTGCTGGCGTCGACCGGCTACCTGCTTCCCAACGCCGCGGAGGCCGTCCGGCTGGCGGGGGTCCGCGGCTCGCGCGAGGCCGCCGCGGTGCTCGCCGCCCGCGGGCCGGTCGTGGTGGTCAAGGACGGCGCCGACGGCGCTTTCGCCTGCCACGACGGCGAATTCGCCTTCGCGCCCGGAATCCCGGCCGAGGCGGTCGACACCGTCGGCGCCGGGGACAGCTTCAACGCCGGCTTCCTCGCCGGCGTCCTGGCCGGGCTGCCGCTCGCGACGGCGCTGCGCTGCGGCGTCGTCTGCGGCGGCCACTCCGTGCGCCGCCGCGGCGGCACGGCCGGCCAGGCCACGTGGGACGACGTCCTCGTCCACCTCGAACGCACCGGATCGGACCGCGCATGACCGCCCCCAAGATCACCTTCGTCGGCGCTGGGAGCGTCGTGTTCACCCAAGGCCTGCTGGCCGACCTCTTCGCCTATCCGGAGCTCGACGGCGTGCACGTCGCCCTGCACGACATCGACGAGCAGCGGCTGGCGACCGCGCTCGCGGCGGCCCGGCGGATCGCCGGCGTGCGCGGCGTGAAGCCGGTGCTGACCGCGCACGCGGACCGCCGGGAAGCCCTGGCCGGCGCGGACTTCGTCGTGAACATGGTCCAGATCGGCCTGCGCGAGGCGACCCGCGTCGACTTCGAGGTCCCAGCTCGCTACGGCCTGCGCCAGACCATCGGCGACACCCTCGGCGTCGGCGGGATCTTCCGCGCGCTGCGGACGTTCCCGTTCCTCGCCGGGCTGGGCCGCGACATCGCCGACGTCTGCCCCGGCGCGTGGCTGCTCAACTACACGAACCCGATGGCGATGAACGTCCAGTACCTGGCGGAGGTGACCGGGCTGACCCGGGTCGTCGGGCTCTGCCACTCGGTGTACTGGACCGTGCACGGGCTCGCGGAGCTGGTCGGCGTGCCGTTCGAGGAGGTCGCCTACGTCGCCGCGGGCGTCAACCACCAGGCCTGGGTGCTGCGCCTCGAACATCGGGGCAGCGACCTGTACCCACGGTTGGCGGAGCTGGCCGCGACCGACGCGGAGCTGCGGCGGCGCGTCCGGTTCGACATGTTCCGGCGGCTCGGCTATTACCCGACCGAGACCAGCGAGCACTCCGCCGAGTACGTCCCCTGGTACCTCGGGCACGACAGCGAGGTCGAGCGCCTGCGGCTGCCGATCGGCGCCTACCTGGACATCGTCGCGGAGAACGAAGCCGAGTACGAACGCACGCGCCACGCGATCGCGGCCGGCGAACCGCTGCCCGTCGAGGGCACGAACGAGTACGCGCCGCAGATCATCCACAGCCTGGTCACCGGCACGCCGCGCACGGTGTACGGCAACGTCGTCAACCGGGGCCTGATCGAGAACCTGCCGTCCGGCGGCGTGGTCGAGGTGCCGTGCCTGGTCGACGGCACGGGTGTCCGCCCGACCCGGATCGGCGCGCTGCCGCCGCAGCTCGCCGCGCTGAACCGGACGTACCTGAGCGTCAACGACCTGGTCGTCCGCGCGGCGATCGAAGACGACCCGCGCCACATCCGCCACGCCGCGATGACCGACCCGGCCACCGCGGCCGCGCTGCCGGTCGAGCGGATCTGGGACCTGTGCGACGACCTCGTCCGCGCCCACGGCGACCGCCTCCAGCCCGCCCTCCGCGCCGTCCTCGGCCACTGAAACCCCTCTGGGAGAACGATGTCCTACACGCTCGACGAGATCACCAGCCAGCCCGCCTGCTGGGCGCGCGTCCTGGAGGAATTGCCGGCGCACGCGCCCGCGCTGCCGGAACCGGGGGAGCGCGTCGCGGTGATCGGCTGCGGCACGTCGCTGTTCATGGCCCAGAGCTACGCGGCTCTGCGCGAAGGCGCGGGCCAGGGCCTGACCGACGTCTTCGCGGCCTCGGAGGCGAAGCTCGACCGCGCGTACGACCGGGTCCTGGCGATGACCCGCTCCGGCACGACAACCGAGATCCTGACGGCGCTCGCCCGCGCCCGCACCCGGATCACGACGATCACCGCGGTGGCGGATTCACCGGCGGCCCGCGCGTCCGACGACGTCGTCTGCCTGCCGTACGCGGACGAGCGTTCGGTGGTGCAGACCCGGTTCCCGACCACGCAACTGCTGCTCTTGCGGGCCCACCTGGGTCTTCCGGTCGAGCGTGCGCTGGCGGACGTCACGCGGGCGCTGACCGAGCCGCTCGACCCGTCGCTGCTGGCGGCGTCGCAGATTTCGTTCCTGGGCGAGGACTGGCACGTGGGCTTGGCGAACGAGGCGGCGCTGAAGGTCCGCGAGGCCGCGGCCTGGTGGACGGAGTCGTACTCGGCGATGGAGTACCGCCACGGCCCGATCGCGGTCGCGGCCCCGGGGCGAGCGGTCTGGAGCCTGGCACCCCTCGGCGATGATCTGGCCGGCCGCATCTCGGCGGCGGGGAGCTATCTGCGGCAGGGGACGGTTGACCCGTTGGCGGAGCTGGTGGTGGTCCAGCGGCTGGCGGTCGCGCTGGCGGAGCGGGAAGGCCGCGACCCGGACCGGCCCGCCCACCTGACGCGCTCGGTGGTCTTGGCGAGCTAGCGCGAGCTCAGCCGGCCGCTTTCGGCCACCGGGCGGAGCGGCTGCCGGGCCGGGAGAGGGCAGCGGCGTCCCAGTCGCGGGCGTCGAGCCTGCGTGGTGCCTCGCGGGTCCGCCGGACCGGCGGATGGCCGCGCTTGACGAGGGTGGCGTGGTAGCAGGGGCCGCAGGCGGGCACGTGCGCCGGGCTTCCCGGCAGCTGCACCGTTTTCCCGGGCTCGGCGACCCCCGTGCAGATCTGGTGCCGGTGGCCGGCCGGGGCGCAGAGGCACCCGCACTCGGTGCCCGTCACGGCCGGTCGTAGGTGTGGAAGCCGCGGCCGGTCTTGCGGCCGAGCAGGCCGGCGTCGACCATGCGGGCCAGCAGCGGCGGGGGCGCGTAGAGCGGCTCCTTGAACTCTTCGTACAGCGACTCGGCGACGGCCTTGGTGGTGTCGAGACCGATCAGGTCGGCGAGGGCCAGCGGGCCCTGCGGGTGGGCGGCGCCGCGGACCAGGCCTTCGTCGATGGCTTCGCGGGTGGCGAAGCCGGACTCGAGCATGCGGATCGCGGCGAGGATGAACGGGATCAGCAGCGCGTTGACCACGAACCCGGCGCGGTCCTGGCAGAGGATGGCCTGCTTGCCGAGCGCGTCCTGGGCGAAGGCCCGGGCGCGGTCGACGGTGGCGTCCGCGGTGAGCAGGCTGGGCACCAGCTCGACCAGCGGGAGCACCGGGACGGGGTTGAAGAAGTGCACGCCCACGACCTGGGCCGGGCGCTCGGTCGCGGTGCCCAGCTTCATGATCGGGATGGAGGAGGTGTTCGACGCCAGCACCGCGTCCGGCGCGGCGACGATCTTGTCGAGCTGGCGGAACAGCTCCGTCTTGACCCCTTCGTCCTCGACGATCGCCTCGACCACGAAGGTGCGGTCGGCCAGGTCGTCGAGGGCGTCGGTGACGCGGATCCGGCGCAGGACCTCGGCGGCGGCCGGGATCTTGCCCTTCTTCTCCGCGCGGTTCAGCGAGGCTTCGAGGCGACGGCGGCCGTCGTCCGCGCGGGCGGGGTCCGATTCGACGACCACCACGTCCAGGCCGGCCCGGGCGCACACCTCGGCGATCCCCGCACCCATCTGCCCGCACCCGACCACGCCCACGCGTTCCATCGCCGCCACCTCTCTGGGACTTGATACCGTGTGGACGGTACTCAGTACCGAGGAGTAGGTGTGCCGGGTATGACGACCGCCACGCCCGCGGCCGGGAGGAGAACCGGGTGGCAGCCAAGGATCGACTGGTCGAGGCGGCGTTCGCGTTGTTCGCCGAGCGGGGCTACGACCAGACGACGATCGAGGACATCACCGAGCGTGCCGGCGTCGGCCGCACGACCTTCTTCCGCGCCTTCCGGACGAAGGAAGACGTGATCTTCCCCGACCACGAAGTCCTCCTCCAGGCCGTCGAGGCCCGGCTGGCCGGCTCGACCGACCGGACCGCGTTGATCGCGGTCGCCGAAGGCGCCCGGCTCGTCCTGCGGCACTACCTGGCCGAAGGGGAGCGGGCGGTGACCCGCTACCGGCTGACGCGCAGCGTCCCGGCCCTGCGGGACCGCGAAATCGCGGGAGTGCAGCAGTACCACCGGTTGTTCGGCCGGTTCCTGCACCGCTGGATGGGCGGCGGCGAGGAGACGGCGTTGCGGGCGGAGCTGATGGCGGGCGCGGTCGTCACGGCGCACAACCACGTGCTGCGCCGGTGGTTGCGCGGGCAGGCGAGCGATCCGGAGCGGGAGTTCGACACGGCGATGACGTCGACCGTGGACCTGTTCACACGCCCCGAGGAGGACGACGGGACGTCGGTCGTGGTCGTCCGGACGAAGAAGGACCTCGCCGCCCTCCTCCCGGAGCTGAACCGGGTGCTGGGCTGAGCGGCGTGTTGCTCCGACCGGGTGCATCGCCGTGTAAGACTGCCTGGCGATGCTCACCCCAGCCGATCTCGCCGACCTGCTCGAATGCGAACACCGCAGCCTCTTGAACCAGGCCGTGGACCTGCCCGGCGCGCCGCGGCCGGCCGCCGATCCGGCGGCCGGGCGGCGGGGGCGTGCGGCCGCCCAGGCGATGCTGGCCCGGCTGCGCGGCGAAGGCCACGACGTCTTCGAGATCGACGCCGAGGACCCCGTCGCCGCCGCGGAAACCACCGCAGCAGCCCTGTGGTCGGGCGCGGCGGTGATTCACCGGGCCGTCCTGCACGGCGACGGTTTCTCCGGCACCGCGGACTTCCTGATCCAAGACGGCGAAGGCCGTTACGAGGTCCACGACGCGGAGCCGGCCCGGCAGGCGAAGCCCGCGGCGGTGGTGCGGCTGGTCGCGTTCGCGGACGAGCTGCGCCGGGCGGGCTGGCCGACCGGCCCGCATGTGCACCTGCGCCTGGGCGACGGCGGCACCCGGACGTTGCGCGTGGACGACTTCCGGCCCTTGGTCGACCGGCTCCGGGCGCGGCTGCGCGACCGCCCGACGGCGCCGCCGACGCCGCTGTGGGCCGACGAACGCCCGGCCTGCGCCGGCTGCGGGTACGCCCGCCACTGCGCGTCGGCCCGCGAAGCCGACCGCGACCTGCTGCTCGTCGCCGGGATGCGCGGCGACCAGCGCCGCAAGCTGGCCGCCGCCGGGCTGGGCTCCATCGACGCGCTCGCCGCGGCGACGCCGGGCGACCGGCCGCGGGACCTGTCGGTCACCTCGTTCACCGCCCTGCGGGCGCAAGCCGCGCTGCAGGTGCGGCAGGACGCCACCGGCGAAGTCAGCTACGAGGTCGTCGATCCCGGCGCCCTGGCCGCGCTGCCGACGCCCGCGGAAGGCGACGTCTTCGCCGACCTCGCCGGGGATCCGCACGCGCTGGCGGGCGAAGGGCTGGAGTTCCTCTTCGGTGCACTCACCCCCGGCGACGAGCGGCGGTTCACGCCGTTCTGGGCGCACAGCCGGGCGCAGGAGAAGCAGGCTTTCGAGGAGTTCGTGGACTTCGCCGCCGCGCGGGTCGCCGAGCACCCCGGCTCGCACGTCTACCACTACGGGCCGTACGAGGTCACCGCGATCAAGCGGCTGGCCGCCGTGCACGGGACCCGCGAGGAGACCGTCGACCAGCTGCTGCGCGGGGGCGCGCTGGTGGACCTGCACACCGTGGTGCGCAAGGCGTTGCGCGTCTCGCAGCGGGCCTACGGGCTCCGGCAGCTCGAGCCGCTCTACCGGCCCGGTACGCGCGAGGGCGACGCGAAGACCGCGCTTTCGGACGTCGAGGCGTACGAGGAGTACCTCCTGCTCGCGCGGTCCGCCGAGCCGGGGCGCGCGGACGAGGTCCTGCGCGGCATCGCCGGCGAGAGCGAAGAGGACTGCGTCTCGGCGCTGCGGCTGCTCGAGTTCCTGCACCAGGTGCGGGCCGACGCGGGCATCGAACTCGCGGCCCCGGCGGAGGAATCGCCCGAAGACGCGCTGCTGCGCCAGGCCGAAGAGGACGTCGCCGCCGAGCGCCGGGCCGAACGCGCCGCCCGGCTGGCCGCGCTGGTCGACCCGCTGCTCGACGGCCTGCCGGACGACCCGGCCGGGTTCACCGCCGACGAGCGGGCCCGCGCGCTGCTCGCCGCGGCGGTCGGCTACCACCGCCGCGAGACGAACCCCGCGTGGTGGGAGTACTTCCGGCAGCTGGCCGCCCCGCTCGGCGACCTCGAGGTCGACACCTCGTGCACGGTGCCGGTGTCCCTGGAAGCGGGGGAGTGGGTCCCGCCGGCCGGGCGCGTCCGCACGGCGAAGCGGACCCTGGTCCTGGCGTGCGACCCGGACCGGCCGCACCCGTTCGCGCCGGGCGACGAGGTGCGGCTGCGCTACGACGGCGTCACCCGGGACGCCAAGGTCGCCTCCGCGTCGGCGGTGGAGCTGACGCTGGAGGAGAGCTGCCCGCCCGACGCCACCACCGCCGACCGGCCGTCCGCGGTGCTGCCCGGCAGCCCGGTGCGGCCGTCGCCCAAGGACGAGGCGGTCGCCGACCTCGCGCAGCTGGTCGTCGACGCGCTCCCGGTGCTGCCGCGCCACCCCGGCGTCGACCTGCTCCGGCGGACCCCGCCACGGCTGCGCGGCGGAGCGGCCCTGCCGGAGCCGGGCGGAGACCTGATCGCCGCGGTGATCGACGCCGTCGAAGCCCTCGACGGCTCGACGCTCGCGGTCCAGGGACCGCCGGGGGCGGGCAAGACGTTCCTGGCCGGGAAGCTGATCGCGCGGCTCGTGCGGGCCGGGCACACCGTCGCCGTCACCTCGACCAGCCACAAGGCCGTGGAAAACGTGCTCAGCGCGGCGAAGAAGAGCGCGCCCGGGCTGCCGTGCGCCAAGCGCGCGAAGCGGACGCCGGACCCGGACGCGCCGTGGGAACAGCCGAAGAGCAACCCGGCGCTGGTGAAGTGGCGGGAAGAGCACGGCACCGGGCACCTCGTCGGCGGCACGGCGTGGACGTTCGCCAACGCCGCGATCCGGGAGGAACCCTTCGACCTGCTGATCATCGACGAGGCCGGCCAGTTCGCCCTCGCCGACGCGCTGGCGGTGTCGACGTGCGCGAAGAACCTCCTGCTGCTCGGCGATCCTCAGCAGCTCCCGCAGGTCGTGCAGGGGACGCACCCGGCGGGCGCGGAAGCGTCGGCGCTGGGCCACCTGATCGGCGAGGCCGACATCATGCCGGCCGACCTCGGCTACTTCCTCGACGAGACGCGGCGCATGCACCCCGCGGTGTGCGAGCCGGTGTCGAAGCTGTCCTACGCCGGCCGCCTGCACGCCCACGCGTCGGCCGCCGAGCGCGCGCTCGAGGACGTCCCGGCCGGGCTCTACCTGGCCGAGGTCGACCACCACGGCAACACGACCCGCTCGGTGGAGGAGGCCGCGGCGGTCGTCGACATCGTCACGGCCCTGGTCGGTCGCATGTGGACGGACCACGGCGTCTCCCGGGCGCTGGCCGACACCGACATCGTCGTCGTGGCGCCGTACAACCTGCAGGCGCGCACGGTGACCCGGGCCTTGGAAGGCGCCGGGTTCCCGGGCGTGCGGGTCGGCACGGTCGACCGCTTCCAGGGCCAGGAAGCGCCGGTGGTGATCACGACCATGACGTCGTCCTCGGCCGTCGACCTGCCCCGCGGCCTCGACTTCCTGTTGTCCCGCAACCGGTTGAACGTCGCCCTGTCGCGGGCGCAGGTCCTGGCGGTCCTGGTGTGCTCGGCCAAGCTGGTGGAAGCGGACATCCGCACGGTCGACCAGATGCGGCTGGTGGCGGGCATGATCGGCCTGCTGGGTGGCGCGCGGCCCTGGCCCGCCGGGCGTTGAGACCCGTCACCCCAGCCGCGCGGCGCGGGTCAGGAGGTGGCGCCGCTCGGGTTCGCTCGTGGTGCGCCGGGCCGCCTCCTGGTAGCCGGCGCGGGCCGCGTCGTGGTCGCCGGCCAGCTCCAGCAGGTGGGCCCGCACGGACACCAGGTGGTGGGACGCGGAGACGCGCTCGTCGGCCGAAAGGGCGTCGAGCAGAGCCAGCCCGGCCGCGGGGCCGTGGACCTCGGCGACCGCGACGGCCCGGTTGAGCGTCACCGTCGGGTTGGGGGCCACGCGCTCCAGAACCGTGTAGAGGGCCAGGATCTGGCGCCAGTCGGTGGCTTCGGCGGTGGGCGCCTCGTCGTGGACGGCGGCGATGGCGGCCTGGAGCTGGTACGGGCCGATCGGGCCCTTCGCCAGCGTTTCGGTCACGAGGGCCACGCCTTCGGCGATGGCTCCGGCGTCCCAGAGCGTCCGGTCCTGCTCGCTCAGCGGCACCAGCGAGCCGTCCCGCGCCGTGCGGGCCGCGCGGCGGGCGTCGGTCAGCAGCAGCAGGGCCAGCAGCCCGGCCACCTCGCCGTCGCCGGGGACCAGCCGGTGCAGCTCGCGCGCCAGCCGGACGGCCTCCGCCGTCAGCTCGGCCCGCACCAGCCGTGCCCCCGACGTCGCCGTGTACCCCTCGTTGAAGACGAGGTAGACGACCTGGAGCACGACGCCCAGCCGGTCCGCCTGCTCGGCCGGCGGGGGCGGGGCGAAGGTCGCCCCGGCCGCTTTGATGCGGTGCTTGGCCCGGCTGATGCGCTGCGCCATGGTCGCCTCGGGCACGAGGAAGGCCCGGGCGATCTCGGCGGTCGACAAGCCGCCGACGGCCCGCAGCGTCAGCGCGACCTGCGACGGGGGCGTCAGCGCCGGGTGGCAGCACAGGAACAGCAGCGTGAGGGTGTCGTCGTCGCCCGGGGCGTCGCCGGCGGGCGGCGTGCGGAAGGCGTCGGCCTCCTCCCGCCGGCGGCGCGCCGCCTCGCTGCGCACCTGGTCGGCGAGCCGCCGCGACGCCACGGTCACCAGCCAGCTCCGGGGGTTGTCCGGCCACCCCTCCACCGGCCACTGCGCCGCGGCCGCCACCAGCGCCTCCTGGACGGCGTCCTCGCAGGCGTCGAACTGCCCGTAGCGGCGCACCAGCACGCCGAGCACCTCCGGGACCAGCCGCCGGACGGCCTGCCAGTCGCTCACGGCCCGACGTCGGCCTCGTGCATGAGCGGCCGGACCTCGACCCCCCAGTGACGCGCCGACGGGTTGCGAGCCGCGATCTCCAGGGCCCGGTCCAGGCTGTCGCAGTCGACGATCGTGAAGCTGCCCAGGAACTCCTTGGCTTCGGCGTACGGGCCGTCGGTCACCACCGGCGTCCCGCCGGCGACCCGGACCAGCTTGGCGTTCACCTGGTCGGCCACGCCCCAGGCGCCGACCAGCTCACCCGACTCGAACAGCTCCTGGTTGAGGGCGTCGGTCTCGCGGATGAGCTCGGCGAGCGCCTCCGCGCCGATCGACGTGAACGCTTCCTCGTTGCCGTAGATCAGCAGCATGTACTTCACCGCTCGCTCCTCTCGCCGACCAGCTCGCCGCTGGCGCCGCGGTCGTCCAGCACCAGCTTCGACCGCCCGCTGACGGTATAGCGGATGTGCGTGACCCCCGGCGACTCGACGACCCGGACGGGGACCAGTTCGATGCCGTCCGCCGCGCCGAGGCCGAGGCCGGCGTCGAACAGGCGCTGGCCCTCGCCCAGCAGCACCGGGGCGATGTGCAGCTCGAACTGGTCGAGCAGCCCCGCGGCCAGCACCTGGCGCAGGAGCTCCCCACCACCGGCCACGGCGACGTCCTTGTCCCCGGCGGCCTCGCGGGCCAGCTCGATCGCCCGCTCGGGCCCTTCGGTGACGAACGTGAACGAGGTGCCGCCCCGGCGTTCCAGCACCTCCCGGGGACGGTGGGTCACGACGAACACCGGCGCCCGGAACGGCGGCTCCTCGCCCCAGGGGACCTCTCCGGCGTCGAACATGCGCCGGCCCATGACGTAGGCGCCGGCCGCCGCGAACGTCTCCGCGACGATCTCCGAGTCGACCGACGGCTCGCCGCCGGCGAAACCCTGCCGCTCGCGCCAGGCCATGGCGTCGACGGCCCAGCGGGTGACGCGGAAGAACCCGGGGGCCTCGGGTCCCCGCATCCAGTCGTTCACCTCCTTGGCGGCCCGTGGTCCGGTGTAGAAGCCGTCGAGGGACACCGACATCTGCGCGGTCACCTGGGTCATCGGCCGTGCTCCTTTTCGGGTGGGCGGCTCCGTCCGGCCGCCGGTGCCCCTCAGTCGGAGCGGGCCGGCCGTTCTCGACACGCGCCGGCGAAGAAATCCCGGACGTCCCAGCGGCGTCCCACCGGGGTGGCGTTTCCGCTGGTCCGGTGGGGTGGGACCGTCCCGGCGTCCCGAGTCGACCGCGTACCCGCGACCGATCGGGTCGCCCCTGCCAGCCTCCTCGCCATGCAGAAACTCGCTTTGGCCGTCGCGATGCTGCTGGTGCTCCCCGCCGCGGCCGCGGTCGCGGCCGTACCCGTCGCGGTGTGCGGTCACACCGGCTCCCAGCCCACCCTGGCCCAGGGGGCGACCGGCACGGCGGTCGTCGAAGCCCAGTGCGAACTGAACCTCGCCACCAAGGCGAGCCGGTACACGCCCCTCGGCGCGGACGGCTCCTTCGGCCCGGCCACCGACGCCCGGGTCCGCGTGTTCCAGCGCTGCGCCGCGGTGAGCGTGGACGGTCAAATCGGGCTGAACACGTGGGCCGCGCTGAACTCGTGGGCCGCGCGGCCGCGCAAGTGCGCGACCCAGGGCACCTCGGACGCCGCGCAGAGCGTCGTGTGCGGCCATTCCACGGCGCGTCCGACGCTGCGGAGCGGCTCCACCGGCACGGACGTCAAGGAGCTCCAGTGCCGGCTGAACCTCGCCATGGAGCCGGGCCACTACCCGCCGCTGACGGTCGACGGGAACTTCGGCGACGGCACCCGCACCCGGGTGATCCAGTTCCAGCACTGCGTCAACGCGAGCGCGGACGGCGTCGCCGGGCCCGCCACCTGGGCGAAGGTGACCGACTGGTCCAGCCGCAACGCCTACTGCGTGCCGCCGAAGCCCGCCGGGCACCCGGTCGACGGCGTCGACACGGCGAAGTACCAGCACCCCGGGGGCGCGGCGATCGACTGGAACGCCGTTAAGGCGTCGGGCGTCGACTTCGCGACCGTCAAGGCGACCCGCGGCCTCAACGTCACCGACGAGTACCTGGCCACGGACCTGCCCGCCGCCCGCGCCGCCGGCCTGGCCGTGGGGCCGTACCACTTCTACACGGGCACCGCGGCGAACACCGGCGGCGCGCAGGCCGACCGGTTCGTCGCCGCCGTGAAGGCCACCGGCTACACCGGCAAGCGCGCCGGCGACCTGCCGCCCGTGTTCGACCTGGAGTGGAAGGACGACGGCTCCGGCGGCTGCCCGCCGTACGTCACGGTCGCCGACGCCAAGGCGTGGCTGGACAGGGTGGCCGCGGCGTTCGGCCGGACCCCCGTCATCTACACCCAGAAGTCGTTCCTGGACGCGTGCCTGGGCGGCACCACGGCGCTGTCCGCGTACCCGATGCAGCTCGCCGACTACCGCCAGTCCGTCACGCAGCCGGCGCTGCCCGCCGGGTCGAAGACGTGGCTGATGTGGCAGTACACCGACGCGGCCATCCCCGACGGCATCCCCGCGCCGGCGACCGGGGACGTCTTCAACGGCACCCAGGCCGACCTCGACCAGCTCGCCAACCGCTGAATCCCCGTCAGGAAAGGACAAGTATGAGTCTCCCCATGAGCCGCCGCACGGTGCTGCGCGGCGCGGCCGTGATCGGCACCGCCGCGGTGGCCGGCCCCTTGCTGCTGGCCGGCACCGCCCAGGCGTACCCGTGGTCCCGCACGCTCGTGCAGGGGAACACCGGCGCCGACGTCACCGAGCTGCAGATCCGCGTCGCGGGCTGGGCGGCCGACCACGCGAGCCAGAGCCGCGTCTCGATCGACGGCGAATTCGGCCCCGGCACCGCGGCGGCGGTCCGCCGGTTCCAGGCGGCCTACGGCCTGGGCGCGGACGCGCAGGTCGGCCCGGCCACCCAGGCCGCGCTCAACGCGCTGGAGCAGAGTGACGGGTCCACCGCACACTTCGATTTCAGCGAGTTCACCGACCGGGTCAGCGGCACCTTCAACGGCGGCAAGGTCAGCGCGGCCACCGCCAAGGAAAACGCCCGCCGCTGCATGTACAAGCTGGAGGCGCTGCGCAAGAAGCTCGGGAACACGCCGATCACGGTGAACTCCGGGTTCCGCAGCATCGCGCACAACGCCGAGATCGGCGGGGCCGCCGACAGCATGCACCTGTACGGCACCGCGGCCGACCTGGACGTGCCGGGCGTGGCCAACAAGACCGTCTACCAGAAGGCCGAGACCTGCGGGTTCTCCGGCCTGGAGACCTACAACACCGACCACCAGCACGTCGACAGCCGGGCCGACCTCGGCCGCTCGTGGTGGTGGGAGAACGGAACGGTCTGACCGGCGGCCGCGGGTCTGACGCCGGAAACCCGCGCGGGGGTTTCCGGCGTCAGCGCGCGGTGTTCTGCAGGGCCGCCGAGCAGGACGGCCAGTCGTGGAAGTCATGGTCGACGCTCCACAGGCGGTGCGCCGCGTCGATGTTCCAGACCGGGTCGAACGCCTGGCGGGGCGTGCCGCCCAGGTCCAGCAGGCGGGCGTCGGAGATCTGGAAGACCCCCCAGTTGCGGCTGCCGTTCGTGTTCGGCAGCACCCACAGCGGATCGAGGAACGAGGCGCAGCGCGCGATCGCGACCGCCGTGTCGGGTGCTTCGGTGAACACGGCCCGGATCCGCTGCTCCACCACCGTCGTCGGCCAGCCCGCCATGCTGGTGCGGTGGTCGTACAGCGCGTTCTTGGTGGCGTCGTCGACCACGCCGCGGGCGGGCAGCCCGGCCAGCACCTGGAACGCGGTGACCCGCCGCAGCGTCTCCGGGCCGAACGAGCCGTCGACCGAAAGCCGCCCCTGGGCCGCGACGAGCAGGTTCTGCACCTCGGTGACGCACTCGTCGTGCTGGCCCATGCTCACCGGCGGTTGGCAGGCGGGGGAGAACAGCATCCGGTCGGCGTACCGGCCGGCGGCCGGCTCGGACCCGTCGGCGGTGACCCAGACCAGGCCACCCGCCAGCAGGACCACGACCGCGACGGCGACCGCCAGGTACCCGCGCCGGCGCGGCCACCACCCGCGTCGCGACGGGGCCTCGACGTGCTCTGGTGCCACTTCGTCGACTCGCCCGGCGTCGGCCAGGGCCCACAGCTGGTGCAGTTCGCGCAGTTCGTCCGCGGACGCGCCGCAGACCTTGGCGAAGGAGTGGACCACGCGGTAGTCGGCGGGCACGCTCTTGCCCGAGCAGTACCGGTGCAGGCTGGACCCGCTGGCCCCCGCCTGCTTGCCGAGCCGCTCGTAGCCCTGTCCGCTGCGGTCCTTCAACATGCGCAGGTAGGCGGCGAACTTCTCCGCGTGCAGGGGCACGATCGCGGGTACACCTCGCTCGGGGCAGCGAATGACCGACGGAAGTTAACACCGCCGCGCCGCGAGCCGGGCGGAAACCGACGGATTGGGCCACCCGGCCGATCACGCTCGCCCGGCCGGGCTGCCCGTCGTCGGGCAGCCCGGCCCGGGCGTCACGAAGCGGTGGCGCGCTCGACGACGACGGTCGCCATCAGGGAGTGGCCGACGCCGAGCCCTTGCTGGGTCTGCTGTTCGCACGCGAACAGGGCCTTGGCCAGCGCCTTCGCCTGGTCCGCCGAGCGCAGGCCCCGGCCGTCCCCGACCGAGGCGGCGACGACGTCGTTCCACCGCCGGGCGAACGTCTCGAAGAACGCCTCGATGTGCCGCGGGGCGGGTTCGGCGGGCGGCCGCAGCCGCAGCCGCGCGGGATCGACGTCGGTGGCGCCGCGGGCGAGGTCGTTGAGCAGGGTGCGGTAGGGCGGGATCGCCGGGTTGAAGGCGAGCGTCGCGGTGTGCCGCCCGACGAGGATCGACCGGTCCGTGAAGGTCAGCCGGCTCAGCCGGGCCCGGGCCCGGGTTGCCGCCTCGACGAGGGTTTCGTCCAGCGACCGGCGGTCGTAGAAGCTCATCTGGTCGTGGATGGTTTCGGTCGCCTCTTCGAAGAAGCTCATGTTGTACGGCCACCGCGTCCGGGGCCACCGCGGCGTCCATTCGATCGAGTAGCGGCCGAGCACGTCGACGATGATCACCGCGCTGTCCCGGGTTTCGACGATCTGGCGCATGATGCCGGTCAGGACGTCGGTGACCTCCTCGTGCGGGAGGTGCGAATACGGCACGCCGCACGAGAGGTAGAGGTCGAAGTCGCCCGGAGGCAGCTCGGACCGCATGTCCGCGATGTGGAACCGCGCGGGCCGCTGTTCGTGGAGCGAGCGCGCGGTGTCGACCATGTCCGGATCGACGTCGACGCCGACGTAGTCGAGTTCGCCGTCGTCGGTGACCGGGGCGAGGCTGCCGTGCCGGTCGGTCAGCAGCGCGAGCCCGTCCCCGATGCCGCACCCGACGTCGAGCACGCGCAGCGGCTTGCCGGGTTCGGGCCGGGCCAGGGCGGCCGCGTCCCGCAGGACGCGGTGGGAGACCACTTCTTCGAGCATGGTCTTGACGGGATCGCGCCGCTTCGGCGAGGTGTAGTGGGCCGTGGCGTCGCGATAGGACGTACTGGCCTGCGCGGAAGTGTTCACGCCTCGCTCCGCGCGGCCCGGTCGACGGCGGAGGCGTCCTCGCGTTCCGTGTGATCGGTGATCGTCATGCCCCGAACGTAGTTCATGCCGCGGCGGGGATGGCGTGATATTCCCGCCGATTGCTGAGCTAGCGCCGCCAGAGCACGTTGGGACAATCCGTGCCTTCGGCGGCGAGCTGCCGCTTGAGGACCTTGAACGTCGAGGTGCGCGGCAGTTCCGGGACCACGCGCACGTACTTCGGCACCTGCTTGGGCCCGAGGTCCGGCTGGCCGGCGAGGAACCGGCCGAAGCCGGCGGGGTCGAAGGGCGTGCCGTCGGTGACGACGGCCGCCATCACCTGGTCCCCGGTCACCGGGTCGGGCACCGCGTACACCGCGGCGTCGGTGATCGCGGGGTGGCGCAGCAGGATTCGCTCGATCGGCGCAGTGCCGAGGTTCTCCCCGTCGACGCGCAGCCAGTCGCCGAGGCGGCCGGCGAAGTAGCAGAACCCGTCGGCGTCGGCGTAGGCGAGGTCGCCGGTGTGGAACCGGCCGCCGCGCAGGCGTTCCGCGTCGGCTCCGGGATCGTTGTAGTAGCCGGCGAACCAGCCGGGGCCCGTCGTGTTCACCAGTTCGCCGACGGCTTCCGCGGCGTTGACCAGGTGGCCGTCGCGGTCGAATTCGGCCGGCGGGCACGGCCGGCCGGTGTCCGGGTGCACGATGGCGACGTCTTCGGTCGGCCTGCCGAGCGAGCCGGGCGGGGTGTCGTCGGTGCGGGCGAAGCCGATCCCGCCTTCGGTGGAGCCGAACGCGTCGACGACCTTGCAGCCGAAGCGCTTTTCGAACGCGGCCAGATCGGCGCTCGCGCCTTCGTTCCCGTAGACGAGGCGCAGCGGGTTGTCCGCGTCGTCGGGGCGCGGGGCAGTGGCGACCACGTAGGACAGGGGCTTGCCGACGTAGTTGGCGTAGGTCGCGCCGAACTTCCGCACGTCGGGCAGGAAGCCGGAGGCGGAGAACCGGCGGCGCAGGGCGATGCCCGCGCCCGCCGCGAGCCCGACCGCCCAGCCGGCCATGACGGCGTTGGAGTGGAACAACGGCATCGTGACGTAGACCGTGTCCGATGTGGACAGTCCGAAGCGCTGGGCGAGCATCGCGCCCGGAAAGGCGATCTTGCCGTGCGTGCAGCGCACGGCCTTCGGGTCGCCGCTGGTGCCGGAGGTGAAGATCAGCATGAGCAGGTCGTCCGGCGACGCGGCGACGGGCTCGATCGGCGTGTCCCCGGACGGCCACGATTCCAGGTCCCGCACGGCGATCCCGCCGAGGTCCAGCCCGGCCAGCAGCGGCCGGTACTTCGGTTCGGCGAGCACGAACTGGCAGTCGGCGAGCCGGACGTCCCGGGCGAGCGCCTCGCCGCGCCGGGTGGGGTTGAGCCCGACCAGGACCGCGCCGGCGAACGCGCAGGCACCCAGGAGGACGGAGAACGCGGGCACGTTGTCGGCCAGGATGCCGACGTGGGGCGGTTTGCCCGGCCGCAGCGCCGCGCGGAGGTCGGCCGCGCGGCACCGCGACGCCCGGACGTGCTCGGCCCACGACCACGTCTCGTCCTCGAAGCGCAGGCCGGGCCGTTCGTCGGTGGCGCGGGCCAGCAGAAGCTCGGTCACCGTCGGGACGTTCATCCGCGCCTCCTGCCGCAGAACTGAAACACGTTCTATTTCTAGCACGGGCCCGGCCGCGGCGGAACACTCGTGCCCCGCGGGGAGTTGAGGGTGGCATGACTCACCTCGTGGACCGCACGATCGCCGCCCTGCGCGCCGAGCACGACGCGCTCGCCGGCCTCGTCCGCACCCTCACCGACGACCAGCTGGCCGCCACCAGCGGCGCGGCGGAATGGACCGTCGCGCAGGCCCTTTCCCACCTCGGCAGTGGCGCGGAGATCGGCCGCGCGCCGATCGCCCGGGCCGCCGGGGAGACCGTGGCCGCCGAAGACAACCCGACGATCTGGGCCCGCTGGGACGGCTCGGCGCCGCGCGCGCAGGCCGAGGGCTTCCTGGAGCACAACGCCCGCTGGCTCGACACGGTCGAGGCGCTCACGGCCGAGCAGCGGTCGTCGCTGACCGTCGACCTCGGGTTCCTGCCGGAGCCGGTCCCGCTCGTGACGGCGGTGGGCATGCGCCTGAGCGAGGTCGCCAACCACTCCTGGGACGTGCGCGTGGCCTTCGACCCGGACGCGGGGGTGGACGCCGGCTCGGCCGCCGTGCTCGTCGAACTCCTGGCCGGGCCCGTCGGCTTCATGCTGAGCTTCCTCGCGAAGCCGGCCGAGCTCGCGAACCCGGTGTCGCTCGCGGTTCCCGGCGGCGGTCTGGTCATCGACGACACCGTCACCGCGGTGGACCACCTCGAGTCGCCGACCGCGACGTTCACCGGGCCGGCCGAGGCGTTCGTCCGGCTGGTCAGCGGCCGCCTCAAGGCGCCGTACGACCGCGGTGTCACCGTCGACGGCAACGCCACGCTCGACGACCTGCGTCGCGTGTTCCCCGGTTTCTGACCGTAGGCTGAGCCGAATGAGCGCGGCATCAACCCCGGAGCAGTCGATGGTCGAAACCCGGCACCAGACCCGGTTGCTCACGCTGCTGCGCGACGAGGGCCCGATGTCGCGGGTCGAGCTCGGGGAACGCCTCGAGCTGCCGCGGGCCCGGGTGGGGGCCGAGGTGGCCCGGCTCGACGAGGTCGGGCTCGTCGAGACCGCCGGGCCGTCGGCCAGCCGCGGCGGCCGCCGGTCGACGCTGGTCCGGCTGGCCGGTGACCTGCGCGTGCTCGCGGTGGACGTCGGCGCGACGTCGGTCGGGGTGGCGGTGACCGACGCTTCGTGCGAGGTGCTCGCGCACACCGTCGAGGACTGCGACGTGCGCCAGGGGCCGCACCCGGTGCTGCGCCGGGTCGCCGAGCTCGCGGGGAAGGTCCGGGACGAGGCGCCCGGCAAGCTCGTCGCCGCGGGCATCGGGCTGCCGGGGCCGGTCAGCTTCGCCGAGGGGATGGCAGTCGCGCCGCCGATCATGCCGGGCTGGGACCGGTTCAACGTCCGCGACCACCTCGGCGGGCTCTGGGGCTGCCCGGTCGCGGTGGACAACGACGTCAACGCGATGGCCCTCGGCGAACGCCACGCCGGGGTCGCCCGGTCGACCGAGGACCTGATGTTCGTCAAGATCGGCACCGGGATCGGCTGCGGGATCGTGCTGGGCGGCAAGGTCTACCGCGGGGTCGCGGGCACGGCGGGCGACATCGGGCACATCCGCCTCGACGACTTCGGCCCGACCTGCGCCTGCGGTGAGGTCGGCTGCCTGGAGGCCTACTTCGGCGGCGCCGCCCTGGCGCGGGACGGGCTGGCGCTGGCGCGCAGCGGGCGCTCGGCCCACCTCGCCGAGGTGGCCGCCGAACGCGGCGCGGTGACCGCGCGCGACGTCGGCCGCGCCGCGGCGGCGGGCGACTTCGGCGCGGTCAACCTGATCCGCGACGGCGGCCGGCGCCTCGGCCACGTGGTCGCGTCGCTGGTCAGCTTCATCAACCCGGGCATGGTGGTGATCGGCGGCGGCGTCGCGCAGCTCGGGCACCAGCTGCTCGCCGAGGTGCGCAGCGCGGTCTACCGCCGCTCGCTGCCCCTGGCGACGGGGAACCTGCCGATCGTCCTGTCGGAGCTCGGCGACACGGCGGGCGTCATCGGCGCGGCCTGGTCGGCGACCGACCGCGCGTTCACGCTCAGCAGCTGACGGGCATCCCGCACAGTCTCACCCTCGGTTGCTGAACGCGGCCTCTCTGTAGCGCTCAAACCGTACATACTTTTGCACTACAAATGCAAAAGTATGTACGGTTTGAGGCGTCTATCCGGGTGAAACCCGGACTTAACACGCCTTTGTCACCTTGACGGGTGACGGCAGTCACCCTACTTTCGCTGCCTGAGCAACAAAGTGTGTTCAGCACTCAGCACCAGTGGAGGCAACGTGGCCGGGGCCGGGACGAGGCGCGCCGAACCGGCGAGCCCGCGCACGGCGAGCCTGGCCGCCCTGCTGAGAGCGTTGCGCGCGGGACCCCTGTCACGTACCCAGCTGGCCGCCCGCTGCGGCGTCGCGAAGTCCGCCGTCCCCGGTCTGCTCGCCGAACTCGCCGAGCGCGGGCTGGTGCGGCCCGCCGGCGTCCTGCCCGGCAACGGACGGCCGAGCCGCCTGGTCGAACTCGACGGCGAAGACGCCTACGCGCTCGCCCTGGGCATCGAGGCCGACCGCCTCTCCGCCGTGGTCACCGACCTCTCCGGCCGCGTGTTGGCCGAGCAAGCCGAGACCGTCGACGTCGCCGCGCTCGGCCTCCAGCGATGCCTGGACGAACTCGCCCACCTGGCCACCGGCGTGCTGCCCGGCCCGCCGGCCGGCGTCGCGATCTCGGTGCCCGGGCTGGTCGACTCGACCGCCGCCGTCCTGCGGTTCGCCCCGGCCCTGCGCTGGCGCGACGCGGAAATCGCCGACCTCATGGCCGCCCGCCTGGCCGTTCCGGTCGACGCCATCGCCGTGGACAACGACGCCAACCTCGGCGCGCTCGCCGAGTCGGTCGCCGGCACCGGCAGCGAGCTGTTCTACCTCAGCGGCGGGACGGCGGTCGGCGGCGGGCTCGTCTCCGGCGGCGCGATCCTGCGCGGCGCCCGGGGTTTCGCGGGCGAGGTCGGGCACATCGCCGTCGACCCGGCCGGCGAACGGTGCGCGTGCGGCCGGACCGGCTGCCTGGAGACGAAGGCGAACCTGGCCGCGGTCCTGCGTGCCGCGGCCGCACCCGGTGATCCGCTGCACGACCCCGCTCTCGGCGTCGAAGGCCGCGTCGAACAGCTGAAGCAGCGCGTGCGGCGCGGCGACCAGCGGGCGTTCACCGCGGTGCACGAACTCGGCGTCACGCTCGGCGTCGCACTGTCCACTGTGGTCGACGTGCTCGACCCGGACGTCGTCGTCCTCGGCGGCTACTTCGCCGACCTGGGGGACTGGCTCGTCGAACCCATTCGCGTCGAACTCGCCGCCCGGCCGCTCGGGCACGCCCGGGTCGTGCCGTCCGGACTCGGGCTCAAGGCCCCGCTGCGCGGCGCGTCCCACCTGGCCGCCGAGCGGCTGTTCACGAACCCGACGCTCTTCGAGGAGGCCTCGGTATGAGCCTGCTGTCCGTGCGCGGGATCGTGAAGAGCTTCCCGGGCGTCCGCGCGCTCGACGGCGTCGACCTCGACGTCGAACCCGGCGAGGTGCACTGCCTGCTCGGCCAGAACGGCGCGGGCAAGTCGACGCTGATCAAGGTCCTCGCCGGCGCGCACCGCCCCGACGCGGGCGAGCTGACCTGGCGGGGCGAACGCATCGACGTCGGCTCGCCGGTCGACGCGCTGCGCCTCGGCATCGCCACCATGTACCAGGAGCTGGACCTCGTGCCCGGGCTTTCGGTGGCGGACAACATCTTCCTCGGCCACGAGCGGGCCCGCTTCGGCTTCACGCGCATCAGCCAGGCCCGCGACGAGGCCGCCCGGCTGATGACCCGGCTCGGCCACCCCGGCATCCGGCCCTGGCAGGAGGTGGGCAAGCTGTCCGCCGCGGGCCAGCAGCTGGTGTCGATGGCCCGAGCGCTCGCCCACGACGCCAAGCTGCTCGTGATGGACGAGCCGACCGCCGCGCTGGCCGGCGAGGAGGTCGACAACCTCTTCCGCATCGTCGGCGAGCTGACCGCCGACGGCGTCGCGGTCGTCTACATCTCGCACCGCCTGGAAGAACTGCGCCGGATCGGGCACCGGGTGACCGTGCTCAAGGACGGCCGGACCGTCGGCACCGGCCTCGACGCCCGCACGACGCCGACCTCCGATCTCGTCGCGCTGATGGCCGGGCGGAAGGTCGAGACGGTCTTCGGCCCGCGCCACGACGGTCACGCCGACCGGACCGGCACCGCGCTCGAAGTCCAGGGGCTGGCCCGCACCGGCGAGTTCGAGGACGTCACCTTCTCGGTCCACCCCGGCGAAGTCGTCGGCATCGCCGGGCTGGTCGGGTCCGGTCGCAGCGAACTGCTCGAGACGATCTTCGGCGCGCGCAAGGCCGACAGCGGAACCATCGCCGTGCAGGGGAAACCGCTCAGGCCCGGCAGTGTGCTCGCCGCCGTCAAGGCGGGCATCGGGCTGGCCCCTGAGGAACGCAAGAGCCAGGGCCTGCTGCTGGACCTCCCGGTGGTGCACAACGTGACGCTGGCCAGCCTCGGCCGCTACGCGAAGTTCGGTTTTTCCGAACGCGGCAAGGAACTCGAGGACGCCGGCGCGAGCCTGCGCCGCCTCGACCTGCGGCCCGCCGACCCGCGCCGGATCGTCCGCACGCTCTCCGGCGGCAACCAGCAGAAGGCGGTGCTCGCGAGGTGGCTGGTCCGCGGGTGCACGGTGCTGCTGCTCGACGAGCCCACGCGCGGCGTCGACGTCGGCGCGCGTGCCGAGCTGTACCGGCTGATCGACGAGCTGGCCGCGAGCGGCGTCGCGATCGTGCTGGTGTCCAGCGAAATCCCCGAGGTGCTCGGGCTTTCCGACCGGGTGCTGGTGCTGCGCGAGGGCCGGGTCCTCGCCGACCGGCCGTCCGCCGGGCTGACCGAGGCCGCGGTGCTCGACGTGATTCTCGAGGGGAGCGCGGCATGACCGACACCGAAGCACCACCCGCGAAAGCGCTGTCCGCCGAAAGCCGGCGGTTCTCCTGGCGGGCCGACCCGAGGCTGCTCGGCCTGGCCGGCGTGCTCGTCGTGCTCTGCCTGGTCGGCCAGTTCACCCGGCCCGAGCTGTTCTTCACCGAAAGCAACATCTCGACGATCCTGCGGCTGGCCGCGGCGATCGGCGTGGTCAGCGTCGGCATGACGTTCGTGATCATCAGCGGCGGCATCGACCTGTCCGTCGGCTCGATCGTCGCGCTCTCCAGCGTCTGGCTGACGACCTTGGCCACCCAGTCGTACGGGCCGTGGATCATGGTCCTTTGCGGACTGGCGGTCGGGCTCGGCTGCGGGCTGGTCAACGGCGTGCTCGTCGCCTACGGCAAGGTCGTGCCGTTCATCGCGACGCTCGCGATGTACGTCTCGGCGCGCGGGCTCGCCGAGCGGATCAGCGGCCGTCGCACGCAGGTGGTCGCCGACCAGGACTTCCTCGCCTTCTTCCGGGGCGGCTTCCTCGGCATCCCGACGCTCATCTGGCTGTTCGCGCTGGTGTTCGCGGTCGGCTGGGTCGTGCTCAACCGCACCACCTTCGGCCGCCGCACCTACGCCGTCGGCGGCAACATCGAGGCGTCGCGGCTGGCCGGCATCAACGTCAAGCGTCACCTCGCGCTCGTCTACGGCGTCGCCGGGCTGTGCTGCGGGATCGCCGCGCTCATGGTCGTCGCGCGGACGACGGCGGGCGCGTCCACCAACGGCATGTTCTACGAGCTCGACGCGATCGCGGCCGTGGTCATCGGCGGCACGCTGCTCACCGGCGGCCGCGGCTCGCTGATCGGCACCCTGATCGGCGTGCTGATCTTCACGGTGCTGTCCAACCTCTTCACGCTCAACAACCTGGACACCGACATCCAGAACATCGCCAAGGGCGTGATCATCGTGCTCGCCGTGCTCCTGCAGTTCCGGGCCAGGAAAGCCAGGACCGGTCCGTAGAAATCACCGATGGAGGTCATCATGGCCGAACAACCCTTCCTCGGCCGCCGGGGATTCCTGCTGGGCGGGGCCGCTGTCGGCGCCGGCGCTTTGCTGGCCGGCTGCACGTCGAACACGCCCGCGGCGTCGGAGTCGACCGCGCCGGTCGCCAACGCCGGGAGCAACGCCCAGCCCGGAAAGCCGGTCACGATCGGCTTCTCCGCGCCGGCCGCCGACCACGGCTGGATCGCGGCGATCACCAAGAGCGCCAAGGCCCAGGCGCAGAAGTTCAGCGAGGTGAAGTTCACCGCCACCGAAGGCACCAACGACGTCAACCAGCAGATCTCCCAGGTGGAGACGCTGATCAACGCCAAGGTCGACGTCCTGGTCATCCTGCCCTTCGACGGCAAGGCGCTCACCTCGGTCGGCCAGCAGGCGATGGACGCCGGCATCCCGGTGATCAACCTGGACCGCGTCTTCGACACCCCGCTCGCGTACCGAACGTGGATCGGCGGCGACAACTACCGGATGGGCGTCAACGCGGGCAACTACCTCGCCGCGGAGCTCAAGAAGAAGAACGTCGCGAACCCGATCATCGGCGAGGTCGCCGGGATCGACTCGCTGCCGCTGACGCAGGAACGCAGCAAGGGCTTCGCGGACGCGCTCGGGCGCAGCGGGTTCAAGGTCGGCCCGCGCGTCTCGGCGCAGTTCACGTCGGAGTCGGGGGAGCAGCAGACGGCGAACCTGCTCCAGGGCGCACCGAAGCTGGACGCGCTGTGGAACCACGACGACGACCAGGGCATCGGCGTCAACGCGGCGATCGACACCGCGGGCCGCAAGGAGTTCATCATGGTCGGCGGCGCCGGCTCGAAGAACATGATGAACCTGATCAAGGCCGACTCCTCGCCGATCAAGGCGACCGTGCTCTACAGCCCGTCGATGGCCTCGACGGCGATCGCGCTGGCCCGGTTGCTGGGGCAGGGCAAGGGGATCGGCGACCTGGCCGAGCACGACATCCCGGCCGAGATCACGACGTACTCCGCGGTCGTCACCAAGGAGAACGTCGACCAGTACCTGGACGTCGGCTTCGATTCCTGACCGGACTTTTCGCCAGAACACAAGGAGGGGCATGAGCCGGGAAACCATCGGGATCGGCATGGTCGGGCACGCGTTCATGGGAGCGGTGCACTCGCACGCCTGGCGCAGCGTGCACCGGTTCTTCGACCCGCCGCTGGTACCGAGGCTCGCCGTGCTCGGCGGCCGCGACGAAACCCGGGCCAGGGCGGCCGCGGAGAAGTTCGGGTGGGAGGACGTCGAAACCGACTGGCGCAAGCTCGTCGCCCGGGACGACGTCGGCCTGGTCGACGTCTGCACGCCGGGCGACAGCCACGCGGAGATCGCGATCGCCGCGCTGGACGCCGGGAAGCACGTGCTGTGCGAGAAACCCCTCGCCAACTCGGTCGCGGAGGCCGAGGCGATGGCCGGGGCGGCGCGGCGGGCCCGTGAACGCGGGGTACGGGCCATGGTCGCGTTCAACTACCGCCGGGTGCCCGCGCTCGCGCACGCCAGGAACCTGGTTTCGCGGGGGGCCCTCGGCGAGATCCGGCACGTGCGGTCGGTGTACCTGCAGGACTGGCTGTCGGATCCGCGGGCGCCGATGACCTGGCGGCTGCGGAAGGAGTCCGCCGGGTCGGGTGCGCTGGGCGACCTGGGTGCGCACATCGTCGACGCGGCGCAGTTCGTCACCGGCGAGGTGATCACCGGGGTCTCGGCGCTGACGAACACCTTCGTCACGGAGCGGCCCGCGGAGACCGGCGGGACGGACGAGGTGACCGTCGACGACACCGCGTTGTTCTTGGCACGGCTGTCCGGGGGAGCCGTGGCGAGCTTCGAGGCGACGCGGTTCGCGCTGGGCCGCAAGAACGCGATGCGCCTGGAGGTCAACGGGTCGAAGGCGAGCCTGGCGTTCGACTTCGAGTCGATGAACGAGCTGCGGTGGTACGACGGCACCGGCACCGAAGCGGGCTTCCGCCGGATCCTGGTGACCGAGCCGGAGCACCCGTACGTCGGGGTGTGGTGGCCGCCGGGGCACCTCCTGGGCTACGAGCACACGTTCACCAACGAGGTCGCCGACCTCTTGACCGCCATCGGCTCGGGCACCGATCCCGAGCCGGGTTTCGACGACGGCCTGCGCGTCCAGCGGGTGCTGGCTGCCGTCGAGGAAAGCGCGGCCGCCGAAGCGAAGTGGACCGCGGTAGAGGAGGAGAAATGAGCCGTCCGGTTACGCTGTTCACCGGCCAGTGGGCGGACCTGCCGTTCACGGAGGTCTGCAAGCTCGCCGCCGAGTGGGGCTACGACGGCCTGGAAATCGCTTGCTCGGGCGACCACTTCGAGGTCGACCGCGCACTGTCCGAAGAGGACTATGTGCCGGGGCGGCTGCGGCTGCTCGCCGAGCACGGCCTCAAGGTGTGGGCGATCTCGAACCACCTCGTCGGCCAGGCCGTCTGCGACGACCCGATCGACGACCGCCACCGCGCGATCGTCCCGTCCCGGATCTGGGGCGACGGCGATCCCGAGGGCGTCCGGCAGCGGGCGGCGGCCGAGATGGCCGACACGGCCAGGGCGGCGGCGAAGCTCGGTGTCGACACGGTCATCGGGTTCACCGGGTCGAAGATCTGGAAGTACGTGGCGATGTTCCCGCCGGTAGGGCGCGATGTCATCGATGACGGTTACGCAGACTTCGCGCGTCGCTGGAACCCGATCCTGGACGTCTTCGACGAGGTCGGCGTCCGGTTCGCGCACGAGGTGCACCCGTCGGAGATCGCCTACGACTACTGGACCACCGAACGGGCGCTCGAAGCCGTCGGGCACCGGCCCGCGTTCGGGCTGAACTGGGACCCGTCGCACTTCGTGTGGCAGGACCTCGACCCGGTCGGGTTCATCCTCGACTTCGCCGACCGGATCTACCACGTCGACTGCAAGGACACCCGCAAGCGCTTCGACGGCCGCAACGGGCGCCTCGGCTCGCACCTGGCGTGGGCCGATCCGCGGCGGGGCTGGGACTTCGTGTCCGTCGGCCACGGCGACGTCCCGTGGGAGGACTGCTTCCGGGCGCTCAACGCGATCAAGTACACCGGCCCCGTCTCGGTGGAGTGGGAGGACGCCGGGATGGACCGCCTCCGCGGCGCGGCGGAGGCGGTGAAGTACCTGCGCGAGCACCTGTTCGACCAGCCGTCGGCGGCTTTCGACGCGGCTTTCAGCAACCAGAGATGAGGGAGTTCCATGTGCGGTGAACGGCCAGAGCAGCACTCCCGGCGAACGTTCCTGAACGTGGCGACGGCCGCCCTCACGGTGGGGGCGGCGGCCATCGCCTTGCCCGGCGTCGCGGACGCTTCCCCCGCGAGGCGACGCGTTCCGCTCGACAAGATCAGCATCCAGCTCTACTCGCTGAGGTCCCTGCTGCAGAACGATCCCGAAGGCACGCTGTCAGCGCTGGCCGACATCGGCTACCGGAAGGTCGAGCTGGCCGGGACGTACGGCCGCAGCGCCACCGAGTTCCGCGCCATCCTCGACCGCAACCACCTCAAGGCGTCCTCGACGCACGTCGGCATCGACGGCGACCTGAACCAGACCATCGCGGACGCGAAGATCCTCGGCAACACCTCGGCCGTCGTGCCGTACGCGAACTTCGGCACCATCGCGGAGTGGGAGGCCTTCGCGGGCCGGATGAACACCGCCGCGGTGGCGTTCAAGAAGGCCGGGCTGAAGCTCGGCTACCACAACCACGACCACGAGTTCGCCCCGATCGGCGGGGTGGTCCCGTACGACGTGCTCACCGCGAAGACGAACAAGCGGGACGTGCACCTGGAAATCGACCTCTTCTGGGCGGTGAACGGCGGCGCGGACCCGGTCGAGCTGTTCCGGCGCAACTACCCGCGCGTGACGCAGTACCACGTCAAGGACCGGACCGCGGACGGGCAGATGGTCGACCCCGGCGCCGGCGTCATCAACTTCCCGCGCATCTTCGCCGCGTCCTGCCACACCATCGGCGAGTACATCGTCGAGCACGACCAGCCGGCCGATCCGCTGAAAACCGCCAAGGCCGGCTTCGAGTACCTGCGTACCGTGCGCTTCTGAGCCCCGGGGGAATCCACATGCGAGTGTCACGTCGGTCGATGCTGGCCGGAACCGCCGCGGGCGTGCTCGCGCCCGCCGTCGGGCTGGCCGGCACGGCCGAGGCGGCGGGCCTGACCCGCCGGATCACGATCTACGCCGAAGCACTGCCCAACGGCCGCTACGGCTACGGGCTCGAGCCGGGCAAGGCCACGGTTCCGGGGCCGCTGCTGGAGATCTACGAGGGCGACACCCTCGAGATCGAGCTGGTCAACACGACCGACCAGCGGCTGTCGATCCACCCGCACGGCGTCAACTACGACACCGCGTCGGACGGCGCGCCGCTCAACGCGTCGTTCAACAACCCGCGCGAAACGCGGACCTACGTCTGGCGCACCCGGGCGAGAGCCGAGGCCAGTGGCGGGTTCTGGATGCCGGGCAGTGCCGGGTACTGGCACTACCACGACCACGCGATGGGCACCGACCACGGCACCGCCGGGCTCGCCCGCGGGCTCTACGGCGGGCTGATCGTGCGCAAGCGCGGCGACCTGCTGCCCAGCCGGCAGTACACGGTCGTGTTCAACGAGATGATGATCAACCACGAGATGGCGCCGAACACGCCGATCCTCGAGGCACGGCTCGGCGAGCGCGTCGAGTGGGTGTGCATCGGGTACGGGAGCCTGCCGCACACGTTCCACCTGCACGGGCACCGCTGGGCCGACACCCGCACCGGGATGTTGAGCAGTGCCACCGACAACGCCCAGACCGTCGACAACAAGAACCTCGACCCGGGCAGCTCGTTCGGCTTCCAGGTGCTCGCCGGCGACGGCGTCGGACCGGGGGTGTGGATGTACCACTGCCACGTCCAGACCCACTCCGACGGCGGCATGGTGGGCCTGTTCCTGGTCCGCAACCCCGACGGCAGCCTGCCCGACGGCGCCCAGGACGCGATCGACCGGTTCAAGCAGCACGACCACTCCGGGCACGACATGCCCGAAGCCCGCACGCACGCGTAGGAGGGGAGCCATGAAAAGACGGTGGTTCGGAAGGCGCGGCGCGGTCGTGCTCGCCATCGGGTCGGTCCTCGCGGCCGGGGCGCCGCTGATGGCGATGCCGGTGGCACAGGCCGCGCCGGCCGCGGTGAACGTACCGGTGAACGTGCTGGTCTTCCACGGCGCCGCGGCCGGCCAGAAGGACCCGGTGCTGCGCGCGGCGGACGCGATCGCGAGGCTGGGCGGGGACAACGGCATCACGGTGACGGCGTCGCAGGACCCGGCCGTGTTCAGCACCGCCAACCTGGCCCGCTACCGCGGTGTCGTGTTCCTGTCCGCCCAGGGCGTGGCGCTCACCCGGGACCAGGAAGCCGCGCTGCAGGCGTACATGAAGGCGGGCGGCGGGTTCCTCGGCATCTCCGACGCGGCCCGCGCGCAGGACTCGTCCCAGTGGTTCACCGGGCTGATCGGCGCCCGGCCGGTCGGGGCCCGCCCGACGCCCGAAGCCGTGGCGTCGGTGACCGCGAGCGCGGAGAACCCGCCCAACGAGACCAAGGAAAAGCTGGCCGACAACAACGAGAACACCAAGTGGCTGACGTTCGCGAACACCGGTTGGGCCGCCTACAAGCTGGCCACCCCGGTCGCGGTCAGCAGCTACTCCCTGGTGTCGGCGAACGACTTCCCGGGCCGCGACCCGAAGAGCTGGACCCTGCAGGGTTCGGCCGACGGCAGCACCTGGGTCGACCTGGACACGCGCACCAACGAGGTGTTCACCGACCGGTTCCAGACCCGGACGTTCACCTTCACCAACACCACGGTGTACCCGAACTACCGGCTGAACATCACCGCGAACGCGGGTGAGCCGCTCATCCAGCTCGCCGACCTCAAGCTGTTCAAGGACACCTCGACGACCCCGCCGCCGCCCGAGCCGGCGCCGCAGCAGGCCGTCGTCGACGTCCTCGATGCGCAGCACCCGGCCACCGCCGGGCTGCCGCAGAACTGGACGCGCACCGACCGCTGGCTCAACTGGGAGTCCAACCCGGTCGGCACCGTCCACACGGTCGCGCAGGTGGAGGAGAAGGGCTACAACCCCGGGGTCGGTGCGAACGGCGCGTTCCACCCGATCTCCTGGTGCCGCGACTACGACGGCGGCCGGTCCTTCTACACCGGCATGGGCCGGACCGAGGGTTCGTACGGCGAGGACCAGTTCCGCAAGCACCTGCTCGGCGCGCTGCGCTGGACGACCGGGATGGTGCGGGGCGACTGCCAGGCCGGGATCGCCGCGAACTACAAGGTCGAGCGGCTGACCGGCAAGAACGCCGCTGGGCAGCTCGACCAGATCGGCGAGCCGCACGGGCTGACCATCGCCCCGGACGGCAAGGTGTTCTACATCGGCAAGGCGGCCTGCCCGACCGGGCCGGTCGTCAGCTGGGACGACCCGAACGTCGGCCTCGGCTGCGGCACGATCCACCAGTGGGACCCGGTCACCAAGAAGCCGAAGCTGCTCACGACGTTGCGCGTGATGGGCAACCGGGGCAGCGGTGACGAGCTGGTCAAGAACGAAGAGGGCCTGCTCGGGCTGACGCTGGACCCGAAGTTCGCCGAGAACGGCTACCTGTACGCCTACTGGATGCCGCACGAGTCGATCGACCGCGACAAGCGGATCGGCAAGCGCACGGTTTCGCGGTTCACCTACAACCTGACCGCGCAGACCCTCGACCAGGCCACCCGCAAGGACCTGCTGTCCTGGGACGTCCAGATCCACAGCTGCTGCCACGCCGGCGGCGGCATGGCGTTCGACAAGGACGGCAACCTCTACATCGGGTCCGGGGACAACAACTCCTCGGGCGGCTCGAACGGCTACTCGGGCAACAACTGGACGCTCGACTACAAGGGCCTCTCGTTCCAGGACGCGCGCCGCACGGCGGGCAACACCAACGACCTGGACGGCAAGATCCTGCGCATCCACCCGGAGGCGAACGGGACCTACACCATCCCGCAGGGCAACCTGTTCCCGAACGGACCCGCGGACAAGACGCGTCCGGAGATCTACGTGATGGGCGTCCGCAACATTTCGCGCCTGCAGATCGACCCGGTGCACAACTGGATGACCGCGGGCTGGGTCGGCCCCGACGCGTCCTCGCCGAGCCCCGAACTGGGCCCGGCGAAGTACGAGACGGCGACCATCATCACCGAGGCGGGCAACCACGGCTGGCCGTACTGCATGGGCAACCGGCAGCCCTACCGCGACCGCAGCAGCACCAACGCCGCCGAGCTGACCGGCTGGTACGACTGCGACAACCCGGTGAACACCTCGCCGCGCAACACCGGCCTGGTGAACCTGCCGCCGATCAAGGACAACATGATCTGGTACTCGCCGGACGGCGGCGGCCCGGTCTTCCCGAAGCGGCCGGGCTCGTCCATTCCGACGTACAACGCGGCGGACGCCACTTACACCCAGCCGTACCTGCGCGGCGGCGGCCAGGCCGTGATGTCCGGGCCGACGTACCACCGTTCGCTGGTCAACACGAACAGCGGCGTCGCGTGGCCGGCGTACTGGGACAACAAGTGGTTCATCGGCGACGAGTCCAACTCGCAGAACCGCGTCGCGGTGACCGTCGACCCGGCGGGCGTGCCGACGCACCAGCCGCCGGTGTTCGCCGAGACGTTCCGCCAGATCATCCCGGGCGGCGCCGGCGACACCCGGGTGCAGAGCTGGATGGACGCCAAGTTCGGGCCGGACGGCGCGCTGTACGTCCTGGACTACGGGAACGGGTTCTTCTCGCTGGACGCCAACCAGAAGCTGCTGAAGATCAGCTACACCGGCGGGGCGGCGACCCCGGCTCCGGCGGCGTCGTCGACGCTGGTGCAGAACAAGGCGCTGACGGCGGCGTTCACCGGCTCGAAGTCCGGCGGCGTGTCCTACCGCTGGGAGTTCGGCGACGGCTCGGTGTCCACCCAGGCCGACCCGCGCCACACCTACCCGCGCACCGGGATCTTCACCGCCAAGCTGACCGTGACCTACGCGAACGGCGAGGCGGTGACGACCCGGACCGCGGTGAACGTGGGCTGCGCCGTGGCCGACCCGAGCCCGGTGGTGACCTTGGGCGACACCATCACGAAGGTGGTCAACCGCAACGCCGGTGGCGGCTGCACGGTCGACGACTTCATCGACGACGAAGGCACGTGGAGCACGCACGCGGCGTTCGTCAACCACGTCGAGAACGCCGTCGAGACGCTCACCGACCTCGGCGTGCTCAACGACGCCGAGGGAGCCGAGCTGAACGCGGCCGCCGACGCGTCACCGATCGGGAAGGCGGGCACCACCGGCTACGACGCCCTCTTCGACGGCACGGCGGAGTCGCTGCGGAACTGGGAACAGGCCCCGTCGGGGCAGTTCACGCTCCAACCCGACGGGTCGATCCGCTCGGCCGGCGGACTGGGCATGCTCTGGTACGCCCAGCGGCAGTTCGGCGACTTCTCGGTCAAGGTCCAGTTCAAGGACATCGCACCGGACGGGTTCCGGGCCAACAGCGGCGTGTTCGTCCGGTTCCCGGATCCGCGGACCCCGCTGGACCAGCGGCCGCCGGGCAGCTGCGGCACGGTCGGCTCGGCGCGGACGTCACAGGCCTGGGTCGCGATCTACTGCGGTCACGAGATCCAGATCTACGACGGCGACAGCGGTGAGCCGCAGAAGACCGGGTCGGTCTACAACTTCGACCCGCGCCCGCTGGACCAGGCGGGCGCACGGCCGAAGGGCACGTGGAACGAGTACGAGATCAAGGTCGTCGGGCAGCACTACACGATGATCCGCAACGGCGTGGTGATCAACGAGTTCGACAACACGCCGGGACAGCAGTCCTCGCGCGCGGGTGACCCGCCGACCGACCTGCGGCAGTTCGTCAGCGGCTTCATCGGGCTGCAGAACCACAGTGACAACGACCTGGTCGAGTTCCGCAACATCCGGGTACGGCAGCTGTAGCGCGATGGGGGCCGGGCCGCGCGCCCGGTCCCCATCCCTCCCAGGAAGGTTCCTCCGGCGATGTCCCCACGCTTGATCACAGTGCTGCTGGCCGGGTTGCTGGCCCTGCTCGGGCCGGCCACCCCCGCGGTGGCGGCGCCGGTCCAGACCCTGACCTGGACCGGGAACAACAGCACCACCGAATACGCGTCCGCGCCCACCGGTGCGCTGCCCGGCGAGACCACGATCGTCTTCGAGAACAGCGAAGCCACCGGCAACACGACGGGGATGTCGCACACCCTGACGTTCGACACCTCGACGCCGGGCTACAACCACGACGTCTCGCTCAACATCCTGGCCAACCCCTTCGACACGAACAACGGCCGGCACGAAGCGACCGTGACGCTCACCCCGGGCAAGTACCGGTACTTCTGCACGATCCCCGGCCACACGGCGATGGTCGGCGAGTTCGTCGTCTCCGACGGAACCGGTGACACGACCGCGCCGACGGTGACCGCGGCGGTGGCGGGGGACCGCGACGAGTCGGGCAACTACCTCGAGTCCGCGACGGTTTCCCTGACCGCGACCGACGCGGGATCGGGCGTGGCCTCGGTCGAGTACCAGCTCGACGGCGGGACGTGGACCACCTACTCGGCGCCGGTGATGGTGACCGCGGCCGGCGTGCACATGCTGCACTACCGCGCGACCGACGTCGCCGGGAACACGTCCGAAGAAGGCATGGCCCACTTCACGATCGTCCGAGGCCAGGGCGACACGACCCCGCCGACGGTGACGGCCGACATCACCGGTGACAAGGACTCCTCGGGCAACTACCTCGACGTCGCCACGGTCCGGTTGACGGCCACGGACGCCGACTCCGCCGTGGCCTCGGTCGAGTACCAGCTCGACGGCGGCGCGTGGACGGCCTACACCGCGCCGGTCGCGGTGACCGGGGCGGGGGAGCACATGGTCCACTTCCGGGCCACTGATGCCGCCGGGAACACGTCACCGGAAGGCATGTCCCACTTCACGGTGGTCAAGCGCGACACGACCCCGCCGACGGTTTCCGCGGCCGTGGGCGGAACCCAGGACGACGACGGCAACTACGTCGGCAAGGCCACGGTGACCGTCACGGCTTCGGACACCGGCTCGGGCGTCGCCGCGGTCGAGTACAAAGTAGACAGTGGCGTGTGGATCGCCTACTCCGCACCGGTTCCGGTGACGGCGGCGGGTCCGCACACCGTCGGCTACCGCGCCCGCGACGTCGCGGGCAACGCTTCCGCGGAGGGCAGTGCGTCCTTCACCGTGGTCGCCGGCGGCGACACGACCGCGCCGGCGGTGTCCTTGGCGTTGACCGGCAAGCAGGACGGGAACTGGAACTACGTCGAGCAGGCGACGGTGACGGTGTTCGCCACGGACGCGGAGTCCGGGATCGCCGCGGTCGAGTACAAAGTGGACACCGGGGCGTGGACCCGCTACACGACACCGGTCGTCGTGGCCGCGCTCGGCGCGCACATGGTCCGATCGCGGGCCACGGACGTCGCCGGGAACGTGTCGGCGGAGGCGTTCGGGACGTTCGCGGTGGTCGCGGCCCCGCCGCCACCGGACGCCTGCCCGGACTCCGACACCCGCGACACGGTGGTGATCGGCGGGGTCGACAGCCAGGTGGAGAACACCGACATCGGCAACGGCTGCACGATCAACGACGTCATCGACGAAAACGCGGAGTACACGTCGCACGACCGGTTCGTGAAGCACGTGAAGGCGGTGACGCAGGAACTGGTCACCAACGGCGTGCTGTCGCCGGGAGACCGCAACCGCATCGTCACGGCGGCCATCGAGTCCGGCGTCGGCGGCGCCCCGGCAAAAGCGGATCACCGCGTTCTGACCTGAAACGACCCACTTGAGCACCTGGTGGTGGTCGTGGGCCGAGGTCAGGCGCCGAGCATCCGGGCGGCCAGCTCGGCGTACGACTCGCCCAGTGCCTCGGGCGAGTCCGCGCCGTCCAGGCGGTACCAGCGCACCAGGTCGACGCCGAGCGACAGGATCGCGCGCACCGCGCGGTCGATGTCCGGCACGTCGAAGACGCCCTCGCGGGCGCCGCGCTCCACCGCGGCCTGGAAGGTCGCGGAAAACCGCTGCCGGAGGTCGAGGATCTCGGCGAGGTGTTCCGGCTCGAGTGCCGCCAGCTCGTACTGGCAGACCCGCGCCACGGTGTGGTGGCGGGCGTGCCAGGACACGTGCCCGGCCACCAGGCGGCGGACGTGGTGGCGGGTGTCGCCGTCGTCGTGCTGCGACGTCAGGGCCGCGAGGGCTCGCTCGTGGCCCGTCCGTGCGATGTGGAACAGCACGGCTTCCTTCGACGCGAAGTGCACGTACAGCGAACCGGGGCTGAGGCCGACGACGGCGGTGATGTCGCGGGTCGTGGTGGCGTGGAAACCCTTGCCGGCGAAGCACTGCACGGCCGAGGACAGCAGCGCGCGGGCCACCGGGGAGGTGTCCTCGCCCCAGAACTCGCCAGGGACGGTCTCGGGCCCGAGGGCGGTCGTGAGCTCCGTCGCGGCCGCCACCGGGTACCGCCCGCCGCCGCGACGGCGCTCTGTCCCCGGCATCGCGGGTCTCCCTCCGACTTGACACTGCCCGGCCCCGGAGTCATGGTAACTGGGCGCTCAGTTAGTGGGCGCGAAGACCTGCCGAACTGTCGACGATGACGTAAGGAGAGGTCGCGATGGGATCTGGGCCCGCGGCCAGGCAGCCGGCCGTCGTACTCGACGGCTTCTCGTACCTCGAGTGCCCCCGGTGGCACGACGGCCGGTTGTGGGTGTCGGACTTCTACACCGAGAAGGTCGTCGCGATCGACGCCCGCGGCGAGACCGAGGTCATCGCCGAGGTGCCGCAGCAGCCGTCCGGCCTCGGGTTCCTGCCCGACGGGCGCCTGCTGATCGTGTCCATGCGCGACCACCGCCTCCTCGTGCGCGACGGACCGGGCAAGCTCACCGAGCACGCCGACCTGTCCGGAGTGGTCTCCGGGGTGCTCAACGACATGGTCGTCGACGCCCGCGGCCGCGCCTGGGTGGGCAACTTCGGGTTCGACCTCATGGGCGGCGCGCCCCTGCGCCACACCACGCTGACCCGCGTCGACGCCGATGGCAGCGTCGCCGTCGCCGCCGAGGACCTCGGGTTCCCCAACGGCATGGTGATCCTCGGCGACGTGCTGGTCGTCGCCGAGACGTTCGCCGGCCGGCTGACCGCCTTCGACATCGGCGAGGACGGCGAGCTGAGCGGGCGGCGCGTCTGGGCGCAGTTCGGCGAGACCCCGAAGACCGAGGACGTCGGCGAGGCGGTGCAGCTCCTCGAAGTGGCCCCGGACGGCATCTGTGCCGACGCCGAGGGCGCGATCTGGGTGGCTGACGCCCTGCACAACCGCGTGCTCCGGGTCGAAGAAGGCGGCCGGATCCTCGAGGAGATCGATGCGGGCACGGGCGTCTTCGCCTGCATGCTCGGCGGCGCCGACGGGCGGACGCTGTACCTCTGCGCGGCGCCCTCCTTCGCCGAGCACGAACGCCGTCCGGTCCGCGAAGCCCAGCTGCTCGCGGTCGACGTCGAGGTCCCGCACGCCGGCCTGCCCTGATCCCGCAGCGTGAACCGGAGGGTTCCATGGACGTCTCCTGCGCTTTCCCGACCGCACTCGACTCCCCGGACCACATCGCCCTGGCCGAAGAGCTCGGCTACGAACGGGCGTGGGTGTACGACACCCCGCAGCAGAGCCCCGACGTGTGGATGACTCTCGCGCTGGCGGCCGAACGCACCGAGCGGATCGGCCTCGCGCCGGGCGTGCTGGTGCCGAGCCTGCGCCACCCGATGGTCAACGCCGCGGCGACCGCCACCCTCGCCGCGCTGGCACCCGGCCGCGTCGCGGTCTCCTTCGGCACCGGGTTCACCGGCCGCCGCGCCATGGGGTACCGCGCGATCACGTGGTCCTACATGGAGTCCTACATCCGCGCCTACCGCGGTCTCCTGCAGGGTGACGTCGTCGAGTGGGAGGGGGCGCAGATGCGGATGCTGCACCCCGGCGGCCACGCTCCCGCCCGGCCCGTCGACGTCCCCGTCCTGATCGGGGCGCTGGGACCGAAGGGGCACAAGGTCGCCAGGGAACTGGGCGACGGGCTGTACGTCACGCTGCAGCTGCCCGAGTTCCTGAGCGAGTACTCGTGGGTGCCCTACCTCGTGTGGGGCACGGTGCTCGACGACGGCGAGGCCACGGACACCGAGCACGCGCGCCGGGCCGCCGGGCCCGGCTGGGCGCTGGCCTACCACGGCGCCTACGAGTTCGGCGGCGCCTCCGCCGTGCGCGAACTCCCGGGCGGCGCGGAGTGGATGGCCGTGGTGGAGCGGACGCCGGAGGGCCGACGGCACCTCGCTGTCCACACCGGACACTGCGTCGAGCTGGGCGAGGCCGACCAGGCGGCGTGGCAGGCGGGTGGCCACACGATGCTGCGCGACGTGACGATGAGCGGCACGCGCGAAGAACTGCGGGACCGGCTGGCCGAGGTCGCCGCCCGGGGCGTCACCGAAATCGTGTTCCAGCCGTGCGGGCCGGACGTCCGCTCCGAGCTCGAGCGCTTCTTCGACGCCGCGAACGGCTGAGCACGACCAGGCCGCCCGGCCCGGCTCGGTAGCATGCGAACCATGGCCATCAAGCTCGAGAACGTCGGCATCACCGTGCGCGACCTCGAAGCAGCGATCTCCTTCTTCACCGACCTCGGGCTCACGGTCGTCGGCCGTGACACGGTCAGCGGTGCGTGGACCGACACCGCCGTCGGGCTCGATGGCAACCACGCGAAGATCGCGATGCTCCGGACGCCGGACGGTCAGGGGCACCTCGAGCTCTTCGAGTACCTCCACCCCGAAGCGATCGAGTCGGATCCCACCCGTCCCCACGAGATCGGCATGCACCGGGTCGCCTTCTCGGTCGACGACATCGACCAGGCCCTCGAGACGGCCGCGAAACACGGGTGCCGTCCGCTTCGCGGCGTGGCCACCTACGAGGACGCCTACAAGCTCACGTACGTCCGCGGTCCCAGCGGCATCATCGTGATGCTCGCCGAGGAGCTGAAGAAGAGCTGACGTCAGCCCGGACCCGACTCCGGCGCTGAGTTCATCGAGCCGCCGTGGGGTTCGAAACCGCTGTGCGCGACGGGCTTCGGGGGCGACCTGGTGTCGCGGCGGCCCGCCCGCGGGGCAGCAGGCGTACGCCGTCGCCCGCTGACCACCCGCGGCGCCCTCAGACCGGCTGCGGCGGCGCCTGCAGCCCGGAAAACACGGCCGCGACGAGCCGCCGGCCCTGGGCCGCGCCCTCGTCGTCGTTCGGGACGCGCCACAGGAAGCTCATCAGCATGATGATGTCCGCGGGGTCGTGCCCGGGGGCGATCGTGCCCTCGGCGACGCAGGCGTCGACCAGCTTGGCCACCGCCGCCGTCGCCGGGGCCCACGAGGCGCTGATCAGGTCCTGGGCCGCGTCGCTGTGCAGCGCGTCGCCGAGGCCGTGCTTGATGCGGATGTAGGCGGAGAGCGTCTCGAACCACTCGATGAACGCGGCTTTGGCGGACGGCTGGCGGGCCAGCACGTCGTCGGCCGTCGTCGTCAGCTGCTCGATGTCGTGCTGGTAGGCCGCCAGGATCAGGTCTTCGCGGGTGGGGAAGTGCCGGTAGAGCGTGCCGGCGCCGACCCCCGCGTGCTTCGCGACCTCGCTCAGCGTCACGAGCGGGTTCACCGCGAACAGCTCGTGTGCGGCGTCGATGATCGCGCCGCGGTTGCGTGCCGCGGCCTTGCGCTGGGTGCCGTACGTCCCTTCTTTCATGCCCCGATCATGCCTCATCTTTGACATGCGGAGAATCCTCCGCTAGTTTGGCGGGCAGACGCGGAGAATCCTCCGCATGTTCGGCTGGGAGAACTGATGCAGTACGTGAAGCTCGGCACCACCGGTCTCGACGTCTCGCCCATCGCGATCGGCGCGATGACGTACGGCGAGCCGGACCGCGGCCACCCCGTCTGGTCGCTGGGGGAGGAGGACGCGCGCCCGCTGGTCAAGCACGCCCTCGAAGCGGGTATCAACTTCTTCGACACGGCGAACATGTACTCCAACGGCTCCAGCGAAGAGATCCTCGGCCGCGCGCTCCGGGACTTCGCCGACCGGGACGACGTCGTGATCGCCACCAAGCTGCGCCACCCGATGCGCCCGGGGCCCAACGGCCGGGGGCTGTCCCGCAAGGCGATCATGACGGAGGTCGACCACTCGCTGCGCCGGCTCGGCACCGACTACATCGACCTCTACCAGGTGCACCGCAACGACCACGCGACACCGCTGGAGGAGACCCTCGAGGCGCTCAGCGACCTGGTGAAGGCGGGCAAGGTCCGCTACCTCGGCGCGTCCTCGATGCCCGCGTGGGAGTTCGCGAAAGCCCTGCACCTGCAGAAACAGCACGGCTGGGCGCGGTTCGTGTCCATGCAGGACCACTACAACCTGCTGCACCGCGAGGAAGAGCGCGAAATGATCCCGCTGTGCCTCGACGAAGGCGTCGGCACGATCATCTGGAGCCCGCTGGCCCGCGGCCGGCTGGCCCGGGCGTGGGACGACGCCAAGGCGACCGCCCGCGCCGAGACCGACGGCGACTTCGCGGACCTGCTCTACTCGCCGAGCGAGGAAGCGTCGAACCGCGCGATCGTGGCGGCGGTCGGGAAGGTCGCCGCCGCGCACGGGGTGAGCCGTGCGCAGATCGCGCTGGCCTGGCTGCGCCGCCAGCCGGTGGTGACCGCCCCGCTGGTCGGTGCCGGATCACTGAGCCAGATCGACGACGCCGTGGCGTCGCTGGACGTGGAGCTCACGGACGACGAGGTCAGGTCGCTCGTCGCGCCGTACACACCGAGGTACGACTGGCAGGGCATCTCCGACGAGGCCGAGCTGGACGCGATCCGCGCCCGCGTACCCGGCATGGCCTTGAAGTAGCCGCGATGTCGCGGAGTGCTTCGGCCCTCCCTTGGGCGACCTTCAGGCCTGGGGCGGTCAGACCACGAGCGCGTGCACGGTCGTGTAGCCCAGCAGGGCCGCACCGAGCCCGGCGACGACGCTCACCCCGACGTTGGCGACGGCGTAGAAGTAGCTGCGCTGCTCGACCAGCCGCAGCGTCTCGTAGCTGAAGGTGCTGTAGGTGGTGAGAGCGCCGCAGAAACCGGTGCCGACCAATGCCGTCACCGAGGCCGGCACCGCGAGGCCGCCGCCGGCCAGGCCGCCCAGGACGAGGCAGCCGGCCAGGTTCACCGTGAAGGTGCCCCACGGGAAGAGGCTGTCGTGGCGGCTCTGCACGAGGCGGTCGGTGAGGTAGCGGGCGGGCGCGCCGACGATGGCGCCGAGGAAGACGAGAGCGAGCGTCATGACTTCGGTTTTCCCTGGTAGCGGCGGACCTGCACCTCGTCGATCAGGACCGTGCCTTCGGCGATGAGCTCGTCCAGTTCGGGCAGGAACGCGCGAATCCGCGCTTCGGTATCGATGATCAGCACGAGCACGGGAAGGTCTTCGGTCATGCTGAGCAGCCGGGTGGTGTGGATGGTCGACGAGCTGCCGAAGCCCTCGCAGCCCCGCAGCACGGTGGCGCCGGCGATCCCGGCCCGGCGGGCGCGTTCGACGATCTCGTGGTGGACCGGCCTGTGGTGCCACAGATCGTCCGCGCCCACGAAGATCGACAGCCGCAGCGCCGGCTCGGTCGCGATCATGTCAGGTCTCCTCGGCGGCGGACGGTGCCGGCGGCCGTGCGCGTCAGCCAGACGCCCAGCACGACCGCGATCAACGCCGCCAGCAGGGTTCCGGCCAGGTAGCCGAAGGCGAGGACGACGGTCCCGGGTTGCAGCAGCGCGCGGGTTTCCGTGGCGTAGGTGGAAAACGTGGTGAACCCGCCGAGGAGACCGACGCCGAGAAAGGGGCGGACGAGGTGGTGCGCGGTCCAGATCTCGGTGATCAGCACCATCAGGATGCCGATGAGGAAGCAGCCGGCGACATTGGTGAGGAAGGTGCCCAGCGGAAACCGGCCGGGGACCGTCGGCCACACCTGGGCGACGCCGTACCGGGCGAGCGCGCCCAGGCCGCCGCCGAGGGCGATCACGAGCAGGATGCTGCCGTGGGTCCGGACCAGCTCCCGGCGGTGCCCGCGGACGTGCAGGTCGACGTCGGGATCCACCGGGTCGGTCAGCTCGATTTCGCTGCTCACGCATGCCTCCTACTTGGACCGTGGTCGTGCTGGTCAAGTAGGGACCGTTGGCGGGCGGGCCGCGGTTCTTCCGGTGTCCCGGAGCGGCGAGCCCCACCGCCGCTACCGCGAGTGTAGAGGAGGCCCCGAAGGCGGCGGCACCGCGGTGTCCGGTGGGGCACCGGATCAGCTCGACGACCACCAGTGCGCGCGCCGGGGCGGCGGCCGGGTGTAGCGGATCGCCTCCACCGGGTCGAGCGCGACCAGGCCGCTGAGGTCGAGCTCGTCCAGCTGGGGCAGGAACCGGCGGACCCGGTCCTCCTCGTCGGCGATGAGGATCAGGAGCGGCAGGTCGTCGCTGAGCCGGAAGAGGTGCTCGGTGTGCACGCGCGACGTCGCGCCGAAGCCTTCGACCCCGCGGATGACTGTGGCGCCCGCCAACCCGGCCTGGTGGGCGCGGTGCACGATTTCGGCGTAGAGGGGCTTGTGGTGCCACTGGTCGGTCTGCTCGACGAAGATCGACAGGCGGAGCATGGTTCCGGTGGTCTTCACGGCGGGCTCCTCCCGGTCACCGGGCGGATCCGTCGCCCGCGTCCAGTACACGCGCGCCGGGCCGGACGGGTCAAGCACCCCGGTCCGGGCACCCGGCGAGCGTGTTCGTCACGCGGCTTGGCCGACCGCGGACGGGGCGGGAAGCAGGATCCGGTACTGCGCCTCGAACCTCGCCAGCGCGCCCTCGACGTCGTGTCCGGCGACGATGGCCCGGGACGTCTCGCCCATGCGGGCCCGCTGGTCCGGATCCGCGGCCAGGTCGGCGAGCCAGCGCGAAATCGTCGTGATCGCGCCGGGTTCGAAGAGGTAGCCGTTCTCGCCGTGGTGGACCAGGTGGGGCAGGGCGAGCGCGTCGGCGGCGACGACCGGCAGGCCCGCCGCCATGGCCTCCATCGTGGCTAGGCTCTGCAGCTCCGCCGTGCCGGGCATGCAGAACACGTCGGCTTCGGCGTACCGGCGGACGAGGTCGGCGTCGGAGACGAAGCCGTGGAACGTGACGCGATCGGCGACACCCAGCTCGGCGGCGAGAGCTTCCAGGTCCGGCCGCCGGGTGCCGTCGCCGACGAGGTCCGCCCGGATGTGCGGCAGCGGGGCCAGCGCGCGCAGGAGCTGGTCGATGTTCTTCTCGGCATCCAGCCTGCCGACGAACAGGACGGACATCGGCCCGTCGGCCGGGCGTGCGGGGGCCGCGTAGTGCGCGAGGTCGATGCCGCAGGACACGACCTGCACCGGCCGGTCGAACCCGATCCCGGCCAGCACCTCGGCGGCCCTCGGCGTCGGCGTGGTGACGATGCGCGCGTGGCGGTAGACGCGGACCAGGTCCTGCCACGCCCAGCGGGCGAGCGCGGCCTTCACGCGGCGGGGGAATGGGGTGTAGCCGAGCAGGTTGTCCGGCATGAAGTGGTTGGTGGCCATGCCGGGGATGTCGCGTTCGGCGGCGGTTTCGAGCAAGGCGCGGCCGACGCCGAAGTGGGCCTGGACGTGGACGACGTCCGGGCGCAGCCGGTCCAGGAGCGGCCCGGCCTCCTTGCGGGCGCCGCCGGGCGTGCAGAACCGGTAGTCGCCGTGGAACGGGATCGCGCGGGAGCGGAGGCGGTGGATCGTGTAGCCGTCGCGCTGCTCGGTGCGGGCGGGGCCGTCGTCGGAGGGGCAGACGACGTGGACGTCGTGGCCGCGGCCGGCGAGCCCGCGGGCCAGGCGCGCGGCGAAGAACGACGCGCCGTTGATGTCGGGCGGGAACGTGTCGGCGCCGATCAGGACGCGAAGGCCGGTCGGGGGCACGGAGTTCTCCTCGGGTTTCGGGCGGATGTGCGGAAGGGCACCGGCGAGCACGCGCACACCGGCGAGAGCGACGGCCGCGGCGATCGCGGCGGCGGGTTGCGGGCCTTCGCCGTAGGCCAGCGCGGCCACGGCAACGGCGGTGAGCGGATCGAGCACGGTCGTGGTCCCGACGACGACGGCGGTGGACCCGGCGGCATAAGCCCGGTGCAGCAGAACGCCGCCGGCGCCGAGCAACAGCAGGGCCTGACCGCCGAGCACCACCGCCGTCGCAGGGGATTGAGCCGCGGCGGCATGCACGACGGACGAGCCGAGCCCGAACAGAACGGCCGCGGCCGTCAGAGCACAGCCGACCCGGGCGAACCACGCCAGAGCGGCAACACCGAAGCCGACGACGGCCACCGTTTCGGCGGTGCCCGCTCCGATCGCCGCGACCGGGGCGGACGAGGCGGCGAGGAGCACGAACCCGGCCACGCCCGCCACGACGAGCACCACGGCGACGAGCACCCGGCGATCCCGGCGTCCGAAAAGGACGGTCAGCACCAGGCTGAACACCCCGAGCGGCTGCACGACCGGAAGGGACGCCAGCGAGAGCGCGACAACGTGCAGCAGACTGCCACCGACGGCCAGGGCGGTGCCCGTCCACCAGCCGGGGGAGCGCAGCAGCCGGGCGAGCGCCCGCAACCCGGGAGCGCCCGCCGTGGCCAGACCACCGACCTCGGCATGCTGCCGAGCGGCGGCGACCGCGAACAGCGTGGCGCCAAGCAGCGCACAGACAACGGCGAGCACGGTCACCGGATCGCCTCCGAATCGCTCACGGGTTCGGCGCGCACGGCCTGCTGCGGCGGCCCCGCCGCTCGCTCCGGATTGCTCGTGGGTTCGGCCCGGTCGGCTTGGTGGGTCGGCGGCGCCGTGTGTTCCGGGTCGTGCGTGCGATCGGCCTGCTGCGGCAGCCCCGCCGCGCGCCCTGGATCCGCCGCGACCCGCCTGAGTGCGGTCGCCGTCGTCGCGACGATCAGGAACTCCGCCAGCAGTGCCGCCCGCTCCAGCAGCCCGGCCGGGAGCCAGCCGACCAGCTGGGCCAGGCCGAACGCCGTCGCCGTCACCACCCCGGCCACCGCCGCCCGCCGTAGGGCCGGGGCGAGCGCGCGCCACCGCGGTTCCGCTCGCAGGCGGGTGCTCAACGCCCAGGCCGCGAGCGGCAGGCTGGCGAACAGCACCGCCCCGCCCGCTCGGTGGACCTCGCCCGACACCGTGACGTCCGCGGTGCTGACGTTGCTGCGGAACACCAGGACCACCACGAGCCCCGCCGTCCAGGACAGGAACAGCGCGGTGACCAGCGGGCTGCGCGGCAGGGCGGCGAGGTGGGCCGCGACGGCGAGCGCGACCGCCGCGGCGAGGAGGAGGACCAGGGCCACCTCGAACAGCACGCGCCCGCCGCGGTGCCAGGCGTAGTCGCTCACCGGGTCGCGCCACGGGCTGACCTTCCCGGCGAACCCCAGCGTCAGCCCGGCGATGATCGCCTGCGCGACGACGGCCATGACCAGCGTCAGCGTCGCCGGCGAGGGGGGCGAAAGCGTGGTCCGGGGAGTCACAAGTCAGACGGTGCTGGCCGTCCATGAGAGTTCGATGAAGATCGCGCGGGGTTTGCTTAAGAAGCGGCAAGCGGGAGCACCAGGTCGAACCGCGCGCCGCCGCCGTCGGCCCGGGACGCCGTCGCCTGGCCGCCGTGCTGGGCCAGGACCTGCTCGACGATCGCCAGCCCCAAGCCGGAACCGGGGAGCGCGCGGGCGGTGTCGGCCCGGTAGAACCGCTCGAACACGTGCGGCAGGTCGGCCTCGGGGATGCCCGGTCCTTCGTCGTCGACGCGCACTCGCACCACATCGGTGTCCGCCGTCATCGTGACCCGGACCGTGCCGCCGGGCGGGGACCACTTCGCGGCGTTGTCGAGCACGTTCAGCACCGCGCGTTCGAGCGCCGCCGGGCGGGCGGTCACCTCGGCCTCGGCCGATTCGGCTTCGAACGTGACGTTCGGCCACCGCGACCGGGTGCGTTCGACCGCCGAGCCGACGACATCGGCCAGGGCGACGCGTTCCACCGCCTCGGTCGGCCGTTCGCCGGTGGACAGGTCGACCAGCTCGCCGATCAGCGCCGTCAGCTCGACGGCCTGGGTGTCGAGGTCGGCCAGCAGCCGCGAGCGGTCCTCGGCCGACAGCTCGCGCTGGGGGTTCGCGTCGGCGTGGATCAGCAGCTCGATGTTGTTGCGCAGGCTCGTCAACGGCGTGCGCAGCTCGTGCCCGGCGTCCTCGACCAGCCGCCGCTGCTCGTCGCGGGAGCGGCTCAGCGCGGTCAGCATCTCGTTGAACGACGTGGCCAGCCGCCCGATCTCGCCGGACGCGGTGACGTCGATGGCCGCCGACAGCTCCTGGGTGCGCGCGATGTTCTCGGCCGCCGAAGTGAGGTCGTCGACCGGCTGGAGCGCCGACCGGGCGACCGCGCGGCCGACCACCGTGGCGCCCAGCACACCGGCGGCGGACACCACGAGCAGCCAGAAACCCAGCCGCCCCAAGCTGTCTTCGACGTCCTCGGAGTCCTGGGCGACCTGGACCGTGCCGCCGTCGGACCGCGGGGCCGTCCACATGCGGAACCGGTCGCCCTCGACGACGTGGACGTTGGCCGCCCGGCCGACGGAGTACGGCGCGTCCGGCGGCGGAGGCGGTAGTTCCGGCTTCGCGCCGGCGATCCCGGTGACGGCCCCGGCGGCCGAGCGGAACTGGACGGTCAGGCCGTTGGACCGGTCGGGCCCGGGCCTGTTCACGGTCGACCGCAGGGTCGAGAGTGCTTCCTCCGGCGAGGAGGCTTTCGCCGCGAGCTGGGCGTAGGACTGCAGCCGGGCGTCGAACTGGTCGTAGAGGTCGGCCCGCGTGATGCTCCACGAGATCGCCGACACCGTGACCACGGCGAGCGCCACCGCGCCGGCGACCAGGACGCCGAGCCGCGCGCGCAGGGACAGCTTCTTCCAGCGGGGCCGTTTCACAGCGGTTCCTCACGCAGCACGTAGCCGACCCCGCGCACGGTGTGCAGCAGCCGGGACTCGCCCCCGGCCTCCAGCTTCCGGCGCAGGTAGCTGACGTAGACGTCGAGGCCGTTGGACGCGGTGCCGAAGTCGTAGCCCCACACGTTTTCGAACATCACCGTGCGGGTCAGCACGATCCGCGGGTGGCGCAGGAACGTCTCGAGCATGGCGAACTCGGTGCGGGTCAGGTGCAGGGCGCGGCCGCCGCGGAACACCTCCCGCGTCGACGGGTCGAGGGTGACGTCCCCGAAGCGCAGCGCGGCGGGCGCGGGCGGCTCGGCCGGCGAGTTGTACTCGGTGCGCCGCAGCAGCGCCCGCACCCTGGCCAGCAGTTCCTGCAGGGCGAACGGCTTGACCAGGTAGTCGTCGGCGCCCGCGTCGAGCCCGGCGACCCGGTCGGTCACGGCGGTCCGCGCGGTCAGCATCAGGACGGGCACGGTGTTGCCTTCGGCGCGCAGCACCCGGCACACCTCGAGGCCGCCGAGCACCGGCATCGTGACGTCGAGCAGGACGCCGTCGGGCTGTTCGTCGCGGATCATCGCGAGCCCGGTGGCGCCGTCGCCCGCGATGGAGACCCGGTAGCCCTCGAACCGCAGCGTGCGCGACAGCGAATCCTGCACGGCCGTCTCGTCGTCGACGATCACCAGGTGCACCCGGCGTCCCTCCGCTCTTCCCGTGATGACACAGGGTAACTGTAGTCGAGGGTGCCGCGGGCGGGTGGAACTCTCATCGAAGATTAACGTTCGCCGCCGTTTCCGCGGTTAGCCTCGGAAGAAGTGTTCGCCGGAGCGAAAGAGGAAATGATGAGCGAGAACGCGCCTGGGACGAAGGTGCCGGAAGGGATCCGCTGTTCGGATGCGGAACGTGAGCAGGTCCGCGCCGCGCTCTACGCGGCGGCCGGGGAAGGCCGGCTGACGATGGACGAGGTGGAGGAGCGCCTCGGGCGGCTCGAGGAGATCCGCTACCGGCACGAACTGGCCGCGGTGACCGCCGACCTGCCCGCCCCCGAGCCGACGGCACTGCACGGCTGGCGCCAGATCCTGACCGCGGTCGGCGCCGCACTCGCGGCCGAGTTCGCGATCCTGCGCGGCCGGGCACCCGCCCCGACCCCCGGCCGCCGGCGGCTGCTGATCGCGCTGACCGTCCTCATCGGACTGCTGATCGCGGCAGCCCTGGTGGCCGGCACCCTGCACGGCTTCGAGCCGGACCGCTTCGACGGCCGCGAACTCGGCCGCGGCTGACGGATCGGCCGGTCTCGCTCGCGGTCGGGCGGGGGAGCCCGCCGGCCGCGACCGCGCTCAGCCGGTCTCACCCGCCGTCAGCACTCGGTTCCACACCTGGACGCCGTCCACGCTGCCCGGCCAGAAGTCGCTGTGGTTTCCGCCGGAGACCGCGCGGCCGATCGCCAGGGAACCCGGTGCCGCGTCGCCGGCGGGCTGGCTCCACTTCTTGGCCTGGGCCACGCCGTCCACGTAGAGGACGTAGGTGCCCTCGTCCGCGTCGTGGACGCCTACCAGGTGGTACCAGCGCCCCGGCTGGGGTGCGACGTCCGACAGGGCGCGGCCTTCACCGGTCGAGAACGCCAGGCGGTCGTCGGCCGCGGAGTACTGCAGGTAGAAGCCGCTGCTCACCGGGCCGTCCTGGCTGACCGCCGTGGCCCACGAGCCCGTGTGGTCGAGCCGGACCCACGCGCCGACCGAGAAGTTGCCGGTGGTGTCGACGACGGGGCCGGTCGTCTCCGCGTACTGGCTCGAGCCGTTGAGCTGCACCGCGCTCCCGCTGACGCCCGGGACCCAGGCCGGGGCGCCGGTCAGGGCGGCGTCGTGCGTTCCCGCGCTGTCGTGGGCGACTGTGCCGTTGCCTTCGTCGAAGCTCCACGCGCCGACCGGGTCGTGCTGCCCGGCCGGGTGGGCGATCTGCAGGTTCTGCCGCCGGTGCGTGCTCTCGGGCCGGCCGCCCGGGCCGCGGTAGGACGCGGTCGCCGTGAGCGCCGCGGCACTGCCCGGCGAGGCGCCGGGGGGTGCCGTCAGGGTGTAGGTCCACGTCCGGGACTGGCCGGGCGGGATCGTGGCGGCGGGCCGCCCGGCGGGCGCGACCGCCCAGCCGTCCGCGACGGCGACGTTCACCTGCGGTGCCACGAGCGGGCTGCCGGTCGTGTTCCGCACGGTCACCGTGAGCGGCGTGCTCCCGTTGACCGTGACCACGCCGGTCGCGCCGGCCGGCCCGACGTCGATCCGCGCGTCCGGGCTCGACGGCGACCACGCCTGCAGCTCCGTGACGCCGACGAACGCACCCGGCGGGTTGGCGAAGACGAGCCGCACCTTGCTGGTGGTCAGGGCCGGGAAGGTGATCCGGTTGACGCCGTTGCCCACCGGGCTCGCCGGGGCCCGGACCTGGCCGGGCACGTCCTGCCAGGCCGAGCCGGTCCAGTACTGCAGGCTGTAGGCGGCCGCCGGTTTGACGCCGCCACCGTCGTCGTAACCGCTCCAGCGAACGTCGGAAACCTGGGTGGGCGCACCGAAGTCGACGCCGTAGAAGTCGTTGGCGTTCGGCGAGCTGTAGTTGGTCCAGCGGGTGTTCTCGGGCACCTCGTCGTACCAGACCTTGCCGTCGAGGGCGCTCCACGCGTTGTCGTTCGGCCACGTGTAGGACGTGATCGGCTGGGGATAGCCGGTGCGCACCGGGTTGGCGGCGTCGTTCACGAGGTCGTCGGACCGGGGGAGCACAGCGCGCCCGACGTCGATGGTGGTGGCCCGCAGCGTCGCCGAGCGCTGGACGAGCCGGCCGTCGACGTACAGGCGCATCCCGGCGCCCTGGCCGTAGTGCGTGCCGTCGCGGTCCCACAGCACCGTCACGTTGTGCCCGTGGTACGGCACGTTTTCGGCCGCGAAGTGGTCCCAAGTGGACGGTGTGAGCGGCCGGACGTCCAGGGTGTCCCCGGACTGCGGGCGCAGCCCGATCAGCCCCGAGAGGACGAGGTCGGTGTAGGTCGAGTGGTTGTAGTCCTCGCTGTGGTTCCGGCCGTCGTAGATCCACGCGTCGCGGTCCGGGTCGTGGGCCTCGGCGACGTAGGGCCGGCCGTTCTTCGTCTGGGTCCGGGCGTAGGTGGCCAGCGCCGCCGCGTAGTCCTCTTTGGACACGGACTGCTGCGCCGGGTACTCGTCGAGCAGGTTCGCCAGCCCGGTCAGGGTTTGCGAGGTCGCGAACGGCCAGCTCGGGCCGTCCCAGCGGCAGCAGCCGCCGGCGTCCTTCATGAAGAACGGGCTGCGGCGCTCGGCCGTCGTCGGGCCGAAGGGGCTCGCGAAGCCGTTGGGGTCGAGCAGTTGTGACCAAGCCGCGGAGTCACGCGGGTCGGCGGCGCCGAACATCCACGGGACGTACCCGATCTCCTCGCGGCTGCCGGACAGCTGGTGACCCGGGTTGCCGTCACGCGCCATGGCGTAGTAGAAGCCCCGCTTCGGGTCCCACAGCCACTTCTGCATCGACGTCTTGAGCTTCGCGGCGCGCTCGGCGTACTCGGTGGCGAGCTTGTGGTCGCCGACGGAGTCCGCGATGCGGCTGATCGCGACGGCGTCGCCGTACTGGTAGGAGTTGAGCGTCGGGCGGTAGCCGGCCCCGCCGTGGTAGGGATCGGGCGACTCGTAGGACGACGCCGAGAACTCCATCGCGTCCCAGACCGGCACCGACCAGTACAGCCCGAGGCCGGAGTCGTACTGCTTGTCCCAGCCGCGGTACTGGCGCACGAGCGCGGGCAGCAGCTCCCGCAACGGCCCGAAGTCGCCGGTCACCTGGGCCTGGCCGTAGGCGGAGCTGGCCAGCCAGACGCTGTACTCGTGCGCCCAGTCGGTGGTGTCGGCGTTGACGTCGTCGGTCGCCGGCTTGGCGCCCGCACCGGGGCCGGTGAGCCAGAAGCGGAGGTAGTCCTGGCTGTAGCCCGGGTCGCGCAGCCAGCGCCCTTCGGTCAGCTGGTGCCCGGCGGCCGCGTTGATCGCCTGGTAGGGCGCGGCGTACCCGCAGCAGTCGAGGAACTCCGTCGAGATCCAGCCGTCGGCCGGATCGGTGTAGCGCAGGTGCTCCTTCCAGACGCGCCAGCGGTAGTAGTAGACGCTCTGCATGGTGGCGTCGGGCAGGTCGACGAAGGGGATGTTCGCCTCGTACCACCCGGGGTCGGCGTACCCGGCCAGAGGGGCGGAGTGGTCGAGGAAGTGCGTCCCCGCGGTCGGCGGGGCGACGTCCCCGGACGCGTCCGCGACACCGGCGAACGCCAGCTGCGCGAGCAGGCCCACCACGACCAACCAGGTTCTGCCCCAGGACCGCCGCATCGGACCTCCAGCGCGTTACAACGTTGTAAAAACTCAGGTTCGACCACTATCGCTCAGAAATCCTCAAAAGGGAACACCCAGTTCGCCCGGCTCGAGGCGGCGGGCAGATCTGGCCGGCGGACCGGATCTTGGACGCGGAACTCGCGTCTCGGCGCACGGCTAACCTGAGCGGGTGACCGCTCGTGACGCGCTCGTGGCCGCCGCGCTGCTCCCGCTTGCCGCGGAGGCCGGGATCACGGCGGAGGTGCTCGGGTAGCGTGGCGCGATCGCAGGCCTTCGAACGGTTCCTGGCCGCGGTGACCGCACCCGTCGGTCTCACCAGGGACTCCCTCGACGAGATCCCCGGCATCGGCGTGCTCTTCGACCTGGTCGGCGAAGAACGCGTGGCGGCGGAGGACATCCTCATCGCCAAGCTCGCCACCGGGGACGGGCGCGCGGCCGTCGCCCTCGCCGAGGCCGGCTGTGCCCGGGCCATCCCCGCGCTCGTCGAAACGGCTTCCGGGGCGGCGCCGGCCGTGCGGGTCGCCGCCGCGAGGGCGTTGCTCGAGCTGGGCGACCGGTCCGGCGAGCGCGCCGTGATCCGGTTGTTGCGCGCCCACGAGGGCACCGGCTTCGACCGCGGCGCCGCCGTCCGGTTGCTGGCCGCGTTCCCCGGCCCGGACCGGGAAATCCTGTTCGAGGTGATGGCGACCGACCCGGATCCCACGGCGAGGTCCGAGGCCACGGACGCGCTGCTGCACCTCGTCGGGCTGGACGACGAGGTGCGCTACGGCGATGTGCTGCTGAGCGCCGGCGGGCGGCTGCTGTCGGCGTTGACGACCGTGCAGTCCGAGGCGCTGGCCGAACTGCGGGAGATCGTCGCCCAATGGAAGGCGGGGGAAACGGCCGAGGACCTGGGCCTGACCTGGCGGTCGCAGAACAGGGCCGTGCGCCGGTTCGCCGACAGCATCGACAGCGGCCGGCCCGACCTGCGCACGCACGGACTGGACGACGTGACCGGCCGGGACCGCACCCTCGTCGAGAACCTCGTGCTGCTGCGCCTGCACGCCGATCGCCGCGCGGTCCGGGCCGCGGGCACGCTCGGGGTGCGCCGGGCGGTCGAGCCACTTCGGGAGCTGCTCGCGTCGGCCGAAGGCCACGCCCGCGCCGAGATCGAGTCCGTGCTGGACGTCCTGACGCGGTGAACACCCCGGTGACGTCGCGGTGACGTCCCGGTCGCGCGTCCTCTGCCATCCTCGGGCCCGATGCCGGTCCCCGTGAAAGCCCCGCGGCCGCGCGCCGTGTCGCCCGCCGTGGCGCCCGTAGCCCTGCCGCGACGACCGGAGACCCGCGGTGCTCTGGATCCCGGGCCCGCGGACGTCGTCCGCGCGCAGTCCGTGGTGGGCAACTCGGCCGTCTCGGCGGTGCTCGGCGGGCAGCCGAAGCCGGGGGCGTGGGCCGCGCGGATGCGGGTGGACGCGCAGCGGCTGGTCGGGAACCAGGCCGTCGCGAGCCAGGCGCCGCCCGTCCGGCAGACGCCCGTCCGGCAGACGCCCGTGCCGCCCGCCCGGAAGCCCCCGGCGCCGGTCGAGCCGAAGGCCGGGCCCGCTGCCGCGGACCCCAAGGACAAGGCGGACCCGCCCACGGCGGAACGTCCGGAGAAGCAGGCCCCGAAGGAGAAAGCGGCCGGCCCGCGCAGCCCGGGCGCGGACCCGAAGTTCCAGGCACTGAAGAAGGACGTCGGCGCCAAGAAGAAGACCGTCGCCGCGAGCCACCCGCCCCCGCGGACCGAGGCGGGCGCGGCGCAGGCGGCCGCCGTCGCCCCGGCCGACGACCGGGAAGCCCGCGGCAAGGCGGCCCACGCCGAGGACATGGCCGCCGCACAGCCCAAGGCGTTCGACAAGCAGGCGTTCGTCGACGCCGTGAAGAAGGCGGTCGCCGACAAGGCACCCAAGAACCTCGACGAGGCCGACAAGTTCGGGGAGTCGGGCCAGGCCGGCGAGATCAAGACCGAGGTCCAGGGCAAGGTCGGCGAGGGAAAGGACGCGTCGGCGAAGGAGATCGCCGACACCACGGCGGCCCCGCCGGAACCCGCGCCGGACGCCAAGCAGGTCGTCCCCCTGGCACCGGACAAGGTGCCCGCCAAGCCCGGCCCGCCGAACCCGGACCAGGCCGCGCCGGACACCCTGCCGCCGTCGGCCACCGACCTGTCCGCCGGTCCCGCGCGGATCGACCGGCAGCTGGCCGCCGCGGACGTCACCGAGCAGCAGCTGAAGTTCCCGAACTCGCGGGAGAGGCAGTTCGACCAGGCCGTCCAGGACAAGCAGGCGATGGACGCGCATTCGGAGGCGGCGCCCAAGAAACTGCGGGCCGGCGAACACCGCCGGATCGGCGAGGTGAAGGCCGACGCGGCCGCCCGCGGGTCCGCCACCATGGCCGGCATCCACGCGAGCCGCGTGGCGACCGGCCGGCGCGTCGGCACCGGGAAGGCCGGCACCAAGAAGACCGACGAGGACAAGCGGAAAGAGGTCACCGACCTCCTGCAGAAGGTCTTCGACCGGACGAAGTCCGACGTCGAGCAGATCCTCACCGACCTCGACAAGAAGGTCGACGACCGGTTCACCACCCAGGAGAAGAGCGCCCGCGACCAGTTCACGCGGGAGCACGAAGACGGGATGCGCCGCTACAAGGACGAGCGGTACGGCGGCTGGGACGGCTGGCTCAAGTGGGGCCGCGACCTCTTCGCGGGCCTGCCCGAGGAGGCCAACCGCATCTACGAGCGCGCCAAGGACCACTACCTGGGCGCGATGGACCGGATCATTTCCGACATCGCGGACCTGGTGGAACGCGAGCTGCGCCGCGCCAAGGACCGGATCGCCGGCGGCCGCGGGGAGCTCCGGGCCGCCGTGGACAAGCTGCCCGCCGATCTGCAGGCGATCGGCCGCGAGGCCGCCACCGGGTTCGCCGGGCAGTTCGACGAGCTGAAGGACACCGTCGACGACAAGGGCACCCAGCTCGTCGACACGCTCGCCACGAAGTACACCGACGCGGTCAAGGCCGTCGACGACGAGATCGCGGCCGAGAAGGAGAAGAACAAGGGCCTGGTCGCGAAGGCGGCGGACGCCATCGGCGGGGCGCTCACCGCGATCGTCGAGCTCGGCCGGATGCTGCTGGGCGTCCTGGCCAAGGCGGTCAGCGCGATCGGCGCGATCCTCAAGGACCCGGTCGGGTTCCTCGGCAACCTGGTCACCGGCGTCGGCGGCGGGCTGAAGCTGTTCATCCGCAACGCGGGCAAGCACCTCGAGCAGGGCGTGCTGGCGTGGCTGCTGGGCACCGCCGCCACGGCCGGGCTCCAGCTGCCGACGACGTTCGACATCGCCGGCATCCTGGTGATGATCGCGACGCTGCTCGGCATCTCGTGGCCGAACATCCGGTCGCGGCTGGTCCGCAAGGTGCCGGAAAAGGCCGTCACCGCCGCCGAGGCCGCCCTGCCGGTGCTGGTGGAGGTCAAGCGGCGGGGCGTGCCGGGCGTGGTCGACGACGTCAAGGCCCGCGTCGGCGACCTGAAGAAGACCCTGATCGACGACCTGGTGTCCTACCTGCTCCCGACGATCGTCATCGCCGGGATCACCTGGATCCTGTCGCTGTTCAACCCGGCGTCCGCATTCATCCGCGCCTGCAAGCTGATCATCGACATCATCCGGTTCGTCGTGCTGAACGCCCGGCAGATCGTCGACTTCGTCAACGCCGTGCTCGACGCCGTTCTCGCGATCGCCCGCGGCGGCACGGGCGGCGTGCCCGCGCTGGTCGAACGCGCGCTGGCCCGCGCCGTCCCGGTCCTGATCGGCGCGCTCGCCGCGTTGCTCGGCATCGGCGGCATCGCGGGCAAGGTCCGCGAGATCTTCCAGAAGCTCTCCCGGCCGGTGAACCGCGCGATCGACTGGGTCGTCGACAAGATCGCCGGACTGGTGAAGAAGCTCTGGGCCAAGCTCAAGCCGAAGCGGCCGAAGCCGCGGCGGCGCAGGCGGCCGGACGACCACGCGCCCGCCCGGCCTCCACGCCGTCAAGAACCGCGTCGCGACAAGAAGGACGAGTCGCAGCAGCGCAAGAAGCTGATGGCCGCGCTGCACGAGGCGGGCCGGCTCGCCGACCGCGTGTCCGGTGACCAGGCCGCCGTGCGGCGCGGGCTGCCCGCGATCAAGGCCAAGCACCACCTGACGATGCTGACCGTGACCGCCCGGGCCGGTGCCGGCGAAGCGGTGCTGTTCGTCTTCGACGGCGCGATCAACCCGCGTGCCACCTTCGAACACCTGGCCAACGACCACTACCTCGCCGAGGCGCAGCGGGCCTACAAGCGGTCGAACCCCGCGGACAGCCTCGAATTCGCCATCGACGACATGCCGGGCCGGATGGGCGCCACCGTGCCCGGGCTGAAGAAGGTCATCCGGCTCGGCGAGTCGCAGGCGCGCAAGTACGCCGAGAAGTGGGTCGTCGAAGGCAAGCTCAGCCGGAAGGTGACGGCGCGCGGCCGCGTGGTCTACAGCTTCGTCCACCTGACCGACGTCGACCTTCGGGTGCCCTTCGACCACCCCGAGCGGCCGAAGTGGATGGCGGGCGCGGCGAAGATCCGCCTGTCGGCCACGACGGGCGGCCGCCTCTGGTACCTGGTCATCGCCGGGCTGCGCGACCACCGGCCGGACTACTTCGAGGTCGTCGCGGACACGCTGATGCGCGGCATGCGGATCGCGCCGGGCAAGGGCGCGCTCTGGTCGAAGGGCGTCGACCTGAGCGACTACGCGGCCGGCCTCGGGTTCGTCACGCTGGAGACGCAGGAGTTCTACAACGTCACCGAGGGCCTGGTGCTGCTCGACAACTGGGCCGTGGTCCGGCCGCTGTGGGTGACGTTCTCGAGGCGGTACGCCGGCAGCCTGCGCAAGGAGATCCACATCTTCCTGCGGCAGTTCCTGGCCTCTTCGGTGCTCGTCGAAACCGAGCTGCCCACGGTCCGGCGGATCATGCGGTCGACCGGCCGGTCCATCGCCCTGAAGTTCCACGGCATGGACTGGGGTGACGACCCGGCGAAGATCCTGGAGAACCCGGTGCCCGGGTACTGGCGGGAGCTGCTGGCCGACGGCACGGCCCTCAAGGAAGGCCGGCAGCACGTCCTGGACGAGGCGGGCGCGACGGCCGCGACGACGCAGGCGCGGCTGCGGTTCACCACCAGCCAGGCGAACAAGCGGGCGGCCGCCACCCGGACACCGAGCGGGGACGTCGGCCCGGACGCGCTGGACCGGCTGATGTCGTCGCTGCCGGTGGTGTCGACCACCGATACCGAACTGCGGAGTTTCGCCCGGACCTCGGTCAACGCCGCCGGGGACGTGCAGCTGGTGAAGGTCGGTGGCGGGTTCTCCGGCGCACCGGTGCGCCGGATCCTCGACACCCGCGGCAAACTGCTCGGCGTGCTGAAACTCTTCCCGAGCCGCGAACAGTTCGCGATGGAGCTGTCGGCGCTGGCGCGGCTGGGCCGGGTGCGGATCGTCGGCGGCCGGGCGGTGGCCGCGCTGGGGGTCGCGCGGGCTTCGCTGCCGGCCACCACGGGCATCGTGGTCACGAGCGCGGCGCGGGGCCACGACGTCGAAGGGATGATGGAGGAGACGGGCGCCACGCCGAGCGGACCGGAGCGCCGCCGGCTGTTCGCGGAGCTGAGCGCGGCGGTCGCCGGGATCGGGCGCACGCTCGCGCAGCTGCACACCACGCCGAAGGGGTCGGGTACGCCGGTCGCGTCCGCGTTCCTGAAGCGGCACATCGACGACATGGTGGCGCGCCGGGACCGGCTGCCCGGCCTCCGCGACGAGCTGGCCGTCGCCGGGATCGACGTGGGCGCGCTGCAGTCGCGGATCGACGCGCTGGTCGCCGGGTTCCGCGCGCACCCCGGCGGCTCGGCGCTGGTGCACGGCGACGCGCATCCCGGGAACTACTTCTACGACGCGGCGGCCGGCGTCACCATCATCGACGTCACGACCCTGCACCTGTCCATCGACGCCCGCGGCAACCCGATCGGCGCGCCGTCCCGCGACGTCGGCGTCTTCGCGCAGCAACTGGCGCACTACAGCGTCACGCTGAAGCTGACCCGCGCCGAGGTGGCCACGCTGCAGGCCGTGTTCCGCAGCGCGTACGCGGCCGGCGGCGGAACGGGCACGACGCCGCAGGCCGACGCGTTCTTCCGGGCCAGGGCGTCGCTCGGCTGGCTGATGCGGGCGATGACCGACCTGCACGGCAAGCGGGTGGGCGGGGTACCGGCGACCCTTTCGGTGGCGGACCGGAAGCACGTCCGGCTGGCCGTCGAAGCGTTCGGGTTGTAGTGATGTTTTCCCCGGCGGTGCGGTGGCGCGTCCCCCTGCCGGGAAGGCACGTCGGCGCTATCTCGGTTGGCGCCGGTGGGATGTGTTTCGTGGAAACGGAAAACGGCGTCGTCGCGCTGGAGGGGACCTCGGTCCGGTGGTCTGCTTCGCTCTGGGGGTGCGGGCTGCTCGACGGGGGTCTCCTGGTCGCGGCCGGGGCCGACGGGTACGTGGTGCTGGACCAGGGGACCGGGGTGGTCGTCGGCCAGATCGAGGCGGCCCCGCGGTCCGCGGCCGTTCCGGTCGGCGGTGGGCTCGTGTTCCTGACGGCCGGGGGCGTGCTTCGCGCCACGACGTCGAGTGGTGAGACGCGGTGGGAAGCCGAGGTGTCCGCGTTGACTGCGCCGCTCGCGTGGCACGACACCGTGTTCGTCGCCGAAGACGAGGCGGTGCGGGCGTTCGACCAGTTAGGACGTCCACTGTGGAGAGCCGAAGTGGACGGTGAGGTGGACGGTGCGCTCACCGGTTTGCCGGGACGAGGTGTGCTGGTGCCCGTGCGGGGGGACGACCACGTCGGCTACCTCGAGCTCGGCCCGGGCGGCGAGACCCGGCGAGTGCCCGCTCACCTGCCGCCTGGGGACCTGGTGGTGCCGCTGGCCGGCGGCCTGCTCGCGCTGCCCGGCTGGCCCGAGCGCGACGACCTCGGCGAGCCGCACCCGACGGTGTCCATCGTGGACAGTGACACCGGCGCGGTCCTTCAGCACCAGCGGTTGCGCGCGGAGGTGCGTGGCATCGTCGCCGGCGTCGGCGGGCTGGTCGCCGTCGCGAGCAGCCCGACCTGGGAGTACTGGACGAAGTACCACGGCTGGCCGGGCTTCGACCTGCGCGACGACTGCACCGTGCTGGTCCTCGACGCGGGCGGCCCGCGGGGGACGTGGACGGCGGGCCGGCCCATCACCGGCCCGCTCGCCGTCGCCGCGAACGGGGATCTGCTCGTCCCCGTGTCGGGGGAGCTGGTCAGCCTGGGCTGACGGCCGCGGGGGCGCGGTCCGCCAGGATCGCCGCCACCCCGCGCACCGTGCGGGTCCGGTAGAGGTCGACCACCGCCAGTTCGCCCAGGCCCGCGCGGCGGATGCCGTCCACGATCGTGAACGCCAGCAGGGAATTGCCGCCCGTCAGGAACAGGTCGTCGTCCAGGCTGATGGCGCGGCCCAGGGCGCCCGCCCACAGCTCGCCGACCTGGCGTTGCAGATCGCTCGCCTCGGCCGCGTCCACCAGGCCGAAGTCTTCGCCGTGGGGCTCGGGCAGGCGGGCCGGGTCGAGCTTGCCGTTGGCGTTGACCGGCAGGCCGTCCAGCTCGGTCATCGTCTCCGGCACCATGTACTCCGGCAGCCGCTCGCGGAGCCGCCGGTTCAGCTCGGGGAGGTCCAGCCCGGTGCCGGCCACGTAGGCGTCCAGCCGCTCCGAGCCCGCGCCCTCGCCGCGCCGGCGCACGACCACCGCCGCCGCGCGGACGCCGGGGGCCGACAGCAGGGCCGCGCGGATCTCGCCCAGCTCGACGCGGTGGCCGCGGATCTTGACCTGGTCGTCGAGCCGGCCCAGGTACTCCAGTTCGCCGTCGGGCAGGACGCGGCCGCGGTCGCCCGTGCGGTACCAGCGGGCACCCGGGCGGCCCAGGAACCTGGCCGCGGTCAGCTCGGGACGCCGGTGGTAGCCGTCGACGATGCCGGCGCCGCCGAGCAGGATCTCGCCCGGCACGCCCGGGGGCAGCCGCCGGCCGTGCTCGTCGACGACGTCGACCCGCCAGCCGGGGACGGCCCGGCCGACCGAACGGCTGCCCGCCGCCGCGGCCGCGCGGGTGACCGGGTGCCAGGTACACGCGACCGTCGTCTCGGTGATGCCGTACATGTTGATCACCTGGCAGCGCTGTTCCGGGTACCGCTCGAACCACCGCAGCATCAGCGCCATGTCGAGCGGTTCGCCGCTGAACACGAGCAGCCGCACGGAAAGCCGCTCGGCGCGGTCGGCGTCGACCGCCGCCAGCTGGGTGAACACCGACGGCGTCTGGTTGAGGACGGTGACCTCCTGCGCGGACAGCAGGTCGTGCAGCGCGTGCGCGTCACGGGCGGTCTCTTCGGGGACGATCACCAGCCGGCCACCGGTGGTCAGGCAGCCGAAGATCTCCCAGACCGAGAAGTCCCACGAGTAGGTGTGGAACAACGCCCAGACGTCGGCCGTGCCGAAGCCGAACCCGAACACCCGGGCGGCGTCGAGCAGGCTGCAGATCTGCCGGTGCGCCACCACCACGCCCTTGGGCTGCCCGGTGGACCCCGACGTGTAGATCAGGTACGCGCCGTCGTCGGCGGTCCCGGCCGCCACGAACGGCTCCGCCCGGTCCGTCCACACGCCGTCGTCGACGACCAGCGTGGGCGGTCCCAGCTCGGCGGGGAAGTCCGCGAGGACGAGCGACACTTCCGCGTCCTCGGCGATCTGCCGCAGCCGGGCGGGCGGGTTGCCCGGCGCCAGCGGGACGTAGGCGGCGCCCGTCTTCAGCACCGCGAACATCGCGGCGATCAGCAGTGGCGACCGGGCGAAGCTCAGGCCGACGCGGCTGCCCGGACCGCAGCCGTGCTCGGCGAGCCGGGCGGCGAGGACGTCCGCGGCGTGGCCGAGCTCCCGGTAGGACACCGCGCGGTCCCCGGCCGTCACGGCGATCGCGTCGGGATGTGCCAGCACCCGGCGCTGGATCAGCTCGTGGAGCGTGTGCTCGCCGTCGAGCCAGGCGGGGGCGGCTTCCCCGGGCAGCACCGGCGCCGGGTGCTCGCCGGCGGTCAGGCCGGCCGAGCCGACCGCGGTGCCGGGCTTCCGGACGAAGTGCTCCAGCAGGACGCCGACGCCGTGCAGCAGCCACCGCGCCGCCGTCTCGTGCACGAGTTCGCGCCGGAACCGGCAGCGCAGCCGGCGCGGGTCGGCGACGTCGAGGTCGAGCACCAGCGGAAAGCCCGGCACGCCGATCGCGACCGGCGCCGGCCCGTCGTCGGCCGAAGCGCCGACGAAAAGTGTTGTGCGGTAACGCGAAGCGGGGAGCTCTTCGTCGACCGGGAGGATCCAGGTGCGGTGCCCGCGGTCGTCCGGCACCGCGACCCGCGGGGTCTCCCCGGAGAAGCGGGCCAGCACCGCGGCGGTCGCGGCCGCGAGCGTCCGCGCGTCGGCGGAGGTGCCCGCCGGGAGCGGTGCGCTCACCTCGCCGGTGCCGGATCCGCCGGTGCCGTAGGACATCCACTCGTCGCTCATCGGGCTCCCTCCCGCACCGGGACGTCGAACCAGCCGGCGAGCAGGTCCAGCAGCGCGGTCGCGTCCGGCAGGAAGTACATGTGGTCGCCCGGCAGCTCGGCGACGTCGAAGGACCGGGTCGTCACCCGCGCCCAGCCGGCCAGGTCCGCGCGGGAGACCAGAGTGTCGTCCGCGCCGCGGATCGCCAGCACCGGCACCGGCAGCGAGGAGTCCGCGGGCGCCAGGTACGCCTCGCGCGCCAGGAGGTCCGCGCGCAGCGGCGGCAGGAGGATGTCGCGCAGCTCGGGCTGCGCCAGCGCGGGGTGGGTGTAGCCGATCAGCCGCTCGACGGCCTTGACGAACTCCTCGCCGTCGAGGTCGCGCAGGCCCAGTTCCACCGGGGTCACCGGATCCGGCGCGCCGCTGACGACCAGGCCGGCCAGCCGGAACTCGTCCGTCGCGGCGATCAGCCGGGCCACCTCGAACGCGACCGCGGCCCCGGAACTGTGGCCGAACAGGCCGATTTCGCCGCCGGCCACGGCGGTGCGCCGGATCTGGCCGAGCACGTGCCGGGCCGCGGCGGCGACGTCTTCGTGCGGCGGCAGGCCGAACTGCTCCTCGCGGCCGGCCAGCTGCACCGGGCAGATCTCGATCACGGCGTCCCGCGGCGGTGTCCAGGAACGGTAGACACTCGCGCCGGCGCCGGCGAAGGGACAGCAGTAGAACTTCATGGTTCCCGACGCTAGCCGCGCGGCTCGTGGCGCTCTGCCAGTTCCGCGGCCGCTTTTCGCGGGACGGGCATTCTGCCAGGACGGCGCCTCCTAACCTGGCCGCAGGAACAGAACTGCCCCGGGAAAAAGAATCCGATGGGTTTCCGGCCGTGGCCGAGTTTCGAAGGAAAGGGAATTGTCGACGTGAAGCTGCTGCTGGAACAGCCGGCCCCGGTGGGCACCAGGTTCGAAGCGTACGGCCCGAGCAAACTCGACGAAATCCTCAAGCGGTTCCCGGTCCCGGAAGGGCTCGCCGAGACCATCCGCCTCTTCTCCCTCGTACTGCCGTTCCGGGTGAACGAGTACGTGCTGACCGAGCTGATCGACTGGGCGAACGTGCCGGACGACCCGATCTTCCAGCTGGTGTTCCCGCAGAACGGGATGCTTTCGAAGGAGGACGAGCACGATCTGGCCGAAGCGGCCACCGGATCGGGCCGGCGGGCCGGCCTGCCCGTCGTCGTGCGGCGGATCCGCCAGAGCCTCAACCCGCACCCGTCGGGCCAGCTGGAGCTGAACGTCCCCACGCTCGACGGCGACGAGCTCGGCGGCCTGCAGCACAAGTACCGGCACACGGTGCTGTATTTCCCGCAGCAGGGCCAGACCTGCCACACCTACTGCACGTACTGCTTCCGCTGGGCGCAGTTCGTCGGCGAGAAGGACCTGCGGTTCGCGGTGAAGGAGGCCGACCAGCTCGTCGAGTACCTGCGGGCCCACCCGGAGGTCACCGACGTGCTGGTCACCGGCGGCGACCCGATGGTGATGTCGGCCGAGCGGCTGCGGGTGCACCTCGAGCCGCTGCTGGCGATCCCCACCGTCCGCACGATCCGGATCGGCACCAAGTCGGTCGCGTACTGGCCGCAGCGCTTCGTGACCGACGCCGACGCGGACGCCGTGCTGCGGCTCTACGAGGACGTCGTCGCCTCCGGGCGCACGCTCTCGGTGATGGCGCACTACAGCCACGAGCGGGAGCTGGCCACCGACGTCGCCGGGCAGGCGATCAAGCGGATCCTCGGCACCGGCGCGCGGGTGTACTGCCAGTCGCCGCTGATCGCGCACGTCAACGACGACGCGGCCGCCCTGGCCGGGCTGTGGAGCACCGAACTGGCCCTCGGCGCCGTGCCGTACTACATGTTCGTCGCCCGCGACACCGGGCCGCACGACTACTTCAAGGTGCCGCTCGCCCGCGCCCACGACCTGTTCGCCGCGGCGTACGGCCGGCTGCCCGGGCTCGCCCGCACGATCCGCGGGCCGGTGATGTCGGCGACGCCGGGCAAGGTCGTCGTCGACGGCACGGTCGAGCTCGGCGGGCAGCGGCTGTTCCAGCTGCGGTTCCTGCAGGCCCGGCGGCCGGGGCTGACCGGAAGGCCGTTCTTCGCCCGCCACGACCCGGACGCCGCCTGGCTCGACGAGCTGGAGTTGCTCCCGGACACCGCGCCCGACCTGGTCGAGGCCGTCCGCTCGCAGCACCTGGTGCGAGGAGCGGGGGAGTGACCGCCGGGCACGCCGTCTCGCCGAACCTGGCGCTCGACGAGGCCGTCAACCGCCGCCACGCGGCCGGGCAGCCGCTGATCCACCTCGGCTTCGGCGAGTCCCGCCTGCCGTTGCCGGACTTCCTCGCCGACCGGCTGCTCGCCGGCGCGCGGCGCACCGCCTACGGGCCGGTCGCGGGCGCGGACGACAGCCGCGCGGCCGCGGCCGGCTACTTCACCCGCCGGGGCCTGCCGACCGAGCCGGACCAGGTCGTGCTGGCGCCCGGGAGCAAGCCGCTGCTGCTGGCGCTGATGGCCGCCGTCGACGGCGCGGTCGTCCTGCCGCAGCCCTGCTGGGTCACCTACGCCCCGCAGGCGCGCCTGTTCGGCCGGCCGGTGCTCAAGGTGCCCATCCCGGCCGGCTGCGGCGGGGTGCCGGACCCCGACCTGCTGCCGGGGGCGCTGCGCGCGTTCCGGGCGGCCGGCGGACGCCCCCGGATGCTGCTGCTGACGTCGCCGGACAACCCCACCGGCACCCACGCACCGCCCGGCGTCGTGCGGCGGCTCTGTGAGATCGCCGAGGCCGAGGACCTGCTGATCGTCTCCGACGAGATCTACCGCGACATCCTGCACGACCCGGCCGCGGCGTACGCCAGTCCCGCCGAGTTCGTCCCCGAACGCACGGTCGTGACGTCCGGGCTGAGCAAGAGCCTCGCGCTCGGCGGCTGGCGGATCGGCTTCGCCCGGTTCCCGGCCACCGGTGGCGGCCGGGAGCTGCGCTCGACCGTGCTGGGCCTGGCCAGTGAGATCTGGTCCACCCTGGCGGGCCCGATGCAGGAGGTCGCCTGCCTGGCGCTGAGCGAGCCGCCCGAGGTGACCGCGCACCTGCGGGCCAGTACCCGCCTGCACGGCGCCGTGGCGGGCGGGGTGCACCGCGTGGTCACCGAGGCCGGTGCGACCTGCCGGCCGCCGACCGGCGGCTTCTACGTCTACCCGGACTTCGAGCCGGCGCGTGACGTGCTGGCCGGGAAGGGCGTCACCGGGTCGGCGTCCCTGCAGGAGTACCTGATCGACGAGCTGGGCGTGGCCGTCCTCGGCGGCGAGCACCTCGGCGACGATCCCCGCGCGCTGCGGTTCCGCGCCGCGACGAGCCTGCTGTACGGCGCCGACGACGAGCAGCGCTGGGCCGCCCTGCGGTCCCCGGAGCCGCTCACGCTGCCGCACATCGCCGAGACGCTCGACTCCCTCCGTGCCGCTTTCGAGAAGCTGACCAGCTGAATCAGGCAACAACTCGGCAAAGACCACCTTGAGGGCTCGCGCAGCCCTTAAGGTGGTCTTAACATTTGTGGAAGAACCGTGGCTTCGCGGAGTTCGGCTGCCGGCCGGACTTGTCAACCCGGGGACCGGATTCGAGAAGAACCTCCAAACTCCCGCACCGAACCGTTCGGTGGGTGCGGTCACCGTACGGTCACCCGAAGTGCCACAGGATTAGGCCGTACTCACCCGTTCGCGTTGACGCCGGTGACGGCCCGTTCCTAGGGTGACTCTCGACGGTGGTGATGCCCGGCGCACTCGGCGCCGTACCACTCGTTCCCGCATCGCACGACGACGAACCGGGGGTTTTCCATGTCCGAAAGCCGGCTCCACGGCTCCGTGCTCGACGAAACCGCGCGCACCGCATTCCCGCTCGGCCGGGAACGGGAAATCGGCGGCGAATACCAGCGAATGTTTTCTTCGTTCCTGGACAACTCGGACGTCTCTTCGGCGATTCTCGACGACCGGCTGCGCGTGCTCGCGGCGAACCGCGAACTGCTGACCCTGTTCGGCCGGAGCGCGGCCGAGGTCTGCCAGGCCGACCTGCCCACCCTGCTGCACCCGTTCGTGTCCGAGCGCGTTCAACGCCGCCTCTCGCGGCTCGTGCTGCAGGGCGAGCGCGGGTTCCGCGAGCGGTTCACCCCGCTCGTGCCCGCCGCGGGCGGCCTGCCCGTGACGCTGATCGCCGCCGCCCTGCCCGGCCGGGGTCCCGGCGCGGTGCTGCTGCTGTTCCTGCCGGACCGCGTGCAGCGGCGCACCTTCGACCCGGCCGGGCGCACCCGGGCGATGAGCGAGATCGAGACGCAGATCCTGCAGGGCATCGCGGCCGGCGCCAGCACGGCCGAGCTCGCCCGGCGGCTGTACCTGTCCCGCCAGGGCGTGGAGTACCACATCCACCGGATGCTGCGCGGCCTGAAGGTGCGGAACCGGACCGAGCTCGTCTCGCGCGCCTACGTCAACGGCCTGCTGGCCCCGGACGTCTGGCCGCCGCAGGTGCTGGCGGGCCGTCCGGTCGCCGGTCAGGCCGCCGCGGCCCGGTAGATCCGCGTCCCCGCCGGGATCGCCAGCGCCAGCACGACGGCCAGCACGAGGAGCGCGATCGGCGTCGCGTTCCGCTGGGGGAAGCCGGCGCCGGCGGTGACCAGGTCCGGGTTGCCCCACAGGCGGCGGCAAGCGGCCACCACCGAGCTCACCGGGTTCCACTCGGACACCGCGGCGAGCCAGCCCGGCAGGCCGCGCAGCGGCACGAAGGCGTTCGACACGAAGGACCCGACGACCATGACCAGGGCGGCGATCGCGCTGATCGCCTCGGCGCCGCGGGTGGTGAGGCCGATGAGGACACCGAGCCAGAGCATGGCGTACGCGAACAGCAGGAGCAGCCCGAACCCGGCCAGCCCGGGCAGCAGTCCACTGTGGATCCGCCAGCCGATGACGTACGCGATCCCGGTGGTCGCGGCGATCCCGGCCGCGGCCAGCACGAGGTCCGAAAGCGTGTGCCCGAGCAGGACCGCCGAGCGGGGGATCGGCAGCGAGCGGAAGCGGTCGGCGAGGCCGCCGGCCAGGTCGTCGGCGATGCCGAGCCCGCTGGTGGCCACCAGCGTCAGGCCGACCTGGGCGGCGACGCCGGCGGTCAGGTAGTCGACGTAGGGCGCGCCGCCGGGCAGCGTGATCGAGCCGTCGAAGAGGAACCCGAGCACCAGCACCAGGCTGACCGGCATGAGCAGGACGCCGACGATCTTCGCGGGGGAGCGGACCGTCGCGCGCAGCCGGCGTCCGGTCAGCGCCGCGACGTCGCTGAGGAGAGTGCTCATCGGTGGGTCCCCGCTTCCGAAGTCTTGGTGATGGCGAAGAAAACGTCGTCGAGCGACGGCCGGCGCAACGCGAAGTCCAGCACGGCGATGCCGTTCGCGTGCAGCTTTCCCGCCACCGCGGCGATGCCCGCCGTGCCGTCGGGGACGGGCGCGCTCAGCTTGCCGTCGGCGACCTCGACCGGGCCGCCGAGGCTCGCGAGGATTTCTCCGGCCTCGCGAGCCCGCGCGGGGTCGGTGACGGACACTTCGAGCCATTCGCCGCCGACGTCGCGCTTGAGCTGTTCGGGACTGCCTTCGGCGACGACCTTGCCGGCGTCGATGACGACGACGCGGTCGGCGAGCCGGTCGGCCTCTTCGAGGTACTGCGTGGTGAGCAGCACCGTGGCGCCGGCCGCGGCCTGGTCGCGGATGGCGGCCCAGAGCACGGCCCGGCTGGCCGGGTCCAGCCCGGTCGTCGGCTCGTCGAGGAACACGACCGGCGGGCGGGAAACCAGGCAGCTGGCCAGATCCAGCCGCCGGCGCATGCCGCCCGAGTACGTCCGGACCTGCCGGTCGGCGGCGTCGGTGAGGTCGAACTGCGCCAGCAGCTCGGCGGCGCGCGCCCGGGCGTTCCGGCGTCCGATGTGGAGCAACGTGCCCAGCAGCACCAGGTTTTCGCGCCCGGTCAGCCGGTCGTCGACCGCGGCGTACTGCCCGGTGAGCCCGATCCGGGTGCGCACCTCGGCCTGCTGCCGCACGACGTCGAGCCCGGCGACGAACGCGCGGCCGGAGTCCGGGACCAGCAGCGTGGAAAGGATCCGCACGGTCGTGGTCTTGCCCGCGCCGTTGCGCCCCAGCACCCCCAGCACGGTGCCCGCCGGTACGTGGAGGTCCACCCCGCGCAACGCTTGGTGGCTGCCGTACCGTTTGGTCAGTCCCTCGGTTTCGATCGCAGCGGTCACTCCTCGGCCCTTCCCTTCCGGCGACGGCGCGGGCCCCAGTCCAGCAGCGCGCCCGCTTGCCGCCCGCCAGCAGTGGTGGCGGAATGCAAGGGGCGGCGCGGTTAGCGTCGTTCCCGCAAGCCACCGAAGCCCGGGAACACGGGCGGAAACGGAGGGGACAATGCCGGAGCGGAACGAAATTCCTCCCTTCGCGGTCATTCCCGGCCGGCAGGTTTCCCAGGTCCTGTCCGGGAACGAGAAGAAGGTCGTCGACCTCGTCGAGGCGGCCTACCGCCGGCACGGCGAGGGGAACACGGTCAACCCGCCGTCCTACTTCCTGCGTTTCCCGGACCGCCCGGACTCGCGGATCATCGCGCTGCCCGCCTCGCTCGGCGGGGACGACGGCGTCGACGGTCTCAAGTGGATTTCCAGCTTCCCCGGGAACGTCGCGAACGGGCTGCCGCGCGCGTCGGCCGTGCTGATCCTCAACGACCCGGCCACCGGGTATCCGCTGGCCTGCCTGGAAAGCTCCATCATCAGCGCCGCGCGCACGGCGGCCTCGGCCGCGCTGGCCGCGGCGGTGCTCAGCGAGGTCCGCGGCCGGCCGCGCCGCGTCGGCTTCGTCGGCGGCGGCCTGATCGCCCGGTTCATCCACACCTACCTGCAGGCGACCGGCTGGGAGTTCGACGAGATCGGCGTGCACGACACGCACCCGTCGTCGGCCGCGGGGTTCCGCGACTACCTGGCGGGCACGGGCACGACCGCGCGGATCACCGGCCACGACGGCGCCGAGAGCCTGATCCGCGCCAGCGACCTGGTCGTGTTCGCCACCGTCGCCGCCGAGCCGTACGTGACCGACGTCGACTGGTTCGCCCACGACCCGCTGGTGCTCAACGTCTCGCTGCGCGACATCGCGCCGGAGATCGTCCTGGTCTCCACCAACGTCGTCGACGACGTCGACCACTGCCTCAAGGCGAACACCTCGCCGCACCTGGCCGAGCAGCTGACCGGGGACCGGGGCTTCCTGTCCGGCACCCTGTTCGACGTGCTGACCGGCCGGCTCGAACCGCGGGCCGGCCGCCCGCTGATCTTCTCGCCGTTCGGTCTCGGGGTCCTCGACCTCGCCGTGGCGAAGTACGTGTACGAGGAAACCGCCGCGGCGGGGGACCTTTCGGTGGTGGACGGCTTCTTCCACGAGCTGGACCGGCACCGGGCCGCGGCTCGCTGACACGAATAGGGGTTGTGCGTGCCCATCATCTCGGCTCCGCAGGAATACAACGAAGAGAACCTGTACGTGGACCTCCGGCCGGTCTTCGGGCCCGCCCTGTACCTCAAGTGCGAGGCGTTCAACTTCGCCGGCTCGGTGAAGCTGAAGGCGGCGCTGGAGATGATCACGAGCGCGGAGCGGCGCGGCCTGCTCGCGCCCGGCGCGACGCTCGTGGAGTCCTCCTCGGGCAACCTCGGCGTCGCGTTGAGCATGATCGCCGCCGACCGCGGCTACGGCTTCGTCTGCGTGACCGACGCGCGCTGCAACGAGGCGACCCGGCGGATGATGGCGGCGTTCGGGGCCCGCGTGCACGTCGTCACCGAGCCGGCCGCGGAGGGCGGGTTCCTCGGGGCGCGCATCGCGCAGGTCAAGGAGCTGTGCGCGCGCAACGGGTACGTGTGGCTGAACCAGTACGGGAACCCGGACAACTGGATGGCGCACTACCTCACCACCGGGCCGGCCATCGCCCGCCAGTTCCCCGACGTGGACGTGCTGTTCGTCGGCGCGGGCACCACCGGGACGCTGATGGGCTGCGCCCGCTACTTCCGCGACGCCGGGAGCTACCCGCGGATCGTCGCGGTGGACGTCGAGGGGTCGGTGACCTTCGGCCGGCCGCCCGCGCGCCGGCTGATCCCGGGGCTGGGCACCAGCGTCCGCCCGCCGATCCTCAACGAGTCCTATGTGGACGAAGTGGTGCACGTGGGCGAGCCGGACGCGGTCCGCCGGTGCCGCCAGCTCGCCCGGCGGGGTTTCCTGTTCGGCGGGTCGACCGGCACGGTGGTCGCGGGCGCGCTGGCCTGGCTGGAGGGCAACGCCGGGCGGACGCCGCTCAAGGCGGTCGCCGTCGCACCGGACTTCGGCGAGCGCTACCTCGCCACCGTCTACGACGACGCCTGGGTCCGCGAGTCCTACTGGCCCGAATACGAACCGGCTTACGAAGACGGCCGCCTGTCCGCGCTGAACGCCGCGCACTGATCGGGGAGAACGCCAGCATGTCGCAGAACCTGCCGCTGTCCGCCGCGCAGCTCGAAGTCTGGTACGCCCAGCAGCTCGACCCGGGCAACCCGATCTGGAACATCGCGGAGTACTACGAGATCGACGGGCCGCTGCGCGAGGACGTCTTCACCGACGCCGTGCGCCGCGCGGTGACCGAGGCGGACTGCCTGCGCGTGCGGTTCGAAGCCGACGGCGACACCGTGCGCCAGGTCGTCGAGCCGCTGACCGGGTCGCCGCTGGAGCTGCTCGACGCGCGCGCGGAGGCCGACCCGGCCGCGCACGCGCTGGAGTGGATGCGGGCCGACGTGCGCCGGCCGGTGGACCCGGCGGACCCGGAGTCGGCGTTGTACACCATGGCGCTGATCCGGCTGGACGAGGAGAAGCACTACTTCTACACGCGCGCGCACCACGTCCTCTGGGACGGCTTCAGCGAGGCCGTGTTCGCCCAGCGCGTCGCCGCGATCTACACGGCACTCGTCGAAGACCGCGATCCGGCCGAGGGGGCGTTCGAGCCGCTTTCGGTGCTGCTGGCCGACGAACAGTCCTATTCGGACTCCAAACAGGCCGAAAAGGACCGGGAGTTCTGGGCCGGCCGCTTCCCGGAGACGCCGGAGCTGACCACCGTGTCGACGCGCCCGGTGGTCCCCGCGGACAGCTTCCTCCGCCGCGGCGCGAGCCTGGACGCGGCCGCCGTCGAGCACCTGCGCGCCCTGGCGTGGGAGGACCGGGCGGCGTGGCCGACGTTCGTGATCGCCGCGGTCGGCGCCTACCTGCACCGGCTGACCGGCGGCCCGGAGGTCCTCCTCTCGCTGCCGGTGACCTCCCGCACCACCGACGCGACCCGCGCGATCCCCGGCATGCGCGCCAACGTGCTGCCGCTGCCCCTGGCCATCCGCCCGGCGATGACCCGCGGCGAGCTGCTCGGCCACGTCGGCAGGGAGGTCCGCCGGACCCTCAAGCACCAGCGCCACCGCGGCCGCGAGGTGCGGTCGCTGATCGGCCTGCCGGCGACCGACACCCGGCCGTTCGGGCCGGAGCTGAACGTCGCGTCCTTCGTGGCGGAGCTGCGGTTCGGCCCGTGCCCGGGCCGGACGCACAACCTGTCCACCGCGCCCAACGACGACCTCTCCATCACCGTGCACGACAACGAGGACGGCGGCCTCCAGGTCCTCTTCGACGGCAACCCGAAGCTCTACACCGCGGCCGCCCTCGACCGGCTGGCCCACCGGTTCCTCGCCTACCTGCGCGACCTGGGGGACTGGCCGGCGGACCGGGCGCTGGGCGGGATCGACGTGCTCGACCCGGGCGAGCGCGAGCTGCTGGCCCGGTGGACCGGCACCAGCGGCCCCCCGGAATTCACCGGCGTCGTCGAGCAGGTCGGCGCGATCGCCACCGCGCGGCCGGACACGGTCGCGGTGGTCGACGACGCCGGTGAGACCACCTACGCGCAGCTGTGCGGCCGGGCGGCCGCCATCGCGCGGCAGCTGGCCGGGCGCGGACTGGCCAAGGGCGACCGCGTCGGCATCCTCGACGGGCCCGGCAGCGGCTTCATCGCGGCGATGCTCGGCATCTGGGCGGCGGGCGGCGCGTACGTCCCGCTCGACCCGCGGGCCCCGGCCGCGCGCACCGCACAGCTGATCGCCGAAAGCGAGGCCTCGGCGGTGATCGCGGCCCCGGCGTACCGGGACGCCGCCGTCGCGCTCGGCGTCGAACCGGTGGTCCCGGACGGGACCACCGGCCGGCTGGGCGAAGCCGTGCCGGCCGAGGTCGACGACCTCGCCTACGTCATCTTCACCTCCGGCTCCACCGGCACGCCCAAGGGCGCGATGGTCACCCACGGCGGGATGGTCAACCACCTCCGGGCCAAGATCGACGACCTCGGCCTGAGCGGCGCGGACGTCGTGGTGCAGAACGCGCCGCTGTCGTTCGACATCTCGGTCTGGCAGATGGTCTGCGCCCTGGTGCTCGGCGGCCGCGTGCGCGTGGTCGGCCGGGAGGTCGCCGGCGACCCGGCCGCCCTGTTCGGGCTCACCGCCGGTGAGAACGTGTCGATCCTCGAGGTCGTGCCCTCGCTGCTGCGGGCCGCGCTCGACTCGTGGGACGACGGCGCCGCGGTGCCTGAGCTGCCGGTGCTGCGCGAGCTGGTGGTGACCGGCGAGCCGCTGCCCCCGGACCTGTGCAAGCGGTGGTTCGACCGGTTCGCCGGGATCCCGCTCGTCAACGCCTACGGCCCGACCGAATGCGCCGACGACGTCACCCACGCGGTGCTCACCGCGGACAGCCCGCTCGACGGCCCGCGGGTGCCGATCGGGGAAGCCGTGCGCAACACCCTGCTCTACGTCCTCGGCGACGGCCTGCGCCCGGTGCCGCCCGGCGTCCCGGGCGAGCTGTACGTCGCCGGGCACGGCGTCGGCCGCGGCTACCTGGCCGACCCCGGCCGCACCGCCACGACGTTCGTCCCGGACCCGTACCAGCCCGGCTCGGGCGCGCGGATGTACCGTACCGGCGACATCGTGCGTCACCGGGCCGACGGGCAGCTGGAGTTCCTCCGGCGCCGCGACCGCCAGGTCAAGATCCGCGGCCACCGCATCGAGATCGGCGAGGTCGAGGTCGCGCTGCGCGCGCTGCCCGGCGTCACCGACGCCGTGGTGGTCGTCGGCGCCGACCGCGCCGGCCAGAAGCGGCTCGTGGCCTACGTCGTCGGCGACGGCGACGCCGAGCAGTGGCGCACCGCGACGGCCGAGCGGCTGCCCGGTCACCTGGTGCCCTCGGTGTTCGAGGCGTTGCCGGCGCTGCCGCTGACGCCGAACGGCAAGGTCGACCTCAAGGCGCTGCCCGAGCCCACCGTCGACACCACGACGGAGGTCCGTGCCCCGCGGACCGTGCACGAGGAACTGGTGACCACGGCGTTCGCCGAGGTGCTCGGCGTGGCGCGGGTGGGCGCCGACGAAAGCTTCTTCGACCTCGGCGGGCACTCTCTGCTGGGGACCAAGCTGATCGGGAAGCTGCGCCGCGCCACCGGGATCGAGCTGTCGCTCAAGGACCTCTTCGGCGCGCCGAAGGCCGCGGACCTGGCCGCCCTGCTCGACGGCCCGGTCCGGCCGCGGCCACCGCTCGAGCGCACCGAGCGGCCCGCGCGCATCCCGCTTTCGCCCGCCCAGCAACGGTTGTGGTTCCTCGACCGGCTGGAGGGCCCGAGCGGCACCTACAACGTCCCCGCGGTCACCCGGCTGAAGGGCGACCTCGACCTCGACGCCATCGAGCACGCGGTCTGGGATCTCATCGCCCGGCACGAGACGCTGCGCACGATCATCCCGGACGAGGGCGGCGAACCGCGTCAGGTCGTGCTCGCGCCCGAGGACGCCCGGCCGCCGATGGAGATCGTCGAAACCACCGAGGACGACCTCGCCGACGACCTGAACGACGCGGCCGCGCACGTCTTCGACCTGGCCACCGACATCCCGGTGCACCCGGTGCTGTTCGACCTGGCCGACGACGACCACGTGCTGCTGGTCGTCGTGCACCACATCGCCGCCGACGGCTGGTCGGCCGCGCCGCTGGCGCGCGACCTGAGCGAGGCCTACAACGCCCGCGCCCGCGGCCACGCGCCGGACTGGGAACCGCTCGAGGTCCAGTACGCCGACTACACGCTCTGGCAGACGGGCCTGCTCGGCGCCGACGACGACCCGGAAAGCCTGGCCGCCGAGCAGATCGAGTACTGGCGGGCCGAGCTCGTCGGGCTGACCACCGACCTCAACCTGCCGCTGGACCGGCCGCGGTCGGAGAACCGGACGCCGCAGGGCGACACGATCCACTTCCGGATCGACGCGGGGCTGCACGCCGGGGTCGCCGAGCTGGCCAGGGCGGCCAAGGCCACGCCGTTCATGGTCGTGCAGGCCGCGCTCGCGACGCTGCTGTCGCGGATCGGCGGCAGCACGGACATCGCGCTCGTCAGCCCGGTCGCCGGCCGCGCCGAGCCGGTGCTCGACCCGCTGGTCGGGCTGTTCCTCAACACCGTGCTGCTGCGCAGCGACCTGTCCGGGGACCCGAGCTTCCGCGCGCTGCTGGAGCGGGTCCGCGAGACCGACCTCGCCGCCTACGCGCACCAGGACGTGCCGTTCGAGCGGCTGATGGAGAACATCCGGCCGGCGCGCTCCGGCGGCGGGAAGACGATGTTCGAAGTCATCCTGACCTTCCAGAACAACGAAAAGCCCGAAGTCTCGATGGAGGGCCTGTCCGGGCACTTCGAGCTGGCCACCAACGGCACCGCGAAGTTCGACCTGTCGTTCGACTTCGTCGAGGACTTCGCCGACGGCGCCCCGGACGGGATGACCCTCGGCCTGGAGTACAGCACCGACCTGTTCTTCGAGGAGACCGTGCGCCGGCTGGGCGAGCGGTTCCTGGCCCTGCTCGCGTCGGCCGTCGCCGACCCCGGCCGGGAACTGTCCGCGCTGGACCTGCTCGCCGACGGCGAGCGCGAGACGCTGCTCGGCGACTGGAGCAAGCGCGCGGCCGCCGTGCCGGAGCTGCTGACCGGCCTGCCCGTCACGCCGCCCGCACGCCCCCGCGTCTACCTGCTCGACGACCGGCTCCGGCTCGTCCCGCCCGGCGTGGAGGGCTGGTGGTACGTCGGCTCCGGGCGCCCGGTGACGACCACCGAGGCCGCGGCGGCGCTCGTCGCCACGACGCTCGTGCCCAGCCCGTTCGGCAAGGCGGGCACGCGGATGGCCGCGACCGGCCGCCGCGGCCGGTGGACCCGCTACGGCGAGCCGGAAGTGTTCGAGCCCGTCCGGCCGCGGACGCCCGTGCGGGAGGCCGAGCCGGAAGGCCCGCGGTCCCAGGAGGCGCGCAACGGGCGTGAAGAGGCGCTGTGCCGGCTCTTCGCCGAGGTGCTCGGCCGCGAGAGCGTCGGCATCGACGACAACTTCTTCGAGTGCGGCGGCCACTCCCTGCTCGTCACCAAGCTGGTCGGCCGGATCGGGGCCGTCCTGCACGCCGGGCTGAGCATCCGCGACGTCTTCGAGAACCAGACGCCGGCCCGGCTCGCGGCGCGACTCGGCGGCACCACCACCCGGCCGCCCCTGACCGCGGGGCCGCGACCCGAGCGCGTGCCGCTGTCGTTCTCCCAGCAGCGGTTGTGGTTCCTCAACCAGTTCGAGGGGCCGGGGGCGACCTACAACATCCCGATCGCCCTGCGGTTGAGCGGAAAGCTCGACGCCGGCGCGATGCGGGCGGCGTTGCGCGACGTCGTCGAGCGGCACGAAGTGCTGCGCACGGTGTACCCGCAGATCGACGGCGAAGGCGTCCAGCGCGTTCTTCCCGCGGTCGAGGTGGGACTCCCGGTCGTCGAGACCTCGCCGGACCGGCTCGACGCGGCGCTGGCCGAGGCCGCGCGAACCGGCTTCGACGTCACGACGGACACCCCGTTGCGGCCGACGCTGTTCGCCGTCGCCCCGGACGAGCACGTGCTGCTGCTGGTGATCCACCACATCGCGAGCGACGGCTGGTCGGCGGCCCCGCTGGCCCGCGACCTGGCCCGGGCCTACGCCCGCCGGCTCGACGGGCTGGCCCCGGACTGGGCGCCGCTGCCGGTGCAGTACGCGGACTACGCGCTGTGGCAGCGTGAGCTGCTCGGCGACGCCGGCGACCCGGAAAGCCTGCAGGCACACCAGCTCGCGTACTGGCGCGGCGCGCTGGACGACCTGCCCGGCGAGCTGCCGCTGCCGGCGGACCGCCCGCGTCCGGCGCTGTCGTCCTACCGCGGCGGCATCGTGCCGTTCACCCTCGACGCGGACCTGCACGGCCGCCTCGACCGGTTCGCCGCCGAGACCGGCTCCACGGTGTTCATGGTGCTGCAGGCGGCCGTGGCGGCGATGCTGGGCAAGTACGGCGCCGGCACGGACATCCCGCTCGGCACGCTGGTCGCGGGCCGCACCGACGACGCGCTGACCGACCTGGCCGGGTTCTTCGTCAACACGCTCGTGCTGCGCGTCGACCTGGCGGGCGACCCGGCGTTCCGGGACCTGCTGGCCCGGGTCCGGGAGACCGACCTCGCCGGGTACGGCCACCAGGACGTGCCGTTCGAACGGCTCGTCGAAGTGCTCAACCCGCCCCGCGTGCGGGCCCGGCACCCGCTGTTCCAGGTCGCGATCACGTTGCACAGCAACGAAACCCCGAGCGTCGAGCTGCCCGGCCTGACGCTGGGCGGCGAGCTGGTCCCGACCGGCACCGCCGACCTCGACCTGCACTTCGAGTTCGCCGAGGAGCGGACCGGGGACAACGCCTGCGAGGGCGTCGCGTCGCTGGTTAAGTACAGCGCCGACCTCTTCGACCGCGAGACGGTCGAACGGCTGGCCGCCGCGCTGGTGCGGTTGCTCGACCGCGCGCTCGCCGAGCCGGAGCTGCCGCTCAGCCGGATCGGGGTGCTCGGCACCGCCGAAGAGCACCGCCTGCTGGTCGAGTGGAACGACACCGCGCGCCCGGTGGAATGGACCGACGTCGTGGCGCGGGTGCGCGAGTTCGCCGAGCGCTTCCCGGCCCGGATCGCGGTCGGCGACGAGCACGGCGAAACGACGTACGCGGATCTCGTGCGCCGGGCGAACGCCGTCACCCACCGCGTCCGCGAGGCCGGGGCGGAGACCGGTTCGCTGGTCGCGCTGCTGGCCGAACCCGGAGCGGGCTACGTCGCCGCGGTGCTCGGCGTCCTCGGCGCCGGGTGCGCCTACCTGCCCCTCGACGGTGCCGCGCCGGTCGCCCGGAACGCCGGCCTGCTCACCGAAAGCGCGCCCGTCGTGCTGCTGGCCGACCCCGCCCACGCGGTGCTCGCCGCCGAAGTGGCCGGGGACCTCCCGGTGCTGACGCTCGACGGCGAGACCGCCGAGCACGCCGAACTGTCCGGTGACGAGCTGGACCTGGCCTACGTCCTCTACACGTCCGGCTCGACCGGCCGGCCGAAGGGTGCCATGGTGGCGCGCCGGGGGATGGTCAACCACCTGCTCGCGAAGGTCGAGGACCTCGGGCTCGGCGAGCGCGACGTGGTGGTGCACAACGCCCCGGTCACCTTCGACATCTCGGTCTGGCAGATGCTCGCGCCGCTCGTCGCGGGCGGCCGGGTCCAGGTGACCCCGCGCCGGGCGGCGCGTGATCCCCGCACGCTGTTCGCGACGGTCGCCGAGCACGCCGTCACGGTGCTGGAAATCGTCCCTTCGCTGCTGGCCGCCACCCTCGATTCCTGGGGGATCGAGGGTGGCGCGCCGGTGCTCCCGGCGTTGCGCCTGCTCGTCGTCACCGGGGAGGCGCTGCCGCCGGGGTCCTGCGAGCGGTGGCTCGCGCGGTTCCCGGACGTCCCGCTGGTCAACGCCTACGGACCGACGGAGTGCTCCGACGACGTCACGCACGCCGTGCTGACGAGCGCGCCGGACGGCCCGCGGACGCCGATCGGCGCGCCGCTGCGCAACACCGCGCTCTACGTCCTCGACGACCACCTGCGGCCCGTGCCGGCCGGGGTGCCGGGCGAGCTGTACGTCGGCGGGCTCGGCGTCGGCCGCGGCTACCTGGCCGACCCCGGCCGCACCGCGGCGACGTTCGTGCCGGACCCGTTCCGGCCGGCGCCGGGGGAGCGGATGTACCGCACGGGCGACGTCGTCGTGCTGCGCCCGGACGACCGGCTGGAGTTCCTGCACCGCCGCGACGACCAGGTCAAGATCCGCGGCAACCGCGTCGAGCTCGGCGAGATCGAGACCGCGCTGCGTGCCCTGCCCGAGGTCCGCGACGCCGTCGTGCACCCGCACGGCGACGACCTGGCCGCCTACGTCGTCCTGAGCGGGGAGCTCCCCGACGACGAGCTGCGGAGCGGGCTCGCCCTGGCCGTGCCCGGCTACATGCTGCCGGCGGCGTACGTCCGGCTGGACGCACTGCCGCTGACCCCGAACGGCAAGGTCGACCGCAAGGCCCTGGTACCGCCGAGCACTGGGGCGGCGGAGCCCGGCCGGGCGCCGGAAACCGAGCGCGAACGACGGCTGCAGGCCCTCTTCGCCGAGGTGCTGGGCCGCGAGGTCGGCGTGACCGGCGACTTCTTCGCCCACGGCGGGCATTCGCTGCTCGCCACCCGGCTGGCCAGCCGGATCCGGACCGAGCTGGACGCCGAGGTGTCCGTCCAGGACCTGTTCGACCACCCGACGGTGGCCGGCCTCGCGGGCCGGCTCGACCAGGCCCGCACCCGGGCCGCGCTGGTGCCGCGGCCGCGGCCCGAGCGCGTGCCGCTCTCGTTCGCCCAGCAGCGGCTGTGGTTCCTCGACCGGTTCGAGGAGCAGCGCGCCGCGTACACGCTGTCCGTCGCGGTGAAGCTGACCGGTCCGGTCGACACCGGTGCCCTCGCGGCCGCGTTCGACGACGTCGTCGCGCGGCACGAGAGCCTGCGCACGGTGTTCCCCGAGCACGACGGAGTCCCGTACCAGCAGGTCGTCGAGGCGACCGGGCTCTTCGCCGCCGTCGGCGTCACCGACGGGGAGCTGGACGACGCCGTGCGCACGGCCACCCGGCGGGGGTTCGACCTCGCGGTGGAGCCGCCGCTGCGGGCGACGTTGCTCAGCACCGGCGAGCGGACCCACGTGCTGGTCGTCGTCGTGCACCACATCGCGGCCGACGGCTGGTCGTTCGGGCCGCTGACCCGCGACCTCTCCCACGCCTACGCCGAACGGCTCGCCGGGCGCGTGCCGGAGTGGGCGCCGCTGCCCGTGCAGTACGCGGACTTCGCGCTGTGGCAACGGGATCTGCTCGGCGCCGAGGACGACCCGGAGAGCCTCGCCGCGCGGCAGCTGGACCACTGGCGCACCACCCTGGCCGGCGTGCCCGACCAGCTGGAGCTGCCGACCGACCACCCCCGCCCGGCCGTCGCCGACGGCCGCGGTGACCGCGTGTACTTCGAGCTGGACCGCGAACTGCGCGCCGGGCTCGAACGGCTCGCCGCCGACGCCGGCGTCAGCGTGTTCATGGTGCTGCAGGCCGGGCTCGCCGCGCTGCTGGCGAAGCTCGGTGCCGGCCGGGACATCCCGCTCGGCACCCCGGTCGCCGGGCGCACCGACGACGCGCTCGACGACCTGGTGGGCGTCTTCCTCAACACCCTGGTGCTGCGGACCGACCTCTCCGGCGACCCGACCGTCGCCGAGCTGCTCGCCCGGGTCCGCACGACCGACCTGGCCGCCTACGCCCACCAGGACGTGCCGTTCGAGCGGCTGGTGGACGTGCTCAACCCCGTGCGGTCGCAGGCGCGGACGCCACTGTTCGGTGTGCTGCTCGTGCTGCACAACAACGCCGGCGCCGGCCTCGGACTGTCCGAAGTGGACGCCGAGGTGCTGCCCGGCGGCACCGGCACGGCCCGGTACGACCTGGCGTTCGAGTTCGCCGAGCAGGACGGCGGGTTCGGCGGGTTCGTCGAGTACCGCACCGAGCTGTTCGAGGCCGCGACCGTGACGCGGATGGCGGAGCGGCTGGCCACCGTGCTGCGGGCGATGGCGGCCGACCCGGGCCGCCGCGTGAGCGCGATCGACGTCCTCGACGCCGGCGAGCGCGAGCGGATCCTGGTGGCCCGCAACGACACCGCCCGGGAGCTGCCCGGGACGCCGCTGTTCGAGCGCCTGCGGCAGACGGCCGAGCGGGCCGGGGACGCCGTGGCGCTGGTCGCCGGCGAGACCGAGCTGACCTACGCCGGGCTGTACGCCCGGGTGCACCGGATGGCCCGGCTGCTGGCCCGGCACGGCGCCGGCCCGGAGTCGGTGGTCGCGCTGGTCCTGCCGCGCTCGGCGGACCTGGTGGTCGCGCTGCTCGCGGTGCTCGGGACCGGGGCCGCGTACCTGCCGATCGACCCCGGGTACCCGGCCGAGCGGGTCGCCTTCATGCTCGAGGACGCGGCTCCCGCGGTGGTCGTCACGACGGCGGGCACCGACACGGGCACCGCGCCGCGGGTGCTGGTCGACGACCCCGCCCTGGCGGAGTTCGCGACGACGCCGCTCGCTGCTGCCCGCGTGAAGCCGGACAACCCCGCGTACATCCTCTACACCTCCGGGTCCACCGGCCGCCCCAAGGGCGTCGTCGTGCCCCTCGGCGCGCTGGCGAACCTGCTCGACGACATGGTGTCCCGCACCGCGATCACGACGGCGGACCGGTTCCTCGCCGTCACGACGCCCGGGTTCGACATCGCCAACCTGGAGGTCCTGGTGCCGCTGCTGGCCGGGGCCCGGCTGGTCGTCGCGGCGCCCGACGAGGTCCGCGACCCGGCGGTGCTGGGCGAGCTGATCACCGGCTCGGCGGCCACGATCATGCAGGCGACGCCGACGCTGTGGCAGGAGCTGGCCGAGACGGCGCCGAAGACCCTCGGCGGGCTGCGGGCCCTGATCGGCGGCGAGGCCGTCAGCCGGGCGCTGGCCGACCGGCTGCGCGAGCTCACCTGGAGCGTCACCAACGTCTACGGCCCGACCGAGACGACCATCTGGTCGACCGCGGCGGACCTGACCGCCGTCCCGGACCGGCCGGGCGCCCCGGCGATCGGCGGCCCCCTGGACAACACCCGGGTCTACGTGCTGGACGCGGCGCTGCGGCCGGTGCCGGACGGCGTCCCCGGCGAGCTGTACATCGCCGGCACCGGGCTCGCGCGGGGTTACCTGAACCGCCCGGGACTGACCGCGCAGCGATTCGTCGCCGACCCGTTCGGCGCGCCGGGCACGCGGATGTACCGCACCGGCGACCTCGTGCGGTGGGGCACCGACGGGCAGCTCGACTACGTCGGCCGCACCGACCACCAGGTGAAGCTGCGCGGGTTCCGGATCGAGCTCGGCGAGATCGAGACGGCGCTGCTGGCCGTGCCCGGGATCGGCCGGGCCACGGTGGTCGTGCGCGAGGACGTCCCGGGCGACCGGCGGCTGGCCGCCTACGTCGTCGGCGACGGCGCCGACCCGGCCGACGTGCGGGCCCGGCTGGGCCGGACGCTGCCGGACTACATGGTCCCCGCCGCGGTGGTCGTGCTGGAGCGCTTCCCCTTGACCGCCAACGGGAAGCTCGACCGCTCGGCCCTGCCGGCCCCGGCCGTCACCGCGACTGCGGGCCACGACCGGCTGCGGACCCCGGCCGAAGACCTCCTGTGCGCGCTGTTCGCCGACGTGCTCGGCACGCCGGCGGTCGGCCTGCACGACGACTTCTTCGCCCTGGGCGGGCATTCGCTGCTGGCGACCCGGCTGCTGAGCCGGGTCCGCGAGCGGCTGGCCGCCGGGCTCGGCATCCGCGACCTGTTCGACCACCCGACGCCCGCGCGGCTGGCCCGGCGGATCGAGACCAGCGCCGGCGGGACGTCCTTCGACGTCCTGCTCCCGCTGCGCCGGGAAGGCAGCCGGGAACCGCTGTTCTGCGTCCACCCGGCGGGGTGCGTCAGCTGGTCCTACCACGGCCTCGCCGCGCACCTGGCCGACCGGCCGCTGCACGGCCTGCAGGCCCGCGGGATCGTCGACGACGCCGGGCTGCCCGCCGACGTCGGCGCGATGGCGGCCGGCTACCTGGCGGAGATCCGCCGGGTCCAGCCGCACGGGCCCTACCACCTGCTGGGCTGGTCGTTCGGCGGGGTGGTGGCGCACGAGATCGCGTGCCGGCTGCAGGACGAGGGCGAGCGGGTCGCGCTGCTGGTCAGCCTCGACAGCGCGCCGGGCAGCGACGACACCCTGCCGGACGACGAGGAGCTCGCGGCGATCGTGCTGCGGTTCTTCGGCTACCGCGGCGACGAGGAACCGGTGCACGGCCCCGACTTCGCCGGCCTGCGCGAGCTGTTCGCGCGGGAGGCCAACCCCCTGGCCGAGCTCACCTCGGAGCAGCTGAAGCGGTGTTTCGCCGCCTGGCGCAACAACCTGCGGCTGCAGGCGGAGTTCGTGCCCCGGACCTTCCGCGGCACGCTGCTGCACTTCACCGCGGCGGCCGACGCGGACAACCGCACCGCCGCGGCCTGGTCGTCCCATGTGGACGGTGCGATCGCGGTGACCGAACTTCCGGTCGGGCACGACGCCATGACCGGAGCCGAGCCGCTGCGGCGGGTCGGCGAGGGGATCGAAGAGTACCTCGCGAACGAAAGGAGCGATCGGTGACCAACCCCTTCGACGACGAGACGGGCACCTTCCACGTGGTCGTCAACGCCGAAGGCCAGCACGCACTCTGGCCCGCCTTCGCCGAACTGCCCGAGGGCTGGGACCGCGTGCACGGCCCGGAGACCCGCGCGGCCTGCCTCGCCTACGTCGAGGAGAACTGGCGGGACCTGCGTCCGCGCAGCCTCGCCGCGAAGCACGACGGATGAAACCCGAACCGACACCGAAGGAAGAACGAAGATGACCAGCACCGAAACCGCCTCCCGCACCGCCCGCATCAAGGAGATCGTCTGCGACGTCCTCGAGATCGACGAGGACGAGATGACGCCGACCAGCCTCTTCGTCGACGACCACGGCGCCGACTCGCTCCTGGCGATCGAGATCCTGGCGCTGCTGGAGAAGGAGTTCAAGGTGACCATCGAGCAGGCCGAGCTGCCGCGCATGGTCAACCTGACCGCCGTGCACGAAGTGGTCGCGGAGAGCGCGGGATGGTGACGGCCCACCGGGTGGTGCTCACCGGGCTCGGCGCGCTGTCGAGCATCGGCCAGGGCGCCGAGGAGTTCGCGGCGGGCCTGCGGGCCGGGCGCAGCGGCGCGCGCGACATCACCGGGTTCGACACCACCGGGTTCGACCACTCCCGCGGCTGCGAGGTGCGCGGCTTCGAACCCCGCGACTGGATCCGGAACCTGCCCGTCGAGTCGCTGGGCCGGGCGAGCCGGTTCGCGGTGGCGGCGGCCCGGATGGCGATCGACGACGCCGGCGTCGCGCACGACTGGCTGCGGTCGCGCCGGGGGATGGTCGCGATCGGGACCACCGACGGCGAGTCGAACGTGCTCGACGAGCTCGCCGCGGCCGGGATCGACGGCGGCCGGGAAGCACTGGCCCCGAGCGAGGTCCGGCGGGTGCCGCCGACCCGGCTGTCCACGGCGATCGCCCGCGAACTGGGGCTGGGCGACGTCGAGGCGACCACGATCGCGACCGCGTGCTCGGCGGGCAACTACGCGCTCGGCTACGGCTTCGACGCGGTGAAGGCGGGGGAGGTGGACTTCGCGCTGTGCGGGGGAGCGGACGCGGTCTGCCGCAAGACCTTCGCCGGGTTCTACCGGCTGGGGACGATAGCGCCGGACAACTGCCGGCCGTTCGACATCGGCCGCAAGGGCATCCTCACCGGTGAGGGTGCCGGTGTGCTCCTGCTGGAGACGCTGGAGTCCGCGCTCGCGCGCGGCGCGCGGATCCACGCGGAGGTACTGGGGTACGGACTGAACTGCGACGCCTACCACCAGGTGGCGCCGAACCAGGACGGCGTGGCGAACTGCATGCGGCTGGCCCTGGCCGACGCCGGGCTCGACCCGGCCCAGGTCGACCTCGTCTCGGCGCACGGGACGGGCACGAAGGCCAACGACGTCACCGAGTGCGGCGCGATCCACGACGTGTTCGGGGCCGACGTGCCGCGCACGGTGTCGCTGAAGTCGATGCTCGGCCACACCATGGGGGCGGCCAGCGCGCTCGCCGCGATCGCCGGCGCGCTGGCGATCCGGGAAGGCTTCGTGTTCCCGACCATCAACCACGTCGAGACCGACCCGGAGTGCGCGGTCGACTGCGTGCCCAACCACGCCGTCGAAGCCGAGATCGACGTGGTGCAGAACAACGGGATGGCGTTCGGCGGCAACAACGCGAGCGTCGTCCTCGGCCGCTACCCGGCACTGGCGGGCTCGGGCCGGGCCGCCTGACGCGGGCGGTGGGACCAGACGACGCACTGAGGAGTGAGCAGATGAGCGCAACGGCGAGCGGGGCGGTGATCACCGCGTGGTCGGCGGTGTCGCCCTTCGGGATCGACCGCAAGCATTTCCTGGACGGGCTCCGCTCCGGCGAGCCCGCCCGCCGGGCCGCACTGGCCGAAGACGGGGTGCCCGGCGAGCGCGGCCACGTCGTCCCGGACTTCGACATCCGGGAGGTGCTGGGCCGCAAGGGAACCCGTGCGATGGACCGGGTGACGGCGCTGGCCGTGACCGCGGTGGGGCAGGTCTTCGAAACCGGGCCCGCGGCCGGGCCGGGGACCGCGCCCGAGGGCACCGGGCTGGTGCTCGCCACGAGCGGGAGCACGCAGAGCATGATGGACTTCACGCGTTCGTCGCTGCTCGGCGACAAGCCCTACCACGTCGACCCGGCGCGCATGCCCAACACGGTGATGAACTGCGCCGCGGGCCGCTGCGCGATCTGGTACGGGCTGAACGGGCCCAACGTCACCCTCGCCAGCGGCCGGGGTTCGGGCCTGTCGGCGTTCCGCTACGCGACCCGGCTGCTCGCCCGCGGGCGGGCGAGCACCGTGCTGGTGGGCGGAGCGGAGGAGTACTCCGCCGACCGGGCGTGGCTCGACTTCCACAGCCGTGAAGGCGATCCGGCGGCCCGGCCGCTGGGGGAGGGCGCCTGCATGGTGCTGCTGGAACCGGCCGGAGCCGTGACCGAGGGCCGGCCGCAGGCCGAGACGCTCGCGATCACCTCGCGGGTCTTCCCGGCCGACGACCTGCGCGAGGCGTCGCGGGAGTGCGTGCTCGCCGCGTTGCGCGAATCCGGCGTCGAGGCGGGGGAGGTCGACGTGGTCGTGCCGTCCGGGCTGTCCGGCCGGTTCGGCGCGCAGGAGAGCGAGGTCCTCGACGCGCTCTTGGCGGGGGCCCGCCGACTCGACCTCGGCGCCCTGATCGGGGACCTCGGTGCCGCGTCGGCGTGCTTCGGGGTGGCGGCGGCGCTCGGCCAGGCCGAGACCGGCGCGCGGCTGGCCGTCGTGACGTCGGCCGACCCGGACGGAACGGTCGCCTGCGGGGTCTTCCGGCTGCCGGGTGACGGGCGTTGACGGCGCCGGCGAGCCCGGTCCGGGGCACGGTCGAAGTGCTCGAGACCGGCGCTCCGGCGGGCGGTGACGGCTGGCACGCGAAGGCCCGGTTCGGGGTCCGCGAGATCGAACCGGTCTTCGCGGGCCACTACCCGGGGCTGCCGCTCTTCCCGGGGGTGTGCCTGGTGGAGTGCGTGCACCAGGGCGCGGTCGCGTCCCCGCCGCCTGGCACCGGAGCCCTGCGGCTGGCCGAGCTGGGCTCCGCCCGGTTCGTCTCGGCCGTGGTGCCGGGTGACGTGCTCGACCTGGCGCTGGACTGGCGGCGCGAGGACGGCGGCTGGCGGGTCTCGGCCCGGATCGGCACCGCGCGGGGGCGCGCGGCGACGGTCCGGCTGCACTACACGGAGGACCCGGCGTGATCGGCGGGGCGGGCGTGCGGGAGCTGCTGCCGCACCGGTACCCGATCCTGCTGGTGGACCGGGTCCTGGAACTGGAACCGGGGGTGCGCGCGGTCACCGCCAAGGCCGTGACCGCGAACGAACCGTGGTACGCGACGGTCGGCGAAAACGCCGGCGAGGAGCAGCTGGCCTATCCCGACGTGCTGCTCGTCGAGTCGTTCGCGCAGTCGGCCGGCGTGCTCGGCGTCACCGGCGGCGCGTCGGGGGCCGGGCGGGTGACGCTGATCGGCTCGGTGTCCGGGGTTCGCTTCCACAGCAAGGTGTTCCCCGGTGATCTGGTGGAGCACCGGCTGAGCGTGGTCCGCGTGTTCGAAGACAGCGCGATCGTCGCGGGGGAGAGCACGGCGGGCGGGCGCCCGGTGCTCAGCGTCGAGCGCATGGTGCTGGCGTTCCGGCCCGAAGCGGACCTGGACGTCTTCGAGGAAAACGGGACAGGAGAGACATGACTGGGGACCGAGAACACCCGAAGGTGGCGTTGGTCAGCGGCGGGTCGCGGGGCATCGGCGCGGCCGTGGTCCGGCGGCTCGCCGAGGACGGCTGGGACGTCGGGTTCTGCTACCGCTCGGACGAGCAGGCGGCGACCGAGGTCGAGAAGCTGGCCGGGGAGTCCGGCGTGCGCGTGCTCGGGGTGCGGGTGGACGTCACCCGCCCGGCCGAGGTGCGCGACTGGATCGAGCGGGTCGAGGGTGAGCTGGGGCCCGTCGGGGCCGTGGTCACCTCGGCCGGGATCACCCGGGACCAGCCGCTGGCGCTGATGTCCGACGACCAGTGGAACGACGTCCTGCACACGAATCTCGACGGCGTTTACCACGTGTGCCGGCCGGCGATCTTCGCGATGATGAAACGGCGTGCGGGCTGCGTCGTGAACCTGTCGTCGGTTTCCGGGGTGTACGGGAATCCGGCGCAGACGAACTATTCGGCCGCCAAGGCCGGGATCATCGGGTTCACCCGCGCGCTGGCCAAGGAGGTCGGCCGGTACGGCATCCGGGCGAACGCCGTGGCGCCGGGGATCATCGACACCGAGATGACGCGCGCGATGACGACGGCCGCGCGCGAGAAGATGCTGAAGGCCATTCCGCTGCGGCGGTTCGGAACGGCGGCCGAGGTGGCCGACCTGGTTTCGTTCCTCGCCTCGCCGCGCGCGGCCTACGTCACCGGATCCGTTTTCCAGATAGACGGCGGAATAACCGTCTGACGACACAGGAGGTAGTTCATGGCGCGCCGGAACGCGCAACCGCGCTGGTATTTCTCCCTGCGGAGCCCGTATTCGTGGTTCTGTTACCGGGAACTGGCCGAAACCGAGCCCGAAGTGCTCGACGAGGCGGAATGGATCCCGGTGTGGGAACCCGACGCGGTCTCCGCGCGGGCGCTCGCCGAGCGCGGGGTCGAGCTGCCGGTGATGCCGATGTCACGGGCCAAGAACTTCTACATCCTCCAGGACACGCGGCGCCTGGCGAAGGAGCGGGGCCTGACGATGGTCTGGCCGGTCGACCGCGAACCGGTCTGGGAGGTCGCCCACCTGGCCTACCTCGCGGCGACCGACGAGGGCATGGGCCGCGCGTTCCTCGACCGCGTCACGGCGGCGCGCTGGGAACGCGGGGAGAACATCTCCGACCCGGCCGTGATCGGCGCGGTCGCCGCGGAGCTCGGGCTGGACCCGGCCCGCTACGCGGCGGCGAAGGACGACGGCGAACTGCGCCGGCGCGGGGAGGACATCCTGTCCCGGGTGTCCGACGACGGCGTCTTCGGCGTGCCGATGTTCGTCCTGGGCCGGGAAAAGTTCTGGGGGACCGACCGCCTGGGCCGGTTCCTGGACGCTTGGCGGGCCCGCGCCGCCAAGGCCGTCGCCGCGGCGGATCCCGGCCCGGATCCCGACGAGCGGCGGGAGTTCGCCGAGCTGACCAGGGCCGTCTCGGATGGCGGGCACGCGGGCGGCTGCGGCTGACCACGGAACGGGAATCGGACAACGGGGTCCGTGCCCCGTTCAGTGGATTACGCCCGAGTAGGCGGCGTTTTTCCGGTCGGGTGACCAAAAAGTGAAAGACGAAAGAACTTCAAATACGTTTCCTGCCCGTCCGGGACAGGGTTCTTGCCCCCGGTTACCCGGCTTCCCCTGATTCGCCTGTGCTGCCCCTTGTCCGCGCGACGGCCTTGTGATTTCTTGGACTTCGATCACGGACTGTCGCAGCGGGCCCACCCAGAGGCGCGGAATCCTCCGCGCCCTGGTGGGCCTGCGCAGCGGAAACGGTAGGTGGCACTTGGCTTCCCGGACCCCGTTCCCCCCACCGCCGGCCAGGCTGGTCGGCCGCCGCCGGGAGCTGGCCCGCTTCGCGGCCGGCCGGCGGCAGGCCGCCGACGGCCGGGGTCACGCACTGCTCGTGCGCGGCCCGGCGGGGATCGGCAAAACCAGTCTCGTCGCCGCGGCGCTCGACGAGACGGCGGCGGCCCTGCCCGCGGCGGGCCGGATCCTGACGGCCGCGGCCTCGCGGCAGGGCGCGAACACCGCCTACGGGGTCGTCCGGGAACTGTTCGAGCCCCTGGGGTTGGACGGTGAAGCGGGCGAGTCCCTGTTGCGGGGCAGCGCCCGGTTCGCCCGGCACGCGCTGACCACGGACGCCGCCGCGGAACCGCCCGCGGTGGGCTCCTACGCGGTGCAGCACGGGCTGTACTGGCTGGCCGCGACGCTCGCGACGCCGGGCCCGCTGGTGCTCGCCGTCGACGACGTGCAGTGGTGCGACGAGAGTTCGCTGCGCTGGCTGGAGTTCCTCGTGCGCCGCGCGCCGGACCTCCCGCTGCTCGTGGTGCTCGCGCAGCGGAGCGGGACGGCGGCCACGGCCGACGGGACCCTGGCCGAGATCGAGGGCGCGCACGACACGCGGACCCTCGACCTGGGCCCGCTGCCGCTCGACGCGGTGGCCGAGCTGATCCCGGAACCGCTGGCCACGCCGGACGGCCTGTTCGCGCGGACGTGCCTCGAAGAGACCGGCGGGAACCCGTTGCTGCTGCGGCGGATGCTCGGCGAGCTGACCCGGGCGCGGTCGGACGACGAGCGCGTCTCGCTGTCCTCGCTCGCCGGCTCGGGCCGCGCCGTGCTGGCGACCTCGACGCTCGACCGGCTCTCGGCGCCCACCCGGGCCGTCGCCATGGCCGTCGCGGTGCTCGGGAACGACGAACCGGGCCTGCTCGCGAAGCTGGCGGAGGTACCCGGCGCCGTCGTCTCGGCCGCGCTGGAAACGTTGTGGGCGCACGAGATCCTGCGCGACGGCACCCGCGACTTCGTGCACGAGCTGGTCCGGGCCGCGATCCTCGACGCCGGGGGTGCCGGCGAGCCGGCCCGGTGGCACCGCCGGGCCGCCCGGCTGCTCAGCGACGCGGGCCGGCCCGCCGAAGACGTGGCCGGGCACCTGCTCCTGCTGCCGGAGATCGACGAGTGGTGGATGGCCGGCATCCTGCGCGAGGCGGCGAAGTCCGCCACCGGCCGCGGCGCGCCGGGCACCGCGGCGCGGTACCTGCGGCGGGCACAGGCGTTCCAGCCCGACGACGTCGGCCTGCTGCTGGAGCTGGCGACCGCGCTGGCGCCCGCCGAGCCGATCGCCGCGTTCGAGCTGCTGGAGCGGGCCCGCGGGCTGGCCGCGGACGTGCGGGAAGAGGCGCGCATCGCCGTCCGGCTGGGCATGGTCGCCCTCGCCGTGCAGCGCGCGCCGGAAGCCGTGGCCGTGCTGCGCGAAGTGACCGGGCAGCTGGACGAGCGGCTCGGCGAGCCGCGGTCGGTCGCCGACGCCGGGCTGCGCACGATGACCGAGTCGATGCTGCTGATCACCGGCCTCGACGAAAAGGCCACGGTGCCGGCCGCGTTCGCCCGCGTCCGCGCCCAGGACCCGCCGGCCGGCGACGACCCGGCCGAATGCCAGCTGCTCGGCATGCGGGCGGCGGCGCACGCGCTGGAAGGCGGTTCCGCGGTGGCGGCGGCCGCGGAGGCGAGCCGGGCGCTGCGCGTCGACCCGGTCGGGCTGGGTGGCTGGGCGGCGCTGGGTGCCGGTCTCGCGCTCCAGCTCGCCGACGAGCTGAAGCCCGCGCAGGACGCGCTGGGCCGGCTGATCGAGCACGCGAGCGGCGCCGGGGACGCCTGGACGTACTGCCTCGCGCAGTGCACGCGGGCGATGTTCTGGCACTGGGCGGGCGATCTGACCGAAGCCGGGGCGGACGCGCAGGTCAGCTACGACCTGGCCCACCAGGAGTCCTGGGGCAAGACCGCGACCATGCCGCAGATCGCGCTGGCGACGGTGCTGGCCCCGCGCGGCGACGGCGCCCTCGCCGAGACCCTGCTCGACGGCATCACCCGCCCGCGGCTCGACCACTTCGCGCTGGAGTACCACTGGTACCTGATGGCGCGGGCGATGGCACGGGCCGCGCTCGGCGACCGGGAAGGCGCCCTGCGGTACCTGCGCACGTGCGGGGAAAGCCTGGCGGGAGCGGGCATGGCGAACCCGGTGTTCGCACCGTGGTGGCTGGAAGGCGCCTGCCTGCTCGCCGAAGACGGCCGGCTGGACGAAGGCCGCGAGCTGGCCGGGCACGGCCAGGCGCTCGCCACGCGCTGGGGCACGCCCCGCGCCGTGGGCATGGGCCTGCTCGCGGCCGGCGTCACGACCCGGGGCGACGAAGGCGTCGACCTGCTCACCGAAGCGGTGCGGACCCTCGACGGCGGACCCGGCCTGCGGGAACACCAGCGCGCCGAATACCTGCTGGGCCGGGCCTTGCTCGCCCGCGACGACCGGAAGGGCGCGCGGGAGCACCTGCGGCGGGCCGTCGACGGGTGCACCCGCACCGGCGACCGGCTCCTGCTCGACGCCGCGCGGGCCGCGTTGCTCGAAGCCGGGGGCCGGCCCAGAGCCGCGAGCGGTTCGGCCCTCGACACCCTGACCGGCAGCGAACGGCGTGTGGCCGAGCTGGCGGCGGGCGGCGACGGCAACCGCGCCATCGCCGAAGCCTTGTTCGTCACCGTCCGCACGGTGGAGATGCACTTGACGAGCGTCTACCGGAAGCTCAACGTGGGCGGGCGGGCCGATCTCGCCGCCGCGCTGACCCGGCGGGAGGCGGGATGAGCGCCGACGTCCGTCCGATGTGGACCGTGGCAGGGGGATGACCGTGCTCGCGGGAACCGCCGGAGCGGAGCTGCTCGCCGAACGGACGAGCGAAACCGCCCTGCTCACCAGCCTGCTCACCGAGCTCGAACGGGGGAAGTCGGGGATCGCGGTCGTCACCGGCCTGCCCGGCACCGGCCGCACCAGCCTGCTCGCGCAGCTGGCGGCCCGCGGTGCCGACCGGGAAGTGCAGGTGCTCAGCGCGCGCGGCTCGCTGACCGAGTCGGCGCTGCGCTTCGGCGTCGTCTCCCAGCTGGCTTCGGCGTTGCCCGACCGGAAGGTGGCCCACGCGCTGGGCGAGCTGCTCGCCACCGGCGCGCGCGGCGACCCCGGTTCCCCGGAGCTGTGGCACCCGTTCGTCGAGGCGGCCCGGCGGCGGCCGGTGCTGCTCCTGCTCGACGACGCGCACCTGATGGACGACTGCTCCAAGGCGTGGCTCGGCGCGTTGCTGCGGCGGCTGTGGCAGGTGCCGCTGCTGGTGGTGATCACCGGCGCGGGCGTCGTGCTGCCCTTCTTCGACCAGGAGACCGCCGAACCGTGGCAGCTGTCCGGGCTGAACTGGCACGCGACCCACGTCGTCCGGCTGCGCCCGCTGAGCCGGTCCGGGGTGGCCGAGGTCGTCCGCGCCCACGGCACCGGGCTCGGCGAGGACTTCGTCACCGACCTGCACGCGGCCACCGGCGGCAACCCCGCGCTCGTCCGCGTGGTGCTCGACCACTGCCGGACCGAACCCGAACCGGGCGCGCGCCCGGACCGGCTGGCCGCGGACGCGCGCCGCGAGCAGATGCTCGGCCTGCTCGGCCGGCTGCCCGACGACCTGCGCCGGCTGCTGCGCGCGTTCGTCGTCGCGGGCCACGTGCTCACCCCGGACCAGCTCGGCCCGCTGGCCGGCCGCCAGACGCTGGCCCCCGCGCGGGCGTGGCGGGTGCTCGTCGGCGTCGGGCTCGTGCCGGGCCGCGGCCGCTGCGCCGACCCGGGCATCGCGACCTGGGTCCTGGCGGGGATGACCCGCGCGGAACGGGCCGAGCTGTACGGCGCCGCCGCCGAGCTCGCGCACCGCTGCGCCCTGCCGGAGGAGGACGTCGCCCGGCTGCTGCTCGGCGCCGGGCCGGTGGGCACGCGCTGGGCCCTCGACGCGTTGCTCGCGGCGGCGCGCTCGGCCGCCGGCCAGGTCGGCGAGGCGGCCCCGTACTACCGCCGCGCCCTGCGCGAGCCCCTGTCCGACACCACCCGCGCCCAGCTGACCCTGGAACTGGCCGCGGCCGACGGCGCGGCCCCGCACACCGGCGAAGTGCGGCTCGCCCGGGCGGCCCTGACCACGACGACCGACCGGCTGCTGTGCGAACGCCTGGCCGCGGCGGACCTGCTCGTCACGCGCTGCGCCCCCGACCGGGCCGCCGACCTGCTCACCGGGCTCGCGCCCGGGACCGCGGAGCCCGACCAGGGCACCCTCGCCGCGCTCCACTGGCTCGCCACCGACTCGCCGGACGGCGCGCCCGCGCTCGGCATCCCGGCGTCGGCCTACGCCGAAGACCGCCTCGACCCCGACCGCGCGGGCGCCGCCGCCTGGCTCACCGCGACCCGGGGCACGGACCCGCGGCGCGCGCGGAAACTGGCCCGGGTGGCGGTTTCGCCGGGCCGGGACGGCACCCGGCTGTACGCGCCGAGGATCGCGGCGGCCTGGACGCTGATGGCCACCGACGATCCCCTCGAAGCCGCGGAAGCACTGGACGGCGTGCTCGCCGACGCGCGCCGCCGCGGCTCACGGGCCGCGGCCGCGCTGGCGTTGCTCACCCGCGGCCGGCTGAGCCTGCGGCGCGGGCGCGTCCCGGCCGCCGAAGCCGACGCCGAAGCCGCGGTCGAGGGCTACCCGCTCACCCGCTGGCCGCCGCCGATGGCCCGGGCGTTGCTGGGCTTGAAGATCCTGCTCGGCCTGGCCGCCGGCGACCGGGACGCGGCGGAACGCGCGGCGGCGAGCACGACGCGCGGAACGGTCGCGCACCGCGGGCGGCACCACCTCGACACCCAGCTGCTGTTCGCCCGCGGCCTGCTCGACTGGACCGGGCAGCGCCCGCAGGCCGCCCTGCACCACTTCCAGGAGTGCGGCCGGATCCTGCTGAGCCGCGGCTGGGTCAACCCGGCGCTGCTGCCCTGGCGGTCCCTCGCCGGCGTCGTCCAGCGCGACCTCGGCCACCCGGAAGCCGCGGAAGGACTCGTCACGGCGGAGTGGGAACTGGCCAGGGCGTGGGGAACGCGGACCGCGACCGGGCTGACGCACCTGTTCGCGGGCATCGCCCTGCCCGCCGGCAGCGCGTCGTTCCGGCTCACCCGCGCGGTCGAGGCGCTGCGGGAGTCGCCCGAGCGGATCTGGTACGTCCACGCGGTGTTGCGGCTCGCCGAGGCGCAGCTCGACACCGGCCAGGCCGCCGGGGTGTCCGGCCTGGTGCGCGAAGCCGGGCGGCTGGCCAAGGCCTACCGCCTCGAAGGCGCGTCGGCGCGGGTCCGCGAGCTGACGGCCCGGCTGGCCGCGCAGCCGCGTCCGGCGGGCTCGGCCCAGCGCGCGGGCCGCAAGCGGCAGGCGCTGTCGGCGACCTCGGCGCAGGTCGTGGACATGGTCGTGCAGGGCCTGCCGAACGCGGAGATCGCGCGGCGGCTGGCGGTCGGCAAGCGCGCGGTCGAGGTGCGGCTCACCCGCATCTACCGGCACTTCGGCGTCACCGGGCGCGCCGAGCTGCGGGAGTTGTTCGTGCTGGAGGACGGGGAGTTCGGGACGCCATGCTGATCGAGCGCGACGCCGAGCTGGCGGTGCTGGCCGACCTCCTGGAGGCCGGCGGCCGGGGCGCGGGTTCGCTGGCGGTGATCGGCGGGCGGCTCGGCTGCGGCCGGTCGGCGCTGCTGCACGCCACGGCGGGGCTCGCGGCCGACCGCGGGACGCGGGTGCTGCGCGCGTCGGCCGCGCCGACGGAACGGCAGTTCCCGCACGGGGTGGCCCGGCAGCTGCTGGAGCCGCTGGTGGCCGAGGGCCGGGACCTGCCCGCGGAGCTGAGCCTGGTCAGCCCGCCGGGGGCGGCGGAGCTGGAGGCGGGCCGCCACGCGTTGCTGCACCGGTTGTGGGTGCTGGTCGCCGAAGTCGCCGCGGACCGGCCGGTGGCGCTGCTGGTGGACGACCTGCAGTGGGCCGACGCCGAATCGCTGGGCTGGCTGGCCCACCTCGTCAACCGGCTGCGGGCGATGCCGCTGGTCGTCGTGGCCAGTGTGCTCGACGGCGACGCCGGCGCGGATCGTCCGGTGGTCGGCGACCTGGTGCGCGCGGCGGCCGCGGTTCTGCAGCCGGGGCCGTTGACCCGAGAGGGCACGCGCGCGTTCCTCGAGCGGCATTGCGGCGAGCCGGCGGGCGAACGGCTCGCCGCGGCGTGCCGGGAGGTGACCGGTGGCAGCCCGATGCTCCTGGCCGCGCTGGCGGACGCGATGCTCGCCGACGACCTCGGCCCGGGCGACGGGCAGCTGGCCGAGGTGCTGGCGTTGCGGCCGACCGGGCCGTCCCACCACATCGCCCGGTGCCTGCGGGCCCAGCCGCCGCGGGTCGCGGAGCTGGCGCGGGCGATGACGTCGTTCGGCGACGCCCGGGACACCGCCGCGCTCGGGCGGCTCAGCGGGCTCGACCCGGCGGACCTCGAGGAGGCCACGGGAGCGTTGCGGCGCCTGGGTTTGCTCGCGTCCGACGGGGTGCGCTTCGCCGGGGTCCGGATCGCCGAAGCCGTGGCGGGCACGATGACCGTGCCCGAGCAGGACGAGCTGCGGTTGCGCGCGGCCGAGGTGCTCTACACCGACGGCGCGCCGCTGGAGCGGATCGCCCGCGAGCTGCTCGCGACGACGGCCGAGCCGGCGCCGTGGGGGACCGAGGTGCTGCGGGGGGCGGCCGCGGCCGCGGCGGACCGCGGCGAGGCCGAACAGGCGGCGCAGTACCTGCGGCATGCCTTGCTGTACACGGCATCGGAACGGGGAGTGCTGCTCGCCGACCTCGTCGCGGCCGAACGCGGCCGCGATCCCGGCGCCACCACCCGGCACCTCCAGCAAGCGCTTCCCCTGCTGCCGACGCCGGCCGAGCGGGCGGACCTGCTCTGCCGCGTCCCCGCCCTCGCGACCGCGCGCAGCCGCGAGGAGACCGACCTGCTGCGCGGCACGCTCGTCGAACTGACCGCGAACGGCGGCGAAGACGACCTGCGGGCGCGGCTGGAAGCCCGGCTTTGGCTGTACGGGCAGGACAACGCGAGCACGTTCACGGCGGCGGCCGACCGGCTGCGGCGTCTCGGTCCCGACCCGGCCCCGGCGGGCCCGGGGCAGCGTGAACTGGTGGTCGCGCTCCTGCACGCGGCGACACAGGCGGAGGCGGTTCCGCGGCGGGCGGCGGCCGAGTTCGCCCACCGGGTCCTCGACCGCGAACCCGGCGGCCCGGCCCAGATGTACACGGTGCTGCCGCTGGTGACCGCGGTGCTGGTGGCGGCCGACGCCACCGAGGGCCTGGAGTCCTGGTTGTCGGCGGCGGCCGAGCCGGGGCCGGGCGAGCCCGGGCTGGCGGCCCTGCTGGCCTGGGTGAACCAGGCCAAGCTGTGGGCCGCGACGGGCGGCCCGGTCCGGGCCCGCGACCGCGCGCTCGAAGCACTCGGCCACGCGGCGCCGGACTGGTCGGCGGTGGTCACCGACTGCGTGGTCCTGCTGGCGCGCTTGGCGATCGAGCTGGGCGACGACGAGCTGGCGCTGCGCGCGCGGCAGGCCGCGGGCAGCGCACGGCTGGCGCCGTGGGAGCTGTCGATGGTCCACGGCGCGGTGGCGGTGACGGCGGGCGACCTGCCGACGGCCCTCGAGTACGTCGAGGACTACGGCCGTCAGGTCAGCCGCGCCGGCCGCACCAACCCGGCGTGGTACCCGTGGCGCCTGCTGGCCGCGTCCCTGCACGGCCGCGCGGGCCGCCGGGCACCCGCGGCCGAGCTGGTGGAGCAGGAGTACGAGCACGCCCGGCGCTGGGGCGCCCCGGCCGCGGTCGGCCGCGCGCTGCGGGCCCGCGCGGCGTTGGTCGCGGGCGCCGCGGGCGTCCGCCTGCTGCACGAGTCGGTGGCGGCGCTGGCGACGTCCGGGAACCGCCTGGAGCTGGCGAAGTCCCTGATCGCGCTGGGCCGCCGCCCGGGCGTCCCGGACGCGGAGGATCACCTCCGCCGCGGCCGCCGTCTCCGGTTGCTGTGCGACCTGCCGGAACCCGCGCCGGGGGAGGGCGTTTCACCGCGCACCTTCGCCGGCGACCCGGCCTTGACGACGACCGAGCAGCGCATCGTGGAGCTGGTCGCCCGCGGCGGCCGCAACCGCGACATCGCGGCCGAGCTGGGCGTCACGATCCGCGCCGTCGAGAAGCACCTGACGAGCGCGTACCGCAAGCTGCGCATCAAGGGCCGCGCCGAGCTGGTGATGGGCACGGCCTCGGCACCCGAGCACCACGACCTGGCCGACCCCCGCGCGGGCTGACCCCTCAAGCGGCGAGCCGGGCCTCGTCCCCTTCGTACGGCCCGGGCTTCGGCCGGACCTTCCCACCGGGGAACGCCAGCCGCAGGATCGTGCGGTGCACCGTGCCCAGCTGGCGGGAAAACGGCCCGGTGTTGTACGGCAGTCCGTACCGGTGGCAGATCTCCCGCACCTGCGGGGCGATCTCCGCGTAGCGGCTGCTCGGCATGTCCGGGAACAGGTGGTGCTCCACCTGGTAGCCGAGGTTGCCGCTCATCAGGTGGAACAGCGGCGACCCGGTGATGTTCGCCGCGCCGACGAGCTGGCGGACGTACCAGCCACCGCGGGTTTCGTGGCGGACCTCCTCCTGGCTGAACGTGTACGTCTGGTCGGGGAAGTGGCCGCAGAAGATGATCGAGTGCGCCCAGAGGTTGCGGATGATGTTCGCGGTGAAGTCGGCCCAGAACGTCGCGGCGAACGCGCTGCCGCCTTCCGACCGGGCCGCGGCGAGGCGGGCCCGGATCGCGCCCTTGCGACGCCGGCCACGGGCCCGGTCCGCCGCGACGCGCAGCCGGGAGCGCGGCTCGGGGTCGACGAGGCGGGCGACGGCGAGCTGCGCGAGGGCGCTCACCAGCGGCCAGCCGACGTAGTCCTTGAGGATCTGGTCGCGGGCCTTGCCCGAGATGCCCTTGATGTCGTGCCAGACGTCCTTCCACGGCTTCTCGCCGGCGCGGATCGCCTCGACGTCCATGTCGTGCACCGCGACGCCCCACTCGAAGAACGCCATCAGCAGCAGGTTGTACGCCGGCTGCAGCAGGTACGCCGGGTGCCACTTCTGGTGCGGGTCGATCCGCATGATCTCGTAGCCGAGGTCCTTGTCCTTGCCGCGGATGTTCGTGTACGTGTGGTGGATGAAGTTGTGCGAGTGCTTCCACGCGGCCGCCGTCGACGCGGTGTCCCAGTCCCATGTGGACGAATGGATGTACGGGTCGTTCATCCAGTCCCACTGACCGTGCAGCACGTTGTGCCCGATCTCCATGTTCTCCAGGATCTTGGCGACCGCCAGGCAGCCGGTGCCCGCCGTCCAGGCCACTTTGGACCGTGAGCCGAGCAGCAGCGCCCGGCCGGCCACCGCGATCTGCCGGTGCAGCCGGATCACGCCCTTGATGTAGCGGCGGTCGCGGTCGCCCAGGTCGGCGCGCACGTGGTCGTGGATGGCGTCGAACTCGCGGGCGAGCTCGGCGAGCTGGTCGTCGGTCAGGTGGGCGAACGGGTGCGTGACCGGGGTCATGGGTTCCTTTCTCCGCTCAGAGTTCGACCGTGACGCGCCCTTCGGCGCCGTGCACGCAGGTGCGCACGATCTCGTTGTGCTTCTCGCTGACGGCGTTGGTCCGCAGGTCGCGGATCCGGCCTTCCCGGATCGGCAGCACGCAGGTGTGGCACACGCCGACCCGGCAGCCGAAGGGCATGTCGACGCCGGCGTTCTCCCCGGCGACGAGGATCGGCGTGCCGGGCGGGCAGTCCGCGTCGAGGTTGCGGTGCGCGAACCGCACGGTGCCGCCGGCCCCCTCGGCGCCTTCCCCACCGACGATCGGCTGAAACCGTTCGTGGTGCAGCCGGTCGAGGTCGCCGTGGCTCTTCCAATGCGCTTGCAGCGCGTCGAGGAGCTCGCCGGGACCGCACGCGTAGGTTTCCCGCTCGCGCCAGTCCGGGCACAGGCGGTCCAGGTCGGCGGGGGTGAACCGGCCGTCCCGGCTCGTGATGCGCAGTTCGAGGCGGAACCCGTCGTGCTGCTTCTCGAGGGCCGCCAGCTCGTCGCCGAACGTGACGCCGTCCGCCTCCCGCGCGGAATGCACGTGGACGACGTCGCGCAGGCCGGGGCCCGGCGCGAGGTGCCGCAGCATGCTCATCACCGGGGTGATCCCGCTGCCCGCGGTGACGAACAGCAGGCCGCGGTCGAGCCGGTCCGGCAGCGTGAAGGCCCCTTCGACCTCACCGAGCCGCACGACCTCACCGGGACGCACGCGCTCGGCCAGGAACGGCGAGACGACCCCGCCGTCGACCTTCTTGGGGGTGACCGAAATCAGCCCGTCCGCCCGGTCCGGGCTCGACGTCAGCGAGTACGCGCGCCAGTGGTGGACGCCGTCGATGACGACGCCCAGCCGCACGTACTGGCCGGGCCGGTGCCCGACCCAGTCGAAGCCCGGCCGGATCAGGACGGTGGCCGCCCCGCCCCGTTCGGGCACGACGCGCTCGACGCGCCCGCGCAGCTCCCGGGTCGACCAGAGCGGGTTGATCAGTTCGAGGTAGTCGTCCGGTCGCAGCGGGGTGAACAGCCATCGCAGCGCGCGCAGGGCGCGTCGTCGCAGCGGCGACGCCGGGGGACGCATTCCTACTTCGGCCATGCCTATTGAGTGTACAGCCGTGCACTCAACTCGCAGCGCGAGGCTGCGGCGCTGCTACCCGGACTTCTCCAGGATCCGAGTACGGCTGCCTCCGGGTCAGGAGTAGGTCCAGTGGCCGAGCCAGGATTCGCGCCACGCCACGGTCAGCTCGCTCACCCCGTCCACGCCGGACCGGTCCACGTGCGCCTTCCACGCCTCCTCCAGCGACGCGCACAGCTTGGACGCGGGCAGCTCGGCGCCACCCGAGGCGAACCCGGCCAGCACCGCCTTGGGCACGGCCAGCTTCGCCTTGCCCCGGACCACCGACTGCTCGGTGGCCCGGCAGATCAGGTACTCCACGGTGGCGAGGTCGCCCGCCGACGCCCCGGTTTCGCCCACCTCGGGCGCGACCTGGGCCAGCGCGCGGTACAGGCAGTCCAGCGGCGCGGCGAGACCGCGGTGCTGGCGGGCGATCTCCCACGACACCCACACGGCCATGCAGTCGGGCATCTGGAACGGCCGGTAGGCGAACGCGGGCCCGGCGAACGTCTGGTAGCCGCCGGTCGGGTCCGGCGTGGCGGAGCCCGGGCCGTCGGGGTCGGGCGGCAGGCCGAGCCGCTTGAACAGCTCGCGCAGCAGCTTGTGCGGCCGGGCCGGGGTCGAGGACTCGCCGAGCAGCTTGCCGAGGATGCGGTTCAGCCGGTCGGCGGCCACGCCGTGGATCGCCAGCTGCAGGTGGACGAACGCGACGTCCGAGAGCGTGGTGCCCGCGCAGCCGACCACGCCGACCTGGGGGTAGCGCTGCAGGAACGAGACGATCGCGTGCGTGGAGCCGATCCTCGCCGGCCCGACGAAGGTCACCGGCAGGCAGGTGCCGATGCGCTGGCGGGACCGGAGGTCGCCGTTGTACAGCGGCGAGAACTCGCCGTCGGCGTGGTAGACCTCGAACCAGTTCCCCTGCCGGTGACCCGGGCGCGTGTCGGCGAGCCAGAAGCTGTACCCGTGCTTCTCGCACAGTTCCCGGAACCGGTCGGCCAGCTCGAACCGCGCGGCCGCGGAGACGTCCCGCAGCGCGATCGCGAACCGGACGGCCAGCGACGCGCACGGCGGCGCGATCTCCTTGCGGGTGCGCAGGTCGTGGTTGCGGGTCTTCACGATCGTCGGCAGCTGGGCCGGGCACTGCAGCGAAAGCAGCGGTGCGTCGATCAGCGCGGCCGCGGCGTCGGAGATCTCCCGCAGCAGGTCGCGCACGGCCAGGCCGTGCCATTCGCAGACCTCGCGCGCCGCCGGGTCGACCGCGATCAGGCCTTCGAAGGTCTGCGCGGACTCGTAGATGAACGTCGGGTTGGGCGAGGTCGTCTGGTGGAAGACCCAGCCGCCCGCGTTCTCCTCGGGGCGTTCCGCCGGCTGCGGGCCGCCGGGGCGCCGGACCACCTCCGTGCCGTCCGGGGGCTTGCGGGTGCGGGTGCCGATGACGACGCCGGCGCCGTTGGTGGCCGAGCACAGCGTCTCGAGGAAGACCGCGTTGTCGGCGTCCGCGTCGACGAGGTCGCGCAGGTAGCCGTGGCGCGCCATCGCGTGGTGCACCTCGAAGTCCACTGTGGTCACCGGCTGCCGTGCGATCTCGAACCCGGCCCTGGCCAGGTCGGCCACGTTCCGCACGGAGATCCGCTGGCCGCGCATCTTCACCACCCCCCGGACGAGTCGAACCGGACGTCGGCGTCCAGTGGCCTGCGGCGGTCCCGGCCGCCGGTGCCGGCCCAGCGCGGCACGCCGATGCGGGACAGCGGGATCGCCGACTCCCGCCACGACGCCTGGCCGAGCAGCACGAGCGCGGCGAGCACCGGCAGTCCGACCGCGATCGTGAGCGTGACCTGCACGACCTCGCCGCTGGTCTTCGTCGCGACGGCGGCGGCGAACGCGGCGACGGCCGCGATGCTCAGCTGGACCAGCGCCTGCGGCAGCGTGCCGAGGTAGCCGAGCACCGTCCGCCGCGGCGGCAGCGACAGGCGGCTGTAGAGGAACCCGGGCAACAGCAGCAGCATCGTGATCACGGACTGGCCGTCGCCGATGTGGTCGAGCGCCTCGGTGGCGGCCCGGCCGTAGGGCCACGGGCTGCCCACCAGCATCCAGCCGAGCACGAACGAGACCGCAGCGACGGCCAGCGCGTAGAACGTCACGTTGAGCGGCCCGGACTTCGTGGAGTCCTTGAGCACGAGCGTCGCGCGCACGCGGACGTGGTCGCCGCGCGGGTCGCGGCCGCCGGAGCGGCGCCAGTACGCCCGGGCCTCGTTGTCGGCGATCCCGGTGACCAGCACCAGGTCCTGGCCGAACTCGCGGTCGGTCAGCTCCCGCGCGGCCTCGCGGAGGTTGGCGGAGGTGAACTCCGGGTGCCGCCGCAGCGAGTTGTCGAGCTCGTTGCTGCCGGTCCGGACCGCTTCGCCGGTCGTGGCCGCGGCGGCGAGCCGGTGGCACGCCGGCAGGCTGCGCGGGGCCAGCTCGACGCCCGACTGGCCGGCTTCCCACTTGCGGCGGCGCAGCAGGTCCGCCAGCCGCCGCAGCACGGTCTGCGCCTGCAGCTCCAGGATCTTGTGCCGGGCGCCGTCGGCCTCCTGCAGCGGAGCGGCGTCCTGCCGCTCGGCCAGCGAGACGAGGTCCTCGGCCAGGCCTTCGACCTGGTGCTGGTCGGCGTCCGTGGACAGGTACATCCGGGAGATCTCGGCCTCCGGCGCGGTCCGGGCCACCAGGTGGTAGGACTTCAGCGTCGCCGGGATCATGGTTTCGTAGCCCACGACGTAGCCGCGCCGGCTGGAGGCCAGCCGCCGCCACTGCTCCTTCGCTACGGGCTGCCGCGCGTCGACGTGCAACGGGGTCTCGTAGCTGAGCCGGTGTTCCTCGACCGAGTCGTCCAGGGCCACCACCAGCATGTAGTCGCGGACCGCGACGTTCAGCAGGTACGCGTATTCGACCAGCAGGTCGGCACAGCCGGAGAGGATGTCCAGGGCCAGTTCCCGGCATTGCCTGCCGTAGCCGGCGACCGTGCCGCCGGCCGGCGCGAGCGTGAACTCTTCCTCCGGGTGGTTCCGCTCGGTGAGCAGGGTCAGCAGTGCCTGCTGGATGAGCCAGCGCGGTTCGTGCACCTGGAACAGGAAGGTGTTCAGCTCGTGCTTGGCGGTCTGCGCGTTCTCGTCGCCGGCCAGGATCCCGCGCAGCAGCCGGTAGAGCCCGGCGGCGACCAGCCGGGACGCCTCGTGCTGGGTGAGCCGCGGCAGTTTCTGGCCGGCGCTGTCGAAGACGTCGATGGGCGAGACGTCCCGCCGCGGCAACCGCGCGAGCGGCACCCACAGGGAGCGTTGCCGCGCCGGCCGCGACGCGGCCCGCTCGCCGTGCTCCTGGCCGATGAGGTCCTGCAACTGGGCCGTCGCCTGGCGCTGGCCCTCGTCGAGGAGCTTGAGGCTGACGTCGACTTCGGTGCTGCGCCGCGCGGTCCCGTGCTCGACGACCGTCAGCCGCTCGGTCAGCCGGCGCACGTGGTTGAGCCGCAACGAGGTGTCCAGGAGCGCCAGCCCGACGGCGGCGCCCTGCCGGGACAGCCGCGGCGGGGCGCCGGGGATGGGAATGGTTTCGATCGCGTGCCGGAGACTGTCGATGCCGTCCACCCCACTGAGAGTAGGAGGCGGCACGGCGGGAGACGAGCGGTTCGCGAATTCCGGCTGCCCGTCTCCCCGCGCCCTACCGGGTGAAGGTGAACCAGTTGATGTTGACGAAGTCCGCCGAACCGCCCGAGAACGTCAGGTAGAGGTCGTGGACGCCGGTCGCCGAGCTGACGATGTTCGCCGGGACCGTCTGCCACGTCTGCCAGCCGCCGTTGTTGGCGAAGTCGATCTCGGCGAGGATCGGGCCGGACTGGCTGTCCACCCGGGCCCGGATCGCGCCGCTGACGCCCGCGGCCGCGCCCGAGGCGAGCCGGGCGACGAACTGGAGCGGTGAGCTCGAGCCGAAGTCGACGGCCGAGTACTTCAGCCAGTCGCCGTTGGCGATCCAGCCGACGTCGACGCCGCCACCGATGTCACTGCACGCCTCGGTCTGGACGCCGTTCTGCGCGCTGAAGGACTCCGCCTGGATCGTCGAGTACGCGCTCACCCCGCCCCCGGTGGGCGGCGGCGTGGTGCCGCCCGCACCCGGGCCCAGCGAGACGGTCCACGACGTCGGCGCCGGATCCTGGAGGTGCCCGTCGACCGGCTGCGAGTTGGTCGGGCCGACGTCGTCGTACGGGAAGGCGTAGCCGATCGACGCGTACTGGTGGACCAGGCGGGCGTAGTGGTTCGTGGTCGCGTCCTTGTAGTACTGCGAGGGGGTGACGCCGTCGGGCTGGTTGTTGCCGCCCGAGACCAGCAGGCTGCTGCGGTTGAGCGCGGCCGCGAGCCGGGCCGCGACCGCGCCGCGCGCGTCCGCCCCGGAGTTGTACAGCGGGCCGCTCGCGCAGCCGAAGATGTCCGCGGCGCTCGGCTTGGTGAACGGCACGCCGTTGGTGTTGAGGCCGCTGAACACCAGCGTGTCCCCGCTGACCGTGCCGGTGTAGGCGCCGATGCCGCCCTGCCCGTTGATCGTCAGCGGCGTGCTGCGGTAGTGGTCCCAGACGGCGTTCAGGTAGGTGGTCCAGTAGCCGCCGAAGTCCGTGGGGGAGTGGCTCGGGGCGAGCACCCGCACGACCTTGCCGGACGCGTCGGTGACGACCAGCCGGTCCCACGGCGCGCCGTCGGCGGTGTGCTGGGCGCGCAGGCCGTCGGCGATGGCACCGAGCGCGCCGTCCGGCAGCGGGCTGACCGACTGCGCGCCCGCCGCGCCCGTCGTGGCCATGGAGACCGGCAGGGCCACCATGTCGACGTAACTGATGTTCGCGTAGAGGTTGGCGCTGTTGTAGGTGAACTCGCAGAACGTCCAGTTCGTCTGCCAGTTCGGGTCCGAGCTGGTGAAGCCGGGCTGCACCAGGCCGGGACCGGGGTTGACGAAGAACTGGATCTTCTTGTCCACCGAGAACCACACCCGGCCGCCGATGACGTAGTCGGTCAGCGTCACGGTCTTCTGGGTGCCGGAGCCGGTCAACGGGATCGAGTAGTCGGGGATCGGCGTCACCGGCGACGACGGGTTCGCCAACGGCTGGAACCGGCCGTCGGCGGTGACGAACCCCGGCCGGCCCGAGCTGTCCGAGCCGCTGATGTACGCGTAGACCGTGCCGCTGCCCGAATTGTTCTTCAGCGTCAACGGCAGGGCCGCGGCGGCACGCGCTTTCGCGGTCGCGGACCACAGCGGCGTGCTCGCCACGGCGGCCGCCAAGCCCGCGGTGACGAAGGTACGTCTGGACAGCATGGGGCACCTCCTGGGGAAAGGCGGGGAAAACGCATCCCGCCGAACGGGGTGGCCGAACGGTAGGTACCCCTTGCCAGGTGGTCAATATCCCGCGTGCCCGCTCGGGCACGAACGTTCCTCGAAGGTGCCCTTTCGGCCGCTCAGGGGACGCGGATCCGGGGTCCGGTCTTGGTCTGGACCTCCTCGATGCCGACCTCCGGCGCCAGCTCGACGAGCTCGAGACCGTCCGGGGTGACGTCGAGGACGCACAGGTCGGTGATGATCCGCTGGACCACCCCGCGGCCGGTGTAGGGCAGCGTGCACTCGTCGACGATCTTGTGGCTGCCGTCGCGCGCGACGTGCTCCATCAGCACGATGACCTTCTTCGCGCCGTGGACCAGATCCATCGCGCCGCCCATGCCCTTGACCATCTTGCCGGGGATCATCCAGTTCGCGATGTCGCCCGCCGCGGACACCTGCATGGCGCCGAGGATCGCCGCGTCGATCTTGCCGCCGCGGATCATGCCGAAGGAGAGCGTGGAGTCGAAGAACGACGCACCCTTCCGGACCGTGACGGTCTCCTTGCCCGCGTTGATCAGGTCGGGGTCGACCTCGTCCTCGGCCGGGTAGGGGCCCACGCCGAGGATGCCGTTTTCCGACTGCAGCACCAGTTCGACGTCGTCCGGGACGTGGTTGGGCACGAGCGTCGGCAGGCCGATCCCGAGGTTGACGTAGTCGCCGTCACGCAGTTCGGCGGCGGCGCGGGCGGCCATCGCGGTGCGGTTCCAAGCCATGTCAGGCCCCCTCGTTCCCGGCGCGCACGGTGCGCTTTTCGATCGGTTTGTCCGCTGCCTGCCCGGGCGTCAGCGCGACCACGCGGTGCACGAACGCACCCGGCAGGTGGACGTGGTTCGGGTCGAGCTCGCCGGGCTCGACGAGGTGCTCGACCTCGGCGACGGTGACGCGGCCGGACATGGCGGCCGGCGGGTTGAAGTTGCGGGCCGCGTCCTTGAAGACGAGGTTGCCGTGCCGGTCGCCCTTCCAGGCGCGGACGAGCGCGAAGTCGGCGACGATCGCGTGCTCGAGGACGTACTCGCGGCCGTCGAAGCTCTGCTTCTGCTTGGCGGGGCTGGCTTTCACGACGGTTCCGGCGGAGTCGTACTTCCACGGCAGGCCGCCGTCGGCGACCTGGGTGCCGACGCCGGTGGCGGTGAAGAACGCGGGGATGCCGGACCCGCCGGCCCGCAGCCGTTCGGCGAGCGTGCCCTGCGGCGTCAGCTCGACCTCCAGCTCGCCGGAGAGGTACTGGCGCGCGAACTCCTTGTTCTCGCCGACGTAGGAGGCGACGACGCGGCGGAGGCGCCCGGCGCCCAGCAGGATCCCGAGGCCCCAGCCGTCGACGCCGGCGTTGTTGGACACGACTTCGAGGTCGGTCGCGCCGGCGGCGAAGAGGGCGTCGATCAGGACGGCGGGGACCCCGCACATCCCGAACCCGCCGACGGAGAGGGTGGCGCCGTCGGGGATGTCGGCGATGGCCTCGGCGGCCGAGGCGAGCACTTTGTCCATGCCCGTGATCAGACGACGCGGTGTCCTTCGCGGTCAACCAGTGAACGCGTTCGACCAGCAGATTGTTCGTCCCGTGGTCGTGATCGGTGGGGTAGTGTTCACTGAGTGGACGCCCCCGCAGACCTCGTCGGCCGCACGCACCGGACGTTGCGCGCGGTCGCGGCCCACGAGCCCGGCGGCGCGACGACGACGGCCGTCGCGCGGGCGGCGGGCCTGCCCCGGCCGACCGTGCACCGGCTGCTGACGTCGCTGCAGGGCGCGGGCCTGGTGGAGCGGGAGCCGGCGACCGACCACTGGGTGCTGGGCCCGGAGCTGTACTTCCTCGGCGTCGCCGCGGCCCGGCGCTACGACGTCACGGAAGCGGCGTTGCCGGTGGTCCGGCGGCTCGCCCTGACGACTGGGGAGAGCGCGTTCTTCTCGGCGCGGCGCGGGGAGGAGACGATCTGCCTGATCCGCGAGGACGGCGCGTTCCCGATCCGCAGTCACGTCCTGTTCGAAGGCGCGCGCTTCCCGCTGGGCGTCGTCTCGGCCGGCATGGTCGTCCTCGCGCACCTGCCCGACCGGGAGGTCGACGACTACCTCGCCCGCGTGGACCTGCGTGCGGCGCACGGGCCGCAGCACGACGTCCGCGAGATCCGGCGGCACATCGCGGCGACCCGCAAGAACGGCTACGCGGTGAACCCCGGGCTCGTGGTCGAGGGCAGCTGGGGGCTCGCGGCGGCCGTCTTCGACCAGGCGGGGTCACCCCGCTGGGCGCTGACCCTGACCGGCGTCGAACACCGGTTCGGTGCCGGCCGGATCCCGCAGCTGGGCGCGCTGCTGCTGCAGGAGGCCCACGCGCTGTCGGAGAAGCTCAGCCGAGCAGGGCGCTGAGCCGCTGGGCGGCGGCCACGACCAGGCGGCCCAGCTCGTCCGGGTCCGGGGCTTCGAACAGCGACAGCCCGATGCTCGCCTCCGGGTGGTCGCGCCCGGTGCGGACCACGGCGGAGATGCCCGTGATGCCCGGCGCGATCTCGCCCTTCGACACCGCGAAGCCGCGCTCCCGCGCCCGCGTCACCTCCTCGCGTTCGCCGGGCAGCGGCGGCCCGGCCGCCAGGATGGCGAGGCCGGCCGAGCCGCGGCCGATCGGGTCGAGCTGACCCGAGCGGAACGCCACGTGGATCGCCGCCTGCCGGGGCTCGACGATCATCAGCATCCGGACCTGGTCCGCGTTCTCGCGCACCACGAGGTGCGCCGACGCCCGGGCCGAGTCGGTCAGCTCCTCCAGCACCGGCCGCGCGAGCGTCCGCAGGTCCTGCTCCACCGGCTCGGCGAGCCGGACGAGCCCGGTGCCCAGCGAGATGCGCTTGAACCGGTCGCGGCGGCAGAGGTAGTGCGCCTCGAGCGTCCGGACCAGCCGGTGCGCGACCGTGCGGTGCACGCCGATGCCGTCGGCGATCTCGGTCAGCGTCAGGCCCTGCGGGTGCTGGACCAGCAGCTCCAGCACCTGCAACCCGTGGTGCAGCGTCTTCGAAGTCCCGGACGCGGGCAGCGTCGATTCCACACGGCTCCCTTGACGAGGTGACAGGTGCGACCTACTGTCTCACACATATTCGCACACTGCGTGCGAATATAGCACGTTCAGACGGACGGGACAACGGAGGTTCCGATGCGGGTGGCGACCGAAGACGTCGTGGCCGTGCACCAGCTCTACGGCGCCCAGAGCCACGCCATCGACTCGGGCCGGGCCGCCGGCTGGGCCGCCACCTTCACTGCGGACGGCGAGTTCCGTTCGCCGACCTACCCCGAGCCGGCCGTCGGCACCGCGGAGCTGACCGCGTTCGCCGAGCGCTTCCCCTCGTCCGGGGAGAAGCTCAGGCACGTGGTCAGCACCGTCCACGTCCGGCCCGGCGACACCCCGGACACCCTGCGCGCCGACGCCTACCTGCAGATCGTCGCGAGCACGCACCTCGTGCGCCTGACCGTCCTCGAAGACGACCTGGTGCGCACGGCCGACGGCTGGCGCGTGCGGCGGCGCACCGTCCACCGCGACTCCTGACCCACCACGAAAGAGGAACCCACGATGACGACCCACGAGCCCACCGGTCCCGGGCGGGTCCTGCACCAGCCGGTCACCACGCTGTACCCGGAGTTCCCGGGCAAGGTCGCGGTGGTCACCGGCGCCGCCCGCGGCATGGGCGCCCGCTTCACCGCCGCGCTCGCCACGCGCGGGGTCGACGTCGTCGGCGGCGACATCGACGGCACCGCGATGGCCGCCACCGCGGCCGAGCTGACCGCCGCGCTGGCCGAGAAGTCCCTGGAAGCCAAGCCCGGCCGGATCGTGCCGTCCACTGTGGACGTCACGAAGGCCGCCGACCACCTCGCCCTGGCACAGCGCGCGATCGACGAGTTCGGCCGGATCGACTTCTGGGTCAACAACGCCGGGATCTTCCCGTTCGCGGAGGTCCCCGAGATCACGCCGGAGCAGATCCGCGCGACGCTGTCGGTCAACGTCGAAGGTGTGCTGTTCGGCGCCCAGGCCGCGGCCAGGCACATGAAGCCCGGCGGCGCGATCGTGAACATGTCGTCGGTGTCGGCCGTGCGCGTGCGCAAGGGCCGCGGCGCCTACTGCAGCTCGAAGGCCGCCGTCGCGCACCTCACCGAATCGCTGGCCGTCGAGCTGGGCGACCAGGGCCTGCGTGTCAACGCCATCGCGCCCGGCTACATCGACACCGAGATGACGCGCTGGATCCAGGACGACGCGCCGGCGCTGGCCAAGGCTCTCGACGCCGTGCCGCTGCACCGGATCGGCTCGCCCGAAGAGGTCGCCGGCGTGCTGCTGTTCCTGCTGTCGGACAGCGCCCGGTACGTGACCGGGCACAGCATCGCCGTCGACGGCGGGTCCCGGCATGTCTGAGTACCCGGCCGTCGTCCTGGTCACCGGCGCGGCGGGCGGCATGGGCGCGTCCCACGCCCGGGCGCTCGGTGCGCTGGGCGTCCACGTCTGCGCCGCCGACGTCGCCGATCCTTCCGGCGTCGTCGGCGAGATCCTCGCGGACGGCGGTTCGGCGTCGGCGCACCACCTCGACGTCACCGACGCCGCGCAGTGGGACTCCGTCGTCGCGGAAATCCGCTCACAGCAGGGTGAACTCCGTGGGCTGGTGAACAACGCCGGGATCTCGCGGCGGCTGGAGTTCATGGACACCACGGCCGAGGTGTGGGACCGGGTCGTCGCGGTCAACCTCACTGGGCCGTTCCACGGGATGCGCGCGGCCGCGCCCCTGATCCGGGACTCCGGCGGCGGGTCGATCGTCAACATCTCGTCGATCTCCGGGCAGATCGGTTACTTCTCACCCGCGTACTCGGCCAGCAAGTGGGGTCTGACCGGACTGTCCAAATCGGCCGCCGGGAACTTCGCCCGCTGGGGCATCCGGGTCAACTCCGTCCACCCGGGACTCGTCGGCACGGCGTTGCTCGCGGGGGCCGGCGCGTTCGTCCGGTCCGCTGTGGACAGTGTCCCGGCCGGGCGGATGGCGCGTCCGGAGGAGATCACCGACGCCGTGCTGTTCCTGCTGTCGAACCGGTCCACCTACATGACCGGCAGCGAGGTCACCGTCGACGGCGGCCTCGTCTCCAACGGGCTCTACCACCGCATCGTCGCGGAGTCGGGAGGTGACCTCGGATGAGCGCCGAGGAGTACGACGTCGTCGTCGTGGGCGGCGGGGGAGCGGGGCTCGCCGCCGCCGTGTCGGCCGCCGAGCGCGGCGCGTCCGTCCTGCTGTTCGAGGCCGAGCCGGAACTCGGCGGCTCGACGCAGCTGTCGGCGGGCATGTTCACCGCCGCCGGCACCAGCGTCCAAAAGGGACTGGGCATCGAGGACACACCGGAGAGGTTCTTCCAGCACTACATGGACCTCAACCAGTGGCAGCTCAAGCCGGGGCTGGTGCGCGCGTTCTGCGAGGAGTCCGGACCGGCCTTGGAATGGCTGATCGGGCTGGGCGCCGAGATCCCGGCGAAGGTGTCGCACAACGCGCATTCCCCGGGCCTCACCCGAGCGGGCGTCGAAGACGTCTGGCGGGCACACGTGCCGAAGGACCAGGGTTACGGCCTGGTCCAGGTGCTCGACCGGGCCCGGCGCAGGGCCGGCGTCGAGGCGATCCTGAACACGCGGGTCGAGCGGCTGCTCGTCGAGGGCGGGCACGTCACCGGCGTCGTCGCCGACGGGATCGAGGTGCCCGCGACTGCCGTGATCGTCACCACGGGCGGCTTCGCGCAGGACCCGGCGCTGGTCACGCGGCACTACCCGGCGGCAGGCGCGGCGGGCGACGACCTGTTCGTCGTGGCGGCTCCCGGTTCCCGGGGCGATCACTTCGGGTTCGGGTCCCAGGTGGACGCCGCGATCGCGGGCGACGGCTGGGGCCTGCTGCTGCCCACCGCGTACTTCCAGCGGCTGCACCACTGGCAGTCCGGTTTCCCGCCGGTGTCGCGGGTGCTGGTGAACGCCCACGGCCGCCGGTTCATGGACGAGGACGCCTCCTACGCCGTGTCGGGCGGGATCATCGACGCCCAGGACGGTCCCGTGTGGACGGTCTTCGACGAGCGGGCGCGCGCCACCCTGCCCACCGGGTACGCGCACTGGGACGCCGGGCACGTCCTGGCCGAAGCCGAAGCCGGGCGCACGATCCGCGCCGGCAGCGTCGAGGAGCTGGCCGGAAAGCTCGGCGTGCCCGCCGGCGCGCTGCGGGCGACGATCGACCGCTGGAACGCGAACCTGCCCGTGGACCCGGAGTTCCTGCGCCACGAAACCCTGGCCGCCAAGGGGCGCACCGCCCCACCCGAGCCGATCGGGCAGCCGCCGTTCTACGCGGCGCGCACGCTGCCCGCCGAGCTCGTCTGCACCCACGCCGGACTCGAGATCGACGGCACCGCCGCCGTCCTCGACGCGCGCGGGGAGCGCGTGCCCGGCCTGTTCGCCGCGGGGGAGGCCGGAGCCGGCGTGCTCGGGCCGCGGTACGTCGGCGGCGGGAACGCCGTCGCCAACGCCATCACCATGGGCCGGGTCGCCGGCCGCAGCGCCACTCACTCACCGTCGAGGAGCACCCCATGACCGTCCACACGCCGACCGCGGTCGGGAGAAGCACCGTCCGCAAGGTCGGGCTGCGCATCATGCCGATCGTCGGCCTGCTCTACGTCTTCAACTACATGGACCGCGCCAACATCGGCTACGCCCAGCTCGGCATGGGCAAGGAGCTGGCGATCGACGCCGCCACGTTCGGGGCGGCGTCGGCGATCTTCTTCCTCGCCTACGTGGTGTTCGAAGTCCCGAGCAACATGATCATGAAGAAGGTCGGCGCGCGGCTGTGGCTGAGCCGGATCGCGGTCAGCTGGGGCATCGTCACGGTGGTCACCGGGTTCGTCGCGAACACGACGCACCTGATCATCGCCCGGATCGTGCTCGGCGTCGCCGAAGCCGGGTTGTTCCCGGGCCTGCTGCTGTACCTGACGCTGTGGTTCCGCGGGAAGGAACGCGGCCGCGCGATCGCGACGCTCGCCCTGGCCCAGCCGATCGCACTGATCCTCGGCAGCCTCACCGGCGGCTGGATCCTCGACCACGCGCACTGGCTCGGGATGAGCAGCTGGCAGTGGGTGTTCGTGCTGCAGGGCGCGCCGGCGATCCTGATCGGCGTCGTCACGTTCCTCCGGCTGCCGGACAAGCCCGCGGACGCGAAGTTCCTCTCCCGCGACGAGCGCGAGTGGCTGCAGACCGAGATCGACAAGGAGTACGTGCCGGAGGAGAAGGAGACCTTCCTCGGCCAGCTGCGCGCGGTGCGCAACGGCAAGGTCCTGCACCTGGCGTTCGCGAACCTGTTCATCGCCTGCGGCCTGTACGGGCTGACGTTCTTCCTGCCGCTGATCGTCAAGCAGCTCGACCCGAAGTACTCCTCGACGAACATCGGCCTGCTCGGCGCGATCCCGTACGTCGTCGGCGCGGCCGGCATGCTGCTGCTGGCGCGCAACTCCGACCGGACGGGCGAGCGCAAGGGGCACGTGATCGCGCTGGTGCTCGTCGCCGCTTTGGGCTTCTTCGGCGCCATCCAGTTCAAGTCGGTGCCGGTGCTGTCGCTGGTCAGCCTGTCGCTGGCGGCGGTCGGCGTGCTCGGCTACCTGGCGCCGTACTGGGCGATGGCCTCGAAGGTGCTGTCGAAGGAGCACACGGCCGTCGGGCTGGCCGCGATCAACTCGATCGCCGCGCTGGGCGGGTTCTTCGGGCCCTACGCGATCGGGCTGGCGGCCACGGACACCGACGTCACGGTCGGGCTGTACTTCCCGATCGGCTGCCTGGTGCTCGCGGCGATCATGCTGGCGTTCCTGAAGGTCCCGCGCGAGCGCAACCAGTTTCGAGTTTGACCATTTGTTAAGGTGCCCGGATGGACGAGGAGCTGGACTTCTGGTCGTTCGTCGAGCTGGCCAACCGGCGGCTCTCGAGCGAGTACGGCTTCCGCCACCAGCTGGCGACCGAGGTGCTGCTGACCCTCAACCGGGCGTCGGACCTGGTGACCTACGACCTGGAGGCCGCGGTGCACCGGCCGCGTGGCCGGTCGTGGTCGGGGTTCCGGCTGCTGTTCGTCGTCTGGCTGGCCGGACCCTTGGAACCGAAGACCGCGGCCCGGCTCACCGGGATGAGCCGGGCCGCGGTGTCGAACCTGATGAAGCCCCTCGTCGCGGACGGCCTGCTCGACCGCGTCCCGGACGAGCACGATGGCCGTTCGGTCCAGCTGTCGCTGACCGCGGCGGGCCACGAAGAGATGGTCTCGGTGTTCCGCGAGCACAACGAGCGCGAGTTCGGCTGGACGGACGCCCTCACCGAGGAAGAGCAGCGGATCCTGGTGCTGCTGCTGGGCAAGCTGATCACCGCCCGGGCCGGCTTCGACGCCCGCAGCCGCCGCTAGCCCCACCCCGCACGACAGGCCGCGGCAGACCCTCTACCCGCGGCGCGCGACAGGGGCTAAGCTGCCCAAAGATAGTCAATGTCTGAACTATATCGGCCGGAGGAGAACCATGGCGTACTACCGCCGCGCGGGGACCATCCCGCCGAAGCGGCACACCCAGCACCGCACCCCCGAAGGCGGGCTGTACTCCGAAGAGCTGATGGGCGAGGAGGGCTTCTCCTCGGACTCGTCGCTGCTCTACCACCGCGGCGTGCCGTCGGCGATCGTCGACGCGACGCCGTGGGAGCTGCCGGACCAGACGCTCACCGAGAACCGCCCGCTGGTCCCGCGCCACCTCAAGCTGCACGAGCTGTTCCCCGGCCAGGACTGGAAGAGCGCCGACGTCGTCACCGGCCGCCGCCTGGTGCTGGGCAACGGCGACGTGCGCATCTCCTACGTCGCGGCGGGGGAGACCTCGCCCCTGTACCGCAACGCCGTCGGCGACGAATGCGTGTACGTCGAGTCCGGCGAGGCGCGCGTCGAGACGATCTTCGGCGTGCTCGAAGCGCGCCAGGGCGACTACGTGATCCTCCCGCGCGCGACGACGCACCGCTGGGTGCCGGGGAGCGACGAGCCGCTGCGCGCGTACGTCGTCGAAGCGAACTCGCACATCACGCCGCCGAAGCGCTACCTGTCCCGCTTCGGCCAGCTGCTGGAGCACGCGCCGTACTGCGAGCGCGACCTGCACGGGCCCGAGGAGCCGTTCCTGGCCGAGGGCGAGGACGTCGAAGTCCTCGTCAAGCACCGCGGCTCGCGCGGCATCACCGGCACCCGCTACGTCTACCCGGCGCACCCCTTCGACGTCGTCGGCTGGGACGGCTTCCTCTACCCGTACACGTTCAACATCGCCGACTTCGAGCCCATTACCGGCCGCGTGCACCAGCCGCCGCCCGTGCACCAGGTCTTCGAAGGGAACAACTTCGTCATCTGCAACTTCGTCCCGCGCAAGGTCGACTACCACCCGCTCGCCGTGCCGGTGCCGTACTACCATTCCAATGTGGACTCCGACGAGGTGATGTTCTACTGCGGCGGGAACTACGAGGCCCGCAAGGGATCCGGCATCGCGCAGGGCTCGATCAGCCTGCACCCGGGCGGGCACAGCCACGGCCCGCAGCCCGGCGCGGTCGAACGGTCGCTCGGCGCGGAGTTCTTCGACGAGCTGGCCGTCATGGTCGACACCTTCCGGCCGCTCGAACTCGGCGAAGGCGGGCTGGCGAGCGAAGACCCCGGCTACGCGTGGACCTGGGCCGGACGGGGGCCGGTCGCGTGATCCCGGCCCTCTTCACCGGGCTGTGCGACGACGCCGCGGTGTTCCCGCCCGGCCTCGCGCCGTTGCCGGACGCCGTCGCCGCGCACGACGAATACGTCAAGTCCTGGTACGCCGGCCTCGTCGGCCCGCTGGTGCTCGCCGCGCCGGCGCTCGACGCGCTGGGCGACCTGCTCGGGCCGCGCGAGAGGCCGTTGCCGGTCGCGGTGACGCTGCCCGGCGGGCCCGCGCAGCTCCCGGGCGTGCTCGACGCCGTGAAGACGCTGCCCGTGGACCTGCAGGCGCTGGAAATCGCGGTGCCGGAAGGAATGCGGCCCGGCGAGGTGCTCGATGCCGTGGCGGCCGCGAGCGCGCCGGTGTACGTCGAAATCCCGCGCGACGAGCGCCGCGTGCCGCTGCTGCGCGCGCTCGCCGGGACGGGCCACCGCGCGAAGTTCCGGACCGGCGGCGTCCGGGCCGACCTGTACCCCGGCGAGACCGAGCTGGCCGAGGCGATCCGGGCCGCCGTCGACGCCGGGGTGCCGTTCAAGGCCACCGCCGGGCTGCACCACGCGCTGCGCAACACCGACCCGGAGACCGGGTTCGAGCAGCACGGCTTCCTCAACCTGCTGCTCGCGGCCGGTGCACCCGAGCGGGCCGAGGCCCTGCTCGCCGAGCGCGACGGCGCGACGGTCGCCGCGCTGGTGCGCGACCTCGATCCGGGTGCCCGCGAGCGGTTCACCTCGTTCGGCACGTGCAGCATCAGTGATCCCCTGACCGAGCTGGCCGCCCTCGGCCTGCTGCCCCGAGGAGAGGCATGACCACGATCGACATCCCGGCAGGCTCCCCGTTCGGGACGGCCAACCTGCCCTACGGCGTGTTTTCGGTCGGCGGCGGCGCCCCGCGCGTCGGCGTCCGCGTCGGGGACTCGGTGCTCGACCTGGCTCGCGCGCTGGGCGACGACGTCTTCGCGGCGCCGACGCTCAACCCGTTCATGGCGCAGGGGTACGACCGCTGGGTCGAGGTCCGGTCGCGGGTGACGTCTCTCGTCGCGGGCGAGGTCCCGGACGACGCCGTGCACGCGGTCGCGGACGTCACGCTGCACCTGCCGTTCGAGGTCGCGGACTACGTCGACTTCTACGCGTCCGAGCACCACGCGTCCAACGTCGGGCGGCTGTTCCGGCCGGACGCGGAACCGTTGCTGCCCAACTGGAAGCACCTGCCGGTCGGCTACCACGGCCGCGCCGGGACGGTGCTGGTGTCGGGCACGGACATCGTCCGCCCGAGCGGCCAGCGCAAGGGTGACCCGGCACCGGTGTTCGGCCCGAGCACGCGGTTGGACATCGAGGCGGAGCTGGGTTTCGTCGTCGGCACGGGCACGCCGCTGAACACCCCGATCGCCCCGGCCGACTTCGCGCGGCACGTGTTCGGCGCGGTGCTGCTCAACGACTGGTCGGCGCGCGACATCCAGGCCTGGGAGTACGTGCCGCTGGGCCCGAACCTGGGCAAGAGCTTCGCGACGTCCGTCTCGGCGTGGGTCGTGCCGATCCTGGCGCTCGAGGCCGCGCGGATCCCGCTGCCGGGCCAGGACCCGGAACCGCTGCCGTACCTGCGGGAAAGCGAGCCGTGGGGGTTGGACGTCGACTTGGTCGTCGAGTGGAACGGCCAGGAGGTCAGCCGCCCGCCGTTCCGCGAGATGTACTGGTCGCCGGCGCAGATGCTGGCCCACCTGACGGTGAACGGCGCGTCGTCCCGCACCGGCGACCTGTACGGCTCGGGCACGATTTCGGGCCCGGAGAAGCACCAGCGCGGCGCGTTCCTGGAGCTGAGCTGGGGTGGCAAGGAGCCGCTGACGGTCCAGGGCGAGGAGCGCAGCTTCCTGCTGGACGGCGACGAAGTGGTGATCACGGGCTCGGCCCCGGGCCCGAACGGTGAGCGCATCGGCTTCGGCGAAGTCCGCGGCCGGATTCTCCCGGCAGGTCAGTGAGGCACCTGTCTCATCAGATGGCCCGGTGACCGGTTCGACGGACCCGCGGGCGGCGCGGCGATGCTCGCCGCCGCGCGGGCCCTGCCGGCGGCCGAGGGCCCGGGCGCGGTGACCCACCGCCGCGTCGCCGAGACGGCGGGCGTCGGCCTACCGGCACTGGCCCCGCCCGGACGACCTGCTGCTGGACACCATGGGCGGCGCCGACCTGCCGCACTGGCCTGAAGCGCCGACTGTGAGTCAACTGTCTCAGACAGAAAAGAAACCCTCGGTGTGCGCACGAACGCGGTAGGTAACTACGCTGTTCGGAGCAAGCCCGGCTGAAGGAGGGTTCAGGGTGGTTCCAGCCCGTCGCTGGCTGATCGTCGCGGTCGGCTGTGCGCTGGTCGTGGTGGTCGTCTACCTCCTCGCCGTCTGGACGGTTCCCGGGCAGGCCTTGGAGAACGCCGCTCTCCGCGGGGCCGATGAGGCCGGCGCCCGGGACCAGGCGGTGGCCGACGACAGCCTGAGCCGGATCACCGTGTACTCGCTGGCCGTCGCGGTCGTGCTCGTCGGGGTGGTCGGGCTGCTGCGCCGGCGGGTGGACCTCGCTTTCGCGGCCGTCGGCGTGATCGTCGCCGGGCAGGTCGTCACGCAGGTGCTGAAGCGGTTCGTGCTGCCGCGGCCGCCGCTCGTGCCGTCGACCGGGCACTACGCCGCCAACAGCCTGCCCAGCGGGCACACGACCATCGCCATGACCGTGCTGTTCGCCGCCCTGCTCGTGGTGCCGTACCGCTGGCGCGGGGTGACGTTGTTCCTGCTGCTCTCGTGGGCGGTCGGCATCGGCGCGTACACCGTGACGGCGAAGTGGCATCGCCTGTCCGACACGCTCGCCGCCGACGCGATCGCGCTCGGGCTCGCCTGCCTGGCGTCGTGGTGGCTCGCGCGGCGCGGGGTCGTGCACCGGCACGACGGGCCGCGCCGGATCCCGCGGGTGCTCGTCGTGAGCATTGCATCCGTTGGTGGTGCGGTGTTCCTGGCGCTCGGCACCGTCCTCATCGGAGCGTCGCTGCTCGGCGGCGGCTACGAGGAAACGGTGCGGGACAACGCCTGGGTCGTCTACCTGGCCGCGAACTCGTTCGCCTCCTTCGGGTCCGTCGCCGCGGCGCTCGCGTTCCTGGCCACCTGGCGACGCCTGGAGGTCCGGTGAACCCGGCCCTGATCCCGCTGGCCGCGGCCGTCTTCTGCTTCGGCGTCTTCCTGGTCAGCTTCCTGCTCGACCGGCGCAAGCTGCGCAACGGCTTCTACCTGTTCTTCGCGCTCGCGTTCCTCGGCCTGGCCGTGCTCGCGCTGCTGGCCTCGATCTCGCCGGAGGCCGCGACAATCGTCGCGTTCGGACTGTTCGCGCTCGTCCCGCTGACCATCGTGGTGCTCGCGGTCTTCCTGATCTGCAACGGCGTGACGATGCTGCGCCGCGAAGGACGGCGGCCGGCGAACCTGCTGTCCCTGGCCGCCGGGGTCGGCATCGTGGCGCTGATCGTCTTCGGCTTCGTGGTCGGGCAGCTGCGCTGGGCGCCGCTGGAAGCGGTCCGCGACAGCGTGGACGGGATCGTCGCCTACCTGTCGTTCCTGTTCGTCTGCTTCCTGTTGTACTCCTTGGTGTACGGCCGGATCCGCAGCCGCCGCCCGCTCGACTTCGTGGTGGTGCTGGGCTCCGGGCTGCTCGGCGGCCGGACCGTCCCGCCGCTGCTGGCGAGCCGGCTCGACCGCGGCCGGCGAGTGCTCGACGCCGAAGACCGCAAGGGCCGCTCGCCGCTGCTGGTCACCTCGGGCGGGCAGGGGCCGGGGGAGGACGTGCCCGAGGCGCACGCGATGGCCGACCACCTCGTCGGCCGCGGCCTCCCGCGCGAGCGGATCGTGCTCGAAGACCGCTCGCGCACCACGCGGGAAAACCTGGCGTTCAGCGACGCCCTCATGCGCGAACGGCGGCCGGACTACCGGTGCGTCGTCGTCACGAACAACTTCCACGTCCTGCGCGCGGCGCTGCTCGCCCGCAAGGCCAAGGTGAACGGCCAGGTGATCGGCGCCCCGACGGCGTGGTACTTCTGGCCGAGCGCGACCCTGCGCGAGTTCGCGGCCATCCTGGTCGACCACCGCGTCCTCAACGGCATCGTCTGCGCGACGATCATCGCGCTGAGCGTGCTGAAAGCGCTTTGAGTCAGCCGACGAGCCGGGGGAACAGCTCCCGGATCCCGCGCCGCAGTTCGGTGAGCGAGTCCTCCGCTCCGGTGAGGTGGCGCAGCAACGCCTGCTGGAACAGGCCGTCGAACAGGGCGTACGCGTCGGCCGGGGTGCAGTTCGGCTCGGCCGCCGCCAGCTCCGCGTACGCCGAGACGTTGCGCCAGATCATGTCCTGCAGGCTGTCGTCGATCTCGGCGACGTCGTCGCGGAACGCCGGCTCGAACAGGGACTGGGTGCGCAGGTCGTACCAGAGCCGGTGCATCAGCGGGGCCTCGGCCAGCGCCACCGCCAGCCCGTCGGCGCACGCCGCCGCGAGGTCGGGGGCCGTGGCCGCCGCGCCGACGCCGCCTTCGTAGCGCTTCACGCAGGCTTCCTTGTAGCGCCGCACGCAGTACGTGATCAGCTCGACCTTGTCGGCGAAGTAGTAGTGCAGCAGCCCGTGGGAGAACTTCGTGTGCTCCGCGATCGTGCGCAGGCTCGTCCGGGCGTAGCCGAGGTCGGCCAGCGCGAGCAGCGCCGCGTCGGCGAGCTCCCGGCGGCGTTCCTCGAACTTGTCGACTCGGGTCCGCCGCCTCACGGCGGCTGCGCTGGTCACCGGCCGAAGATACCATCGAGCGGTTCTCTGACCAATCGTCCAAGAAAATCTTGACATTCGTCCAAACGGCGGCCAAGGTCGTCAGCAGCCGCCGACAGAGCTCGAAAGGGACGACGATGTCTCTGTTCTTCTACCTGGAAAAGGGTGCCTCCCTGGATCCCGGTGCCCCCTGCCTGACCCTCGACGGGGTTTCGCGGTCCTACGGCGAAGTCGTCGAGCTCGCCGAGGCCGTCGCCCGCGCGTTGCGACGCTCCGGCGTCGCGCCCGGCGACAAGGTCGGCATCCTCTCGGCCAACGACCCGACCGCGTTCACCTGCGTCTTCGGCATCGCCCGCGCGGGTGGCGTGTGGTGCCCGATCAACCCGCGCAACGCGGCCGGCGAGAACGCCGAGCTGCTCGACCTGTTCGACTGCGGCACCCTGATCTTCCAGCCGGCCTTCGAGGACCTCGTCCGCCAGATCGCGCCGAAGCTGCCGAAGCTCACCACGCTCGTCCGGCTCGGGGACAGCGACGACTTCGCCGCGGGCTTCCGGGACTGGCTCGACGCGGCGAAAGACGATCCCGCCGTAGAAGCGGCCCAACCCGACGACGTCGTCGCGCTGGTCGGCACCGGCGGCACCACCGGACGGCCCAAGGGCGTCATGCTCACCGACCGCAACCTCGAGGCGATGTCGGCGATCACGCTGATGAGCTACCCCTTCGAGGGACGCCCGGTGTACCTGGCGCTGGCCCCGCTGACGCACGCGGCCGGCGTCCTGTGCTTCCCGGTCCTCGCCCGCGGCGGGGAGGTGGTGATCATGGCCAAGCCCGACGTCGGCCGCTTCCTCGAGCTGATCGAACGCCACCGCGTCACGCACACGTTCCTGCCGCCGACGCTGATCTACATGGTGCTGGGACACGAATCCCTCGACACGGCGGACCTGTCGTCGCTGCAGTGCTTCTGGTACGGCGCCGCCCCGATGTCCACGGCCCGGCTGACCGAAGCGCTCGACCGCATCGGCCCGATGGCGCAGCTGTTCGGCCAGTCCGAAGCCCCGATGATGATCTCGACGATGTCGCCCGCGCAGCACCGGAGACCGGACGGTACTGTCCACACGGGACGGTTGTCGTCGGCGGGCCGTCCGTCGCCGCTGGTCACCGTGGCTATCCTCGGCGAAGACGGGCAGCCGGTCCCGAGGGGCGACCGCGGCGAGATCTGCGTGCGTGGTTCGCTCGTGATGGCGGGCTACTACCGCAACCCCGAGGCCACGGCGGAGGCGTCGGCGCACGGCTGGCACCACACCGGCGACATCGGCTTCCTCGACGACGAGGGCTACCTCCACATCGTCGACCGCGCCAAGGACATGGTCATCACCGGCGGGTTCAACGTCTATTCCGCCGAAGTCGAGCAGGCGGTGATGGCCCACGACGCCGTCCGCGACTGCGCCGTGATCGGCCTGCCCGACGACAAGTGGGGTGAGCGCGTCACGGCCGTCGTCCAGCTCCAGCCCGGCAGGGAGCTGGACACCGGCGAGCTGATCGCGTTCGTCAAGGACCGCATCGGCAGCGTCAAAGCGCCGAAGCAGGTCGAGATCTGGCCCGAGCTGCCGCGCTCCACCGTCGGCAAGGTCCTGAAAGCCGACATCCGCTCCAGTTTCACCCACCACAGCAAGGAGGCTGTCCGACCATGAAACTCGCGCTCTACCTGCCGAACTTCCGGGACAAGGTGACCGTCCGGGAGCTCGAGGACCTCACCGCGCTCGCCGAAGACCTCGACTTCGACTCCGTCTGGACGCTCGACCGGATCATCGTGCCGGAGGCCTCGGACCGAGGGGAAATGCAGTACCCCTTCGGGATGCTCGACGAAATGGGCAGGCAGCTCCCGGTGAGCTCGCGGGGCGAGTTCCTCCAGGGCATGCCGCTGCTCCCGTGGCTCGCCGCGAAGACCTCGAAGGTCCGGATCGGCATGAGCATCATCGACACGCCGTACCGTTCCCCCGGCGTGCTCGCCGCGGAACTGGCCACCATCGACCACCTCTCGGGCGGACGGCTCAACGTCGCCGTCGGCTCCGGCTGGATGCCGGAAGAGTTCGCCGCCGCCAGCGCCGCGCACATCTTTCCCAAGCGGCACAAGCACGTGCGCGAAACCCTGGAGATCATGCAGGGCATCTGGACCAACGAGGTCTTCGAGTACCACGGCGAGTTCGCCGACTTCGAGCCGGCCGGGTTCGGCGCCAAGCCGGTGCAGAAGCCCCATCCGCCGATCTTCTTCAGCGGCCTCAAGGACCCGAAGCGCTCGGCCAGCCGCATCGCCAAGTACAACCTGTCGGGCTGGATCGGGATCCAGGACTCGCCCGAGGACATCCAGCGGTGGCGCACCGAGATCCAGCGCGAGCTCGACCAGCTCGACACCAAGCGGTCGGTCGACGACCTCGAGATCTCCAGCATGATCTGGTTCGTCATCACCGACCAGGACGTGGACCAGAGCCCCCGGGGCAAGGGCACGAACCTGCTCGTCGGCTCCGAAGCGCAGATCACCGACCAGCTCAAGCGGTACAAGGAAGCCGGGCTGACGATGCCCTTCCTGTGGCCGCCGTTCGCGGACGTGCCGGTCGCGAAGACGCTGGACGACCTGAAGCGCGTCAAAGAAGAAATCCTGCCCAAGATCGAAGCGATGTGAGAGGAACCAGCATGTCCGAACTCGAGGGAAAGCGCGTTTTCGTCACCGGGTCCGGGGCGGGGATCGGCAAGGCGATCGCGGCGCTGTTCATCGAACGTGGCGCGAAGGTCGTGGTCAGTGACCTGAACGCCCTCTCGGCCAAGCAGACGGCCGAAGAGATCGGCGCGGCCGGCGTCGCCAACTGCGACGTCACCGACGAAACCCAGGTCCAGACCGCGATCCAGCAGGCGGTCGAGATCCTCGGCGGCCTCGACGTCCTGGTCAACAACGCCGGCATCGAGGTGTCGTCGCCGCTGCTGCAGCAGTCCACGGAGAGCTTCGACAAGATCTTCGCGGTCAACGTGCGCGGCACGTTCGTCACGATGAAGGCGGCGACCCCGCACCTGATGGAGTCCAAGGGCAACATCGTCAACATCTCCTCGATCGCCGGCGTCGGCGGCAGCCCGCTGCTCGGCTCCTACTGCGCGACGAAGGCGGCGGTCATCCAGCTGACCCGCGTCGCGGCGGTGGAGATGCGCCCGGCGGGGATCCGCGTCAACGCGGTCTGCCCGGGCTTCGCCGACACGGCGATGGTCGAGCGGCTGGTGCCGGACTTCGAAGCGGCCACCCAGGTCCCGTTCGGCGACCTGGTCGCGGCGAAGCAGGGCCGGCTCGGCACCCCGCAGGACATCGCCGAGGTGGCGGCGTTCCTGGCGTCCGACCGGGCGAGCTGGGTGACGGGCAGCCACTACGTCCTCGACGGCGGGCTGACCGCGTCGCTGGTCTGACGTCATCACCCGGCGGGCCCGCGCAGGGGGCGGGCCCGCCGGCGGTCAGACCCGGGACGCCTCGGCTACCAGGGCGTCAAGGCTTCTTGTACGGCTTCGTCGCGCCGGTCTCGGCGTTGTGCTCCGTGACGCTGATGCCCTGCTCCTCCAGCTTCTTGTACTCGATGGCGTCGAAGATGTTGTCCGGCCTGCGGTAGGGGTAGATGTCGCCGTTCGGGTTGGGGATGCCCGTGCTCGTCTGGGCGCCCGGCTTGTCCGGGAAGACGACGTGGGTGTCCGGGGTCGAGTTCTTCGCGAACGTTTCCGACGCGTGGTCCCACTTCTCCTTGACGAAGTTCTTCTGGTCCAGGTTGGACGTTCCGTGGTCGCCGTGGGACCAGTAGCCCTTGTCCGGGTCCTTCATCATCTTGTCGTCGACCCAGCCGGGCATCTTCAGGTGGTGGTCGGCGACGAGCCCCTCCAGGGTGTTGCCGCCGTGTTCCTTGGCGACCGAGTTCGCCTTGAACTCGATCGAGCCCAGGTACGGGTCGTCCGGGGCGCCGTGGCCCTGCTTGTAACCGCCCGACCAGAAGAAGTGCTTGTCCGCGCGCATCATCTGGTCCAGCTCGGGCTTGAACGCCTCCCACTCCTCGCGCGTCATGCGGTTGACGGCGACGCCGAGGTCGGGCTTCTTCGCCGGTGGTGGCTGGAGGTCGGGGTGCTGGTCGAAGTCGTCCGGCCGGGGACGTTTCGTGCTCGCCGGCCCGCCGGTCTTGCCGCACGTGCCCACCAGCCCGAGCGGGTCGCCGACGAGCAGGGGCTCGGTGACGTAGCCCGCCGGGTCGGGGGCGGCGGCGAGGCCCAGCGGGTCCTGGCTCAGGTACCGCGCCGTCTCCGGGTCGTAGTACCGGAACACGTTGTAGTGCAGCCCGGTTTCCTCGTCGCGGTGCTGCCCGGGGAACGCCAGCGGGACGGCCGCGGCGTCGGCGCCGGGCAGCGGCACGCCCCACAAGCTGCTCCGGTCCCGCCAGACCAGCGCGCCCCGCGCGTCCAGCAGCTCGGTCGGCGTGCCCGCGGGCGAGGTGATCACGCAGCGGAACCGCACTTCATCGCCGGTGCGCTCGACCTGCACGACCGGGCGGCCGTCGCCCGGGTGACGCTCCCACGTCAGGACGCGTGGCGACCCGTCCGCGCCGTGCTCGACCCGCTCCACGAGGGCGAAGCCGCTCCAGAGGAACCGCGTGTCCGCGGTGAGCGAGACCTCGCCGCCGGCGCCGGTGACCCAGCGCCGCTTGGCGAACCGCCGGCCCAGCGGGTCGTAGTGGTACGTCCAGCGCGCGCCGTCCGGGGTGCGCACCGAACGCAGCCGGTCCAGCCGGTCCCACGTGTACGTCCACGACCCGTCGCCGCGGTGGCGCCCGGTGACGCGGCCCTGCGCGTCGGCCGTGTAGTGGGTGCCACCGGCCGAGACCAGCGTGTTTCCGCGGTAGGCCCGCGGTCCGGGCAGCGCCGGCGTGGCCGCCGAGGTGATGCTCCCGGCGGCGTCGCGGGCGAACCACTCGACCCCGCCCGGGCCGTGCGCCTCGCTGACGCGCCCGCCGTCGTCGAACTCCAGCCGCCAGGTGTCGCCGACGGCGGCGAGCCTGCCGTCGGGCCGGTAGGCGTAGGTGCGCGGCCCGACGCCGGCGATTTCCTCCGCGGCGAGCCGGTCTTCCGCGTCGAACCGCCGCCGGAGCAGGACCGTCCCGTCGACGCCGCGGGCGACCTCGCGCCCGGCCGCGTCGTGCTCGAACCCGACGTCGTGGCCCGCGATCCGCAGCGACCGCGGCAGGCCCGCGTCGTCGAACGTCCACGCACTGTCCACACCGGACGACGTGCGGCGGCGCAGCACGTCGCCGTCGTAGTCCCAGGCCACGCCGAGGCCGTTGACCGTCTCGGCGACGACCCGGCCGCGCTCGTCGCGTGCGATCTCCACGCGGGCCTCGGCGTTCTCCGCGATGGCCAGGCGGCCCAGCGCGTCGTAGGCGTAGCGCGTGACGTCCTCGGCCGTGCGCCGCTCGACGACGTTGCCGAGCAGATCGTAGGCGAACTCGACGGGTTCGCCGAGGCCGTTGGTCATGCGCCGCAGCTGGCCGGCCTCGTCGTAGGAGTAGGTGAGGCGACGGCCGTCGTAGTCGGTCTCCTCGGCCAGACGGCCCGCGGGATCGTAGGTGTAGCGCCAGGTCAGGCCCCGCGGGTTCGTCACGGAGGTCAGCCGCAGCTCGCCGTCGTAGGTGTAGGTCGTGCGCGCGCCCGCCGTGTCGACGTCGGCCACCGCCAGCCCGAACGGCCCGTAGCTGCGCCGCCGCACCCCGCCCGCGGCGTCGCGGTACTCGACGACCCGGCCTTCCGCGTCGTGCACCCAGGTTTCCCGGTCGCCGTGCGGGCCGATCCGCCAGGCGCGGCGGCCCTCGGCCGTCCAGCCCAGCCGGGCGGCGCCGCCGGACGCGGTGTGCACGAGCTGCGGACGGCCGAACAGGTCGCGGTCGCCGGGGCGCACGTCCGTCGCCGGCGCGTCGCTCAGCGGGTCGGGCGCTTCGCCCGGTCCGGTGGCCCCGGACAGTGCCGTGAAGGGGTCGGCCGCGGGCGCCACGCGCTGGACCGCGGCGTCCCCGTCGCCCACCCGCAGCCGCACTTCGCCCGCGCCCGCGGGTAGCGTCCGCACGACGGAGCCGTCGGCACGGATGACCGTCCTCAGTTCGCCATTCTCGTATTCGTAACGGGTTTCGCGGCCCAGCTCGTCCACTTGGGACAGGAGCTGGTCGTAGCGGCTCCACGTGTAGCGCCGGGTGCTCCCCAGCGGATCGGTCCGCTCGACGAGCTGGCCCGCGTCGTTGAGCCGGTAGGTCCAGGTGTGGCCGAGCGCGTCGGTGTGCCGGGTGACGCCGGGCTCGTAGGCGAAGACCGCGTCGTAGAAGCCGTGCGCCCCGACGGTGCGGACGCAGCGGCCGTCGGCGTCGTAGACGTAGCGGTACCAGGTGCCGGTGCGGTCCTGCCAGCCGACGAGCCGGTGATCGAGGTCGTAATCGAGGGTCATCGGGCGGCCCGCGAAGTCCGCGATCGTGGTCAGCTGGCCGAGCCGGTTGTAGCCGAACCGGACCAGCGGCGCCGCGTCGGGCGCGCCCAGCGCGACGATCCGGCCCTCGGCGGTGGCGATCCGGAGTTCGACGCCGTCGTCGCGGCGCAGCCCGGCAGGGGAGCCGTCCGGGGCGTACGCGATCTCGGTGCGGCTGCCGTTCCGTGCGATCGCCGCGAGCCGGCCACCGCCGGTGAAGTGCAGTTCGCGGTCGCCGGTGACGAGCCGGTAGCCGCCGGGGGAGCGGTGCAGCGGGTGCCGCGGGCCGTCCAGCGGCAGCACGGGTTCGCCGGTGGGCACCGGGTAGACGAGGACCATGCCGTCCTCGGCGTGGAACCGGACCCGTCCGGGGCCGACGTCCAGCCGCTGGTCCAAAGTGGACGCCCAGGACGGGCCGAACCAGCGCCCACCGCGGTAGGCCGACAGGTGGGTGCGCGACAGCTCCAGATCGCCGGCGTCGCCCGGCAGGGTCACGTCGACCTGGGTCATCACGACCTCGCCGGTGGCGACGTCGACGGGGTCCCCGCAGTAGGTCTTGGTGTCCGACGGCTGGGCGCGGTCACGCGGGCCGTCTTCCTTCGGCTTGGGGGCGTCGCCCTTCGGCGTCCCGCCGGGCGGCGGATCGCTTTTCGCGACGGGCGGGGGGTCGGCGGGTGGGTCGGTCTTGGGCGGGGGGTCGGTCTTGGGTGGGGGATCGGTCTTGGGGGGCGGGTCGCTCTTCGGGGGCGGGTCACCCTTGGCGCCGGAGGTGTGGGTGCTGTCGTCGGGCCCCTTCGACGCGGG
>NZ_JBSGDR010000017.1:0-220077 GCF_053602455.1 Amycolatopsis sp. NPDC004378
CGGAACTGCTCCGGATACTTCGACCTGCGAGACACCAGGACATCCTCCCTCCAGACCACTGTCTGGAATCAAGGTGTCCGGCCCCACGGGGCAACCCCACACGCGTGATTGGACAGTCGACACGCGTGATCAGGGGGTCGGCTCGGCAATCACGTGTGTTGGCTCCGCGATCACGCGGGGACGGGTGGCGTGGGGTCAGGAGAGTTCGCGCAGGGCCATGGCCAGGCCGGCCAGGCGGTCGGTCGCGTCGGTGAGGGCCTGTTTGGACGTCACCAGGCCGTCGCTCGACGCCGCCACCGTGTGGCCCGCCGCGGCCACCAGGCCGCGGTAGCCCTCGAGGCCGTCTTCCAGCTGTTCGCGGAGCTTGCCGACCGCGGCGTCCAGGGCGGCCTGTTCGCGGGCCGGCGCGGAGTTGCGGCCGCGCTCGATCGCCTGGATGCGGGCCGCCAGGCCGCGCAACGCCGCCGCGGCGTCGGTCGCCGTCTGGCGTGCGTCCGCGACGGACACTTCGGACACCGGTGTCGTGCCCACCGAGGACGGCACCGACAGCTGGCGCAGCAGCTCGCCCAGCGAGGCTTCGCACTCCGCCAGCCGCTCCATCGGCTCGCGCGCGACGGAGCCGGCGGGCGGCAACGGCGGGGGCCCGGCCGGGGCGGCCGGGAGCGGGATGCGCTTCAGCTCACGCAGCTTGAGCCCGGACCGGACGCCGAACGTGCCGAACACGACCGCACCGGCGAACGCCATGATCGCCTGCGGCATCATCGGCGCGCCCGTGGCACTCATCCAGCCCATGCCGGCCGCCACGGTCAGGACGCCGCACAGGATCGTCAGCAGGATCCACAGCGTCAGCGCCCGCGACGTCCGGCGCTTACGGCGCTCCAGCTTCGCAGCGGGGTGGTTCCAGCGGTCCCACTTGGCCCGGGCCTCGGCGAACGCCGGGACCTGGTTCGCCATCGACGCCCACGTGACCGTCGTGTCGGGCCGCCGCACGGGCGGGCGCCGCAACGGGTTGGGCCGCGGAGGCGCGGGCTTCCCGCCGGCCTGCTCGGCCGGCGGGAAGTACTTCTGCACCTTCTGGAGCTTTTCCTGGGCGCGCACGGCGTAGTCGGGCAGCTTCTCGATGTGCTTCTCCAGCTTCGCGCTGAACTCGCCGAAGTCGCGTCGTCTGCCCTGCTGCCCCATGCTCGCCCCCTTCGAACGGCCCGCTCGCGTCAGGCCGGGTTCTTGCCCTGCTCGGCCTGCACACGCGCCTGGATCTCGCGCTGGATGTCGGCCGAGCTGCTCGCGGGCTGGGCCGCCTTGCCGCCGTCGGTCACCTGGGCGACCGACTCACCGCGCATCGAGGAGCGGATCTGGTCGAGCCGCGAGCGGCCGGCCAGCTGCGTGGTGGAGGCCTGGACCTCCATCATGCGCCCCTGGACCGAGTTCTGGGCGAGCTCCGCCTGACCCAGCGCCGTGGTGTAGCGCTTCTCGATCTTGTCGCGGACCTCTTCGAGCGACGGCGTGTTGCCCGGCGCGGCCAGCTGGCTCATCTGGTTCAGCGACGCGGAGACCTGCTCCTGCATCTTCGCCTGCTCCAGCTGCGAGAGCAGCTTGGTGCGCTCGGCCAGCTTCTGCTGCAGCATCTGCGAGTTGCGCTCGACGGCCTGCTTGGCCTGGGCCGCGGCCTGCAGCGACTGGTCGTGCAGCGTCTTGAGGTCCTCGATGTTCTGCTCGGCCGTGACGAGCTGCGTCGCGAAGCTCTCCGCGGCGTTCTCGAACTCGGTCGCCTTCTGCTCGTCACCCTTGGCGCGGGCCTCGTCCGCGAGGACGAGCGCCTGCCGGGTCGACGCCTGCAGCTTCTCGACGTCGCCGAGCTGGCGGTTGAGCTTCATCTCCAGCTGGCGCTGGTTGCCGATCACGGAGGCGGCCTGCTGCGTCAGCGCCTGGTGGTTGCGCTGCGCCTCCTCGATGGCCTGCTGGATCTGTACCTTCGGGTCGGCGTGCTCGTCGATCTTCGACGAGAACGCCGCCATCATGTACTTCCAGAACTTCACGAACGGGTTGGCCATCTCCTCCGCCTGCCTTCTTGCGTCCCACGGGCCTAGGTACACGGGGTGTGGGGCGTCGCTCCCCTGCACATGCAACGCTCCGACCCCGGCGTTGGGTTCCATCGTGTCAGGTCGGCCACGTCCGTTCCAGGCGACCCGGCCGAATTCAGGGATCGCCCTGATCACCCCCCGTAGGCAACGCGAACGGCCCCGGGCGGGTTGCCCGGGGCCGTTGTCGTGTCCGATCCGTTACTACGCGGCGATCGTCGAGGCCAGCTTCGGCTGCCCGATCGTCGTGCGCAGGGTGGTGTTCATCCGCGGTGCCGGGGAAACCCGCAGGTCGGCGAGGTCGTTGCCGATCAGCTCGGACATCAGGCGACCGCCTTCGATGCCGGCCGCGGCGGCCTCGGCGCCCCGCTTCTCCCGGGCCGCGCCTTCCGTGATCCGCTCGTCGACCGGTGCGACCTCGACGTTGTCGAGGGCCGAAACGTCCGCCGCCACGTTGTGCAGCAGTTCGCCGAGCGGAAGGTCCAGGGCCTGGCAGATGGACGCGAGCAGTTCGCTCGACGCCTCCTTCTGGCCCCGCTCCACCTCCGAGAGGTAGCCGAGGCTGACCCTGGCGGCGCGGGAGATGTCACGCAGCGTACGACGCTGGTTGGTGCGGGCATGACGGAGCCGATCACCGATCGCCTCACGCAACAGCACGGTCATCACGCGCCTCCCTTCCGTACAAGTACCCCCTACGTTACCCAGAGCGGCGCCCCGGGCGCAGGAGTTGGTGTGCCCGTACGCCAAGGGCGAACGCGCAATTCACGTCAGATGTTCCCCGAGCAGGGCAAACGCGGCGCGGACCGACTCGGTCCTGATCAAGTCCCGGTCTCCGCTCAAGGCCAGGGTACGGACCGTGACAAACGAGGCTTCGCCCCGGGTCGGGGGCTCCGCCACCCGGGCCCCCGAAAGACGCGGCGTCCGTGTTCCCCGCCCGGCGAGCCCGACGTGCACGGTTCCCGGCCCGACGCCGTCCTGGGGCGACGGCCCGGCGACGCCGGTGAGCCCGAGGCCCCAGGTGGCCCCGCACCGGTCGCGGGCGCCTTCGGCCAGCTGCGCGGCGACCTCCGGGTGGACGGCGCCGTGCTCGGCCAGCAGCGCGGCGTCGACCCCGGCCAGGGAGGTCTTCAGCTCGGTGGCGTAGACGACCAGTCCCCCGCGCAGCACCGCACTCGCCCCGGGCACCCGCGCCAGGGTGGCGCAGACGAGCCCGGCGGTGAGCGACTCGGCCGCGGCGACGGTCTCGCCCCGGCCGGCCAGGGCCGCGATCAGCGCCGCGGCCTGCTCGTCGCCCGCGGCCGGCGACCGGTCAGCCACCGGTGACCCGGCGCCCCGCGGCCCGCAGCCGGACCGCCCGCACCAGGTAGTCGACGCCGGTGACCACGGTCAGCACCAGGGCCAGGCCCATCAGGGACCAGCGGACCGGGTCGGCCCCGGCGGGCAGCGGCAGCAGGTAGGCCACGATCGCGGCGATCTGGGCCAGCGTCTTGGCCTTGCCGCCGCGGCTGGCCGGGATCACGCCGTGGCGGATCACCCAGAACCGCAGCAGCGTGACGCCGATCTCGCGGACCGCGATGACGATCGTGACCCACCAGCCCAGCTCGCCCAGGATGCTCAGGCCCACCAGCGCGGCGCCGGTCAGCGCCTTGTCGGCGATCGGGTCGGCGATCTTGCCGAAGTCGGTGATCAGGCCGTACTTGCGGGCCACCCAGCCGTCCAGCTGGTCGGTGGCCGAGGCCACCGCGAACAGCCCGGTGGCGATGGCGCGCCAGGTCGTGTCGTGGCCGTCGCCGACGAACAGCGCGACGACGAACAGCGGCACCAGCACCAGCCGCGAGAGCGTCAGGAGGTTCGCGATGTTGAGCGTCGGGACCGGGGTCGCGACCGGGACCTGGGCGGGGCCTTCGCGGGTCGTGCCCTCGTCCGCGGCGTCGCTGGGGAGCGCACTCACCGGTCGGCGTCCGGTACCGCGCGCACGATCAGGTCTACCCCCGCCGAGTCCACGACCTCGCAGCGCAGGAAGTCACCCACCTGGGCCTTTTCGGGCGCGTCGAGGATGACGCACTCGCCGTCGACCTCCGGCGCCTGGTGTGCCGCGCGGCCGGTCAGCTCACCGTCGTCGTCCAGCTCGACGAGGACGTCGACGAAGGTGCCGATCCGGTCCTCGGCGCGCTGCGCGGTCAGCTCTTCGACCAGCGCCGAGATCCGCGTGACGCGCTTGGCGACCTCTTCGGCGTCCAGCTTGCCGTCGAAGGTCTCGGCCTCCGTGCCGTCCTCGTCGGAGTAGCCGAAGACGCCCACGGCGTCCAGGCGCGCGCCGGTCAGGAACCGTTCCAGCTCGCTCAGGTCGTGCTCGGTCTCGCCGGGGAAGCCGACGATGACGTTGGTGCGGATGCCCGCCTCGGGCGCGTACTCGCGGATCTGCTCGCACAGCGCCAGGAACGAGTCGGTCGAGCCGAACCGGCGCATCCGGCGCAGCACCTGCTCGCTGGAGTGCTGGAACGACAGGTCGAAGTACTCGGCGACGCCCGGCGTCGTCGCGATGGCCTTGACCAGCTGCGGGCGCGTCTCGGCCGGCTGCAGGTAGGAGACGCGGACGCGCTCGACGCCGTCGATCCCCGCCAGCCGCGGGAGCAGCCGCTCCAGCGCGGTGGCGCCGTCGCGGCCGAAGTCCTTGCCGTAGGACGTCGAGTTCTCGCTGACCAGGAACAGCTCCTTGACGCCGTTTTCGGCCAGCCACATCGCCTCGGCGACGATCTCGTCGGGCTGCCGCGAGACGAAGGAGCCGCGGAACGACGGGATCGCGCAGAACGAGCAGCGCCGGTCGCAGCCGGAGGCGATCTTCAGCGCGGCCACCGGCGAGTCGTCGAGGCGCGTGCGCAGCACCCGCGGGCCCCAGCCGTGCTGCGCGTGGCCCGGGACCTCGACGGTCTCGGCCGCGGCGGGCCGCTGGACCGGGCTGATCGGCAGCAGCTTGCGCCGGTCGCCGGGGGTGTGCGAAGCGACCTTGCGGCCGGCGACGACGTCGTCGAGCCGGTCCGAGAGGTCGGCGTAGTGGTCGAAGCCCAGGACGGCGTCGGCTTCGGGGAGGCTGTCGGCGAGCTCGTGCCCGTAGCGCTCGGCCATGCACCCGACCGCGACGACCTTCTTGCCCGTGTCGGACGCCGCGAGCAACGTGTCGACGGAGTCCTTTTTGGCCGACTCGACGAAGCCGCAGGTGTTGACCACCACGACGTCGGAGTCCTCCGGATCGGCCGCGAGCTCCCAGCCGCCGGCCGCCAGCCGGCCCGCCAGCTCCTCCGAGTCGACCTCGTTGCGGGCGCAGCCGAGGGTCAGCAGGGAGACGCGTCGGGTGGCGGTGGGATCCGTGGCAGGGGAAGGCACGACGTTCAGGGTAGCCGCCGGTCCCGGGCAGGTTGACGACGGCGTGGCCCGGTGGTGTGGCAGTGTTGAACATCGTGCCGTCCGACTCGCCCGCCGTCCGCCGCGCGCGGATCGCCGACGTCCGCAAGATCAAGGCCCTGGTCGACTCGGACGCCGGTCGCGTCCTGCTGGAGAAGGACCTGGTCACGCTGTACGAAGCGGTCCAGGAGTTCTGGGTCGCGGAGGTCGGCGGCGAGGTCGTCGGGGCGGCCGCGCTGCACGTGCTCTGGGAGGACATCGCCGAGCTGCGCACGGTCGTGGTCGACAAGGCCGTCCGCGGCCAGGGCGTCGGGCGCGTGCTGGTGGCCCGGCTGATCGACGAGGCCCGTGAGCTGGGTCTCAAGCGGCTGTTCGTGCTGACGTTCGAGACCAGCTTCTTCACCGGCCACGGCTTCGTGGAGATCCAGGGAACGCCGGTGTCGCACGAGGTCTACGAGGAGATGCGGCGCTCGCACGACACGGGCGTCGCGGAGTTCCTCGACCTCCCGTACGTCAAGCCGAACACGCTGGGCAATTCCCGCATGCTGCTCGAACTCTGAAAGTTTCCCGACAACATTCTTTCGGGCGGTGACGCACGCCACCCGAGGCCTGATGCTGATCACGCACATCCGTCCCCTGATCAGCGAGGAAACACCACAACGATGCGCACGACTTTGCGGAACCTGGGGGCCACCGCCGCGGTGGCCGCGACGGTCGGCGGAGGCGTCCTCATGGGCGCCGGCACCGCGGCGGCCGTCGACATCCCGACGGTCACCGACCAGTACCTCTTCAGCACGTCGCTCTCGAACTTCGAGACGATCCGGAACCAGGCTCCGTACAACGGCCAGCTCGACTGGTCCTCGGACGGCTGCTCGTGGGCGCCGGACAACCCGTTCGGCTGGAAGTTCCTCCCGGGCTGCCACCGCCACGACTTCGGCTACCGCAACTACAAGAAGCAGGGCCGCTTCACCGAGGCGAACCGCCTGAAGATCGACGACAACCTGTACTCGGACCTGAAGAGCGTCTGCGGCTCGAACATCGCCTGCAAGGGCGCGGCCTGGACCTACTACGAGGCCGTCCGCAAGTTCGGCGGCTGAGCCTCGCCCTGGCCCGGGCGCGCGTCCGGGCCAGGATGGGGGCATGGAGATCGATCAGCTGCTCAGCACGACCCGCGCGGTGCGCCGGAAGCTCGACCTCGGCCGGCCGGTCGAGCCCGAAGTCCTCTCCGCCTGCCTCGACCTGGCGCTGCAGGCACCGACGCCGGGCAACGTCCAGGCGTGGCGCTGGCTGGTCGTGCGCGACCAGGACGTGAAGAACCGGCTCGGCGTGCTCTTCCGCGAGGTCGGCGCGGCCTACCTGGCCCAGCGCGCCACGGAAGGCGAGTCGCGGGCGCTGGCGTCCGGGCGGCACCTCGTCGACGTGATCGAACGAGTGCCCGTCTTCGTCATCCCGGTCCTGAAGGGCCGCCCGACCGGGAACAACGCCGTGGACGCGGCCTTCTACGGCGGCATCTTCCCGGCCGTCTGGAACTTCCAGCTGGCACTGCGCTCGCGAGGGCTGGGCTCGACGCTCACGACGTACCACCTCTCCCGCGAGGCCGAGGCGGCGGAAATCCTCGGTGTCCCGGACGGCTACACGCAGGTCGGCCTGCTGCCGGTCGCGTACACGACGACGCCGGACTTCAAGCCGGCCGAGCGCGTCCCGCTGGCCGAGGTCGCCTACCTCGACCACTGGGGCACGCCGCTCAGCTGACCCGGACCGTGGCCTCCCCGCCGTCCGCGCTCACCGACACCAGCTCGACACGGCTGGCAGCGAAGGAGGTGGCCTGGGGGCCGGTGCGGGGGCCGCTGTGCAGCTCGGCCGTGGTGCTCTCGCCCCGGCCGGGCTCGCTCAGCAGGAACGCGAGCGTCGCCTCGCCCTGCCAGATGCACGTCATGTTCGGGCGGCAGCGCGAGTCGGAGACCATGCGCGTGTAGCGGACGGTCAGGTCCTTCCCCTGGATCGCGGCCTCTTGGCCGAGCCGCAGGGTGACGTCCCCCCGCGGAGCAGTGCTGACGGTCGACGGCGACTCCGGCCGCCCGGGCAGGGCCGGGGCGGCCTGCCCGGAGGACACGGAACTCCCCGCGCCCACCACGACGACGGTGAAGGCGAACAGTCCGGCGGCCAAGCGCTGCAGGTCCATGTGCTCAGGACGGAACGACCGCGCCGGCGGGTTGCACTACTCGTCGTCCGGGTCGGACGGCACCGGGTCGCCGCCGCGGATCATGAACAGGACGCCTTCCAGCTCCTCCGGCTTGATCAGCACGTCGCGGGCCTTCGAGCCCTCCGACGGGCCGACCACGCCGCGGCTTTCCAGCAGGTCCATCAGCCGGCCGGCCTTCGCGAAGCCGACCCGCAACTTGCGCTGCAGCATCGACGTCGAGCCGAACTGGGACGTCACGATCAGCTCCGCCGCCTGCAGCAGGACGTCCAGGTCGTCCCCGATGTCCGGGTCGATCTCCTTCTTCTCGCCGGCCTTCTGCGCCGTGACGCCGTCCTGGTAGTCCGGCTGCGCCTGCTCCTTGGCGTAGTTGACGACCGAGGCGATCTCTTCGTCGCCGACGAACGCGCCCTGGATGCGGACCGGCTTCCCGGCGCCCATCGGCAGGTACAGCGCGTCACCCATGCCGATGAGCTTCTCCGCGCCCGGCTGGTCGAGGATGACCCGCGAGTCGGTCAGCGACGACGTCGCGAAGGCCAGCCGCGAGGGCACGTTGGTCTTGATCAGGCCGGTGACGACGTCGACCGACGGCCGCTGCGTGGCCAGGACCAGGTGGATGCCCGCCGCACGGGCCTTCTGGGTGATCCGGACGATCGCGTCCTCGACGTCGCGCGGGGCGGTCATCATCAGGTCGGCGAGCTCGTCGACGATCGCCATGATGTACGGGTACGGCCGGTACTCGCGCTCGGACCCCGGCGGCGCGGTGATCTCGCCGGAGCGGACCTTCTTGTTGTAGTCGTCGATGTGCCGGACCTTGTTGACCTGCATGTCCTGGTAGCGCTGCTCCATCTCCTCCACCAGCCAGGCCAGCGCCGCGGCGGCCTTCTTCGGCTGGGTGATGATGGGCGTGATCAGGTGCGGGATGCCCTCGTAGGGCGTCAGCTCGACCATCTTCGGGTCGATCAGGATCATCCGGCACTCGTCCGGCGTCGAACGCGCGAGCAGCGACACCAGCATCGAGTTGACGAAGCTCGACTTACCGGAACCGGTGGAGCCGGCGACCAGCAGGTGCGGCATCTTCGTCAGGTTCGCGGTGACGAAGTGGCCCTCGATGTCCTTGCCGAGGCCGATCACCATCGGGTGGTTGTCCTTGACCGTGGACGGCGCGCGCAGGACGTCGCCCAGGCGGACCATCTCGCGGTCGGAGTTCGGCACCTCGATGCCGACCGCGGACTTGCCCGGGATCGGCGCCAGCAGCCGGACGTTGTCCGTGGCCACCGCGTAGGCGATGTTCTTGGTCAGCGCGGTGATCTTCTCGACCTTCACACCCGGGCCGAGCTCGACCTCGTACCGGGTGACCGTCGGGCCGCGGGTGAAGCCGGTGACCTGCGCGTCGACGTTGAACTGCTCCAGCACGCCGGTGATCGCTTCGATCATGGCGTCGTTGGCCTTGCTGCGGGACTTCGGCGCGTCGCCGAGCTTGAGCAGGTCGGGCGGCGGAAGCTGGTAGTCGCCCTCGACGGTCCGCGTGACGGCCAGGGGCGGCTCCGCGGGCTTCTTCGGCTTCTTCTCGGGGACGTCGGCGACGGGCTTGGGCTTGGGCGGCTTGATCGGTGTCGGCGGCTCGGCCAGCATCGCGTCGATGTCGAGCTGCTCGGGGTCGGCGTCGCTGGCCTGGCGGCGCCGCGACGGCTTGCGCAGCCGCGCGGACTTCGGGTCGGCCTCGGTGACCTGGTCCTCGTCGGTGGCGAAGCCGGACTTCTGCTCGGCCTCGGCGATCTCCTCCTCGTCGAGGCCCCAGTTGCGCAGCCGGTGCGGGATCTCGCGGACCGGCGTGCCGGTGAACACGAGCACGCCGAAGACCAGCGCGAGGATCAGCAGCGGCACGGCGACCCAGGTCGTGACGCCCATGGTGAGCAGGCCGCCGGAGAAGGCGCCGATGATGCCGCCGGCGTACATCCGGCCGTCGTTGGTGGCCGGGAGCGCGGTGAAGATGTGCAGCATCCCGAGCACGGACAGGACGACCATGATCGTCCCGATGACCATCCGCGGGCGGGTCTCGGGGTGCGGCTCGGACCGCATGAGCGCGACGGCCACGACGACCAGCACCAGCGGCAGCGTGACCGCCCCGGCGCCGAGGACGGTCCGGGTGGCGATCTCGACCCCGGCCCCGATCGGCCCGGCGGCCCGCCACCAGACCCCGACGGCGGCCACGATGGCCAGGGCGATCAGGCCGAGCGCGAGCCCGTCACGACGGTGTTCGGGCTCGAGTTCACGGGTGCGGCCGACCGTGCGGGCCAGCGTGCCCAGGCCCTTGGCCAGCAGGTTCCAGGTCCCGCGGACGCCCTTCCCGAACACCCCGGGCGTCTTGCGGCGCGGTGCGGGCTTGCGAGCGGCGGGACGTGACTTCGCAGGTGTACGCGGCTTTCGCGCCGCTGCCCCCTTCGCGCCGCTTCCCGTGCTTCGCTTCCTCGTCGCCGACCCAGCCATGCCTTTTACGGTAACCGGCCGTGGCCGTTCGTCCCATGCGCCACTCTCGGCCCAGGGTGAACTTCTGCCTCACACCGGCCTTGAGCGGCCATCCGGGTGAACCGATCCGGCCAGTGCGCATTCGGGTGAAATCGGCGTCTGCCATGCTCTGCCCCATGGTCGCGCTGCACTCCGACAACACGTCTCGCCGAGCCCCCGCCATCTGGCGGACCATGCTGAACATCGACCGCGGGCTGGTGAACCTGGTCGGGCGGCTCACCGTCAGCGGGCGGATCCCGGCGCGGCTGCGGGGCAAGCCGCTGCTGATGACCGCGAACCACATCGGCGTGTTCGACGCGTTCGTCCTGATGGCGGCGTGCAAGCGGATCGGTATCAACCCGCGGTTCATGCTGGCCGGCGGCATCCTGGACGCCCCGGTGATCGGGCCGGCGCTGCGGGTCAGCGGCCACCTGCGGGTCGACCGGAAGGTCGCCGCGACCGCCGTCGGGCAGTTCGCCGAGGCCGTCGAGGCGCTGAAGACCACCCGCGAGCCGATCATCGTCTACCCCGAGGGCCGGATCAGCCACGACCCCGGCCTCTGGCCCGAACGCGGCAAGACCGGCGCGGCCCGGCTGGCGCTGGCGGCGGACGTCCCGGTGATCCCGATCAGCCAGTGGGGCGCGCACGAAGCCGTCTACTGGGGCACCGAGACGGTCAACGGCCCGGCCGACCTAGTCCCCCTCGCCCGTTCGGGACTCAGCGCCCCGCTGCGCCGGCCGCGGTTCAAGGTCCACTTCGGCGATCCCGTCGACCTGTCGGACGTCGAGCCGGAGCGCCCGGGCGCCGGGGTGCGCGCCCACGCGAAGATCATGCGCGCGATCGCCGACGGCCTGGTCCCGTTGCGCGCGGGCGAGCTGGACCGCCCCCGCTTCCACGACCCGACGCGGCCGACCGACACGGTCAGCCCGTGGAAGCCGACGTCCGGAATCTGAGACGGCCCGCCCGGCACGCCTAGAGTCGCGGACGTGAGCACACGGATCCTCGTCGTCTACTACAGCGCGACCGGCAACACCGCCGCCCTGGCCGAATCGCTCGCCGCCGGTGCCCGGGAGACCGGGGCCGACGTGCGGGTGCGGACCGTGCCGGAGACGGTGCCCGCCGATGCGATCGCGAAGAACCCGCGCTGGCAGGCGTGGGTCGATTCGGGGCCACACCACGAGCTCGCCACCCTCGACGACCTCGTCTGGGCGGACGGGCTCGCGTTCGGCAGCCCGACCCGGTTCGGCGGCCCGACCGCCCAGCTGAAGTCCTATTTGGACAGCACGGGTGGCCTGTGGGCGCAGGGGAAGCTGGCCGACAAGGTCGCGACGTCGTTCACGAGCGCCTCCACCCGGCACGGTGGCCTGGAGTCGACGCTGCTGGCGATCAACAACGTCTTCTACCACTGGGGCGCGATCGTCGTCCCGCTCGGCTACACCGACCCGCACCTGATGGAGTCCGGCAACCCGTACGGCGGTTCGTTCGTGTCGCGCAAGTCCGCCGCGCCGGACGAACTGGCCCTCGGTGCGCTGCGCCTCCAGGGGCGGCGGCTGGCCACGATCACGACGCACATCGCGACCGGGCTCAAGCAAGCCGAGTAACCGGAAAAAGCGTTTTGGCAGTCACGTCGCGGTGCTTACAGTCGCGCACGTGACCACCGAGCTGCCCGTCCTCGCGCCTCCCCACGTCGCCCACCGCGGCCGCGGGACCACGCTCGTCCTGCTCGCCGCGCTGTTCTTCAGCACGTCGGGCACGCTGGGCAAGTCCGCGATGTCCGCCGGGTTCAGCCCGGAGCAGGTGGCCGCGATGCGGATCGGCCTGGCCGGGTTCGTGCTGCTCGCCGGGGTGGCGCTGGTGGCGCCGCGGAAGCTGCGGGTCCGCCGGGCCGAGCTGCCCGTCCTGGCGGGCTACGGCCTGCTCGGGGTGGCCGGCGTGCAGCTGCTCTACTTCGTCGCCGCGGGCCGGATCCCGGTCGGCATCGCGATCCTGCTCGAGTTCGTCTCGCCCGTGCTCATCGCGCTGTGGGTGCGGTTCGTGCGGCGGCACCGGCTGCCGCGGTCGGTGTGGGGCGGCATCGCGCTGGCGATGGCCGGGTTGTCGCTGGTCGCGCAGGTCTGGCAGGGCGTCACGCTGAACGGCCTCGGGCTGCTCGCCGGCTTCGGCGCGGCCCTGTGCTCGGCCGGGTACTTCCTGCTGGGCGAGCGCGCGGTGGCCGCCATCGACCCGCTCGGCCTGGTCACCTGGGGCATGGTGCTCGGCGCGGTGCTGATCAGCCTGGTCGCGCCGCCGTGGACGTGGCCGGTCGGGCTGCTCGCCGTGGACGTCGAATTCGGCGCGTGGCACCCGCCCGTCTGGCTGCTGATGGTGCTGCTCGTGCTGGTGGCGACGGTGCTCGCCTACATCTGCGGGATCTCGTCGCTGCGGCACCTGCCGGCGTCGGTGGCGAGCGTGCTCGGCCTGGTCGAGCCGGTGATCACCACCGTCGCGGCCTGGGCCCTGATCGGCGAGGAACTCACCTGGCCGCAGCTGCTCGGCTCGGCGATCCTGCTGGCCGGGGCCTTCCTGGTGCAGCGGAAGTCGGAGATCCTCACGAGCTGAGTTCTTCACGGGGTGCCGCCGAAGTGCGACAATTCCCCACCATGTCGACCACTGGGCTGCGTCCCGAACTGCGCCAGCGGCACGTCCGGATGATCGCCCTGGGCGGCATCATCGGGGCGAGCCTGTTCATCGGCAGCGGCGCGGTGATCCACACCGTCGGGCCGGCGGCCGTGCTCTCCTACGCGCTCGGCGGCCTGCTCGTGGTGCTGGTCATGCGGATGCTCGGCGAGATGGCGACGGCCGCGCCCGCGCTCGGCTCGTTCATGGACTACGCCCGGGACTCGCTCGGCGGCTGGGCGGGCTTCACGATCGGCTGGCTGTACTGGTACTTCTGGGTCGGCGTGGTCGCGTTCGAGGCCGTGGCCGGCGCGAAGATCCTGCAGGGCTGGATCCCCGGGGTTCCGCAGTGGGTGTTCTCGCTGGCCCTGATGCTGCTGCTCACGGCGACGAACCTGGCGTCGGCGCGCTCGTTCGGCGAGACCGAGTTCTGGCTCGCCTCCATCAAGGTCGCGACGATCGTGGTCTTCCTGGTGCTGGGCCTGCTGTTCGTGCTCGGGCTCTGGCCGGGGGCGCACTTCTCGGTGAGCAACATCGGCCTCGACGGCTTCGTGCCGAACGGTGGTTTCTCGGTGGTGCACGGCGTGGTGATCGTGATCTTCTCCTACTTCGGCGCGGAGATCGTGACGATCGCGGCGGCGGAGTCCGACCAGCCCGAGACGGCGGTCCGCAAGGCGACCTCGACGATCGTGTGGCGCGTCATCGTGTTCTACGTCGGCTCGGTGGCGCTGCTGGTGATGATCACGCCGTGGCGCGACATCCCGAGCGAGACGAGCCCGTTCGCGGCGGCGTTCGGCCGCTTCGGCGTCCCGGCGGCGTCGACGATCGTCTCGGCCGTGGTCCTGACGGCGGCCCTGTCGGTGCTGAATTCGGGGCTGTACACGGCATCCCGCATGCTCTTCGCCCTGCGGCGCCACGGGTGGGCACCGTCGTGGATCTCGGACACGAACGCGCGCGGCGTGCCGTGGAAGGCGATCCTGGCGTCCACTTCGGTCGGTTACGTCGCGGTGGTGATGAGCTACGTCTCCCCGGACAAGATCTTCTCCTTCATCATCAACTCGGCGGGCGCGGTGGCGTTGTTCGTGTACGCCATCATCTGCGGCTCGCAACTGCGCATGCGGCGGCAGCTCGAGGCGGAGGCGCCGGAGAAGCTGCAGCTGCGGATGTGGGGCTACCCGTGGCTCAGCCGGCTGACGCTGGCCCTGACGCTCGTCGTGGTGGCGTCGATGCTGTTCGTGGACGAAGACGCGCGGTCGCAGCTGTTCCTGAGCCTGATCAGCCTGGCGGTGATCCTCGGCGGCTACGCCCTCATCCGCCGGCGATCCGGCTCAGCGCCCCGAAAAACACGTCCGTGATCTTCGCCGGGTCCGGGGCGACGAAGGCCTGGCCGCCCGTCGCCGCGGTCAGCTGGTCGAGCTCGGCCTTGTCCGCGTCCGGGCCGATGCCGACGCCGATCAGCGGGATCGGGCGGCGCGGGTCCTGCAGCTTCGCCAGCTCGGTCAGCAGGTCCGCGCGCGAAATCCCGTGCGGGTCCTCGTTGCGGCCGTCGGTCATCACGATCACCAGGTTGAGCCGGCCGGGCTCCCACTCGCGCCGCCCGGTGCGGTAGGTGTCCAGCACGCTGTCGTACAGCCCGGTGCCGCCGTCCGGCGTCGCCTTCACCTGCGCCAGCTTGTCCAGCGCGCCGCTCGCCAGGTGCTGGGCGACCGGCGCCATCGGCAGCAGCTCGCGGTAGTCCTTGTCGCCGTCGAGGCGGGTCGAGAACGCCAGCATCCTCAGCTGCGTCGCGGGTTTGAACAGGTGCATGGCCTTCGCCGCGGCCTGCATCGTCACCTGCATCCGGTTGAGCCCGGTCCCCGGCACCTGCGCGTTCATCGACCCGGAGACGTCGACGAGCACCTGCACCCGCGCGCTCAGGTTGACCCCGGCCCACTGGTTCAGCAGCTCGTCGATCGCCGCGGCGGCGGGCAGGTTCGCGACGCGGATCCCGGGCGGCGACACCCGCGGGTCGTCGGAGTGCTCGCGCAGTGCCTGCCCGCCCGCGGCACGCAGGCCCGTCTTCGCGATGGCGTCGGCACCCGCGTCGCCGAGCACCGCGTCACGGAACGCTTCGACGATCGGCCGCTGCTGCGGCGAGATCCCGCCCAGCTCCGCGAACGGATAGTCCAAAGTGGGCACCGCGGTCGAGTAGACGGCGACGAGCGGCGACGACGCGTCCTCGATGTTGTGGCGCAGCAAGGAGTTCTCCGACGCGGGGAACACCGTCACCGCGGCCGTGCCGCCGCTACCGCTCGAGCCCGGCAGCCGCGCGATCAGGTCGGTCTCCCCGCCGAGGGTGTTGGCGGAGAACTTCCGCAGCAAGGCGACGTACGCGCCCGCGGGCTCGGTGGCCGTCTTGACGCTGTCCTTGAGGCCGAGCAAGGCCACCGCGCCGACCGGGTCGCGCGCCGGATCGGGCATCCCCGGCACCGCACCGGGCGCGCCGAGGATCTCCGCCCAGGTCGGGGTGCGCTCCGGCCAGCCGAGCCCCTTCGCGACGTCCTGGGCGACGGCCAGCACCACCGGCGAACTGGCCACCGACGCCCCGGTTTCCGGGACGTCGGACGCGCCGAGCTGGCGGGCGCGGCGCAGCGCGAGGGTCGAGTCCGGCACCCACACCTGCGGTCGCGGGCTGCCGTCGGAGAGTGCGAGCCGCTCGGCCGCCGACGTCGCGTCCCTGGTCTGGACCTCGACGCTGCCGCACTGCAGGTTCAGACCACCCGCGACGAGCGAGAGCGCGGGCGCGATGTCGGCGGACGCGCTGACGAGGACCTTCGCCGGCCGCTCGCAGGCGGGCTTCGCGGTCACCACCGAGACGGTCACCCAGGCCGCGGTCCCGAGGAGCAGCACGGAGGCGGTCGCGAACACGGGCACCAGCAGCCGGCGTCTTCTTCCGTCCGGCGAGTGACGTCCCATCGGCGCGGCCTCTCTTCCCGAGGCGAAGTGGGACCAGGTTAGCGCCCGGCAAAGCGGCGGCTCGTGGCCCAAACGGCCTAAGCGAAACCTCATACCCGCGAAGGACCCGGCCCGTCCCCGAGTGGGATGTCACCGCGCGGCTCGCGCGGAACACTGGGTGGCGAACCACTGGGGGTACTCGATGAAACCGAACCGCGTCGAACAACGCAGGGCTCGCCGGGCCCTGCTGCGCCAGACCGCCACCGTGGCCCTCGCGCTGCTGCTGGCCAAGGTCACGCGCTGAAAAACCGTGAAGGCCACCTCGAGGACTCGAGGTGGCCTTCACGGGCTTCGGACTAGACCGGGATGACCGTCGGGACGATCATCGGGCGGCGGCGGTAGGTGTCCGCCACCCAGCGGCCGACCACCCGGCGGACCGCCTGGGCGATGCGGTGCGTGTCCGTGATGCCTTCGGCCTCCGTGCGGGCCAGCTCCATCTCCACGAGCGGCACCACCGCGGCCAGGGCCTTGGGGTCGTCGGAGAAGCCGCGGCCGGCCACCGTGGGGCTGCTGACCGCGCGGCCCGTGCTGGAGTCCACCGCGACGTTGATCGCGATGAAGCCGCCCTCGCCGAGGACCAGCCGGTCGGACAGGGTCGACTCGCCGACGTCGCCGACCGACAGGCCGTCGACGTAGACGTGGCCGACCTCGACGCGGCCCGTGCGGGACGCCTTGCCGTCGATCAGGTCGACGACCACGCCGTCTTCGGCGATGACCACGTTCTCCGCCGCGACGCCCGTGCGGATCGCCAGCTCGCCGTTGGCGCGCAGGTGCTTCCACTCGCCGTGGACCGGCATCACGTTGCTCGGCCGCACCGCGTTGTACAGGTAGAGCAGCTCCCCCGCCGACGCGTGGCCGGACACGTGGACCTTGGCGTTGCCCTGGTGGACGACGTTGGCGCCCAGCCGGGTCAGGCCGTTGACCACGCCGAACACCGCGGTCTCGTTGCCCGGGATCATCGAGCTGGCCAGCACGACGGTGTCGCCCGCGCGGATCGAGATCTGCCGGTGCTCGCCGCGCGCCATCCGCGACAGCGCGGAGAGCGGCTCGCCCTGGGAACCCGTCGAGACGAACAGGACCTTGCTCTCCGGCAGGGTGCTCGCCTGGTCGAGGTCGACGAGCAGGCCGTCCGGCACGTTCAGCAGGCCCAGCTCGGCCGCGATCCCCATGTTCCGGACCATCGACCGGCCGACGAACGCGATCCGGCGGCCGTGCCGCTCGGCGGCGTCGAGCACCTGCTGGACGCGGTGCACGTGACTGGCGAAGCAGGCCACGATGACGCGCTGGTCGACCTTGCGGATGACGTCGTCGAGCACCGGGCCGATGTCGCGCTCGGGCATGACGAACCCGGGGACCTCGGCGTTGGTGGAGTCGACGCAGAACAGGTCGACGCCCTCGTCGCCGAGCCGGGAGAACCCGGCCAGGTCGGTGAGGCGCCCGTCGAGCGGGAGCTGGTCGAGCTTGATGTCGCCGGTGTGCAGCACCACGCCCGCCGGGGTGCGGATGGCCACGGCCAGCGCGTCCGGGATGGAGTGGTTGACCGCGAAGAACTCGAGGTTGAACGCGCCGACGTCGCGGCGCTCGCCCTCGCGGACCTGGATCAGGTTCGGCCGCTGCCGGTGCTCCTTGGCCTTCGCCGCGAGCAGCGCGTTGGTGAACTTCGAGCCGTAGATCGGCAGGTCCGGCCGCAGGCGCAGGAGGAACGGGACGGCACCGATGTGGTCCTCGTGCCCGTGGGTGAGCACCAGGCCGTCGATGTCGTCGAGGCGGTCCTCGATCGCGCGGAAGTCGGGCAGGATCAGGTCGACGCCGGGCTGGTCGTCCTCGGGGAAGAGCACCCCGCAGTCGACGATGAGCAGCCGGCCGGCGTACTCGAAGACGGTCATGTTGCGCCCGACCTCGCCGATGCCGCCCAGCGCGACGATGCGCAGGGCTCCCTCGGGCAGTGCGGGCGGGGCGTTGGTGGGGCCTGGACCTGGGGGAAGTGAGCTCACCGAGGCAGGGTCCCAACGCTGGTGTGCGAGGTCGGCGCCGTGTAGGCGGCCCTCGAGTCTGCTTGTGCCACCCGCTCACCATGCCAGTCCTGCGCCGCCGTGTCGCCCAGGGGCACGCCGCCCTGGGTCAGATCGGCGGCGATCAGCGCGGTCTGGTCGGTGGTCGGCGCGACGATCGGGAGCCGCGGCTCGCCGACGTCGAAGCCGCGCAGCCGCAGCGCCGCCTTGCTGAACGCGACCCCGCCGACCCGCGACATCGCGCGCAGCACCGGCAGCATGGCGCGGTGGTTGGTGCGCGCGGTGGAGGTGTCGCCGGTCTCGTAGGCGTCGATCATCGCGCGGATCCGGCCCGCGACGACGTGACCGATCACACTCACCACGCCGGTGCCGCCGACGGAGATCCACGGCAGGTTCAGCCCGTCGTCGCCCGAGTAGTACGCGAGGTGGGTGCTGGCGATGACCTCGGAGCCGGCGATCAGGTCGCCCTTGGCGTCCTTGACCGCCAGGATCCGCGGATGCTCGGCCAGCCGCAGCAGCGTGTCGACCTCGATCGGGACGACCGAGCGCGGCGGGATGTCGTAGAGCATCACCGGCAGCCCGGTGCTGTCCGCGACGGTGGTGAAGTGCGCGTACAGCCCGGCCTGGCTCGGCCGCGAGTAGTACGGGGTGACGACCAGCAGGCCGTGCGCGCCGGCTTCCTCGGCCTGCTTCGCCTGCTCGATGCTGTGCGCGGTGTTGTTGGTGCCCGCGCCGGCCACGACGGTCGCCCGGTCGCCGACGGCCTCGACCACGGCGCGGACCAGGTCCTGCTTCTCCGCGTCGCTCGTGGTCGGGCTCTCGCCGGTGGTGCCGTTGATGACGAGGCCGTCGTTCCCCAGCTCCACGAGGTGCTCGGCCAGCTCCTGCGCCCGCTTCAGGTCCAGCGCGCCTTCGGCGTCGAAGGGCGTGACCATCGCGGTGAGCACGCGCCCGAAGGGCCGGCCGGGTGCTGCGGTAGGTGGGTTGGACATGGAGGAGACGGTACCCCGTACCCCCGGCGAAAAACGCGTCGACCTGGCCCGGTCCGGCGAAGTGCGGAGGATTTCCGGGACCCGGCCGCTCGTCGCGGAACTTCTACTTGACCTTGGTCACGATCGGCGCGGTGATCGGCCCGCCGTCGGCCCTGGTGAGCAGGCAGTAGAACTCGCGCGTCGGGTACTCGCCGCTCTTGTCGGGCACGCTCTGCCACTCCGCCTGGGTGGGGACGAGGGCCCGGTAGATCAGGCCGTCCCGCTTGGCCTCCGGGACGATCGAGGAGCGGAACGACGTCGCGCAGCGGGCTTCGGCGACCGCGGTGACCGCCGGGAGACCGGGGTAAGCCGCGACCGCGGCGTCTTCGTCGGTCCAGTTCCCGACCGCGATAGCGTCCGCGGTGTCGTAGACCTCGAGCGTGTGGTTCTTGTCGCAGGTGACTTCGTTGTCGCTGCTGATGATCCCGCCCTCTTGGACCGGGGCGCTGTAGCAGGGGTAGCTGGAGCCGATCTCCGCCCGCAGCTGGCCGCCGAGGCCGAACGTCATGGTCGGCTGCTTCTGCTGGTCGACGGCCGGGGCTTCGAAGGCCTTGCCCGCGAAGAACCCGCCGACCAGGGCCCCGACCACCAGGACGGCGGCGGCCGAAAGCCACAGGGCCCGCGTGGCCTTCTTCGGCGGCTGCGGCGCGACCCGCGTCATCGGCTGGACCATGGCGGTGCCGCCCGGCGGCGTGGGCCGCACGCCTTGCGCCGTGGTCAGGAGGTGCTGGGCCTGGGCGGCGGTCAGGCGGGCGTCGGGGTTCGCGACGAGCAGGCCGAGGACGGCCGCGGCGATCGGGCCCTGGCCCCGCGTGAGGTACGGGATCTCGGTCATGATCGCGTGCAGCGTCGCGGCGGTGGTCGCGCGCTCGAACGGGATCGTGCCTTCGACGGCGAAGAACAGCGTCGCGCCGAGCGACCACAGGTCGGACGCGGGCAGCGCTTCGCGGCCCTCGACGCGTTCGGGCGCCATGAAGGCGGGCGAGCCGACGATCATGCCGCTGGTGGTCAGGCGCGGGTCGTCCACGGCGTGGGCGATCCCGAAGTCGGTGAGCTTCACGCGGCCGTCGGGCGCGACGAGGATGTTCGCCGGCTTGACGTCCCGGTGCACGATCCCGGCGGCGTGCGCGGCCTGCAGCGCGGCGAGCACCCGCTCCCCCAGCTGCGCGGCCTGGGCGGCGGGCATCGGCCCGCGCTGCCGCACGAGGTCGGCGAGGCTCGGCGCTTCGACGAGCTCCATGACGATGAAGGTGGTGCCCCCGTCGGTGACGACGTCGTAGACGGTGACGACGGCGGGATCGTTGAGCCGGCCCCCGGTGCGCACCTCGCGCAGGGCGCGTTCGGAGAACACGGCGGCGGACTCGGCGTCGGGCAGCCGCAGTTCCTTGACGGCGACCTGCCGCCCGATGACCTGGTCCTGCGCCCGCCAGACGACGCCCATCCCGCCCCGGCCGAGCTCGCCGAGCAAGGCGTAACGGCCCGCGACGACCCGCTGACCAGGCGTGGCGGGCGCCTGCGGGGGATACGGACGGGTCTGTTCGTCGGTCACGGTGCTCCTTCGGCAGCGGTCGCGCAGATGCTAGTCGGACCGTCGCGCGCGGCCGGGGGTTCCGCGGAATTCGTGACTCAGCCGGTGACCGTGAGAAGGATCAGGACCACGTTCAGGGTGATGATGACCGTCGCCACGACCGCGCCCGCGATCGTCGTCAGCCGGTGGTTCGCGTCCGGGCCCATCAGCTGCCGATCCGCCGTCAGGCGGATCAACGGCACCAGGGCGAACGGGATCCCGAACGACAGCACCACCTGCGACACGACCAGGGCCGCGCTCGGGTCGGCGCCCAGGGCCAGCACCACGATCGCCGGGGTGAGCGTGACCAGGCGGCGCAGGACCAGCGGGATCCGCTTGTGCAGCAGCCCCTGCATGATCATCGCGCCCGCGTACGCGCCGACCGACGTCGAGGCCAGGCCGGAGGCCAGGAGGCCGATCGCGAACATCAGCGCGATGCCCGGGCCGAGCGCCGTCGCGACCGCGCTGTGGGCGCCTTCGATGCTGTCGACGCCGGTCAGGCCCTGGAGGTTCGTCGCCGCCAGTAGCAGCATGCCGAGGTTCACCGCGCCCGCCAGCAGCATCGCGAAGCCGACGTCGGCGCGGGTGGCGCGCAGCAGCCGCCGCTTGCTCGCCCCCTCGGGCCGGCCGTGGCGGTCGCGGACCAGGCCGGAGTGCAGGTAGACCGCGTGCGGCATCACCGTCGCGCCCAGCATCGCCGCGGCGATGAGGACGCTGCCCGAGCCCTCGAACTTCGGGACCAGCCCGCCGAGCGCGCCCGACGCCGACGGCGGCTCGACGAACAGGCTCGCCAGGAAGCCGATCGCGATCACCAGCAGCAGGCCGGTGACGACCCGCTCGAACGTCCGCTGGCCGCCGCGGTCCTGGACCGCCAGCAGGGTCAGGGAGACCGCGCCGGTGATCAGGCCGCCGGCCACCAGCGGCAGGTCGAAGAGCAGGTTCAGCGCGATGGCACCGCCGACGACCTCGGCGAGGTCGGTGGCGATCGCGACGACCTCGGCCTGCAGCCAGTAGGCCAGCCGCGCGGGCCCGGACAGCCGGGCGCGCAGCGCTTCCGGCAGGGACATGCCGCTGACCAGGCCGAGCTTCGCCGACAGGTACTGCACGAGCACGGCCATCAGGTTGGCCGCGACGATCACCCAGACCAGCAGGTAGCCGTAGCGCGCGCCGGCGCTGATGTTGGCGGCGACGTTGCCCGGGTCGACGTACGCGATCGCGGCCACGAACGCCGGGCCGAGCAGGGCCGAGCCGGTGCGCAGGCGCGCCCCCAGTCTCGGCCGGGCCGCCTCCGTGACCGCCATGACGCCTGCCTCTCACCGGGTGTCGGGGATCCCAAATCGAAGTTTAGGCATGCCGAACTTTCGATTTCAAGGGTGACGGCTCCCACCGTCACCCGCGGGTTACCCGGGAATCCCGCCGGAAAGCGTCAGGCGTGCGCGACTTCGTGGCCGGAGTCGCGCAGCGCCTTCACGGCGTGGTCGAGGTCGGTGCCGCGGACCAGGATGTGGTCGGTGTCGAAGGTCGACATCGAGAACAGCGCCACCCCGGCCGCCGCCAGCTCCGAGGCCAGCGCGGCGATGATGCCGGTCAGCGTGAACTCCAGCGGGCCGCGGACCGACAGCAGCCGCCAGCCGTCCTCCGCCGCCGTGCTGCCCGCCGGCTCGCGGCCGGCCGGGCAGATCACGGACAGCTCGTCGGGCGTCCGGGTCACCGACACGAAGGCCGCTTCGCCGGGCGCGAGCAGTTCCGGGGGCACCGGGGCGTCCGCGGGCAGGCGGACGACAGCGTATTCACCGGGCCGGACGTCGATCGCGAGACGTTTCATCAGCCTTCGAGCACCTTCGGGCTCGTGGCGATCTCGGTGCCGTCCGGCAGCGTCGAGATCGTGAAGTCCGCGAACACGTTCGCGGCGGCCTTCTGCAGTTGTCGCAGGCATTCCACGGCCAGCTCCCGGATCTCGACGTCGGCGTGCTCGGTGGCGCGCATCGCGACGAAGTGCCGCCACGCGCGGTAGTTCCCGGTCACGACGATGCGCGTCTCGGTCGCGTTCGGCAGCACGGCGCGAGCGGCCTGGCGGGCCTGCTTGCGGCGCAGGGTCGCGCTCGGGACGTCGGCGAACTTCTCCTCGAGGCCGGCCAGGAGCTCGGTGTAGGCGTCGACACTCGCCTGCGCCGCGGCGAGGAACTTCTCGTGCAGCACCGGGTCGTTCGCGATGATCTCCGGCTCGACGATCTCCGCGTCGCGCTCGGGCACGTACCGCTGCGAAAGCTGCGAGTACGAGAAGTGGCGGTGCCGGATCAGCTCGTGGGTCAGGGAGCGCGAGATGCCGGTCAGGTAGAAGGTGACGGAACCGTGCTCCAGCACGGACAGGTGGCCGACGTCGATGATGTGCTCGAGGTAGCCGGCGTTGGTCGCGGTGGCGGGGTTCGGCTTCTTCCAGGACTGGTAGCAGGCCCGGCCGGCGAACTCGGCGAGCGCTTCGCCGCCGTCCGCGTCGGTCGACCACGGCACGTCCTCGGGCGGGAAGAACTCGGTCTTCGCGATCAGCTGCACCCTCGGTGACACGGTTTCGGCCACGTCCGCACTCCTCTTCCGCCGGCTCCCTCCGGCAGCCTAACCGCGGCCGGGCGCCCACTCCCGGGGGACACGGTGGCGTCACCGGCTCCTTGACTGACGTCACTGATGACGTCATAGTGGTGTCATGGACTTGACGCCGTACATCGCCAACCTTCGCGAGGACCTCGCGAACACGGCTGCCGCCGGGGACGAGCACACCCGGCGGGCGGCCGCGCTGCTGTCCTCCGCGATCGAACCCGCCGTCCGCCTGACGCTGATGAACGCCCTTTCCGACCTCGCCGCCGAGGTCACGGCCGCCTTGCCCGGCCAGGTGGTCGACGTGCGGCTGGACGGCCGGGACGTCCGCGTGGTCGTCACCGGAGCCGCCGAAGAGGCGCCGCGGCGCGAGACACCACGTGACACCACGCCGCCGCCACCGATCGACGGCGGTGACATCAGCCGCATCACGCTGCGGCTGGTCGAGCAGATCAAGGGACAGGCCGAGCGCGCGGCGGCGGCCCAGGGCGTCTCGCTGAACACGTTCGTTTCCCAGGCGGTGCAGGGGGCGCTGGGGCACGGCTCGCTCGGTGCGGGCCAGAAGCACCAGGGCAAGGGGGGCGGCCGGTCCGGGTCGCACCTGCACGGCTGGGTCGAGGGCTGAGGGGATCGAAGATGACCGACGAGAACCAGACCACACCGGCCGAAGAGCCGAAGGCTTCCGAAGAGCAGGCGTCCGGGCAGCCGAACGACGAGCTGGTGCGGATCGACGAGTTCGAGGCCGAAGGCCCGCTGGAGCTCGACCTCGGGGTGACGATCGGCCGGGTGCAGGTCGTCCTGGAAGGCGACTCCGGCGCGCGCGTCGAGCTGCGGCACGACCAGGGCGAGCAGCAGCCGTGGGTGGCGGGGGTCAACAGCCTGCTGTCCTGGGTCGGCGAACGCTTCGGCGACCAGCTCGGCGTCGACCCGTCGGGGGCCTCCCCCGCCGAGGCCGTGCGGCAGAGCCGGATCGAGAAGCTGGGCAACCGCCTGGTCGTCCAGGCGCCCAAGGCGTGGCAGCTGCGCAACGTCGCGCTGTCGGTGACCGTGCGCGCGCCGGCGGGCTCGCACGTCGACGTGCGGGCCGGCGCCGCGGACGTCACGGTGACCGGCTCGGCCGGGCGCGTGGACCTGCTGACCGGGTCCGGCGAGGTGAAGCTCGACCGGGCCGACGGGTCCGCGACGATCCGCACCGGCAGCGGCGCCATCAAGCTCGGGCCCACGCTGGGCGGGCTGCAGCTGCGCAGCGGCAGCGGCCACGTCGAGGCGTCGTCGATCGCCGGCTCCGCCACGCTGGCCACCGGCACCGGCGACGTCTGGCTGGGCGCGGTTTCGGGCGAGGTCATGGCCCGCACCGGCAGCGGCGACCTGTCGGTGGCCGACGCGGCGTCCGGCACGCTCGACCTGATCACCGGCTCGGGCGAAGTCCGGATCGGCATCCGCGGCGGCACCGCGGCGGAGGTCGACCTGACCTCCAGCGGCGGCAAGGTGTCCAGCGAGCTCGACGTCGCCGACACCGCCCCCGAGAGCGGCGTGAAGCTGAAGGTCCGCGCCCGCACGGGCTCCGGCAACGCCGTGGTGACGCGCGCGGCCGGCTGAGTAAGGGGGAAACGGGTCGTTCCCGGTGGGGGCCGGGAACGACCCGTTCTCGCTGCCGGGAACCTCAGCGCACCAGCTTCTTCAACCCCGGAGCCAGGTCGCCGCGGGAACCCACGGCCACGCCCGACAAGCCCAGCCACTCCGCCATGTGGCGCAGCTCCCCCGCCAGCTCCGGCAGGACCCTCGCCAGGTCCGCGCCGTCCTCCGCGAACGCCCCCTGGACGCGCAGGACGCCCGCCGCGCGGTCGGACTTCAGGTCGACGCGGGCCACCAGGGACCCGTCGAGCAGGAACGGGAACACGTAGTAGCCGTACACCCGCTTCGGCTCCGGGACGTAGATCTCGATGCGGTACCTGAACCCGAACAGGCGCTCGGTGCGGGCGCGTTCCCAGATCAGCGGGTCGAACGGGCACAGCAGCGCGCGGCCGGTCACCGAGCGCGGGGTGCGGGCGTCGACGTGCCGGTAGGCCGTCGCCTTCCAGCCGTGGACCGCCACCGGCTCGAGGACGCCCGACTCCACCAGCTCCGCCACCGCCCGGCGGGCCGGGGCCGGGCCGAGGCGGTAGTAGTCGCGCAGGTCCGTCTCCGTCGCCACGCCCAGGGCCCGCGCCGACCGCTCGATCAGGCCGCGCGCGCCCTCGTCCGCCGGCACCGAGCGGGACAGGATCTCCGGCGGCACCACCCGCTCGGTCAGGTCGTACAGGCGCTCGAACGACCGGCGCGTGCCCGTGGTCAGCTGGCCGATGCCGAACAGGTACTCGCAGACGCGCTTGACCTCCGAGCGCTCCCACCACGAGCCCGGCCCGCGCCGCTGCGCGTCCGCCTCCACCTCGCGCTCGATGCCGCCCGCTCCGATCGGGCCCAGTTCCTTGACCACCGACAGGATTTCGTCGACCAGCCCCGGCGACTTCTCGATCAGCGGGCCGTAGTGCTTCCACCAGCCGTCGCGCTTCGCGCCGGAGCGGATCAGCGGCCAGTCCTCGACCGGCAGCAGGCTCGCCTCGTGCGCCCAGGTCTCCACCAGCATCCGCGGCTGCCGCGCCGAGTGCGCCCACGCCGCCGAGTCGAGCAGCGCGGGCTCGTACGCCCCCAGCCGCGAGAACACCGGCATGTAGTGCGCCCGGACCGCGACGTTCACCGAGTCCAGCTGCAGCAGCTGGACACGCGAAAGCACGCGTTTCAGGTGCCGCCGAGAAGGCACACCGGTGGGACGCGGGTCGCTGAAGCCCTGCGCGGCCAGGAAGGTCTTCCGGGCCGCCGGGACGCTGATCGTCTGCATGGTGCCGTCATGGTGCCACCCACCACCGACAAAACCGCGCACCGTTCCGTCCCTGCCCCCACCACCGCCCTCAGCGGAGGAGCTGCGCTAACTTCTGCCCATGAGCGACGCCGCCGTCCGCCCCGCCGACCTGTCCGACGCCGCGGAGATCGCCCGCATCCAGCGCGACACCTGGCACGCCGCCTACGAAGACCTCCTCGGCAAGGCCGCCCTGGCCGAACTGGACGCCGCGGACCTCGTCGGTACCTGGACCGAGACCATCGACTTCCCCGCCACCCAGGTCTACGTCGCCACGGAGGGCGAGTTCACCGTCGGCTTCTGCGTGGCCGGCCGCGCCCCCGACGACGAGGTCTCCGCCGCCGACGGCAGCCTGCCCGAGGACGCGGACAGCACCGGCCTGATCGCCACCCTGCTCGTCGAGCCGCGGTGGGGACGCCGCGGGCACGCCGGACGGCTACTCGCGACCGCCGCCGCCGGGCTGCGGGCCGACGGTGCCGGGCGCGGCATCGCCTGGGTCGCCCAGGGCGACCACGCCACCCTCGGCTTCTACCGCCGGGCCGGCTGGAACCCCGACGGCACGGTCCGCACCCTCGACACCGGCGAGCGCACGCTCCGCGAGGTCCGCCTCACCGGCACCCTCGACCTCTCGCTCACCTGAGCGGGCGTCCCGGAACACCACCCACCGCAGCACCGAGTACATGAACACGCCCTCGCAGGCGCCCGCGAGCACCCGTGACAGGTGGTATTCGACGCCCAATGCCGTCAGGCCCGCGCCCACACCCAGCAAAAACGCCGCATAATTGACACCAATCGCACCTATGTAAAGCACGAGTTGCATTCCGACCGCGGCGTGGGAATGGAAGTTGAACGTCCGGTTCAGCACGAAGCTCAAGCCGAACGCGCAGACGTACGACAGCGTGATCGAAAGCCACACCGGCCAGCCGAGCAGACCGTGAAAAACGGTCAGCAGCCCCAGGTCGACGCCGAACGTGAACCCGTTGATGAGGCAGAAGCCCAGAAACGTCGGGGCCACGATCCGCGACAAACCCAGCGGCAGGACACGCACGATCGCCCGGCACCGGGCGCCGAATCGGTCAGCGGGCGTGGTGAGGTGCTCGGCGGCCACCCCGTCAGCGTTCCAGCAGGAGGTGACCACCGGCCGTCCGGCAGGTGATCTTCTGGTGCGGACCACCCGCCGAACAAGGGGGTCAACCCCAGTGCGCGGGGATTTCGAACTGATAACTTGGAGTACGCGAACGAATTTCGGGAGGTGACACGATGAGCTGGATCCTGCTGACGCTGGGCGTCGCGTTCGGTTCGGCCATCGTGCCGCTGATCAACGCCGAAGTGTTCCTGATCGGGCTGTGCGCGAGCCAGCCCGGGCTGCACTGGCTGTGGCTCGGCGCGGCCGTCGCGGTCGGTCAGATCGCCGGGAAGTCGCTCTACTACCTCGCCGCGCGCGGGACGATCAAGCTGCCGAAGCCGCTGCACGACCGGCTGCACCGCGAGCGCCCGATGACGGCGCGGCGCGTGCGCTGGCAGCTGCGGACCAAGCGGGTGCGCGCCTGGCTCGAACGGCTGCGCGAGCGCTGCCACCGGCACCCGCACTGGATGGCCGGGACGTACGGCGTGAGCTCCCTCGTGGGCCTGCCGCCGTTCATGGCGACGAGCGTGCTGGCCGGTGTGGTGCGGATGCGGCTCGCGACGTTCCTGACCGCGGGCCTGGCCGGCCGGTGGATCCGCTTCAGCCTGATCGCCGCGTCCCCCGCGGTGTTCGCGGGCTGGCTGCACCACTGACCCCGGCCACCCGAGCCCGCATGCGGAGGTGCGCTCCTACCGCAGTTGTCGCGGGGTCAGTGGTCGGCGGCTTCCAGCTCGACGGCCTTCTTCATCGTCTCGCGCGCCCGGCGGCGGTCCCCCGCGATGTCGTAGGCGTACGCGAGCTTGTACCAGACCCGCCAGTTCTCCTGGTCGGCTTCGACCTCCGCGCGGCGCTCCTGGAACCACGCGTCGGCCGCGTCGCGGTCCACCCGGCCCGAAGGGCGGCGCGGCAGGTCCGAGACGTCCGGGAGGGCACCCTCCGCGTCGAGCCGCCGGGAGAGCCGCTGGACCTGCACGCCGTTGCGCCAGGTCACCACGATGATCCACACGCCGAGGATCGGCAGCAGCAGCACGCCGACCCCCAGCGCGATCCCGGCCCCCGTGCCGGACCCGAAGAGCGCGAACGCCCGGTCGGCCAGCAGGACCAGGTAGACGACCAGCGCCACCGTCATCAGCAGCGCGACGTTGCGGGCCCTCACAGGTCGAGGACGTTTTCCAGGCCGACCGTCAGGCCGGGACGCGTCACCACGGTGCGCACGCCGAGCAGCACGCCCGGCATGAACGACGTCCGGTCGAGCGAGTCGTGCCGGATGGTCAGGGTCTCCCCCTCGCCGCCGAACAGGATCTCCTCGTGCGCGACCAGGCCCGGGAGCCGGACCGAGTGCACGTGGACGTCCTCGACCGACGCGCCGCGGGCGCCGTCCAGCTCCGCCGTCGTCGCGTCCGGGCCCGGCTCCACGCCCGCCTCGGCGCGCGCGGCGGCGATCATCCGGGCGGTGTGCGCGGCGGTGCCCGAAGGCGCGTCGGCCTTGCGGTTGTGGTGCAGCTCGATGATCTCCGCGGACGCGTAGAACTTCGCCGCCTTGGCCGCGAAACGCATCGCGAGAACCGCGCCCAGCGCGAAGTTCGGCGCGATCAGCACCCCGAGCGACGGCTTCGGCTCGAGCAGGGAACGCAGTGACGCCAACCGGTCTTCGCTGAAGCCCGTCGTGCCGACGACCGCGTGGATGTCGTGCTCCACCAGGTACTTCAGGTTGTCCATGACGGCTTCGGGGTGGGTGAAGTCCACGACCACCTCGGCCTCGGCCAGCGCCGCGAAGTCATCGCCCGCGTCCAAGGCCGCGACGAGCTTCAGGTCCGAAGCACCCTCGACGGCGTTCACCACCGTCGCACCCATCCGGCCGCGCGCGCCGAGCACACCGACGTTGATGGTCATGAAGCGATCACCTCGTGCAGGTCGTCAGGAAGGTCGTCGGCGTGAGCGTACGGCCCCACGACCGCCGCCGCCGAGACCCCGCCCGGTCGCGCGAACAAAGTGCGAGCGAGCGCACACACGTCCTCGGTCGTGACGGCGTCGATGCGCGCGATCGTCTCGTCGACGCTCAGGTAGCGGCCGTAGTTGAGCTCGCTCTTGCCGATCCGCGACATCCGCGACGACGTGTCCTCCAGCCCGAGCACGATCCCGCCGCGCAGCTGGCCCTTGGCGCGGGCCACTTCGGCTTCGGTCAGGCCGTCGACGCCGACCTTGTCGAGGATCTCGCGGATGACGCCGGCGACGTCGCCGAGCTTCTCCGGCTGGCAGCCCGCGTACACGGCCATGTGCCCGGTGTCGGCGTAGCTCGCCACCGACGAGTACACCTGGTAGGCGAGCCCGCGCTGTTCGCGGATCTCCTGGAACAGCCGCGACGACATGCCCCCGCCGAGCGCGGCGTTGAGGACCGAAAGCGCGAAGCGGCGCTCGTCGTGGCGCGACAGCGACCGCAGGCCGAGCATGACGTGCGCCTGCTCGGTGTCGTCGGTGTGCAGCGCGAGCTTCGGGAGCGTCTTGATCCGCGCCCGGCCCTCGCGCGGCGCGACCGGGGTCGCGGTGCCGGTCAGCTTGTCCCGCAACGCCCTGCGCACCAGCCGGAGCACCTGGCCGTGATCGACGTTCCCGGCCACGGCCAGCACCATCCGGGGCAGCGTGTACCGGCGCTTGTAGAAGTTCCGCAGCGCCGCGGGCGCCATCCCGATGATCGACTTCTCGGTGCCGAGCACCGGGCGGCCGAGCGGGTGGTCGCCGAGGATCGCGCTGACGAACGTCTCGTGCAGGAGGTCCTCGGGGTCGTCGTCGCGCATCGAAATCTCTTCGAGGACGACGCTGCGTTCCATGTCCATGTCGCGGTCGGTGCAGAGCGCCTCGAACACGACGTCGGTGACCAGGTCGACGGCCAGCGGGAGGTCGGCGTCGAGCACCTGCGCGTAGTAGCAGGTGTGTTCCTTCGCCGTGAAGGCGTTGAACTCGCCGCCGACCGCGTCGATCTCCTCGGCGATCTGCGTGGCGTCGCGGTGCTTCGTGCCCTTGAACAGCAGGTGCTCGAGGTAGTGCGCGGCGCCGGCGACGGCCACCGGCTCGTCGCGGGAGCCGATGCCGACCCACAGCCCGACCGTGGCCGAGCGGGACGCCGGGACGTGCTCGGTGATCACCCGCAGGCCACCGGGGAGGACGCTGCGCCTGACGACCGCACCGTCCGGAGTGGACTCGAGCGTGCGGGTGGTGCCGACGGGCTGCTCGTGCCCGGAAACCTGCCGTGCCATGGGTTCCTTACTCACGATGCCGTGAAGGCCCCCTCGCCGGGGAAACGGCGAGAGGGCCTTCGACGGAGCTGGTCTTACTTGGCGTCGGCCTTCTCGGCGTCGGCCTTGGGCGCGTCGGCCGGAGCGGCTTCGTCCTCCTTGACCACGATCAGGCTGATCTTGCCGCGGTTGTCGATGTCGGCGATCTCGACGCGGAGCTTGTCGCCCACGTTGACCACGTCCTCGACCTTGGCGATCCGCTTGCCGTTGCCCAGCTTGGAGATGTGCACCAGGCCGTCCTTGCCCGGCAGCAGCGAGACGAACGCGCCGAACGCGGCCGTCTTCACCACGGTGCCGAGGAAGCGCTCGCCGACCTTGGGCAGCTGCGGGTTGGCGATGGCGTTGATCTTGTCGATCGCCGCCTCCGCCGACGGGCCGTCGGCCGCGCCCACGTAGATCGTGCCGTCGTCCTCGATGGAGATGTCGGCGCCGGTCTCCTCGGTGATCGAGTTGATCATCTTGCCCTTCGGGCCGATGACCTCGCCGATCTTGTCCACCGGGATCTTCACGCTGGTGACGCGCGGGGCGTACGGGCTCATCTCGTCCGGGCCGTCGATCGCCTCGGCGATGACCTCCAGGATGGTGAGACGGGCGTCCTTCGCCTGCTTCAGCGCGGCGGCGAGCACCTCGGAGGGGATGCCGTCGAGCTTCGTGTCCAGCTGCAGCGCGGTGATGATGTCCTTGGTGCCCGCGACCTTGAAGTCCATGTCGCCCAGGGCGTCCTCGGCGCCGAGGATGTCGGTCAGCGCGACGTAGCGCGTCTCGCCGTCGACCTCGTCGGACACCAGGCCCATCGCGATGCCCGCGACCGGCGCCTTCAGCGGCACGCCGGCGTTGTACAGGCCCATCGTGGACGCGCAGACCGAGCCCATCGACGTCGAGCCGTTGGAGCCCAGCGCCTCGGAGACCTGGCGGATCGCGTACGGGAACTCGTCCCGCTTCGGCAGCACCGGCACCAGGGCGCGCTCGGCGAGCATGCCGTGGCCGATCTCGCGGCGCTTCGGCGAACCGACGCGGCCGGTCTCACCGGTGGAGAAGGGCGGGAAGTTGTAGTGGTGCAGGTAGCGCTTGGTCGTCTCCGGCGAGAGGGAGTCGATCTGCTGCTCCATGCGGAGCATGTTCAGCGTGGTGACGCCCAGGATCTGGGTTTCGCCGCGCTCGAACAGCGCCGAGCCGTGCGCCCGCGGGATCACGGCGACCTCGGCCGAGAGCGACCGGATGTCGGTGAGGCCACGGCCGTCCATGCGGATCTTCTCCGTCAGGACGCGCTGGCGCATGATCTTCTTCGTCAGGGCCTTGAACGCCCCGCCGATCTCCTTGTCGCGGCCCTCGAAGGCCTCGCCCTCGCCCAGGCCGACCTTCTCCAGGACGGCGGCCTTGACCTCGTCGGTCGCGCGGTCGCGGTCCTGCTTGCCGGCGATCTGCAGCGCGCGGGCCAGGTCGTCGGTGGCGATCGCCGCGACGGCCTCGTAGACGTCCGGCTGGTAGGCCGGGTAGACCGGGAAGTCGCCGGTCGGCTTGGCGGCCTCGGCGGCCAGGCGCTGCTGCGCCTCGCACAGGACCTTGATGAACGGCTTGGCGGCCTCGAGGCCCGCGGCGACCGCGGCCTCGTCCGGCGCGGTGCCACCGGCGGCGATCAGGTCGAGCGTGTGCTCGGTGCCCTCGGCCTCGACCATCATGATCGCGACGTCGTCACCGACGATGCGGCCGGCCACGACCATGTTGAAGGTCGCCTTCTCCAGCTGCGACCAGGTCGGGAACGCGACCCACTGGCCCTCGATCAGGGCGACGCGGACGCCGCCGACCGGGCCGGAGAACGGCAGGCCCGCGATCTGAGTGGAGGCCGAAGCGGCGTTGATCGCCAGCACGTCGTACGGGTCGTCCGGGTTGAGGCTCTGGACGGTGATGACGACCTGGATCTCGTTGCGGAGACCGTCGGTGAACGACGGGCGCAGCGGCCGGTCGATCAGGCGGGCGGTCAGGATCGCGTCGGTCGACGGGCGGCCCTCGCGGCGGAAGAACGCGCCGGGGATGCGGCCCGCGGCGTACATGCGCTCTTCGACGTCCACGGTCAGCGGGAAGAAGTCGAAGTGCTCCTTCGGGTGCTTCGACGCGGTCGTCGCCGAGAGCAGCATGGTCTCTTCGTCGAGGTACGCGACCACGGCGCCGGCGGCCTGCTTGGCCAGGCGGCCCGTCTCGAAGCGGACGGTACGGGTGCCGAACCGGCCGTTGTCGATCACGGCTTCGGTCTCGTGCACGGTGACTCCGGTGGAGTCGGTCATAGACAGTTCTCCTCTTTGGTTCCTCTGTACGGCGCGAGTCTCCCACCCTGGGACCCGTTTCGCCTGAGGACGCTCGAGGAATGAGGCCGGTCTTCGATCGAAGCCCCCGGGACGCTTCCCGGGAACCACTACCGAGGACCGGCGGACGGACCCTCGTGCGCGCTCGCGCCGTTTTGTGGCGAGGGGGAGCGACCGCGTGGTCACTCCCCCTCGGGTAAAGCTATCGGCGCAGGCCGAGGCGCTGGATCAGCGCACGGTAACGCTCGATGTCCACCTTCATCACGTAGTTCAGCAGCCGGCGGCGACGGCCGACCAGCAGCAGGAGCCCGCGACGGGAGTGGTGGTCGTGCTTGTGAGCCTTGAGGTGCTCGGTGAGGCCGACGATCCGCTTGGTCAGCAGCGCGACCTGGGCCTCGGGGGATCCCGTGTCCGAGTCGTGCACGCCGTACTCGGCCAGGATCGACTTCTTCTCTTCGGTGGACAGCGCCACTTGTGTTGCTCCTCGAAATAATCAGTGCCGTGCGGCCCCGGACGCCGGATGCACGCCGGGAAGACGGTCACGGCCGCCACGGACTGCAGCCGGACCCGATCATTGAGGTTACCAGCCCGCTGAACAGCGGCTTCAGGCGCGTGTCGTCAGCCGCGGTCCAGCCCGAACGAGCGGGCCACCCGGTAGCGGACGCCGCCCCGGTCCCGCTCGCTGGTCATCAACGCCACCTCGGCGGCGGACCAGCTGCGGCTGGTGAAACCCGAGAACCGTTCGGTCCAACGCACGGCGAGCCCCGGTTCTTCCCGGGGGAACCGCGCGAGCGTCAGGTGGGCCCGGTACGGCCGGTCCTCGGCGCCGGCTCCCGCGGCGATCGCCAGGGACGTCAGCTCCGGTCCGGCGACAGTCAACCACAGCACCCCGGGGAACGTCGCGGCCTTTTCCAGCCGGACGTCGACGGCGGGCCGCCCGGCCAGCCGATCGGCCAGCCAGGCCGCGCGGGTGTCCGGGTCGTCCGGCCCGTAGTAGGCGAGGGTGACGTGCCAGCGCTCCGGCGGCTCCCAGCGCAGGCCGTCCCCCGGCTCGCCGAGGGCCCCGGCGACCGCCTCGACCACGTCGTCCGGCGGCAGCAGCGCGCTGAACAGGACCGGCATCAGGCGCCGTTGCCCGCCCGGCGGAGCAGGTCGGCCAGCGCCGGGAAGTCGTCGTCGAGCCGCTTGGCGGCCTCGCCCAGGTCTTCGTCCTCGGCCAGGTCGCGCAGGTAGGCGAGCACCTTCTGGTCTTCGGAGACCACCGGGATGTTGTCGCGGCCGACGGTGGGCCGCGAGTCGCGGACGTCCTCGAGGGCGGCCAGCATCGCGTCGCGGTTGCCGGCGGCGACCTCGGGCACGAGGATCTTGCGCTCGAGCATGATCATCCTGGCCAGCACGACCGGGTTGCCGATCTTCGCCCGCCGCCCGCTCATCACCTGGCTGAGCATGGGGGCGCTGATCCCGAGGACCTCCGCCAGGAACGCCTGCGAAACGTCGAACGCGACGACGAGCCGGCGCACCCGGTCGCCGAGCGGCTCCCCGTACCACTCGCGCTGCAACGCGATGTTCCGCTGGACGATCTTGTGGTCCTCCACCAGTTCCGCTCCCCCTTTGTCGGTTGCGCACACACCGTCCGTGAGCATCTTGCCATCGCTGTCACGTGCGTGAACGTGAATTGCCCCTATTCGCCCCCGGTCGGGGCGTCCGGGGGCACCTCCAGTGCCTTTCTCGTCTCGATCACGTCGTCGTCGATCTGCGTGACCAGCCCGGCCGAGTCGGCGAAGCGGACCTGGTCGCGCAGGCGCGTCACGAAGTCGATCGCCACGTGCTGGCCGTAGAAGTCCTCGTCGACGTCGAGGACGAACGCCTCGACCGTCCGCTCGCGCCCGGAGAACGTCGGGTTCGTGCCCACCGAGACGGCGGCTCGCAGCCGGCGCTTCGGGTCGGCCGAGCGGGTGAACCAGGCGCTGTAGACGCCGTCGGCCGGGACGGCGGCGAAGCGCGGCGTCGACAGGTTGGCCGTCGGGTAGCCGAGTTCGTGGCCGCGGCCGTCGCCGCGGACGACGATGCCCTCCAGCCGGTGCGGGCGGCCGAGCGCCTCGGCGGCGGCGACCACGTCGCCGGCGTCGATGCACGAACGGACGTAGGTGCTCGAGAAGGTGATCGCCGACTGGTCCTGTTCGGACAGTTCCTTGCCCTGCAGTTCGGCGCCGTACGCGGCGAAGCCGAACCGGCGGCCGAGGGTGCGCAGCATCGCGACGTCACCCGCCGCCTTGGCGCCGAAGGTGAAGTTGTCGCCGACGACGACGGCGGCCGCGTGCAGCCGGTCGACGAGCACCTCGTGCACGAACTCCTCGGGCAGCAGCCGGGACAGCTCCAGGGTGAACGGCAGCACGCAGAAGACGTCGACGCCGAGGCTTTCGACGATTTCCGCCTTGCGCCGCAACGTGGTCAGCTGCGCCGGGTGGCTGCCCGGGCGCAGCACCTCCGACGGGTGCGGGTCGAACGTCAGCATCACGCTCGGCAGCCCGCGTTCGGCCGCCGCCGCGACGGTCCGGCTGATCAGCTCCTGGTGCCCTCGATGGACCCCGTCGAACACACCGATGGTGACCACACACCGGCCCCAGCCGCCGGGGAGGTCCCCCAGCCCACGCCACCGCAGCACGTCAGACTCCCGTCTCTCACCGGCCACCCTAGGCGGGCAGCAACACCACCACTGCGCGGGACACACCTTGTTCGTCGGCGGCCAGGGCGAGCACCCGGCCGTCGGGTCCGAAGAGGCCGTACGTGCCTTCGAGGCCGGCCGCGGGGATGCGCTGGCCGTGCCGGACCGCCTTCGCCGTGGCCGCGTCGAGGTCGCGCCGCGGGAAGGCCGCGGCGACCGCGGCGTCGAGGTCCAGGCTCAGCTCGGGCTGCTCCTCGAGCTGGTCGAGCGTGCGCGCCCTGGCCAGCGTGAACGGGCCGACCGTGGTGCGCCGCAGCGCCTTGAGGTGGCCGCCGACGCCGAGGTCCGCGCCGAGGTCACGGGCCAGGGCGCGGACGTAGGTGCCGGACGAGCACTCGACGACGGCGTCGACCTCGACGTGGTCGTCCTCGTGCCGGACGGCGAGCACGTCGAAGCGGTAGACGGTGACCGGGCGCGGCGGGAGGACGACGTCCTCGCCGGCGCGGACACGGGCGTAGGCGCGCTTGCCGTCGATCTTGACGGCGCTGACCGCGCTCGGCACCTGCTGGATGGCGCCGGTCAGCTTTTCGACGCCGCTCGCGATGTCTTCGTCCGTGGTCGCCCTGGTGTCCGCGGTCGTGAGGACCTCGCCCTCGGCGTCGTCGGTCGTCGTGCTGCTGCCGAGGCTCAGCGTGGCCAGGTAGGTCTTGCGGTCGAGCGCCAGGTGGCCGAGCAGCTTGGTGGCGCGCTCGATGCCGAGCACCAGCACGCCGGTCGCCATCGGGTCGAGCGTGCCGGCGTGCCCGACCTTGCGGGTGCCCATGATCCGGCGGGCGCGGGCGACGACGTCGTGCGACGTCATGCCGGCGGGCTTGTCGACGATCAGCAGACCGGGCGGCGGGGCGGGACGGCGGGGCGGTTTGGGGCTCGACACGCGGCAAACCCTAGCGGCCGCCGGTCGTGGTTCGATCAGGCCGTTCAGGCCGCGACGATCGGCGTCTCGGGTAAGGCGGCGTCCCAGCGGCGGCGGGTGATCCGCACCGGCAGTTCCTCGCCGCGCGCTTCGGCGAGGAACAGGTGGGCGCGCGTGCGGCGCCACCACACGAGCATCCGGACCGTGCCCAGCGCGAGGATCGCGACGATCGCCAGCAGCGAGACGCGGAAGTTCCCGCCCGTCCACTGCAGGAACACGCCGACGCCGAGCGCGGCGATGGTCGTCGCCACGAAACCGCCGACGTTGACCACGCCGGTCGCGGTGCCGACGCGGCTGAGCGGGTTGTAGTCGCGGGCGAGCGCGAACCCGATCATCGAGGCCGGGCCGCCGAGGGCGAGGAAGGCGAACGCGGGCACCAGCACCGGCACGGGCACCTGACCCGGCCAGCCGAGCAGCACGGCCCAGATCAGCGCGGCGCCGCCGATGTACCCGCCGACCAGCGGCATCCGCAGCGACGGGTGGCGGCCGATCACGCCGCCGAGCAGCGGTCCGCCGGCCATCGACCCGAAGACGAACACGGTGAGCAGGGCACTGGCCGTGGCCTTCGACTGCCCCTGGCCCTGCACCAGCCACGGGACGCCCCACAGCAGGGTCAGGGCGTTGGGGGCGAACATCGTGCTGAAGTGGACCCAGAAGCCCAGGCGCGTGCCGGGCGTCCGCCACGCCTCGGCGACCTGGTGGGCGAGCTGGCGCGGGGGGACGGCTTCGCGGACCGGCTCCGGCACGCCGGCCGGGACGTCGCGCACGCGCAGGGCCACGACGACGGTGTAGAGGACCGTGATCGCGCCGACGGCGAGGAAGGTGGGCGTCCAGCCCGCGCCGTCGAGGAGGAGCGCGAGCGGGACGGTGGCGGCGAGGTTGCCGATGTAGCCGACGGCCGCGGTGAACGACGTCAGCAGCGCGTACTGGCGGCCCGGGAAGTGGGCCGCGACCAGGCGCAGCACGCTGACGAAGGTGAGCGCGTCGCCGAGACCGAGCACGCCGCGGGCGAGCAGGCCGAGGCCGTAGGAGTGGGCGACGCCGAGGAGGAGCTGGCCGGCGCCGAGCACCAGCACGGCGACGGTGAGGACGCGGCGGGGGCCGTAGCGGTCGACCAGGACGCCGGTCGGGATCTGCATCGCGGCGTAGACGCCGACCTGGAGGACGGTGAACGTCCCGAGCGCGGCCGCGCCGACGCCGAAGCGCTCGGCCGCCTGCAGCCCGGCGACGCCGAAGGAGGTGCGGTGGAAGACCGCGAGGAGATAGACGGTGACGGCGGCGAGCCAGATGAGCCAGGACCGGGCGGTGGCGCGGCCGGTGGCGGGCGGCACAAGTTCCTCCAGGGTTTTCGCGTTCGGGGCACAGGACGCCCACGCTGCCGTCCCTAGTACTTGTAGCGCCTAAGCAACGACGAAACATAGCTGTTATCCCGGTGGCGTTCACCACATGGTTCGATGTGAATCTCATTCATGTTCGGGGGTGGTGGCGTGACCGGACTGCGCGGGGCGCACGCGGTGATCACGGGCGGGTCCAGCGGGATCGGCCTGGCGACGGCGGCCGCGCTGGCCTCGCGCGGCGCGTCGGTTTCGCTCGTGGCCCGGGACGAGTCGCGGCTGCGGAAGGCCTCGGTGTCGCTGAAGTCACGCGGGTTCGCGGTCCGGACGGCCGTGGCCGACGTCTCCTCGCAGGCCGAAGTCGCGGAAGCGTTCTCGGCGCTGGAGGCGGCCGCGGGGCCGTGCGACGTGCTGGTGACGTCGGCGGGCCAGGCGCGTCCGGGCGAGTTCCTGGAGCTGGACGACGAGGTGTTCCGGCGGATGGTGGAGGTCGACTACTTCGGGACGCTGCACGCGGTCCGGGCCGTGGCGCCGTCGATGGTCCGGCGCGGCGCCGGCTCGATCGTCGCGATCTCGTCGGCGGCCGCGGTGCTCGGGATCTACGGGTACACCGCGTACGCGCCGGCGAAGTTCGCGGTCCGCGGGCTGATGGAGGCGTTGCGGGACGAGCTGAACCCGGCCGGGGTGCACGTCGCGTGCGTGTACCCGCCGGACGTCGACACGCCACAGCTGGCGGAGGAGAACCGCTGGAAGCCGCGGGAGACGGCCGCGATCAGCGGCACGATCCGCCCGATGCCGCCGGACGCCGTCGCGTCGGCGATCGTCCGGGCGGTGGAGCGGAAGCGCTACGCCGTCTACCCGGACCGGTCGGTGGCCCTGCTCGCCGCCCTCGGCCCGCTCGTCGCCCCGGTCCTGCGCCGTCTGGTGGACCGCCGAGTCCGCCAAGCCCGTGTGTGAGGAGGCATCACACGTGATTGAACGGGCATCACGTGTGATTGGAGAGGCATCACGGTGATGCCCGCCTGATCACGCGTGATGCCTCTCTGGCCACGCGTGATGCCTGTTGGCGCACGGTCAGGTGGGGCGGATCGCGCCCGTCACGGCCCAGTTTCCCGAGCGCCAGCGGGCCAGGACGAACGCCAGGCGCAGGACCATGAACAGCGAAAGCCCGGTCCAGATGCCCGTCAGGCCCCAGCCGAAGCCCAGGGACGCCCAGATCAGCGGCAGGAAGCCCAGTGCCGCGCTGCCGAGGGTCGCGTTGCGGAGGAAGGCCGCGTCGCCCGCGCCGAGCAGGACGCCGTCCAGCGCGAAGACCACCCCCGCGATCGGCTGGAGGGCCACGAAGAACCACCACGCGTGCGGGATCTCCGCCAGCACGCCCGGATCGGACGTGAACGCGTGCGGCAGCACCCACGACAGCGCCGCGAACAGCACGCACAGGAAGCACCCCAGCAGCAGCCCGTACCCGGTGATCTGCGCCGCGACCCCGCGCGCCTGCCGCGCCGAGTTGGCCCCCAGGGCCGAGCCGACCAGGGACTGCGCGGCGATCGCCACCGAGTCCAGCACCAGGGCCAGGAACGTCCACAGCTGCAGCACCACCTGGTGCGCGCCGACCGCCTCCGTCGACGTCCGGGCCGCGACGGCCGCCGCCGAGACGAAGCACGCCTGGAACGCCAGGCTGCGCAGCACCAGGTCGCGGCCGAGGCCGAGCTGGGCGCGCATCACCTTGAAGTCCGGCCGCAGCCCGACCTTCTCGCGCACCAGCGCGGCGATGAACAGCGAAGCCGAGATCACCTGCGCGACGACGTTTGCGATCGCCGAGCCCTCCAGCCCGAGCCCGGCCCAGTAGACCAGCGCCGGGCACAGCACGGCCGAGATGCCGTTGCCCGCCAGCACGTACCGCAACGGCTTCGCGGCGTCCTGCACCCCGCGCATCCAGCCGTTGCCGGCCATGGTGACCAGGATCAGCGGCGCGCCGAACAACGCGATCCGCAGCCACGACACGGCCGCGGTCGCGATCTCGTCGCTGCCCGACAGCGCCCGCGCGACCGGCCAGGCCAGCAGCTGCCCGGCGACCAGCACGAACAGCCCGACCAGCAGGGCCAGCCACGTCGCCTGCAGGCCTTCGCGCACGGCGTCGGCCCGGCGGCCGGCGCCGTGGAGCCGCGCGGTGCGCGACGTCGTGCCGTACGACAGGAACGTCAGCTGCCCCGAGACCTGCGCCAGCACGACCCCGCCGAGCGCGAGGCCGGCGAGCGACAGCGCGTCGAGGTGGCCGACCACCGCGGTGTCGACCAGCACGTACAACGGCTCGGCGGCCAGCACCCCGAGCGCGGGCACGGCCAGCCCCAGCACGCGCTTGGCCGGGACGCGCTCCCGTTCCTCCACATTCACCACGAACCGGACTCTAACCGGCACCCCCGACAGTTCCGGACCGCGGGAAGCGCACGGGCAGGGCCCGCAGCGACCGGCTCCGGAACGCCGACCGCCACTCCAGCTCCGCGTACGGCACGGCCAGGGCCATGTCCGGGTACCGCGAGAACAACGCCGAGAGCCCCACCTCCAGCTCGAGCCGGGCCAGCGGCGCGCCGAGGCAGTAGTGCGGCCCGAACCCGAACCCGACGTGCGGGTTCTCGGCGCGGGACGGGTCGAAGACGTCGGCATCGGGGAACACCGACGCGTCGCGGTGGGCCGAGGCCACCGCCAGCATCACCGTCTCCCCCGCCGGCACGGTCGTGCCGCCGATCTCGACGTCGACGACCGGGAACCGGCGGATCGCCAGCTGCAGCGGCGACGCGTACCGGACCAGCTCGTCCACAGTGGACGACGTGAGCCGGGCCGACAGCAGCTCCGCCAGGCCGTTGCCCAGCACGTGCACCACGTTCTCGTACCCGGCGAGCAGCAGCAGGAAGGCCGCGCTCAGCATCTCCTCGGCGCTCAGCGAGTCCGCGACGACGCTCAGCAGGTCGTCGGAAGGCGACTCGCGCTTCGCCTCCACCAGGGACGTCAGGAACGCGTACAGCGAGCCCATCGCCGAGCGCGCCCGCTCGGCGTCGGTCGGCACCAGAACCGCGTCCGTCCACTCGCGGAACAGCGTGACGTCGGCGGGCGGGACGCCGAGCAGCTCGCAGATCACCCGGATGGGCAGCGGCACGCAGAACTCGGCCAGCAGGTCCGCACCGGTGACCGCGTCGGCCAGGGACGCCGCGATCCCCTCGACCGCCGGCCGCAGGGCCTCGACCCGGCGCGGGGTGAACGCGCGGCCGAGGATCCGCCGCAGCCGGGTGTGCTCGGGCGGGTCCAGGTTGAGCAGGTTCCTGTCCAGCGCCGGCGGCAGCGAGAGCCCGCGGTAGCCGGTGGCCGAGTGCGCCTTGTCCAGCGACAGCCGCGGGTCGGCCAGGCCCGCGCGGACGTCGTCGTAGCCGGTGACCAGCCAGACCGGCGAACCGTCCGGCGCCTCCGCCCGGTGCACCGGGCCTTCCGCGCGCAGCCGCGCGTACGCGCACACCGGGTCCTTCAGAAACTCCTCGTCGAACCGCACCATCACCCGGCCCAGCCTAGAGCAGGGGCGCGCGCTCCAAGGCCTCGCGCAGGCCCGCCAGGACCTCCTCGGCGGTGCCCGGAATCGTGCAGCCCGCGGCCTGCCGGTGCCCGCCGCCGCCGAACTCGGCGGCCACCGCCGAGACGTCGATCCCGATGCTGCGCAACGAGATCTGCCACTGCGCCGGGTTCGTCACGTCCTGTTTGAGCACCGCCGCGACCGCCGCTTCGCGCACCGAGCGGACGACGTCGATCACCGACTCGACCTCTTCGCCGCGCACCGTGCGCGCCGCGTCGACGCGGACCACCGCGTGCACGAAACCCCGGCCCTGCGCGGCTTCAGGCTCCAGCTCGGCCTCGCTCAGCACCGACGACAGCATCGGCAGCCACGAGAACGGCCGCTCGTCGACGATCCGCCGCACCACCAGCTCGGGGTCCACGCCCGCTTCCAGCAGTCGCGCCGCCATCCGGTGCGTCTCCGGGCTCGCCCGGCGGAACCCGCTCGTGTCGGTGACGATCCCCGCGTAGATCCCGCGCGCGATGGGCTCGTCCAGCTCGACGCCCATCGCGTCCAGGATCCGGAACACCAGGATCGCGCTGGCCTCGGCGCTCTCGTCGACCACGTTGCAGCCGCCGTAGTACGTGTTCGTCGCGTGGTGGTCGATCACCAGCACCTGCCCGGCCAGCTCGACGCGCCCGGCGAGCCGCCCCAGCCGCTTCGGCACCGGCGTGTCGACGCAGACCAGCAGCGCCTCGCTGTCCGGCAGGTCGTCGGGGTGGGTCAGCAGACCGTCCTCGTCGAGCCACCGCAGCGTCTCCGGGGCCTCGTCGGGCTCGCCGAAGGAGACGCGGACGCGGGCGCCGCGCCGGCGCAAAGCCCGGCCGAGGGCGAGCGCGCTGCCCAGGGCGTCCGCGTCGGGGCGGACGTGGCCGAGCACCGTCACGTCGGTGGCCGACGCGAGCAGCGCGGCCGCGTCGCGGATGTCCTGCGCCAAAGTAGAGGTCACGGTGCGTCACGCTACGCTCTGCGGGATGCCTGAGTACGTGATCCTGGTCCACCCGTCCGCCAATCGGGTCTACGCCGCCTCCTCGCCCGCGCTGCTGTGCGCCGAGCTGGCGGTGTTCGGCACGGCGATGCCGGCCGAGCTGTCCGGGATCGAGGAGGTCGAGCTCGGCGGCGTCGGCTACGTGCGCTTCACCAGTTCGGCGCCGCTGGGCGAGCGCGACCTCGCGCTGCTGTCCAATTTGTCCGCGCTGTACGCGCTGTTCGAGCTCGGTGACGGCGTCCTGCGCCCGGTCACCGTGACGCCGCTGGCGAAGGCCGACTCGGACCTGCTGACCATCCAGAAGTACCCGGGCAAGACCAACGAGTCGTTCACGAAGCTCCTGCTGAACGTCACCCTGCTGGCGACCGCGGACCCGTTCCCGGGCAAGCCGCAGTACCTGCTCGACCCGCTGTGCGGCCGCGGCACCACGCTCAACCAGGCGATGATGTACGGCCTGCACGCCACCGGCCTGGACGTCGACGCCAAGGACTTCGAGGCCTACGAGGCGTTCATCAAGACGTGGCTGCGGACCAAGCGCGTCAAGCACACCGCCGAGTCGGGCCAGCTGCGGCGCAACAAGGTCCGGCTCGGCCGGCGGCTCGACATCGAGTACGCGCTGAGCAAGGAGGACTACAAAGCGGGCGACACGCGCAAGCTGACGTACTTCCAGGCCGACACGCTGACCACGGACGAGGTGCTGCGGGCGAACTCCTGCGACGTGATCGTCACCGACGCGCCGTACGGCGTGCAGCACGGCAGCCACCGCGAAGCCGGCCTGCAGCGCAGCCCGCGGGACCTGCTCGCTGCGGCCGTTCCCGTGTGGACCCGCGTGCTGCGGCCCGGCGGCGCGCTCGGCATCTCCTGGAACACCACCGTGCTGCCGCGCGAGGACCTCGTCGAGATCCTCCGGAAGGCCGGGCTCGACGTCCGCGAGGGCGGCCCGTGGGCGGAGTTCACCCACCGGGTGGACCAGGCCATCCTGCGTGACCTGGTCGTCGCGGTGAAGCCCGCTTCCTAGCGCTCCGTCAGCTCTGCGGGCGCCTGACCGTTCGTTTCCGGCGCGGGGGCCGGCGGCGTGCCCAGGCCGCGCTTCACCAAGTCCAGAATGGACAGTCCCTGCCCGACGAGCCCCGCGGCCATCTCCCCGAGGCCGTCGGCGCCATTGAGGATGTTGACGTGCGCCCCGGACAGCCCGCGCCCGGCCTCCTTGACGATCTGCGGCAGCTGGTCGATGAGCATCCGGTCGAGCGCGACCCGGTTGTTCGACGCTGCCGCCTCCGCCTGCACGCGCATCCGCTCCGCCTCGGCCAGCGCGAGGATGCGGATCCGCTCGGCCTCCGCGTCGGCGGGCTTGATGACTTCGGCGACCAGCTGCTGCTGGCGCAGCTCGGCCTCGCGCTGCGCCAGTTCGGTGCGCGCGTCGATGACCTCCTGCTGCGCCTTGGCCTGCGCGAGCGGCCCGGCCTGGGCGGCCTCGGCCTGCGCCGCCTCGACTTCGGCGCGGTACTGCGCCTGCACGATCGACGTCTGCCGCGCGTACTCCGCCTGCGTCCGCTGGGACTTCTGCTCGGCCTCCGCCGCGGTCTGGTTCGCCACGGCCTGCGCGATCTGGGCGTCCCGCTGGATGGCGGCGTTGTGCGGCGCGGCCATGGCGGCGATGTAGCCGAGCTTCATGTCGTCGATCGACTGGATCTGCAGCGCGTCGACGGTGAGCCCGATCTTCGCCATTTCGACCGCCGAGCCGTCCAGCACCTCGGTCGCGAGCTTCTGCCGCTCGGTGATGATCTCCTCGACGGTCATCGACCCGATGATCGAGCGCAGGTGCCCGGCGAAGATCCGGCCGGTCAGCACGGACATCTGGTCCTGGTCGGAGAGGAACCGCTGGCCGGCGTTGACGATGCTCTCGGTGTCGTTGCCGACCTTGAACGCGATCACCGCCCGCACGGTCAGCGCGATGGCCTGTTTCGTGACGCACACTTCGGTCACTTCGGCTTCGTTCATGGAAAGCGTCAGGAACCGGACTTTCCGGAACACCGGCATGACGAACGCGCCGTGACCGGTGACGACCCGGAACGGCGACGTCCCCTTGCTGTGCTTGCCCCCCGAGATGAGCATGGCTTCGTTGGGGGCGGGAACGCGATATCCGAACATCGCTGTCCTTATTCAGATGGGTCCGAGGCGTCCCACGCCACGACGTCGACCGTGCGCCGGCCCCGGGTGTCCACGACCAGGACGGTCGTGCCCTTCGGCAGCTCCGTGTCGGACCAGGCCAGGAAGGTTTCCAAGCCACCCCGGATCCTGATCAGCACCTCCCCGGGGCCCCGCTGCCCGCGGGTGCCGACGAGGAGGACTCCGGTGCGGCCGGCCGGGGACAGGTCGGAGTGCATGCGCCGACCTCCCTCGATGGCCGTCTCGGTGCGGGTTCCCCCCGCTGGCACCATTGTGCTCCCGCCGGCCGCGGGCGGCGGGCACTGTGAGGTTCCGATCAGGAGGCAACCGGACGGCTATACTCCGGAGCGTGACCGTCGAGCAACGCCCCCTGCGCGCCGACGCCCGGCGCAACCGGGAGGCGCTCGTCGCGGCCGCGCGGGAGGTCTTCGGCGCCAAGGGCGTCGACGCCCCGCTCGACGAGATCGCTCGCCGGGCCGAGGTCGCGATCGGCACGCTGTACAACCGGTTCTCGACGCGGGCGGACCTGGTCGAGGCGGCGTTCCTGCCGACGCTGGAAGAGGCGCGGGCGATCGTCGACGAGGCTCTCGAGCGCGAGGACCCATGGGACGGCTTCGTGCTCTTCCTCGAGCGTTCGGTCCGCATGCAGGTCACCGACCGCGGGTTCACCGAGGTGTGCTCGCGGGCGTTCGAGCCTTCGTCGGGACTGGAGAAAGCCAAGCAGGCCAACGCTTCCCGGATCGACCGGATCGTCTCGCGCGCGCAGGAGGCCGGGGTGCTCCGGCCGGACTTCCGCGGCGAGGACCTGGCGATCGTGTTCGCCGCGGCGACGGCGACCCCGGACTGGCGGCGCGCGCTCGGCATCGTCCTCGACGGGCTGCGCGTCCGATGACCTGGCTCGCGGACACCCGCACGTCGTACGACACGGTGGCTTCGAGCTACGCGGAGTTCGCGGCGGACGCCCTGTCGTCGCAACCGCACATGAAGGCGGCCATGACGGTGCTGGCCGGCCAGGTCGACGGCCCGATCGCGGACGTCGGCTGCGGCCCCGGCCACTTCACGGCCCACCTGGCTTCCCTGGGTGTCGAGGCGCTCGGCGTCGACCTTTCCCCGGCGATGATCGACCTGGCCCGCCAGACGCACCCGGAGCTGCGGTTCGAGGTGGGCTCGATGACGGACCTGCCGCTCCCGGACGCGTCGGTCGCGGGGGTACTGGCGTTCTGGTCTCTGATCCACGTCCCGGACGACGACGTCCCGGCGACGCTCCGGCACTTCCGCCGCGTCCTGCGCCCGGGCGGCCACCTGGTGATCGGCTACCACGTCGGGGTGGGCACGCGCCTGAAGACGCAGGGCTACGGCCACCCGATGCGCGTGAACGTCCACCTCCGCCAGCCGTGGTGGCTCGCGAAGCGGGTGCGGGACGCCGGGTTCCCGGATCGAAGCGGAGTGGGCACTCGACCCGGAAAGGGAAGTGTCGCAAGCGATCCTGTTCGCGTCGGTGCCGGACTAGGCGAACGACCGCTCGGCGAAGCTGATCCCGCCGCGCTCGGTGAGCGTGAGCACCTGGGGGACCCGTGCCACGGCGGCGTGCGCAGGTACTGCCGGAACGCGCGAGCCCGCAGCCGGAGGTCGAACGAGTGCCCTTCCAGGTGCCACCGGGAAGTCCTCGTCGGTCCGGACGGCCTTGGTCAGGCCGGATGGCGGGTGCGTCACCACAACCGCTGCCCGACGAACTTCAGGACCTCCGGCAGGATCGCCCGCCAGTACGCGTCTTCGTGCTTTCCCGGAGAAAACCGGGCCACCGCCGGGTTCACCGTCTTCGCGAGCTTCCGGTCCGCGCCCACGAACGGGTCCGACTCGCCGCACCACACGCCCAGGCCGGCCGGGTGCAGGTCTCCGGTGTGCAGCAACGGTTCCTCGGCACGCCAGTTGTCCTCGCCCGAGAACACCTTGCGGCTGCGGGCATCCGGCCAGCTGACGAACAGCGCCGCGCTCGCCGTCGCGACCGCCTTCAGGTCCGGGTGCGCGCGGGCGAAGCGCAACGCGCCGAAGCCGCCCATCGAGATGCCGAACGCCGCCGATGCCGGGCGCAGGTCGCGGGCCGTCAGCCAGCCCGGGACCTCTTCGGTGAGCATGCGCTGGGGGTCGTCGCCGGAGCCGGTGTCGACCCAGTAGTGGTCGCCGTCCAGCGCCGCCACCGCGAACGGCGGGGTGCCCGCGCGCACCACCTGCGTCAACGCCGAAGGGACGTCCAGCGACAGGAACGTGCGGGCTCGCGCGCCGCGGCCGTGCAGGGCCAGGCACACCGGCAGCCCCGCTGCCGGGACACCTTCGGGCGTGATCAGCACCAGGTCGACGTCGGTACCGCGGGCGACGGACTTCATGCGCTGGACCGTCACCGGGTCGTGCAGGGCCGACGGGCGGGTCGGCTCCGGCACCGCGGGCGGCCCGGGTGGCGGGCCGGACGGCGCCGGCGAGCAACCCGCCAGCAGCGTCAGAGCGCTGCCGGCGAGCAGGCCGCGGCGGGAGAGCACGGGGTCAGCCCCGGCTCTCCTCCTCCGCGAACTCGTCGTCGTCCGCCTCCTCGCGAGGCGCCTTGTACGGGTCGGCGTCGCCCGCGTGCTGGGCGCCGGCCGAGCGCCGCGCGACCTCCGCGTCGGCCTCGCGGGCCTTGGCGAGGAGGTCTTCGATCCGCTTCGACTCTTCGGGGATCGTGTCGGCGACGAACGTCAGCGTCGGCGTGTAGCGGACGCCGGTGCCCTGCCCGACCTTGGTGCGCAGCACGCCGCGCGCCGATTCGAGCGCGGCGGCCGCCCCGGCGAAGTCCGGGACGGAGTCCAGCTTCTCGCCGAGCACCGTGTAGTAGACGGTCGCGTCGTGCAGGTCGCCGGTGACCTTCGTGTCCGTGATGGTCACGTGGTCCAGCCGCGGGTCCTTGACCTCGTGTTCGATCGCGGACGCCACGATCTGCGAGATCCGCTTGGCGAGCTTGCGAGCCCGAGCAGGATCAGCCATGTCGTTCTCCTAGAAAGCGCTAATCTTCTGGACCGAGCAGCCGGCGGCGGGCGGACAGGAGTTCGAACTCCGGCCTGCTCGCCACGTACCGCTCACACGAGTCGAGCACGTCCCGGACGTGCTCGCCACCTTCGGCGACCACGGCCACCCCGATGAGGGTCCGGCGGTGCAGATCGCTGTGCCCGGCCTCGGCCACCGACACGGCGAAGCGCTTGCGCACCTCGGCCAGCACCGGACGGACCACGGACCGCTTCTGCTTCAGCGAATGGACGTCGCCGAGCAGGATGTCGAGCTCGAGAGCTCCGACGAACATAGGCAAGTGGGTTTGGTGTAGTAGGGAAGCGCCGGGTGCGTGCGGGACTTCCCGCACGCACCCGGCCCCGAACATCAGGCGCGCGGCTTCTCGCGCTGCTCGTACGTCTCGATCTGGTCGTCGACCTTGATGTCGCTGTACGAACCGAGCGTCAGACCGCACTCGTAGCCCTCGCGGACCTCGACCACGTCGTCCTTGAACCGCCGCAGCGAGCTGATCGGCAGGTTCTCCGCCACGACGGTGCCGTCGCGGAGCAGACGCGCCCGGGCGTTGCGCCGGATCTCGCCGGACATGACCAGGCAACCCGCGATCGTGCCGATCTTGGAGGACTTGAAGACCTCGCGGACCTCCGCGCGGCCCAGCTCGACCTCTTCGTACTCCGGCTTGAGCATGCCCTTGAGGGCCTGCTCGATCTCGTCGATCGCCTGGTAGATGACCGTGTAGTACCTGACGTCGACGCCCTCGCGGGTGGCCCGCTCGGTCGCCTTGCCCTGGGCCCGGACGTTGAACCCGAGGACGATCGCGTCGGACGCGGTCGCCAGGTCGATGTCCGACTCGGTCACGCCACCGACACCGCGGTGGACCACGTTCAGCTCGACCTCGTCGCCGACGTCCAGCTGGAGCAGCGAGGCTTCGAGGGCCTCGACCGTACCCGAGTTGTCACCCTTGATGATCAGGTTGAGGCTGTTCGTCTCCTTCAAGGCGGAGTCGAGGTCCTCGAGGCTGACCCGCTTGCGGCGCGACGCGTTGAGCGCGTTCCGCGTGCGAGCCGACCGGCGCTCGGCGATCTGCCGGGCGACGCGGTCCTCGTCGACCACCAGGAAGGTGTCGCCCGCGCCCGGCACCGAGGTGAACCCGATGACCTGGACGGGACGCGACGGCAGCGCCTCGGTCACGTCGACGTTGTGCTCGTCGACCATCCGGCGGACGCGGCCGTAGGCGTCACCCGCCACGACCGAGTCGCCGACGCGCAGCGTGCCGCGCTGGACCAGGACGGTGGCCACCGGGCCGCGGCCGCGGTCGAGGTGCGCCTCGATCGCGACACCCTGGGCCTCCATGTCCGGGTTGGCCCGGAGGTCCAGAGCGGCGTCGGCGGTCAGCAGGATCGCTTCGAGCAGGCCGTCGATGTTGATGTTCTGCCGCGCGGAGATCTCGACGAACATCGTGTCGCCGCCGTACTCCTCGGCGATCAGGCCGTACTCGGTCAGCTGCTGCCGGATCTTGTCCGGGTTCGCGCCTTCCTTGTCGATCTTGTTGATCGCGACCACGATCGGGGCCTTGGCGGCCTGCGCGTGGTTGATCGCCTCGACCGTCTGCGGCATCACACCGTCGTCGGCCGCCACCACGATCACCGCGATGTCGGTCGAGTTCGCACCACGGGCACGCATGGCGGTGAACGCCTCGTGACCCGGGGTGTCGATGAAGGTGATCAGCCGCGGGTTGCCCTCGAGCTCGGTCTCGATCTGGTACGCACCGATGTGCTGCGTGATGCCGCCGGCCTCGCTCTCGCGGACCTTCGTCTTCCGGATCGTGTCGAGCAGGCGGGTCTTACCGTGGTCGACGTGACCCATGATGGTCACGACCGGCGGCCGGACCTGCAGGTCCTCCTCGCCACCCTCGTCCTCACCGTAGGTGATGTCGAAGGTCTCCAGCAGCTCGCGGTCCTCTTCCTCCGGCGAGACGACCTGAACGTTGTAGTTCATTTCGCCGCCGAGCAGCTCGAGGATGTCGTCCGACACGGACTGCGTCGCGGTGACCATCTCGCCGAGGTGGAAGAGCACCTGCACCAGCGAAGCCGGGTTGGCGTCGATCTTCTCGGCGAAGTCGGTCAGCGAAGCACCCCGCGGCAGCCGGATCGTCTCGCCACTGCCCTTGGGCAGGCGGACGCCGCCGACGCTGGGCGCCTGCATGTTGTCCATGTACTCCTGGCGCTTCTGCCGCTTCGACTTGCGGCCCTTGCGCGAGGGACCACCCGGGCGCCCGAAGGCACCCGCGGTACCGCCACGGCCACCGGGGCCGCCGCGACCGCCGCCGCCACCGCGGAAGCCGCCGCCACCGGCCGGGGCACCCGTGCCACCGCCGGGACGGAAACCGCCGCCACCGCCGCCGCCACCGGGGCCGCCGCGGAAGCCACCGCCGCCGCCACCGCCACCGGGACCGCCGCGGAAACCGCCGCCGCCACCGGGACGACCGCCGCCACCGGGCCCGCCACGGGCACCGCCACCGGGGCCACCACGACCGCCGCCGCCGGGACCGGCGGGACGCTGCGTGCGGCCCGGCATCATGCCGGGGTTCGGGCGCGGGGGCATGTTGCCCGGGCTCGGCCGGTTGCCACCGGCGCCACCGCCGGGCCGCGGGGCCGGACGGTCACCGCCGCCCTGACCGCCACCGGGCCGCGGCGGCCGGCTGTCGCCGCCCTGACCGGGGCCGGGACGGGCCGGGGGACGCGGGGCCGGCGAGCCGGAGCCGACGCCGAACGGGTTGTTGCCGACCCGCGGCGCGCGCGGACCGGGCTTGGGACCGCCGGGCTTGGGGCCCTGCGGCTTCGGCGGGACGACCGAGCCGGTGTTGCCGCCCTGGGCGGGCGCGGCCGGGGTGTCCTGCTTGGGCGCGGCAGGCGTTTCGGCCTTGGCGGCCGGGACCTGCTGCTGGGGTGCGGGCGCGGCGGGCTGCTGACGCGGGCCAGGCCGGGGACCGGGGCGCTGCCCCGGGGTGGCCGGCTTCGACGCCGCGGGCGCCTGCTGCTGGGGTGCGGCCGGAGCCGGAGCGGGCGCCGCCTGGGCCGCCGGCGCCTGCTGGGCAGGTGCGGGGGGCTTCGGGGCGGCGGGCTTCGCGGCCGGCGGGCCGGGGCGCGCCGAGGGGCCGGGGGTGGGCTTCTTCGCGCCCTTGGGCGCATACGCGTCGCGCAGACGGCGGGCGACGGGCGCCTCGACCGTGGACGACGCGGACTTGACGAACTCGCCCTGTTCCTTCAACTTCGCGAGAACGTCCTTGCTGGTGATGCCGAGCTCCTTCGCGAGCTCGTGTACGCGGGCCTTGCCTGGCACAACTCTCCTCATCTAGGGGAGGCCAGGCGGAGAACCCGCTGACCTCGTCCTTATTGTCTGACGCTCATGGCTTCAGCTTCACGGCTGACTCATGACGGGTCGACCTGCTTCCTTGATTCCTCGCGACCCCGGGGACGTCCCGGGGTCGTGGTGCGGGGTGGTGCGCTCGACGTGCTCGCGGACCTCGCGGGCGTCCAGCGCTCCCGGAGCCCGCAGGGCTCTCGGGAAGGCTCTCCGCCGTTCGGCCTTGGCCAGGCAGTCCGGGTCGGGGTGCAGCCAAGCCCCCCGGCCCGGCAGCCGCCGACGTTCGTCGACGACCACCCGCCCGGCCACCGCGACCACGCGCAGCAGCTCACCGATCAATGCCCGCCGCTTGCAGCCGACACAAGTCCGCACCGGGGAATTCCGGTGGGGCTGGTGCTCGGCTACCCGCCGCGGGCTTCGAACCACTCCTGAGTCTAGCGCTTCGACCTTCACTCAGCCGAACCGGTTGTCGCGGCGGGCCGCGACGGACTGGCGTGGTCTTGATCACCCTCGTCGTCCGCCGGCGCGGCGTCGCTGCGGATGTCGATCCGCCAGCCGGTCAGGCGGGCGGCGAGGCGGGCGTTCTGGCCCTCCTTGCCGATCGCCAGCGACAGCTGGAAGTCCGGCACCACGACGCGGGCGGTCTTCGCCCGCTCGTCCACGACTCGTACCGAAACAACCTTCGCCGGGGACAGGGCATTCCCCACGAACCGGGCCGGGTCCTCGGAGTAGTCGATGATGTCGATCTTCTCGCCGGCCAGCTCGCTCATCACGTTGCGCACGCGCGCCCCGACCGGGCCGATGCAGGCGCCCTTGGCGTTGACGCCCGGCACGGTGGACTTGACCGCGATCTTCGTGCGGTGCCCGGGCTCGCGCGCGACGGCGGCGATCTCGACGGTCCCGTCGGCGATCTCCGGGACCTCCAGCGCGAACAGCTTGCGCACCAGGTTGGGGTGCGAGCGCGAGAGCGTGATCTGCGGGCCGCGGTTGCCGCGCGAGACGGTGACCACGTACGCCTTGATCCGGCTGCCGTGCTCGTAGGACTCCCCCGCCACCTGCTCGGCGGACGGGAGGACACCCTCGGTGTCCCCCACCTGGACCACGACCATGCCGCGGGCGTTGGCGCGGGCGTCGCGCTGGATCACGCCGGCGACGATCTCGCCCTCCTTGGTGGAGAACTCGCCGAAGGTCTTCTCGTGCTCGGCGTCGCGCAGCCGCTGCAGGATGACCTGGCGCGCGGTGGTGGCGGCGATCCGGCCGAAGCCCTCGGGGGTGTCGTCCCACTCCTCGTCGACCTGGCCGTCGTGGGTCAGCGTGTGCGCGAGCACGCGCACCAGGCCCGTCTTGCGGTCGATGTCGATGCGGGCGTGCGGCTCGTGGCCCTCGGTGTGCTTGTACGCGGTGAGCAGGGCCGTCTCGATGGCCTCGATCACCGTTTCGAAGGGGATGTCCTTGTCCCGTTCGATCGCCCGCAGCGCGGCGATGTCGACGTTCACTTCGACCCCTTCTCCGTCTCGGCCGCGATCATGCCGGACGCGTCGTCTTCGAGCAGTTTCAGGTCCTCGGCGGGCGGCTGCTTGAACTCGATCTCCACGACCGCCTTCGCCACGTCGGCGTAGCGGACGTCGCGGACCTTGCCGCCTTCGAGGACGCGGGCGGCGGCTTCGCCCGCGTGACCGACCCGGCCGACGAACGGCGCGCCCTCCGCCGGGGTGATCTTCACCAGGCGGAACCGCGCGCGCCGCCAGTGCCGCGGCTGGGTCAGCGGGCGGTCGAGACCCGGCGAGGTGACCTCCAGCGTGTACGCGCTCGCGAGCACGTGCTCGTTTTCGTCGAGTGCGGCCGAGACCTTGCGGCTGACCTCGGCGACCTCGTCCAGCCCGACCCCGTCGTCGGCGTCGACGACGACCTTGACCAGCTGGCGCCGGCCGGCCTGCTGCACCTCGAACGAGTCGAGGTCGAAACCCGCGGCGGTGACGGCTTCGGCCACTATCGGCTGAAGCCGGCTGGCGAGTTCTCCTGGCACGTGGGGCTCTCCTAGGTTGCGCGGGTCGGTGGTGGACCAGCTTATCCGGTCGCCCGGTCACCCCGCGCGAGCGGCGGGGCCACCCCGGGGCCTGGCAGGATGGGCCGACGTGACCGCGAGACCGACCGACCTGACCCGTCGAGCCGCCCTCCGCGCCGGGGCCCTGGCCGTGCTGGCCGTCCCCCTGGCCGCCTGCGGGCCCGGCTACGACGAGAGCCCCGACCCGCTGCAGCCCCTGCTGGCCGCCGCCGAGGCGGACGCCGCCGCCGCGCGGGCACTGGCCAAGGGCGAGAACGCCGACGTCGCCGGCCAGCTCGCCGACGCGCGCGCGGCCCACGCGGCCGCCCTGAAGTCCGAAGTGGACCGGCTGAACCGCCCGAAGCCGCCGGCGTCCGCGACGCCCCCGGCCCCGGCCGCGCTGGGCGAGCTGAAGGAGCGGCTGGCGACCGCGCGCAAGCAGGCCGAAGACCTCGTCGGCGGGCTGCCGCGCTACCGCGCCGGCCTGGTCGCGGCGGTGGCGGCCGGTTGCGCGGCGCTGCAGCGCACGGCCCCGGCGCTGGGACCGGGCGAAGACGCGCCGGCCCCCGCCGCGCCCTCGGGTGCCGTGCCCGCGGAGACGGTCGACCCGCTGCAGACGGCCCTCGCCGCCGAGCACGCCGCCGTCTGGGTGTACGGCCTGGTCAGCGCGTTCCTGCCGGGCGACTTCGGGGACGCCGAAAAGGCCGGCGCCGCGGAGCACGCGGTCCGCCGCGACCTGCTGCAGACGATGCTGTCGGCGGCCGGGGCGACGCCGGTCGCGCCGGAAGCGGCGTACGTGCCGAAGAAGCCGGTGACCGACGCGAAGTCGGCGGCCCTGGTGGTCGCGACCGCCGAGGCCGACTGTGCGAACGCGTGGCTGGCCGTGGTGAACCACACCGACGACGGCGCCTTGCGCACGACGGCGCTGCACGCCCTGGTGGCGGCTTCGCGGCGCGGGACGCCGTGGCGCTCCGAGGCGGACGAGAAGCCAGTGGCCATCGCCCTGCCCGGGCAAGCGGGCTGAGGTGCCTCAGGAGTGGAAGTCCGCGGACAGGCGCAGGGCGTCGTCCGCGATCTTCTTGAGCAGGGCCGCGTCCGTGTGCTTGGCGTAGAAGTCGGCCAGCACGATCGTCGTGTTCGTGCCGTCCACCTTCGAGGCGAACGCCGCGTCTTCGCTGCTGACGCTCGGCGTGCCCGGCTCCTTGTACGTCTTGTCCCGGACCAGGTCGGAGACGTTGCCGGTGTTGTCCTGCTCGGTCAGCGTCTTGAGCGCCTTCGCCTTCGACGAGTCCGGCATCCCGACCAGCACCACGGACACCAGCGCCTTCGCGCCGCCCGACTCGGTCGTGTAGAGCGCGCGGGTCAGCGACTGGCACGGGCTGTCCTGGAAGAAGTCCTTGGTCTTGCCGTACGACTTCGCGGCGCAGTCGGTGGACTTCGCCGGCCCGGAGACCAGCGTGAACTTGTACAGCCCGGAGTTCTGGGCCGGCTGCTGGCCGACCGGCTCGTCCGGCGTCGAGTCGTGCCGGATCAGGAACCACAGCAGCCCGGACACGACGGCGATCGCGACCAGCCCGGCGCCCCTGAGCAGCAGGGACCGGGTGTCGCGCGCCGGCGGTCCCGGCACGGGCGGGCGGGGCTGCGGGGGCACCGCGCCCAGCGGGGCCGTGTCGGACGGGCCTGGGGTGAAATGCGCACCAACCACGGGTCCATACGGTAGTTCACCCCCGCGTGGCCGTTCACTCGAATGCGCGTAAGACGCGTTCGACGTCGTCAGCGGTGTTGTAGAGGTGGAAACCGACGCGCACCCGGCCGCCGCGCAGGCTCGACACGATCCCCGCGGCCGCGACCCGCTCGGGCTCGGCGTCGAGCGAGACGATCGCGGTGCCGCGCGGCGGCAGGCCCAGCTTCTCGAGCAGCCGGTCGGCCAGGCCGGTGTTGTGCGCCGCGACCTGCGCGAGGTCGAGGCCGCCGAGCCACTCGAGCGCCGCGGCCGCGCCGACCTGGGCGAGCCAGACCGGGGAGAGGTCGAACGCGCGGGCGTCGCCGGCCAGGCGCAGCGGCAGGCCGTAGACGGTCGCCCACGGGTCCTGCCCGGCGTACCAGTTCGCCGCGACCGGCCGGGTGCGCCCGGCCGCGTCGGGCCGCACGTACAGCCACGCGCAGCCACGCGGCGACAGCAGCCACTTGTAGCCCGCCGCGACGACCCAGTCCGCCCAGGCGACGTCCAGGGGCAGCCAGCCGACGGCCTGGGTGGCGTCCAGCAGCACGGCCGTCCCGGCCGCCCCGGCCGCGGCCCGCAGGGCGGGGAGGTCGACGATCCGGCCGTCGGCGGACTGGACGACGCTCACCGCGACGACGTCGTGCCCCTCGACCCGCTCCGGCAGCACTTCGAGGGGCACTTCGGTCACTGTGACGTCCTGCGCCGCGAACGGGAACGTCACGCTGGTGAAGTCCCCTTCGGCGACGAGCACGCGGGTGCCGGCCGGCAGCGCGGCGGCGACGTTGGCGACCAGCTGCGAGACCGACGCGCCGATGGCGACCCGCCCGGGTTCGGCGCCGAGCAGCCGCGCGAACCCGGCGCGCGCCCGGTCGACGTACGGGTCGAACTCCCCCGGCCGGGTCGCGCCGGTGCGCCAGCGTTCGACGGACTCGGCCACGGCGGCGGCCACCGGCGCCGGCGGGACGCCGATGCTCGGCGTGTTCAGGTAGCCGGGCGGGACGGCGAAGTCGGTTCCGAAGGCACGCATGCCCCCGACTCAAGCAGACCCGGCAACCCGGTTACGGCAGCAGCGCGGTGACGTCGGCGTAGCCGGGCGGGCTCAGCGGCAGCTCGCCGCCGTCCCGGACGGCCAGCGCGGTCCCGGCCGCCGCGGCGAGCGCCATCCGGTACGGCAGCGAGCCCAGGCTGACCCGGGCGACCCCCAGCTCGGCCAAGCCGGCGAAGGTGACCTTGCCGGGCAGGAACAGCAGGTTGACCGGCAGGCCGGCGGCGACGATCCGCTCGACGTCGCCCGGTTCGGCGAGCCCGGGCACGAAGACGCCGTCCGCACCCGCCGCCGCATACGCCTTCACCCGCGCCTCGGCCGTCCCGGCCGAGCGGTCGCCGGCCCAGTGGGTGTCCGTGCGGGCGTTGAGGAACAGGCCCGGGACGCGGTCCTTCACGGCCTCGATGAGGGCGGTCTGGACGCCGACCGGGGCGAGCGAGCCGTCGGCGCGGCCGTCTTCGAGGTTGACGCCGGCCGCACCCGCTTCGGCGAGTTCCGCGGCGAGGTCGGCCACGGCGGCGGGATCGGCGCTGAAGCCGTCGGCGATGTCCACGCTGACCAGCACGTCCAGCCGGGCCAGGCGCTTCGCGAGGGCGACGGTCGCGGCCCGCGTCGACGGCGCGCCGTCCGGTTCGCCCGCGGCGGCGGACACGCCGAGGCTGGTGGTGCCGAGGGCCCGGAAGCCTTGCGCGGCGAGGAAGGCCCCGACGCCGAACTCCCAGGCGTTGGGCAGCAGCAGCGGGTTGCCGGGGACGTGCAGGGCACGGAAGTCGTCCATGCCCTCGAACCTAGGCGGGCGAAGCTTCGGCGGGCGCCGAACTCACGCCGACGCGGGGGTGTGCTCCGCGTCGTAGGCGTCCCGGGCCTCCTGGACCGCCGTCATGTGGCGGCGGGCCCACTGGTCCAGCACGTCCAACGGCTCGGACAGGTTGCGGCCCAGCGAGGTCAGCTCGTACTCGACCTTCGGCGGGATCACCGGGTACGCCGTGCGCGTGAGGATGCCGTCGCGGACCAGGCTGCGCAGCGTCTGGGTCAGGACCTTCTGCGAGATGCCGTCGACGCGGTGGCCGATCTCGGTGAAGCGCAGCGGGCCGTCCTTCAGGGCACCGACGATCAGCACCGTCCACTGGTCGCCGATGCGGTCGAGCAGCTGGCGGGTCGGGCAGTTGCGGTCGTACGGGTTCGTCAGCACGCGCGTCTCCTCACTTTCCGCAGGAGAGTAACACGCCGATCAGGCAGTGGCGGCCATCAAGGCCGTGAACAGGATCCGCAGGTGGTGGCGGGCCCGTTCCCAGCGCGCCTCCAGCTCGTCCTGGTCCCGCGTGGCCCAGCTGGCGATGAGGATTCCGCGCACGACGTCCATCGCCGTGTACACCGCGTGCAGGAACTCGTGGTGCTCCGCGTGGTCCGGCAGCAGGGCCCGGCCGAACTCGACCAGGCTGGACGTCGCGATCGGCTCGACGACCGCCATCTGCCCGCGCAGCTCCGGGTCGGTGCGGGCGGCCACCCACAGCTCGACCGTCGCCGAGAACACCGGCCCCTGGTGCATCTCCCACATCAGCTGCAGCGCGTCGCCCACGGGGTCGCTCGACGCGCGGAGGCGGTCGAGCTCGGCCATCGCGACCTGCGTGCGCTTCTCGGCCAGGTGCCGGATCGCGGACGTCACCAGGTCGGCCTTCGTCGGGAAGTGGTGCACCTGCGCGCCGCGCGTGACGCCGGCGCGGTCGGCGACGCGGGTGGTCGTCGTGCCCGCGTAGCCGTACTCGACGAGGCAGTCGATCGTCGCGTCGAGCAGCCGGACGCGCATCGCCGCGCTGCGTTCCTCCTGGGTGCGGCCGGTCGATCCCCGTCGTGGCGCTGACATGCGCCTACTTTATGGGGCCACGCGCGCCTCGGTCGCGGCGACCAGCCCGGCCACCACCCGCTTGATGAACACACCGAGGAAGCGCCGGTAGAACCAGCCGGTGCCGGGGATCTTCGCCGTGAACGTCGAGTGCCAGTGGATCTCCGTGCCGCCGTCCAGCGGCGAAAGGTCGACGTAGGCGACGTAGTCCCGCAGCGGCAGGCCGTGTTCGAGCGCGTAGCCGAACCGGCGGCCCGGCTCCAGCGCGACGATCTTCTCGTACGAGCGGGTCCGGCCGGTCCGGAACAGGCGGACCGCGCCCAGCCCTTCCGGCTCGTCCTTCCCTTCTCTGACCAGCTCGAACGAGCCGAGCGGCGACCACGACGGCCAGCTCGCGCCGTCCCTGAGCAGGGCGTACACGGTGCCGGCGGGCGCGGCTGTCCGGCCACGCACCGAAATCTTCTGTACCATTTGGTACGTGTACCATTTGGTACATGATCGACGCAAGCCCGCGCCGGAAGCTCCTGGACGCGGCCATCGACCGCATCGCCCACCACGGCGGCGCGGCCCGGAGCCTGCGCGCGCTGGCCACCGACCTGGGCACCAGCCACCGGATGCTGATCTACCACTTCGGCTCGAAGGAAGGCCTGCTCACGGCGGTCGCGCGCGAGGTGGAGGCCCGGCAGCGGACAGCGCTGGCCGACCTGGACCCGGCGGGCTTCTGGCGCCGGCTCACCGACGACGACCTGCGCGCGAACGAGAAGCTCTTCTTCCAGCTCTACGGCCAGGCCCTCGGCGGCACCCCGGGCACGACGGAGTTCCTCGACGGCGTGATCGACGACTGGCTCGGCCCGGTCGAGGCACTGCTGGCCGAGCTCGGCGTCCCGGAAGCCGACCGGCCCGCGTACGCCCGGCTCGGCCTCGCCGTCACGCGCGGGCTGCTGCTCGACCTCGTCACGACCGGGGACCGGGCCGCCGTCGACGCGGCGATGGCCAGGTTCCAGGCCCTCTTCGAGCACGCCTTTACACAGCCCGAACACTAGGCGGACGCCCTCCGAACACCGCCCCGCGAGAGTTCTCCTCACAAGCACGACACAAGGGAGACACGATGCGAGGAACCACCTGGACGCGGCTGGCGCTGGCGGGCTGCGGGAGCGCGGCCTGCCTGCTGGTGGCGGCGCCGCTGGCCTCGGCCCAGACCACGTCGCCGGCGCCGGTCGCACCGATCACGCTCAGCCCCGAGGAGTCGCAGCAGGTCTGCGGCGACTGGGTGCCGAAGCTGGAGAAGCGCGCCGAGAACCTGCAGAAGCGGATCAACGGCGGCCCGGAGGTGGCCGGGTCGGTCGCGAACCTCAAGGCACGCGCCCAGGACCAGCGCGCCGCCGGCCACGAGGACCGCGCCAAGAAGCTCGACGACCGCGCCACCAAGCGCCAGGGCAAGATCGGCGAGCTGAACGCGGCGAAGCAGAAGCTCGACGCGTTCGCCACCGCCCACTGCAAGCCGGCCGCCCCGGCGCCGACCAAGTGAGGGCCGCGAGGATCGCGGCCGCGGTCGGGGCGGCCGCGCTCATCGCGCTCGGTTGCTCGGCCTGCCGCGACAACCTGGTCGGCTCGCCGTCCGAGACCGGCGCGCCCGCGTCGGCCGAGCTCAGCGGGATCGAGTCGACGCTCAACGGCGTCGAATCCGACATGAACAGCGATGGCTCGCCCTGACCGGCTAGCGTCTCCCCACTGACGGCGGAGACGGGAGCAGGCATGGGGTCACCGGGGCGCGGCCTCGTCCTCGTGGTCGAGGACGAGGCCGCGATCGCCGAACTGGCGGCGCTCTACCTCAAGCGCGACGGCTTCGGCGTGCACGTCGAGGCCGACGGCGGCCGGGCGCTGGACGCCGTCCGGCGGCTGAAGCCGGTCGCGATCGTGCTCGACATCGGACTGTCCGGAATGGACGGGATCGAGATCTGCAAGGCGCTGCGCGCGGCCGGCGACTGGACGCCGGTGCTGTTCGTGACGGCCCGCGACGACGAGCTGGATCGCCTGCTGGGCCTGGAAATCGGCGCGGACGACTACCTGACCAAGCCGTTCAGCCCGCGCGAGCTCGCCGCCCGGGTGCGGACGGTGCTGCGCCGCGCTTCGGGCGCGTCACCGGCCGCGGAGACGTTCACCGTGGGCGGCACGCGCGTCGACGTCACCTCCCGGCGCGCCTGGGCGGGCGACACGGAGGTCGTGCTGACGTCCACCGAGTTCGACCTGCTCACGCACCTGCTCCGGCACCCGGGGCAGGTACTCTCGCGCGACCAGCTGCTCAGCGCCGTCTGGGGGTACGCCGCCGCGGCGGGGACGCGCACGGTGGACGTCCACGTCGCGCAGCTGCGGGCGAAACTCGGCACGTCGAGTCCGATTCGGACGGTGCGCGGCATCGGCTACGCGGCGGACCCGGCATGAGGGGGACCCTCGCCGGGCGGATCACCTTGGTGTGCCTGGCCGTCGCGGGCGTGGCCGTGCTCGTGGCCGGGCTCGTCGGCGCCCGGCTGATCCGGACCACCGCGGACAACGTGCTGCAGTCGTCGCTGGCCGCGCAGGCCGACGTCGTCGCCTCGCAGCTCGACGAAACCGGCATCGGGAACCGGCTCGGCGTCGGCAAGGTCGCCGACGTCGTGCGCGGCCAGGGCATCTCCGTGGTGGTCCGGCGCGCGGGCGGGCAGGCGGTCGGCGACGGCGTCGCGGTGCAGGCCGCGGGCAAGCTCGGGCTCGGCGCGAACCACTCGGGGCGCGTCACGGTCGCGGGGGCGCAGTACCTCGTCGAGACGCGCGCGGTCGGGAGCCTCGGGGCGGCGTTCGCCCTGGTCCTGCCCGCCCGCAACGCCGAAGCGACGCAACGCGCGTTGGTGCGCAACATCGCGCTGGCATTGGGAATCGGGCTGCTCGTCGCGGCCCTGGCGGGGTTCTTCTCCGGTCGGCTGCTGGGCCGTCCGCTGCGGCGGGCCGCGCTTGCCGCGGGCTCGCTGCGGGCCGGGCGCCGGGACGTCCGGGTACCGGTGGAGGGACCGCGTGAGGTGGCGGAGGTCGCCGGGTCGCTGAACTCGCTGGCCGACGCGCTGGCGCAGAGCGAGGCCCGGCAGCGGGACTTCCTGCTCTCGGTGTCGCACGAGCTGCGGACGCCGCTGACGGCCGTGACGGGGTTCGCCGAGGCGATCGCGGACGGCGTCGCGTCCGGTCCGGACGCCGTGCGGGCCGGGGAGACGATCCAGCGCGAGGCGTTGCGGCTGGAGCGGCTGGTCACCGACCTGCTGGAGCTGGCCCGGCTGGGGGCGGACGAGTTCCGGCTCGACTTCGCGCCGGTCGACCTGGCGGCGCTGCTGCGCGACTGCGCGGAGGTCTGGCAGCTGCGGTGCGCGCGGGAGGACGTGCGGCTGTCGGTGTCGGCGCCCGTTTCGCCGGTCACAGTGGTGGCGGACGCGCGGCGGCTGCGTCAGGTGGTCGACGGACTGGCGGAAAACGCTTTGCGCGTCACCCCGGCGGGGGCCCCGATGGTCTTTTCCCTGTCGGTGTCCGGTGCCGAGGCACACCTCGCGGTCCGCGACGGCGGCCCGGGCCTCGCGCCGGAGGACTACCCGGTGGCGTTCGAGCGCGGCGTGCTGAACGCGCGCTACCGCGACCGCCGCCCGGTCGGCTCGGGCATCGGCCTGGCCCTGGTCCACGGCCTGGTCACCCGCATGGGTGGCAGTCTGGCGGCAGGCCCGGCCCCCGAAGGCGGCGCGGCCTTCACGATCACGTTCCCCCTGCCCTGACCACCGTGTCGTCCCTCCAATCACACGTGTTGACTCTCTGATCACGCATGATGCCTTTCTGATCTGTCCATCAGGGCCCAGTGCTCGACGACACCGCCCGTGGATCATGTCCATGCCCGACCGCGGCGGCTCTCCTCGGCCGCGGCCGGACGGCCGACGCGGTGGCCGACGACGTCACCGAGCTGGACCTCCTCCTGCCGGCCACGGGCATCGCATTGCCCGGAGGCGAGCGGCTGCTCACGCTGGTCCGTCGCGGCCCGACGGCGCCCCGATCGCGGGCCGGACAGGCTCGCGTGATCGGGTGGGCATCACGCGCACCTGGGCGGGCAGCAGCCGTGATCGGACGGGCATCACCCGTGATCGGACGGGCATCAGCCGTGATCAGGCGGGCATCACGTGTGATCGGGCGGGCATCAGCCGTGATTGGAGAGGCATCACGCGTGATTGGAGGGTCGACACGGGGTGGGCCGTAGGGTCGGGGCATGGAGATGCTGCACCTGCGCTACTTCGTCGCGGTCGCCGAGGAACTGAACTTCTCCGCGGCCGCGCGGAAGCTGCACATGGCCGCGTCGCCGTTGTCGCAGCGGATCAAAGACCTGGAGCACGAGCTGGGGCGGCAGCTGTTCGACCGCAGCACCCACCACGTCACGCTCACCGACGCCGGGGCGGCGTTGCTGCCGCTCGCGCGGGACGTCCTCGAGCAGGTCGGGGCCATTCCGTGGAAGCTGGAAGAGGCCATGCGGCCGCAGCGCAGCACCGTCTTCCTCGGGATGCCCGCCGGCGTGCACCCCGCGCTGCGCGAGCGCGTCAAGGCCCTCGCCGAGCGGGTCAAAGCCCGCTACGAGCTCAAGCGCTGGCCCGGCACCACCGCCGACCTCGTCCAGGGCGTGCACGAGGGCAAGCTCGCGCTCACCCTGGCCCGGCTGCCCGTCACCGACCCGGCGCTGGAGCAGCTGCCGGTGATGTCGGAACGGCTCGGCGCGGTCGTGCCCGCCGACCGGTTCGCCGGGCGGGACTCGGTCAGCCTGGCCGAGCTGAAGGAATTCCCGTACGTCGCCTCACCAGGGGAAATCACCCCGGCGTATTTCGACCAGCTCGACCACCAATTGAACGAACTGGGCGTCAAGAAACGCATCCGGTTGACCAACACGGGCTACGGCGGGACGTCCGAAATCATTTCCAGTGGCGAGGCCTTTTCCATTTCCATGCTCGACGCGAAGTCCCCGATGCACGGCTACCGGCTCGACAACGTCACCGTGCTGCCCTTCACCGACTTCCGGCCCCAGCTCGACACCGGCCTGCTCTGGCACCGGGACCGCACCGAGGGCGACCTGCGCGAACTCGTCAAAGCGGCCAAAGAGATCTTCGCGGAGCCCCTCAGCACGTAAAAAGAAACGGTATGACCGCCGTGGTCATACCATTGTGCGTATCATGATCATTCCCTTTCACGCCGGCCGCGCCTACGTTCGTAAGTAGAGCGAAAGAGCGCGAAAGGACGAACGATGAACAGCACCGGACCGCTGGACGGCGTGCGCGTGATCGACCTCTCGACCGTGGTGATGGGCCCGTACGCGGCGCAGATCCTCGGCGACCTGGGCGCCGACGTGATCAAGATCGAGTCCCCCGCGGACACCGTCCGGGTGGGCCAGTACCGGACCACGCCGGGCATGACCGCGCTGAACCTCAACGTCAACCGCAACAAGCGCAGCGTCGCCCTCAACCTCAAGGACGAGACCGAGCGCGAGCAGGCCCTCAAGCTGATCGACACCGCCGACGTGCTGATCACCAACATGCGCCCCGGCGCGCTGAGCCGCCTCGGCCTGAACTACGCCGACGTCGCCGAGCGCAACCCGCGCCTGGTCTACGCCCACGCGCAGGGCTTCCGCAGCGACTCCGCCCAGGCGGGCAACGCCGCCTACGACGAGACCGTGCAGGCCTCCTCCGGCCTGGTCGACGTGGCCAACCGCGCCCTGGGCGAGCCGGTCTACCTGCCGACGATCATCGGCGACAAGGTGTCGTCGCTGACCATCGCCTACAGCGTGCTCGCCGCGCTGGTGCACCGCGACAGGACCGGGCAGGGCCAGCAGATCGAGATCCCGATGACCGACACGCTGCTCGCGTTCAACCTGGTCGAGCACCTCGCCGGGCACACCTACGAGCCGGCCGAAGGCCCCACCGGGTTCGCCCTGTCGATGACGAAGGGCCACGCCGCGGTCCGCACCAAGGACGGCCTCGCCTGCGTGATCCCGTACAACCCGAAGAACTTCCGCGACTTCTTCGCCGCGGCCGGGCGCCCGGACCTCGCCGAGGACCCGCGCGTGAACGGCGACGCGATCGACCGCGCCGACAACGAGTGGCTGACCGGGCAGATCGCCGAGTGCGCCCCGGCGCTGACCACCGGGGAGTGGGCCGAGGTCTGCGCGAAGCACAGCATCCCGATGGCGCCGGTGCTCGAGCTGGACCGGGCGCACGAGGACCCGTACGTCCGCGACGGCCACCTGCTCGACACCGTCGAGCACCCGAGCGAGGGCGCGATCCGCACGGTCGGCATCCCGGTGAAGTTCTCCGCGACGCCCGGCTCGATCCGCCGCCTGGCCCCGCTGGCCGGCCAGGACACCGAAGAAGTCCTCGCGGAACTGAACTGAAAGAAGCAAGACGATGGACGTACGCACCGAACGGATCGGCAGCACCCTGCTGATCACGATCGACCGGCCGCAGGCCCGCAACGCGGTCAACGCCGCCGTCGCGGCCGGGCTGGCCGCGGCCCTCGACGAGCTGGAAGCCGACCCCACGCTGCGAGCGGGCGTCCTGACCGGCGCCGAGAACACCTTCAGCGCCGGCATGGACCTCAAGGCCGCGCTCAAGGGCGAGTCCCCGGACATCCCGGGCCGCGGGTTCGGCGGTCTGACCGAGGCCGAGCTGGCCAAGCCGCTGATCGCCGCCGTCGAAGGGTTCGCCATGGGCGGCGGGTTCGAGCTGGCGCTGGGCTGCGACCTGATCGTTGCCGGGGAAGACGCGAAGTTCGGTCTCCCGGAAGTGAAGCGCGGGCTGATCGCCGCGGGCGGCGGCGTGCTCCGGCTGCCGAAGCGGATCCCGCACCACCTGGCGATGGAGTTCCTGCTCACCGGCGAGCCGGTCACCGGCCGCCGGGCGGGCGAGCTGGGCTTGGTCAACCGCGTGACGCCGAACGGCGACGCCGCCGCCGTCGCGCTCCAGCTGGCCGAGAAGCTGGCGGAGAACGCGCCGCTCGCGCTGGCCGCCGTCAAGAAGATCGTGCGGGCCGCGGACCCGAAAGCCGCGCAGCGCGAAGAAATCAAGAACCTGATGCAGTCGAACGACGTCCGCGAGGGCATGACCGCCTTCGCCGAGCGCCGCGCTCCGAAGTGGACAGGCGAATGAAGATCGAAGAAGTCCGGCAGCACGTGACCACTCCCCTGACCGCCCCGGCGTTCGCGCCCGTGGTCCCGAGGTTCACCGACCGCGAGTACCTGAACATCGTCTACCGCACCGACGCCGACGCCCTGCGGGCCGTCGTGCCGGCGCCGCTGAAGGTCGAAGAACCGTTGGTGCGCTTCGAAGTCATGAAGATGGGCGACGTCTCGGGCTACGGCCCGTACACCGAGTCCGGCCAGGCGATCGAGGTCAGCTTCGACGGCGAGCGCGGCGAGTACCTGCACGCGATGTACCTCGACAACTTCGCCGCCACGGCTTCCGGACGCGAAGTGAGCGCGTACCCGAAGACCGTCGGCAGCCCGGATCTCCATGTCGACAACGGTGTCCTCGTGGGCACATTGGACTACGGGACGCTCCGGGTGGCGACCGCGACGATGGGCTACAAGCACCACGAGCTGGACGCCCGCGAGGCCGAACGCCAGATCACCGTCCCGACGTTCATGCTCAAGACGATCCCGGGCTACGACGGCACCCCGCGCGTGCAGGAGCTGGTGCGCACCGAGATCACCGACGTCGTGGTCAAGGAGGCCTACACCGGCCCCGCGCGGCTGCAGCTGTTCCAGCACGTCCTGGCCCCGCTGGCCGACCTGCCCGTGCTGGAGGTCGTGTCCGCGAGCCACATCCTCACCGACCTGACGCTCGCCCCGGTCAAGCCGGTCTTCGACTACCTGAAGGGAGTCCGGTCATGAAGAACGCCGCAGTCATCGGCGCGGGAACGATCGGCCTGTCCTGGACGGCGTTGTTCGCGAGCCACGGCCTGACCGTCCGGGTCACCGACCCCCGCCCCGACCTCGCCGACGCCGTCAAGGAGGCCCTGGAGACGTTCGCGCCGCACCTCGGCACCACCGCCGACGACCTGGCGAGCCGCGTGCACATCGCCGCCGACGTCACCGAAGCCGTGAAAGACGCGGATGTCGTGCAGGAGAACGGCCCCGAGAACGTCGAGTTCAAGAAGGACCTCTTCAAGCAGCTCGTCGAGGAAGCGCCGAAGCACGCGCTGCTGCTGAGTTCGTCGAGTGCCATCCCGTCGACGGCGTTCACCGGCGAGATCGACGGCAGCCGCGTCCTCATCGGACACCCGTTCAACCCGCCGCACCTGATCCCGCTCGTCGAGGTCGTTCCCGGCGAGCAGACCAGCCTGGAAAGCGTCGAAAAGGCCGTCGAGTTCTACACCTTCCTCGGCCGGACGCCGGTCGTGGAGCGCAAGGAGATCCCCGGCTTCGTCGGCAACCGGCTGCAGAACGCGCTCAGCCGCGAGGCGATCTACCTCGTCGAGCAGGGCGTCGTCACGCCGGAAGACCTCGACAAGGTCATCACGAATTCGCTCGGGATCCGCTGGGCGACCGTCGGGCCGTTCCTCGGCTCGCACCTCGGTGGCGGTCCCGGCGGGTACCGGCACATGGCCGAGCACATCGGCAAGTCCATGAAGAAGATGTGGGCCGGCCTGGGCACGCCCAGCCAGAGCCCGGAAGAGCAGGAACGGCTGATCGAAGCCGTCGAACAGGCTTACGGCTCCTCCACGTACTCGGAACTCGCCGAGACGCGCGACCGCAAGCAGCTGGCCGTTCTGCACGCAGTGGAGGAGAACTGAGATGGAATCCCTGACCGCCGACTTCTACGACTTCGAGGCGCTGCTCCCGGACGACGAGCACAAGCTGCTCGTCAAGGCGCGCGAGTTCATGCAGCACGACGTCAAGCCGCTGGTGAACGAGAACTGGGAGGCCGGCACCTTCCCGAAGGAACTGATCGGGATGTTCCGGGAGAGCGGCCTCGCGGGCCTGCCCTACGAGGGCTACGGCGAGCACAAGCCCGCGGTCAGCCACCTGCTCACCGGTATGATGGCGATGGAGATGAGCCGCACCGACGCGTCCGTGGCGACGTTCTTCGGTGTCCACAACGGACTTGCGATGTACTCGATCTACAGTGGAGGGAGCCAGGAGCAGCGTGACCGCTGGCTCCCCGAAATGGCCGCCATGGACAAGATCGGCGCGTTCGCGATGACCGAGCCGCTCGGCGGGTCCGATGTGGCCGGTGGCATGCGCACGACGGCCAAGCGACAAGGCGACACCTGGATCCTCAACGGTGCCAAGAAGTGGATCGGCAATGCGACCTTCGCCGACTACGTCGTGGTGTGGGCTCGCGACCTGGATGACAACCACGTCAAGGGGTTCGTCGTCGAGAAGGACATGCCGGGCTTCGTGCCGGAGAAGATCCAGGGCAAGACCGCGTTCCGGATCGTCGAGAACGCCGAGATCACGCTGACCGACGTCCGCGTGCCGGAGGCGAACCGCCTGCAGGGCATCGACTCCTTCCGGGACGTCGCCGAGATCCTGCGCGCCACCCGCGGTGGCGTCGCCTGGCAGGCGCTGGGCGTGATGATCGGCGCCTACGAAGCCGCGCTCGCCTACTCGCAGGAGCGCACGCAGTTCGGCCGGCCGATCGCGAAGTTCCAGCTGGTGCAGGACCTGCTCGTGAAGAGCCTCGGCAACATCACCGCGTCGTGGGGCATGCTCGTGCAGCTCGCCCGGCTGCAGGACGCCGGGATCTTCAAGGACGAGCACTCGTCGCTGGCCAAGGCGTTCGTCACGTCGCGGATGCGCGAAGTCGTCGCCTGGAGCCGGGAAATCTTCGGCGGCAACGGGATCGTGCTCGGCTACGACGTCGCGCGGTTCTTCGCCGACGCCGAGGCGATCTACTCCTTCGAAGGCACCCGCGAGATGAACACCCTGATCGTCGGCAAGGCGATCACCGGGCAGTCCGCGTTCGTGTGACGCGCTAGTTCACGCAGCCGGCGGCCGTACTGGTCGCCGGCTGTTTCGCGGTCGACGACGGCGGCTGCGCCGAAGTCGCCGCGACCGGCCGCACACCGCCGGTCGCTTCGTCGCCCGAAGCCTGGACCGCCGGGGTGCTGATCGCCGTGCGCACGAACTGCTGGACCTGCGCCGGGTCGACCTTCACGGCATCGCCGTCCGACGGCGTCTGCAGCGACAGGCTCTGCACCGGGATCGTCGCGAACCCGATCGCCCCCGAGCTCATCCCCCGCAGCTGCTGCGCGAAGCTCAGAACGTCCCAGCCCCTGTCCAGCACGACCGACCCCTGCACCGCGCCGACCAGCGAGTTCAGCTTCGCCACGTCGGTGAACGTACCCGCGCTCAGCACCTTCTTCGCCATCGCGGACAGGAACGCCTGCTGCCGCGCGATCCGGTCGAGGTCGCCGTTGGGCAGGCCGTGGCGCTGCCGGACGAACGCGAGCGCCTGCGGCCCGGACAGCGTCTGGGGGCCGGCCGCGAAGTCCGCGCCGGAATAGCTGTCGTGCACCGGCGCCTTGAGGCAGACCTCGACGCCGCCGACGGCCTGCGACAGCGCGTCGAACCCGGCGAGGTTGATCGCCGCGTAGTGGTTGATCGTCAGCCCGGTGAACTTCTGCACCGTCTCGATCGCGGTCTTCGCGCCGGCCTCGTTCGCCGCCACCTCCAGCTGCGCGCCGGAAAGCCCTTGCGCGCGCAAGCCGGCCATCGCGGCGTTCTTGCCGCGGCTGTAGGCCGAGTTGATCTTGTGCTTGCCGTAGCCGCCCGCGATGTCCACATAGGAGTCACGCGGGATCGAGATCGCCGTCGCCGCGGCGCCGCCCGCCGGGATGTGCACCACGATCATCGTGTCGGTGGTGTCGCCGCCGTCGTCGCCGCTTCCGGCGTGCAGTGCGTCGAGCACGTTCTGTGGCAACGGGTTGCCGTAGGCGTCGGTGCGCGCGTCGATGCCGACGAGCAGGATGTTCTGGGCGGCTTTGAGCGGTTCGCCGGGAACGGTGTCGTTTTCGTCGACCTGCGCGGACGGCGGGATGACGTCGGCGGTGACCAGGCCGTGGTCCAGTTTGGCCAGCTGCGACCACAGGTACCCGGTGGCACCGAGCACCAGCGCCGACACGACGCCGAGCGCGACCCGCCCGCCGATGCGACGACCCCGGGACGACAGCAGCATGACACTTCCCCTTGCTTCCCTCGGGTGGAACCCCTCCTTCGAGGATCACCGCGTTAGCTGGGAATCAGCTGAGAAAGTTGTTGAAAGCTCGTGACGCTAGCCGATCGGCGCAGCCGTTCAACGGGTTTCGCGACGGACTGTGCCGGAACGCGTACGCGGAAGTGCTGTGGTCGCGGCCACAGTGGGGTCAGCGGGGCATCCGGCGCCAGATCGCGCGGGGCAGCAGCCGCATCGCGAAGAAGACCGGACGGAGTACGCCGGGCACCCAGACGACCCCGCGCCGCTTCCCCAGCGCGGCGACGGTCGCGTCGGCCACCTGGTCCGGCGTGCTGGAGAACGGCGCGGGGCTCATCCCCTCGGTCATCCGGCCGATGACGAAGCCCGGGCGGACGAGCAGGAGGTGGACGCCCGAACCATGGAGCGCGTCGGCGAGGCCGCTCGCGAAGCCGTCGAGCCCGGCCTTCGCCGAGCCGTAGACGTAGTTGGCGCGGCGCACGCGGATCCCGGCGACCGAGGAGAACACCACCAGGCTGCCGCGCCCCTGGGCGCGCAGCAGGTTCGCGGCGTGGGTGAGCACGCCGACCTGGGCGACGTAGTCGGTGTGCACGATCGCGGCGGCGTGCGCGGCGTCCTCCTCGGCGCGGGCCTGGTCGCCGAGGATGCCGAAGGCGAGCACGACGACGTCCAGCGGGCCGTGCTCGGCCGCGACCTGCTCGAGGAAGGGACCGTGCGCGGCGAGGTCGTCGGCGTCGAAGCCGGCGGTCGCGACGCTTTCGGCGCCGGCTTCGCGGAGGGTGGCCGCCGCCGCGGTCAGGTCCGCGCCCGGCCGTGCGGCCAGCACGACCTTGCCGCCCGCGCCGGCCAGGCGTTTCGCCACGGCCAGCCCGATCTCGCTGCGTCCGCCGAGCACCAGCACCGTTCCGCTCACCGCAGCAGTCTCCCAGCCCCGCGTGCGCTAGCGTGCCCGGGTGGGGCTCGTCGTGGACTTCGAGACGCTCGTCGAACGGCACCGGCGCGAGATCCAGGTGCACTGCTACCGGATGCTCGGCTCGCTGAGCGACGCCGAAGACCTCGCGCAGGAGACCTTCCTGCGCGCGTGGAAGGCCCGGGACAAGTTCGAGGGCCGGGCCAGCGCGCGGACCTGGCTGTACCGGATCGCCACGAACGCCTGCCTCGACGTCCTCGCCCGCCGGCCGCGGCGGGTGCTGCCCGACCAGCTCGGCCCATCCGGCGAGCCCGACGGGCCGATCGCCGCGGTCGACCTGCCGTGGCTCGAGCCGTACCCGGACCACCTTCTCGACGCGCCCGGGGCGGACGCGGTCGTCGTCGAGCGGGAGACGATCGAACTCGCCTACCTCGCCGCCGTCCAGTACCTGCCGCCGCGGCAGCGGGCGACCCTGGTGCTGCGGGACGTGCTCGGCTGGTCGGCCAAGGAAACGGCGCAGCTGCTGGAGACGAGCGTCGCGTCGGCGAACAGCGCGCTCCAGCGCGCCCGCGCGACGCTGCGTGAACGGCTGCCCGCGCGCCGTGCCGAGTGGACGGCCGGCGCGGCGACGGCCGAGGAAACCGCGCTGCTGAAGCGGTTCATCGCGGCCTACGAACAGGGCGACCCCGCCGCGGTCGCCCGGCTGCTGCACGAAGACGCCCAGGCCGTCATGCCGCCGTACGCCCGGTGGTTCGGCAGCCGGGACGCGATCGTGCGCGCCCTGTCGCTGTCCCTGGACCCGGCGTCACCGCAGTGCGTCGGGCGGTTCCGGATGCTGCCGGCGCGGGCGAACCGCCAGCCCGCGGTGGCGACCTACCTCCTTCGGCCCGGCGAGACCGCCTACCGCTGGTTCGGGGTGTCGCTGCTGACCGTCGAGCAGGGGCTCGTCACGGCGATGGCCGCGTTCGAGTCGGTCCCGGCGACCGCGTGGGACCTGCCGGAGACGTGGCCGGGCGAATGAGCACGATGACCACGGACGGGAATCCGGCCGTGACCGATGCCGGCAATCTTCCGCGCACCCGGCACGGGTGAACGACGTGAAAAAGCCCGGGCGGGTGATTCACGGGGAATCACCCGCCCGGGCGCACACACTCCCGGAAAGAAATTCTTCCGGTTTCGGTGTTTATTGCTTCAGGCCGCCGGGAGTGGTCACCGGGCGGCGGTCAGGCTGCTCGGTGCCGCTGCGGTGCGGTGCGCACCAGCCGACGCCGGTCATCGGCGGTCGTGCCGCCGAAGACGCCGTGGTCGAGGCCGTTGTCGAGCGCGTAGCTCAGGCATTCGGCGCGCACCGGGCAGCGCGCGCACACGGCCTTCGCCTGTGCGGTCTGCCGGGCGCCGGGGCCCATCTCGGAGATCGGGAAGAACAGTTCCGGGTCCTCGTCCTTGCAGGCCGCGAGTTCCGCCCAGCCCGTCATCGTGGCTTCCATTTCCTTGGTTCACCTCCCTCGGGATCTTCCTGATTCCCATTATTGTGGCGCGTCAACCGACTTGACCGCGCGCGAGGCGCGAGCGCATCCGCCGCGGTCAAGGGGTTTTGGCTTCGGTTCCCGGCTCACCCTCCGGGCAACCAAGACTGCAACACATGAGAGTACGCCTTTCTTCCGCGGATCTCGATGTCGATCACGTCACTCGATCGGCGAGACCACGCTCCAGCGCGACCCGCACGAGGGCCGCCGCGAGCAGCGCGAGGTCATCGCCGGGGACGAGCTCCGCGAGCCGGCCCGGCTCGGTCGGCAGGCCGAGCTTTTCCGCACCCTGCAAGGCCTTCCGGTCCAGGTGCGGGCGGAACTCCGGCCACACCAGCTGCACCTCCCTGGTGAAGATCTCGGCCCCGACGGGCCCCAGCCGCGGCACCTTCCCGAGCAGCCGCGCCAGGGTCCGGAATTCGCCGTTCGCGGCCTCGCGCACCCGCCGCAGATCGCCGCGGTACTCGTCGAGGAGGTACCGCGCCCCCTCGCCGAGCGCCGTGGCCGTCTGTTCGTCGTAGCGCTTGTAGTGCGCCCGGCCGAGCGCGTCGACCCGCTGCTGCCAGGTCGCCTCGACCATCGCCTTGGCCGTGCCCAGGCCCGCGGCCCGCAGCTGTTCGGCCGCGTCGACCGCGATGCCCGCCTTGATCCGGGTCGAGAGCAGCACCGACAGCACCAGCAGCCGGTACAGCGGCGCCGGCTGGTCGGCGAGCTTGATCCCGGCCTCGGCGGCGTACGTCGGGCCGGCCTCCGCCAGCAGGCGCCGGATCGTGTCTCGGTGGGTCATCGGGCCCGGGTACCCGGCGATCCGCCGCTCATTCGTCACCGCTGGTCACCGATCCGGCGCAGCGCATTACTCCTACCGGGCAGTCTTGATCGAATCGTTACACGTAGCGGTCACCTCGGCGCACTTGTTCCTGTGGAGGCGAGGGGTGGTGAGGGGACTGTGTGCGGTGACGACGGGTTCGACGCGTTCTTCCGCGCCGACTTCCCCCCGCTGGTGGCGTTCCTCTGCAAGGCCGGGTTCGAGGTCGAGACGGCCCGTGACGTCGCCGCCGAGGCGATGCTGCACGCGCTGGAGGCGTGGCCGACCCTCGAGGACCCGCGGGCGTGGGTGCGCCGCGTCGCCGGCCGGCTGCTCGACGCGGCCGGCGACGCGCGCGCGGACTGGACCCCCGCGGGCGACCCGCAGGACGACGAGAAGCTCGCCGCACTGGTCGACCAGCACGCGGGGCTCATCGACCTGCTCGCCTCCCTCCCCGGTCAGCAGCGGATGGTGCTGGCGTGGTCCCTCGACGGGTTCACGCCGACGCAGATCGCGAACGCGCTGCGCATCGCCCCCGCGACCGTCCGCTCCAACCTCCGCCACGTGCGGGAACGCCTCAGGCGCCACCGGGCCGCGCGGCCCGACCAGCGGGACAGGGAAGGGTGAGCACCATGCCGGCAACCGAGTACGGGGATCGGGCGACCACCGAGCTGCTGCGGGACGCCAACACCGCGCTGCAGGACTCGCTGCGCGTCGGCCTCGACGTGGAGGGCACCCTGCTCCGGGTGCGCAGCCGCGCCCTCGTCCGGGAGATCGCCGCGGCGCCACCCGCCGAAGCGTTCCCGGCGCACTGGCGGCGGCACGACGAGCCGGTCGCCGACGCGATCGCCGGCGACGTCGCCGCGACCGCCCGCCTGCTCGCCACGATCCGGCCGCTGGTGGTGCGCTACTGCCGGGCCCGCGTCGGCCGCAACGAGCGCTCCTTCGCCTCGGCCGACGACGTCGCCCAGGACGTGTGCGTGGCCGTGCTGACGGCGCTGCCGTCCTATCGCGACCAGGGCCGGCCGTTCCTCGCGTTCGTCTACGGGATCGCCCAGCACAAGGTCGCCGACGCCCACCGCGCCGCGGCCCGCAACCGCGCCGACCCGGTGCCCGAGATCCCCGACGGGGTGTCCGAAGCGGACGGTCCCGAGCAGCGCGCGCTGCGGTTCGAGCTCAACGAGCGACTGGCCCGGCTGCTCGACGTGCTGCCCGCGAAGCAGCGGGAGATCGTCGTGCTGCGGGTGGTCGTCGGCCTGTCCGCCGAGGAGACGGCCTCGGCGGTGGGCTCCACGCCCGGCGCGGTCCGCGTCGCCCAGCACCGCGCGCTGGCGAGGCTGCGAAGACTCCTGACCGGCGAAGAGGAGTGATCACCGGCCCACGCGGTCGAGAACGAAGTCGGCGAGCGCCGCGGCCGGCCCCGCCATCGACTCGCGGGCCAGCAGCATGAACTCGATGTCGCCGGGCTCGGGCAGGCCGTCGAGCTCGACGAGGTCGGCCGGCACCAGGCTGCGCGCGTGCAGGGTGACCCCGAGCCCGGCGGCCGCGGCGGCCCGCAGGCCGGTGAGGCTCGACGTCTGGCACGCCGCCCGCCATTCGAGGCCCGCGCGTTCGAGGCACTCGACGGCGAGCTGCCGGGTGATCGACGGCATCGGGTACTGCACCAGGGGCACCGGCTGCCCGGGCTCCAGCACGGTGGCGGCCGAGCCGATCCAGACGAGCGGCTCGCGCCACAGCAGCCGGCCGTGGTGCGCGCCCGGGCGGCGCTTGCCCAGCACCAGGTCCAGCTGCCCGGCGCGCAGGCGCTGCGCGAGGACGTCGGAGAGCTCGACGGTCAGCTCGACGTCCACCAGCGGGTGACTGCGGCGCAGCCGGTGCAGGATCTCCGGCAGCTCGCCGAGCGCGAAGTCCTCCGAGACGCCGAACCGCACGCGGCCGCGCAGCTCGGCGCCCCGGAAGTGCCGCTCGGCCCGCTCTTCGGTGTCCACGACGGTCTGCGCGAACCCGAGCATCGCCTGCCCGCGCGCGGTGAGCTCGACGGTGTGGGTGTCGCGCGCGAAGAGCAGCCCGCCCGAGTCGCGCTCGAGGCGTCGCACGTGCTGGCTGACGGTCGGCTGGCCGACCCCCAGCCGGCGCGCGGCCGCCGTGAAGCTGCGCGTCTCGGCGACGGCGAGGAACGAACGGCACAGGCGCGGGTCCAGCACGCGCTCAGCTTATCGCGATCCGCGATGACAGTCAGTCCGGTCATCGGGGTTCACAATGAGCGCGCGAACGCCGAGAATTGCCGTGGAAGGAGATCCATGTCCCGGCTTCGTCTTGACCCGTTCGTCCTCGCCATCCTCGCCACCGTCGGGGTCGCCACGCTGCTGCCCGCCTCGGGCGCGGTGGCCGACGGCTTCGGCACCGCCACCACGATCGCCGTCGGACTGCTGTTCTTCCTGTACGGCGCCCGGTTGTCCACCCAGGAAGCGCTCGAAGGACTGCGCCACTGGCGGCTGCACGCGGTCGTGCTCGCCGCGACGTTCGTGCTGTTCCCGCTGCTCGGCCTGGCGATCTTCCTGCTGCCGTCGTCGGTGCTGCCCGATCAGCTCGCCGCGGGAGTGCTGTTCCTCACCGTGCTGCCCTCGACGGTGCAGTCGTCGATCGCGTTCACCTCGATCGCGCGCGGCAACGTCGCGGCGGCGATCTGCAGCGCGTCGCTGTCCAACCTGGCCGGGATCGTCCTGACGCCGCTGCTGGTGGCGCTGCTGCTGGCCGGCGACGGCGCCGGGGTCGACGGCTCGGCCGTGCTCGGGATCGTGCTGCAGCTGCTCGCGCCGTTCGTCGCGGGCCAGCTGGCGCGGCGCTGGATCGGCGGCTGGATCACCCGGCATTCGGCGCCGCTCAAGGTGTTCGACCGCGGCTCGATCCTGCTGGTCGTCTACACGGCGTTCAGCGCGGGCATGACCGAGGGCATCTGGCACCGGCTCGACGTCGGCCACCTGCTGGTGCTCGTGGGCCTCTGCGGCGTGCTGCTGGCGGCGGTGCTGGGCGCGACCGGGTGGGGCGCGCGCCTGCTGGGCTTCGCCCGCGCCGACCGGATCACGATCGTGTTCTGCGGGTCGAAGAAGAGCCTGGCCAGCGGCCTGCCGATGGCGACGGTGCTGTTCGGGCACGCGCAGGTGGGGCTGATCGTGCTGCCGCTGATGCTGTTCCACCAGATTCAGCTGATCGTGTGCGCGACCCTCGCCCGCCGGTACGCGGCCGCACCGGAGGCCGAGGAGCTCGTCCCGGCCTGACCGATGAGTTTTCGCGGCGGCGCCCGTCGGTACGAGTGACCCTCACCGAAAGGCGGCACCCATGGCCAAGCTCCTCTACCACGTCACGATGTCCCTCGACGGCTTCATCGCCGGGCCCGCCGACGACATGACGTGGCTTTCGGGGCTGCCCGCCGGCCCCAACCCGGTCGTCGAACGGCTGCTCGGCGGGATCGGGGCGGTGCTCATGGGCCACCGCACCTACGCCCCGGCGACGACGGCGGAGGGCGAGGTCTACGGCGGCCGCTGGCGCGGGCCGGTCTTCGTGGTGACCCGCTCGGCGGCCCCCGTTCCCGGGTTCACGCTGGTCGACGACCTGCGCGAGGCCGTGGCGGCGGCGTCCGCGGCGGCCGGGGACGAATACGTCGCGGTGCTGGGCGCCGCGACGGCCCGGCGGTGCCTGGAAGCCGGCCTGCTGGACGAGGTCCTGGTCCACGTGGCCCCGATCCTGCTCGGCGACGGCGTGCGGCTGTTCGACCACCCGGGCGGCACCCGGGTGCGGCTGGAACCGCTGGAGCTCGGCCGCGCCGGGGCGATCGGCAACGCCTGGTACCGCGTGGCCTGACCGTCCCTTGTGGACTGATGTCCACTGTGGATGGTCCCGGGTTCACCGCGGCCGGGGCGACGGTTTTTCGCGCAGCTCCTCGGCGAAGATCGCGTCCACGCGCCGGCCCGCCCGGCGCAGGACGCGAGCCGAGGCGCGCACGAGGCAACCGGCCACGAAGGTGAACAGCAGGCCCATGCCGATGGCCGCGAGGTTCGCCACGAGCGCCTCCCGGTACTGGTGCGCCAGGTAACCGAGGCCCGCCCCGGCGGTGACCGCGTCGAGCAGCGCCAGCCGGAGTGCGCCCGGGGCGGGCAGGGTGGCTCGCGGTGACGCGCCCATCGCTCACCCTCCCGCCGTTCCGTTCAGCGGAGACGCCCTTGCAACCTAGACGAGCGTGCCCCGGCCGATGGCCACTTCAACCTGTTTGGCCTACTCGATCTGCCCGGATGGCCGCTGTGATAACTTGAAGCGAACTGGGTCTTCTGTGCAAATGCAAACCCCGTGCCGCCTGCGCGCCGGGGTCAGGGGGCGGTAGCTCAGTTGGTTAGAGCAGGGGACTCATAATCCCTTGGCCGCGGGTTCGAGCCCCGCCCGCCCCACGAGGCGGGGATTGCTGTTCGCAATCCCTTCGGGACTGCTCCCGGTGCCCGCAGTGCCTACCCCGGGGACAACCCCCGGGTGCGCCACGGTCGCTTCCGGTGGTCAGAGGTGGTTTTTGTCCACACAGGACTCAACGCTGGCGGTCGTAGACCATTGCCGTTTCTCCCAGTTCTCCTGCTTCGTGGTGGGTCAGCCGCCACCTCGACGGTGGTAGTCCGTCGTCGAACAGGCGGGGGCCGTCCCCGGCGATCTCCGGGCAGATCGTCAGGTACAGGCGGTCGAGGAGGTCTGCTGCCAGAAGGGGTTTGATGATGCTCGTGCTGTTGTTCACCAGGATGTCGCCCGAACCCGTGGCCTTCAGCCCTTCGATGACTTCTGGTGCTGGGGCGTTCACGATCTTCGTGCGGTCCCACGGCGGCTCCGTCAACGTCGTCGAGAACACCACCTTCTCCGCGTCCAGCAGCCACTTCGCGTATCCGCGTTCGCGCGGGTCGGCGTTCTCGTCCGCGGCCAGTGCCGGCCAGAAACCGAAGAAGTCCTCCGCGTTCAGCCGGCCGAGCACCGCCGTCGTCGCGCTCTCCCAGATCCGCGCCAGGTGGCGCCGGGCGACGTCGGTCGACACGTAGCGGACGATCGGGCCCAGGTCGGCGGGCCCACCGGGGCCGCGGTAGCGCCCGTCGAGGGTCAAGCTCACGTTCGCGGTCACCCTGCGCCCGGTCATCGGGAACCTCCGGCCAGCCACCTGAAGCCGTAAGCGTAGCCGAGCTGCGGGGCCGCGAACTCCTCCGCGACCTCGCCCGCGCCGTCGAGGGACAACGTCTCACCCGGCTGGGGCGGATCGGCGAGCACCGACGGCGGCACCCGGTCCAGCCGCCACACCGCCCGCGGCGGGCACCGCGGGTCGAAGCGGACCCGCACCGTGAACGACTCGCACGTCACCAGCGGCACGAACACGTACGACGACCGGATCGGCAGGCCGTCGCGGATCCGCAGCACCAGCGAATAAGTGTGGGTTTCGCCGCGCGCCAGCGGCCGCGGGAGGTCGAGCAGCCAGCGGAAGTGCCGCTGCCCCACCCGGTCCTCCGCCGCGATCCGGACCCCGTGCTGGGCGTCGGCCGCCACCCGCCGCTCGCCGTCTTCCCCGCCCTCGACGCGGGGCACCGTGAACTGCGCGGAGATCCGGTCGAGCCCGTCGCGCGTCGCCACGATCAGGCGTTCCTCGATCAGCTCCGGCTCGGCGGTGTCGAGCCGCACCAAGGCGTTGAGCCGCTTGACGAACCAGCCCTGGTCCGGATCGGGCTCGCCGTCGCCGGGCCGCGTGCCGGCCTCGATTTCCGCGGCCAAGCGGGCGAAGGACCGGTCTATCCGCCGCCGGGCCGTGCGTTCGGAAACCTTCAGCTGGTCGGCGAGGATCCCGACGCGGTCGCTGAGCAACGCGTGCTGGGACCCCGGGGCGATGCCCAGCGCGACGTTGACCGCCAGCCGGTCGTCGGCCGGGAACTCCGCGATCGCGGCGGAAATGGCGTCGCGCAGCACTCGCCGCGCTTCGCGGTCGTTCGCCGTCCGGTGGATTTCGCACCAGCCGGACAGGAGCGGGCCGAGCCGGCCGCGCAGCCGTTCGGTTTCCAGTCCCCAGCCGCGGCGCAAGGTGGTGAGCTCCCGGACCAGCCCGTTCTCGGTTGCCATGGGATTTCGATTGTGGCACGCGGACTTCCGCGCGATCGGCGGCACCGGCTGCGCCGATCAGGTGATTCGCCGGTGGCCAGTCCCTGGCCAGTTCCGCCGTGATTCGGCCCGCGCGCGGCCTTTGCCCGTTCCCCGGCTGACCGACCATTGCCCGGTCGACGGCATCGGGGAGGACGGGTTGCTCGACACCATGCACGCGCCCATCGACGTGGCCGGGATCCGCCGGCTGGCTCGCGACGGGCTGCTCGCCGACACGGCTTCGGCCGCCGCGCCGGGCGACCTCGCCCGGCTGCGCGGGGCCGTGTACACCGTGGCGTGGCCGCTGGTCTTCACCCGGATCACCAAACCGCTGGAGCGCCAGCGCCGGCACCCGGACTGCGCCCGCGGGCTCGAATGGCTGCGCCCGGACTGCCTCGACGGCTTCCACGACGACGTCGAGGCCGTCGTGGAGCACGCGCTGCGGCGCGCGACCGACCCGATCGACAACTTCGACGGCTGGCTGGCCACCCGGCTGAGCCCGGCGACGGTCGACGCGCACCGGCGGCGGCGCGGGGAGATCGGGGCGCTGCAACGCCCACGGCTCCCGGCGTGGCTGGGCGACGCCCTCGACGACGACCCGTGGCTGTGCGACCTCGCCGTGCAGATCCTGGTCTGGGCCGGGGTGCCGGTGACCGCGGGCGCCGAGCTGTGGCCCCTGGACGGCTGGGCCGCGCGCCGCGCCGGCCTCACCGGCGAGCCGCCGGCCGACCGCGACACGCTCGACCGCGAGGTGCGGACGGTCCTGGCCGCCATGCGCACCCGGCCGAAGTGGCACGCCGAGCACGTCGAACGCCCGCTCGGGCACAAACGGGCGCCGGTCGCGCCGATGCCGGCGGACGCCTCGGCCGAGCCCGCCCCGCTCCCGCTGGTCGGGCCGGACGAGGCCGACGACGTGCGGCTCGCGGGCCTGGCCGACCAGGCGCTGCGGGCGATCGAAGCCCGGCTGGACCGCGGCGAGGAAGCGACGGCGGCGGTCACCGCGGTGGTCCGGCGCGTGTTCGGCGCCGGCGCGAGCGCGCTCGACCGCTTGCCGCGCAACGGTTCCACGCGCGACGACTGGTTAACCACCGCCCTCGCCGACGAGGCCCGGCTGGCCGGGATCGTGGCCACCGTCCTGGCCGTCCTCGGCCGCTAGGCCCAGCCGCGCGCCGAGGACGTCGAAGAGCACGTCCGGCGGGCAGCCGGCAGCACGCGCCCGCATCCCGGCGGACGTCAGTTCGGCCAGCAGCACGGCGCGCACGGCCGCCCGGGTCGCGCGCGGAAGTCTCACGGGCGGGACAGCTGATCCGGCCACCCCGGCCTCCTTTCCCCGGCGCCGGTCCGGCCGGCCCAGCCATCCCCTGACGGACGGCGGGCAGCCGGAGCGACCTCGCCGGGCAAACCGCGAGCCGGGGTCAGCGCCACCACGACGGCGGCGGTACCGGCAACCGCAGTGCGCAGCCCGGCGGGGTGCCAGCCCAGCAACCGCGAACCAACGGGCCGCTGCCCCCACGGCGGCGGCACCGGCAACCGCAGCGCACAGCCCGGCGGGGTGCCAGCCCAGCAACCGCGAACCAACGGGCCGCGCCCGCCACGGCGGCGGCATCGGCGGCCGGGGTCAGCGCCACCACGACGGCGGCGGTACCGGCAGCCTCAGCGCGCAGCCCGTGTGGCCGCCCGCCCAGCAGTCCGCCAGCCAGCGGGTCAGCGCCACCGGGCCCAGGAGGCTGTCCTCCCAGACCGGGGTCAGCTCGCCCGCTCTGCGCAGCACCGTTTCCGCCGTCGTGCAGAACTCGATGATCGCGGCCACCGCGGCGTCGGCGCGCTCGGGCGGCCAGGCGACCGCGGCTCCGGTCAGCCCGGCGGGGATGGCCAGGCCGGTGCCGACGGTGCAGTTGCGGGCCAGCTGGACGGCGAGGTCGAACTCGACCGCTTCGGCGTGGCGCTGCCGGGCCCGCCAGCGAGGCGAGGCTTCGGCGGCGTGCAGCCCGGCGAGCCGGGCGGCGACCAGCCCGTCCCACACCGTCAAGAGCACTGCCCGCGTGTCGGCCGGAGGCGCGCCGGCGAGCTCGTGGGTGACGGCGCTGAGCCAGGCACACGGGTCCTTGACTTGACGATCAGCGGCGACGGTCACGGCAGTCAGTTTCGCACCGGCAAGCACGTCCGGCAGCAAGATGATCATGGTTCACGGCAGGACCACCCGGTCGGTGGCGAACCGTTGAGCGGCTGGGTAATTCCTTCGGGCACACGGGGTGACCGATCGGTCACGGCTGTGTCATCATGTCGGCGCTCAGTGCCGAGCACGCCCCTCGTCCGCTCCCCGAAAGGCACTCCCCGCGTGATCAAGATCAGCAAGAGCCGGGCCGGCACCCAGCGAGTGACGTTCAGCCTGCCGGCCGGTGCCCCGCCCGGACGGGTCAGCGTCGTCGGCTCGTTCAACGACTGGACGCCCGGCCGCCACCACCTGACCCCGCGCTCCAACGGCCGCCGCTCGGCCTCGGTCGACGTCGCCCCCGGGACGGTGATCCAGTTCCGCTACCTCGGCGAAAACGGTTTCTGGTTCGACGACCCCGACCTGGCCGACCGGGTCGACGGCAACTGCGTCTGCTCGGCGAACTGACTCAGGACCGGCGGCGCGGCCTCCCGCGCTTCGGGGCACCGCCGCCGGTGCGCCGGGCCGGCTTGGCCGCCGGCTTGCGCTCCGGGCGCTTCTTCTCCGGAGCCGCCGGCTGCTGCTGGCGTCCGCGCGTGCTGTTGACCGTGCGGCCCCGGACGATGCCGATGAACGTCTCCATCAGGTCCGTCGTCTCGTCCTCGAGCCACGAGAGCGCGACGCTCGACTGCGGGGCGTCCGTCACCGGGCGGTAGGTCAGGTCGCGGCGGTGGTGCAGCCGCGCCAGGGACTGCGGGACCACCAGCACGCCGACGCCCGCCGCCACCAGCTCGATGGCGTCAGCGGTCGTTTCCGGGCGCGCCTGGGCGGGCCGGCCGGGGAGGGAAGACCACTCCACCGTGTCATCCAGCGGGTGCAGCACGACGTCGTCAGCCAGGTCCGCAGTGGACACTTCCTCCGCCGCCGCGACGAAGTGGTCCTTGGCGACCACGACCACCGTCGTCTCGGTGTACAGCGGGATCGCGTGGAGGCCGTCGCGGTCGATCGGGGAGCGCAGCAAGGCCGCCTCCGCTTCGCGCGCGCGCAGCACGGCCGTGGCCTCCGCCGCGGCGACCGGCACCAGGGTCAGCGGTACCTCCGGCACGCGCTCGCCCCAGGTCCGGACCCACTTGGCGGGCGTCGCGCCCGGGACGTACGCGAGGCGGAACGAGGTCACCGGGTCAGGTTACCGGGCGGGGCGCTGGCTACCCTGGACGGCATGACGTCGCACAAGACCGACCAGACGATGAAGCCCGCGACGGCGGCCAAGAAGCTGGGTGTCTACCTCGAAGCCACGCCCGCCGAGTTCCAGGAGGGTGTCGTCTCGCGCGACGAGCTGAACGCGCTGCAGGCCGACCCGCCGGAGTGGCTGCGCGAGCTGCGCCGCACCGGCCCGCACCCGCGGCCGGTCGTCGCGGCGAAGCTGGGCGTCTCCATCGGCGGCCTCACCCGCGGCGGCATCACCGAAGCGCTGACCACCGAGCAGATCGACGCGCTCAAGGCGGAGAACCCCGACTGGCTGGTGCGGGAACGCGCCACGCAGGCCGAGGTGCGCAAGGAAACCGTGCGGGTCAAGGAGAAGAACCGCTGACCACGTCGGAGGAGGCCGCGCGCCTCGACGCCGAAGACGAGCTCGCCGCGTTCCGGGACCGCTTCGTCCCGATCACCGACCCGGGCGTCGTGGCCTACCTCGACGGGAACTCGCTCGGCCGCCCGCTGCGCGCGACCGCCGAGCGCCTGCAGGAGGTCGTCGCCGACCAGTGGGGCGCGCGGCTCATCCGATCGTGGGAAGAACGCTGGCTCGAGCTGCCCGAGCGGATCGGGGACGAGCTCGGCCGCGTCGCGCTCGGTGCCGCCCCGGGCCGGACGATCGTGGCCGACTCGACGTCGGTGTGCCTGTACAAGACGCTCCGGGCGGCCGTCGCGCTCCGGCCCGGGCGCGACGAGATCGTCATCGACACCGGCAACTTCCCCACCGACCGGTTCCTCGCCGAGGCCGTGGCCGCGGAGCTCGGCCACACGGTCCGGTGGATCGAAGCCGCCGACGTCCGCCCGGAGGACGTCGCGGCGGTCACCGGCCCGCGGACCGCGGCCGTCGTGCTGTCCCATGTGGACTACCGGTCCGCGGCGATCGCCGACCTCGGCGGCATCACGGAACTGGTGCACGAGCGCGGCGGGCTCGTCGTCTGGGACCTCTGCCACAGCGCCGGCTCGATCCCGGTCGAGCTGGACACCGCGGACGCCGACTTCGCCGTCGGCTGCACGTACAAGTTCCTCAACGCCGGCCCCGGCGCGCCCGCGTTCCTCTACGTCAACGCCCGCCACCACGCGGAGTTCGGCCAGCCGATCACCGGCTGGATGGGCGCGGCCGACACGTTCGGCATGGCCGAGCACTACGTGCCCGCCCCGGGCATCCGCCGCGCGCTGTCCGGGACGCCGCCGGTGCTCGGCATGGTCGGTGTCCAGGAGGGCGTCGCGCTGCTGGCCGAAGCCGGGATCGAGCGGGTGCGGGCCAAGGCCGTCGCGCTCGGGCGCTGGGTGCTCGAGCTCGCCGACGCGTGGCTCGTCCCGCTGGGCTTCGAAGTGGCTTCGCCGCGCGACGACGCCCGCCGCGGCGGGCACGTCACCCTGCGGCACCCCGACGCCGAACGGCTGGCGCGGGTCCTCATCGAGAACGGCGTGCTGATCGACTTCCGCCGGCCCGACGGCATCCGCGTCGGGCTGAGCCCGCTGACCACCGGGTTCACCGAGGTCCGCGCCGCGATGGAGCGGATCCGCGAACTCGCCGGATAGTAGCCATGTACTTAATAGCCATGTACAGTATTCGGCATGAGCACTCCCGGGCACCTCATCTGGCGACTCTCCACGAAGTGGCGCGTGGCGGTCGACCGCGCGCTGGCGCCCGCGGGCCTCACGCACGCGCAGTACGTCTTCCTGGCCTCGCTGTTCGGGCTGGAACGCTCCGGTGCGGCACCGAGCCAACGGGAACTGGCCGACCACACCGGGCTTGAAGCCCTTTACGTCTCCAAGCTCGCGCGCTCCCTCGACGCCGACGGCCTGATCGAGCGCACCCGCGACCCGGCGGACACCCGCACGGTCCGGCTGGCCCTCACCGCCCGCGGCCGGGAGGTCGTCGAACCGGCGATCGCCACGGTGGCCGAGCTGCTCGACCGGCTCCTCGCGCCGCTCGGCGGGCGGGACGGCGAGCGCACCGCGGCCCTGAGCCGCGAACTCACCCTCCTCCTCGACACTCCCCTGAAGGACGAAAAATGACCCTGCACCACGAAGAAACCGGCTCCGGCACCCCGATCGTCCTCCTGCACGGCAACCCCGGCTCGTCGTACGGGTGGCGCAACGTCCGCCCCCACGTCGGCGCCGGCCGCCTGCTCGCGCCCGACCTCATCGGCATGGGCCGCTCGCCCAAGCCCGACATCGAGTACTCCTTCGCCGACCACGCCCGCTACCTCGACGACTGGTTCGACGCCCTGGGCCTCGACGACGTCGTGCTCGTCGGGCACGACTGGGGCGGCGCGCTCGCCTTCGACCACGCCGCCCGCCACCCGGAGCGCGTCCGCGGCGTGGCGTTCTTCGAGACCATCGTGAAGCCGATCGGCTGGGACGAGGTTTCGCCGCAGGCCGCCGAGCGGACGCGGAAGATCCGCACGCCCGGCGTCGGCGAGGAACTGGTGCTGGCGCAGGACTTGTTCGTCCGGCAGGCCTTCACCGGCGGCGTGCGGACGCCGGTGGCGGACCTCGAGCCGTACCTCGCGCCGTTCCCGACGCCCGAGAGCCGCCGTCCGGTGCTCGCCTGGGCGCGGCAGCTGCCCCTCGGCGGCGAGCCGGCCGCACTGATCCCGCGCATCGAGGCCTACGACGAGTGGCTGAAGACCAGCACCGGAACGCCGAAGCTGCTGATGACCTTCGAAGGCTCCCCCACGCTGCTCATCGGCGAGAAAACCGCTCAGTGGTGCGAAGAAAACATCGCCGCGCTGGACGTCGTGGCGTGCGGCGAAGCCGGGCACCACGCCCAGGAGGACCGCCCGAAGGAGATCGGCACCGAGATCGGCGCGTGGCTGGACCGGCACGGCCTTCGCTGAACCTCAGGTGTGCCGCAGCGCCGGGGCCGCGTCCACGCCGAGGACCCGGGCCGCGACCCAGGCCAGGGCGTCCGCGGTGCGCGCTGGGGTGTCCGAAGGCTGCATGACGTGGCTCAGGACGGTGCGGACGACCAGGTCGATCACGACGTCGATCTGCTCGTCCGTGAGCGCCGGGCGGTAGGCCGCCACGCGCGCGGTCAGCATCGCCTTCGCCTGCGTGAGCAGCGAGCCCGCCTCGGTGGTCAGCAGCGGCAGGAGCTCGGGGGCCGTGCCGTGCGTGGCGGACGCGATCGCGCGCAGCAGGATGTTGTCGTCGGCCAGCTCGAGGACCGCGCGGACGGCGTCGTAGATCGCTTCGACGAGGTCGGTTTCGTGCCGGTCGAAGGCGGCGCCGACGACGGAGAGGAACCGGTCGAGCTCGTGCGCGACCATCGCCTCGGCCAGCGCGGCCTTCGAGCCGATCTCGTTGTAGACGGTCTGGCGGCTGACGCCGACGACCTCGGCCAGCCGGGCCATGGTGACCGCCGGCCAGCCGGACCGCGCGGTCAGCTCGATCGCCGCGGTGATGATCGGCCGCCGGTGCTGGCCGCCCACGGACGGGGCCGGAACTGCGGCGCTCATGACCGTCATTCTAGGCAGCTCCCGCGAAGGCCAGTGCGTCGGACCACGGCCCCCGCGCGGCGATCCGCCTGCGGTACTTCATGATCTCGCGCGGGCGGTCGACGGTGAGCGCGCCGGCGAGGCGGTCGCCGCGGCGGTACAGCGTCACCCCGCCCGCGGACACCACCTCGTCGGCGCGCGGGGTGCCGACGAACTGGATCCGCCGGCCGTACCAGTCGGACCAGAAGTACGGCACGGTTTCGAGGGGGCGCGCGCCCGCCGGGTCGAGCGCGTGCCGGGCGGCGGCCGCACCCTGCTCGGCCGCGCTCGTCCAGTGCTCGAGGCGCATCGGCTCGCCGTCGAAGAGCGGGTTCGCGACGTGCGCGACGTCGCCCGCGGCGTAGACGCCGGGCGGCCCGGCGGCCAGGGTCGCGTCGCAGACCACGCCGCGGTCGCGCTCGTGCAGCGGCACCCCGCTGCCTTCGAGCCAGCCGGTGGCCGGGACCGCGCCGATGCCGGCGACCACGAGGTCGGCGGGCAGCACTTCGCCGCCGGCCAGGTGCACGCCGTCGTCGCCGACGCCGGTGACCTCGGTGGCGAGCCGCAGGTCCGTACCCGCCTCCCGGTGCAGTTCGGCCAGTTGTGCCCCGGCATCCTCGCCGACCGCCCGGACGAGCGGGACGGCCGCGGCTTCGACGATCGTCACCGGCAGACCGCGGTTGCGCGCCGCCGACGCGATTTCGGAGCCGATGAACCCGGCGCCGATCACGACGGTCCGCGCCCCCGCGTCGAGCGCCTCGCGCACCGCGACGGCGTCTTCGGCGGTGCGCAGCGTGCGTGCGCCGGGCACCGTCCGGGCCCGCGCGCCGGTGGCGATGACCAGCGCGTCGTAGCGGACGGCGGTTCCCGCGACGGTCACTTCGCGCGCGCCGGTGTCGAGGCTTTCGGCCGGGGCACCCAGCATCAGCTCGACGCCGAGCTCGTCCCGGAGCACGGCTTCGGGGTGGAAGGGTTCGACGCGGCCGGGGTGGTCCGGGTCCAGGAACGCCTTCGACAGCGGCGGCCGGTCGTAGGGCAGGTGCTCCTCTGCACCGACGAGGACGATCCGGCCGCGGTAGCCGGTGCGGCGCGCGGACTCCACCGCGCGCAGCCCGGCGAGCGAGGCGCCGACGACGACGAAAGCCATGTCAGTCCTTGAGTTTCAGGGCCAGCACGGGACAGGAGTCGACCGCGGCGGCGAGGTCCTGGCGGTGTTCTTCGCCCGGGCGCTCGTCGAGCACGACGACCGTGCCTTCCTCGCCCACCTCGAAGAAGTCCGGCGCCATCGCCTCGCACATGCCGAGACCGTCGCACTTGGCGTGGTCCGCTTCGATCCGCATCACGCACCCACCCGTCCGGGCGCGACGAAGTCGACCTTTTCGCGCACGCCGCAGTCCGGGCAGCACCAGGAGTCCGGGATCGCCGACCACGGCGTGCCGGCCGGGAAGCCTTCGCGCGGGTCGCCGAGCTTCTCGTCGTAGACGTACCCGCAGCCCGGGCACATGCCGCCCTCGGAGGCGTCGCCCTGGGTGTCGGCTCGGTCCACGGTGACCGGCGTGACGCGGGTTCCGTACCGCGCGAGGACTTTCCCGCGCTTCGACGGCTGGATGTTGGCTCGCGAGATGTCGCCTTCGAAGTGGGCGAGCACCCGCGGGTCCATCACGCGGCGCCACACCGGCGGGATCAGGGCGAGCACGATCATCCCCGCGTACCCGGTGGGCAGCACCGGCGACTCGGCGAAGTCGCGCAGCGTCTGGTAGCGGCGCGTCGGGTTGGCGTGGTGGTCGCTGTGCCGCTGCAGGTGGTAGAGCAGGACGTTCGTGGCGATGTTGTTGGAGTTCCAGCTGTGGCTGGGATCCACGCGCTCGTAACGGCGCTTCCCCTCGGCGCCGACGCGCCGGCGCAGCATGCCGTAGTGCTCCATGTAGTTGACGATTTCCAGCAGCGAGAACCCGATAACGGCCTGGATCACCAGGTAGGGCAGGATCCCGGCGCCGAGCCACGCGATCATCGCGGCCCACAGGACCGCCGACATCAGCCAGGCGTTGAGGACGTCGTTGCCGATCCGGAACGGGTGCTTGCCGCGGCGGGCGTAGCGCTTGCGTTCCAGGCGCCACGCGGACTTCAGCGAACCGAAGACCGTGCGCGGCCAGAAGCGGTAGAAGCTTTCGCCGACGCGGCTGCTCGCCGGGTCCTCCGGCGTCGCCACGCGGACGTGGTGGCCGCGGTTGTGCTCGATGTAGAAGTGGCCGTAGAAGCTCTGCGCCAGCGCGATCTTCGACAGCCAGCGCTCGTGGCTTTCCTTCTTGTGCCCCAGCTCGTGCGCGGTGTTGATGCCGATCCCGCCGATGCACCCGATCGACACGGCCAGCCCGATCTTGTCCACGACGGACAGGTCGCCCCGGGCGATCAGCCAGAACGCCGCGGCGAAGCCGAGGTACTGCACGGGCAGGAAGGCGAAGGTGATCCAGCGGTAGTAGCGGTCGTTCTCCAGCCGTTCGATCACGTCGTCCGGCGGGTTGCTGCGGTCGAGCCCGGCGAGCAGGTCGACCGTCGGCACGATCACGAGGATCACGATGGGCCCGATCCAGAACCAGACGCCCCACCCGGTGGCCGCGTGCAGCCCGATGGCGACGAACGCCAGTGACGGCACCACCAGGCCGATCAGCCACAGGTAGCGCTTGCGGTCCCGCCACAGCTCGGTCGACCCGGCGGGGATCGTCGCTCCGCTCATCACACCCTCCTCCGTTGGCTGGTTTACATGACGATAGATGATGTACAGCACGATTGACAATAGACAGTTTCATGTAAAGAGCAGCCACAAGCAGAGGCGCGGTTCGTGACGAAGATCATCTTCCGCCGGAGATGACGCAGAGTCGTGCCCAGCCTTACGAACAGACGGAGCGGGAGGGCAGTGCGACTGCCCCTTCATTCCCGCACCGCGAACACCGCCCGCTACCCCGCGGCCGAAATGACTTTCACCCGTTCGGCCCAGCGTGCAATGCCGGAAAATCCGCCGCGAGCCCGTTACCAGAGGAAATGCGAGTAGTCATCCCGCCGCACTGGGTAAACACCGTTCGCACCTCGCCGGACAGCCGTCCGGGAGCCGGGTCAGCACCACCGCGCCCGGGTGGTTCGTGGTAAAAAACGGACCCTGATCGATTCCGCGGCAACACGGAGGGTGAGGCGACGACGGGTGACGGCGGCCGCTGTGTCCCATCGTCGTGTCCGCTCGCTCGTCCGGGTCCCCGTTTTTCGCCGACCGTCACTCAGGAGTTCGTGAACCGCCGTGCAGAACAAACACGTCCAGGACGAGTCGGACAAGCCGTACGACAAGTCGATCCGCAAAAGGCTGACCAGGACCGTTCTCATTCCCAGCGTGACCCTGCTCGTGCTGTGGATCGCGGTCTCCTCCTACTTCCTCTTCAACGGCGTTTACGTCCGGCTGGTCGCCGCGTCCGTGCGCGAGGTGTCGATCCCCGCCGCCACGGCGCTGGCCGAGTTCCAGAAGGAACGCCAGTCCGCCCTGCAGTACCTGGACGACCCGGCGCTCGGCCCGGGCCGGCTGCAGCAACAGCAGAAGGCCACCGACGAAAAGCTCTCCGCGCTGAAGGACGCGTTCGCCGCGACGATCTCCAACGCCCCGGACGAGATCGCGGCCAAGGTCAACGCGCTGAAGTCCCAGTTCGACCAGCTGCCCGTGCTGCGCTCGCAGATCAGCTTCCGCAGCATCGACCGCGCCCAGGTCAACAGCTACTACAACGGCGTGATGGACACGGCGTCGAACCTGTTCGACACCCAGGCCCGCATCGTGCCCGACGCCGAAGCCGCGACCGGCGGCATCACCGCGACGTCGGTCTTCCGCGCCGGTGACGCGATGTCGCGCGAGACGTCGCTGGTGTCGACGGCCTTCTCCGCCGGCACGTTCGCGCCCGACGACTTCGCGCAGTTCGCGCAGCTGTCCGGGATCTACCGGACCCAGCTCGCGCAGATCGCGCCGTTCCTCGACGCGAGCGTGCGCGCCAAGTACGAGGCGCTGACCGGCAGCGCCGCCTGGAAGCAGCTGGCCGCCGAAGAGACCGGCCTCGTGAAGCACGGCCCGTGGACCCCGGGCGAGCAGAACGGCGTGCCGGTGTCCGAAGCGGACTGGCAGAACGCGACGACCCAGGTGGCGCAGCGGCTCAACGACATGGCGATCGACCAGGCGGACAAGGTGTCGGCCGCGGCGATCGACTCCGGCGACGCCCAGCTGCGCAACGTGATCATCGGCAGCATCCTGGCGCTGCTCGCGTCGCTGGCCGCGATCATCGTCGCGGTGCGGGTGTCCCGCTCGCTCGTCGACCGCGCCCTGATGACCCGCCTCGCGCGGTTGCGCAACGACTCGCTCGACCTCGCCCGCAACCGCCTGCCGGACATCGTGGACCGGCTCAAGAACGGCGAGCCCGTCGACCTGAAGGAAGAGCTCCCGCAGCTCGACCACGGCCGCGACGAGATCGGCCAGGTGGCCGAGGCCTTCAACACCGCCCAGCTGACCGCCGTCAACGCGGCCGCGAGCGAGGCGAAGGCCCGCAGCGGCGTGCACAACGTGTTCCTCGGCATCGCGCACCGCAACCAGGTGCTCGTCCACCAGCAGCTGCAGATCCTCGACGAGATGGAGGCCCGCGAGGAGAACTCGACCCAGCTGGCCTCGCTGTTCCAGCTCGACCACCTCGCCGCCCGCGCCCGCCGCACCACGGAGAACCTGATCATCCTCGGCGGCAAGCAGCCGGGCCGCCGCTGGCGCAAGCCGGTGGCACTGATGGAGGTGCTGCGCGCGGCCGTCTCGGAAACCGAGCAGTACGCCCGGGTCCAGGTCGAGCAGGTGCCGGACGTCGCGATCGTCGGCGCCGCGGTGGCCGACACGATCCACCTCGTCGCCGAGCTGGTCGACAACGCGACGTCGTTCTCGCCGCCCGGGTCGCCGGTCGAGGTGACCAGCCGCGCCGTCGCGCGCGGGGTCGTCGTCGACGTTTCGGACCAGGGCCTGGGCATGAAGGACGGCGTCCGCGAGTGGGCCAACGCGATGATGGCCGAGGCCCCCGAGTTCGACGCGATGGCGCTGCGCGCGGACTCCAGCCTGGGCCTGTTCGTGGTCGCGCGCCTGGCGGCGAAGCTCGGCATGACGGTCACCTTCGACCCGTCCCGCTACGGCGGCCTCCGCGCCACCGTGCTCATCCCCACCCAGCACCTGGCCGGCCAGCAGGGCACCCCGGCCGGAGAACCCGAAACCTCGCCCGCGGAGACCACCGCGGTCCTCGCCCCGGTCGGCGCGCCCGCGCCGCAGGCCGCGGAAAGCTCGTTCGGTTCGCTGGACACGCCCAGCTCGTTCAGCGGTCAGATCCCGATGAAGCGGGACGTCAAGCCCCGGCCGTACCCGGCCCGCGCGCTCACCCCGCCCGACCCGCTGCCCGCCGTGCCGGCCGCGCCGTCGCCCGCGGAGCCGCCGGCCCCCGAAGCCCCGGCGGAACCCCAGGCCCCGGCGGCCGACGACCGGCCCCGGCTGCCCCGCCGCGAGCCGCAGCAGAACCTCGTCGCCCAGCTCGAGCACGAACCCGACGACAGCGACGACGTCGTCGCGCCCGGCGAGGGGACCGCGCGCACGCTCGCCGCGTTCCACAAGGGCACCCGCCGGGGCCGGGACGGGTCGGACGATGCCCAGCTCTGACAGCACCCAGGAAAGTCCACAGAGGAAAGTCAAGGTCTCCGAAGCATGAACGAGTACGGGAACCCCAAACCCGATCTCAACTGGCTGCTCGACGACGTGGTGAACCGCGTGGTCGGCGCGCAGAACGCCATCGTGCTGTCCGCCGACGGGCTGCTGATCGGCAAGTCGGCCGGGATGGGCAAGGACGACTCCGACCAGCTGTCGGCCATCGCCTCCAGCCTGCAGAGCCTGGCCAAGGGGGTGAGCAAGCAGTTCAACCGCGGCCCGGTGCTGCAGAACATGATCGAGATGGAACGCGGCTACCTGTTCGTCTCGGCCGCCGGTCAGGGCGCGTGCCTCGCGGTGCTGGCCGCCGACAACGTCGACGTCGAGATGATCGCCTACGAGATGAGCCGCCTGGTCAAGCGGGTCGGCGACTACATGGTGTCGGCGCCGCGCGAGGCGGCGCAGATCCTGCGGGAGGCCACGTGAGCGGCGACGAAGGCTGGTACGACGAGGCCGCCGGGCCCCTGGTCCGGCCGTACACGATCACCAGCGGCCGCACGCCGGCCGACTCGGCGCGGCTCGACCTGTCGACGCAGGTCATGACGCTGCGCTCGGAGCAGGAGCCGACCGGGCTGGGCCCGGAGCACCAGGCGATCGTGAAGCTGTGCCGGCACCCCGTGTCGATCGCGGAGATCGCGGTGTACGTGAAGATCCCGCTCGGGGTCGTGCGCGTGCTCGTCGGCGACCTGATCGAACGCGGCCTCGTCATCACGCGCTCCCCTGCCCACCACCCGGCGCAGTCGCCGGACCTCGAAACACTCCAGGCGGTTCTCGATGGCCTCATCAAGTACTGACGAACTGGTCCCCACGCCGGTCAAGATCATCGTCGCGGGCGGCTTCGGCGCCGGGAAGACCACCATGGTCGGTTCGGTCAGCGAGATCCCGCCGCTGACCACCGAAGAGGTGCTCACCGAAGCGAGCGCCGGGATCGACGACCTCTCCGGCGTCGAGCGGAAGACCACGACGACCGTCGCGCTCGACTTCGGCCGCATCACGATCTCCCCGCGGCACGTGCTCTACCTGTTCGGGACGCCGGGGCAGGCGCGCTTCTGGTTCATGTGGGACGACCTCGCGCGCGGGGCGATCGGGACGATCGTGCTCGTCGACACCCGGCGCCTGGAGACCAGCTTCGCCGCGATCGACTTCTTCGAGCGCCGCAAGATCCCGTTCGTCGTCGCGGTGAACTGCTTCGACAACGCGCCGCGCTACACCCCCGACGAGATCCGCGAGGCCCTCGTGGTGCCGGATCGCGTGCCGATCGTCATGTGTGACGCGCGTGACAGGGACTCGAGCAAGCTCGCGCTGATCCGGTTGGTCAAGCACGCGATGACGATCGTTCCCGCGCACGTCTGAGACCTGCGGTTTGTCCACTCCGTGTCCGGATCGGACGGGGCGCGGCCCGGTGTGCCCCTCCGTGTCCGGACCGGACAGTGGCGAACCCACATGGCCCAATTGGTTGGACCACCCGGGTACTGCTTTTTAGTTGAGCAAGCATCCAACTGATAGCATCCGCACGTGACGATTCACGTGCCGAAGTTTCCTGAATATACAAGGGAAAACTACCCGGCACAGGGTCGTCTCTTCGGTGACTTTCTGTGCGGGCTTTGGGCTACCGCGAGTGAAGCGCTCGAGATCCCGGTGGCCCAGTCGGTCCGGACGACGCGGATGCTGCGCGCGCTCCTGCCACCGTGGTCGCGCGAGCGGATCGGGGCCGCACCGGCGCAGCCGTCCTATGTGGCGGACGACGGGTTCCCGGCCGAGATGTCGGTGAACTGGTCCGGCGGGCAGCCGGAACTGCGGGTCCTGTTCGACAGTCTGGGCCACGACGTGGTTTTCCCCGGTGAGAACGGTTCCCGCAGACTGGAACGGCTGCACGAGACGTTCACCCCGCGCGGGGGCCGGCCGTCGCCGGCGCCGCTGTGGCACTCGATCGCCTGGCGCCCCCCGTCGAGAGTCGTCCACAAGACGTACTTCGGGCTGTACACCTGGCCGCACGCCCAACGCGAGATCGCGGTGGCCGAAGCCATGGACCGGCTCGGCATGGCCGGGGCGTGGGACGACGTGCGCCGAAGAGTCGAAACCGTCGACGGGCAACGGGAAATCGAATTCTTCGCCGTCGACCTGGCCGACGAGGCGCACGCCCGGGTGAAGGTCTACTACCGCAACCACGGCGCGGACCTCGAAGAGGTGAACAGCGTCGCCTCGGTGGCTCTGCGCCACGACGCCGAAGATGCCCACGCCGCTTACGAAATCCTCGCCGGTGACCGCGAAGACGCCGGTGAAGCGGCCCTGAGCTGCTTGGCCTTCCGGTCCGGGCAGGACACCGCCGCCGAGTCCACGACGTACCTCCGGCTCCCCGATCTCGCTGCCAGTGACGAAGAAGCCGTCGAGCGCACCGCCGCGCTGCTGCACCGCGAAGGCGTCGACCCGGGGCGGTTCCGGCTCCTCACCGCCGCGCTCGCCCCCGCCCCGCTCGCCGAGACGCACATCCTCGAGCTCGTCAGCTACCGCACCGCGGGCCGCCGCGGCGACGTCACCACCTACTACCGGTTCCCCGTCTTCGACCCTGTCGATCTTGCATGACTTCCCCGGAAAGATGATCACCAGCAGCACCACGGTAAGGAGCCGATCGTGAGCCAGCAGGACGTCGACCGCGTCGCCCGCCACAACGAGCAGCGGCAACGGGAGTACGAGTCGTCGGAGCTGATCCGGCTGCTGACCGACGAGAGCACGTCCGACGAGACGAAGAAGGCGGTGCTCACCTACCTGCAGCCGTGGTCGAACGCCTTCCAGCGGATGATCAGCGCCCGCGTCACGTTCGAGAGCGACCCGGAGCTGCGCGCCCTCGCCCTGGAGCACCAGGAAGAGGAGATCGGGCACGACAAGATCCTGGCCCGCAGCCGCGCGAACGACCGGCAGCTGGTGTGGGACCCGGTGATCGAAGCGGGCGCGTCGTGGTTCGTCGACCAGTTCGCGATCCTGCCGGGCGTGCAGCGCGCGGTGCTGGCGCACCTGGCCCTGGAAGCCGGGAGCCTGGTGTTCAGCCAGGCGGGCACCCGCGCGTTCCCGGACGACGAGTACTTCGAGCTGCACGACGAAGCCGACGTCGAGCACCTCGAGATGGGGTACGAGCTGCTGCGGCGGCGCACTGACTGGGCGGCCGACGACGTCGTCGCGGTGCTGGATCGGGCGTGGCAGGTGATCGGCGTGGTCTCGGACCGCATCGCGGAGTGCGCGCGACGCGATACGGTGGCCGCGTGACGACTGTGGACGACGCCCTGGCGGTCGCCGCCGAAGCGGCCGGGGCGTACCGGGAAGCGTTGGGAGAGCGCCTGATCGGCGCATACGTGCTGGGCAGCCTGTCCTATGGCGGCTACGCCCCGGCGGCCAGCGACATCGACCTGGCGCTGGTGCTGACCGACGCGGACGGCTCGGCGATCGCGGACACGACGGCGGCGCTGCAGGAGCGGAGTCCGCTGCACCGCAAGCTGTCCGTGTTCTGGTCCTCGCTGCCGGCCCTTCGCGAAGGCCGGGAAGACGGCCGGTTCCCGGCGCTGGACCGCCTGCAGCTGGCCGACCACGGGAAGCTCCTGGCGGGCTCGGACGTCCTGGCGGAGATCGCCCGCCCGGAAGCCGCGGAGCTGCTGCTGGAGAGCGCGCGGTTCGCGATCGCGGTCCTGGCGACGCCGGAGGTGACCGCGGAGTTCCACGAGCCGCGCCGGTTGCTCGCGGACCCGGTGTGGTTCACGAAGGCGGTGCTGTTCCCGGTGCGGTTCCTGTACTCGGGAACGACGGCCACGGGCCGCGCGGCGAACAACGACGAGGCGATCGAGTGGTACCTGGCCCGGCCGGACGCGCCTTCGGCGTCGTTGGTGCGGCTGGCGTCGCGGGTCCGCGAAGGCCACCCGCTGGACGCGGACGAGGTGCGGCCGGAGCTCGTCGCCGGGCTGGTCCCGTTGTACCGGTACTACATCGAGGACCAGGAGCGCCGGCTGAAGGAGATCGACGCCCCGGCCGACCTCGTGGCGGCGTTCACGGACTGGAACGACCGGCTCGGCTGAGACCTGGCCTCAAAAGTCAGGGGTGTGTCACTGCGTGGGCGGCCCCGGACCGACGGGGACGATCGAGCACTCCCGTCGGGAAGTGATCAGCCATCGGTGGGGCCGCCTCTTCAGAGGCGTTCGACGCGATCGGCCTGCGGGCCCCGGTCGCTCTGACGCACCGCGTACCGGACCCGGTCACCCTTCTGCAGCGGCTCCGACCCCATGATCACGGACACGTGGGCGAAGAGATCGTCGCCGCCCGCGTCCGGGGTGATGAAGCCGAAGCCGCGGTCGGCGTCGTAGCGCGCGACGACGCCCTCGCCGCCTCGTACGGGCACGTCCCGCGCCGCCGGCCCTGCGGCCGCGGCAGGTGCCGACCGCTGCGGCGCCGGCTGGGGCTCGGCGCCCCGGACCAGGTGCACGTCGCGGGCCTGCGGGCCCTTGTCCCCACTGGCCACCTCGTAGGCGACGCGGTCGCCCTCCGCGAGCCACGTCAGCCCCTCGGCCAGGGCCCGGGCGTGCACGAAGACGTCCCCGGCGCCGGAGTCGGGGTTGATGAAGCCGAAGCCCTTATCCTCGTCGTACCAGGCCACCGTGCCGTCGGCACCGTCCGCGATACCGGCCGCAGCGGGCGAGCCGGCCCCTGCTCCCAGCGGGATCACGTGCCCGGCCTGCGGGCCGCGCTCGCCTTCGACGATCAGGAAGGCCACCCGCTGCCCCTCGGTGACCACGCCGCCGGTCACGATGGCGGAACTGTGCACGAAGATGTCGGCGCCGCCGCCGTCCGGCGACGCGAAGCCGTACCCCTTGCCCGGCTCGTACCAGTTGATGGTGCCGAGCAGGCCCACGGCGCTGCCGGTGGCCGCATCGGCGGTGACGCGGACGCGCAGCGCCTGGGGCCCGCGGTCGTTCTCGCCGACCTCGAACACGACGGCCTGACCCTCGCGGAGCAGTTTCGAGCCGCCGTCCCCGACGATCTCGGAGGCGTGCACGAACACGTCCGGCGAGCCGTCCTCGGGCGCGAGGAAGCCGAAACCACGTTCGGCGTCGAACCAACGGACGGTTCCTTGCGGCATCAAAAGCTCCAGGTCGAGAGGGCGGGCACTGGCCCCCAGTCTTCCTGACGGACCTCCGGTCCGTCAGGCCGGGCCCACAGGCGGGCGGTGCGAAGCCAGGGGCGGGCCGTTGGTTCACCCAGCGACCCGCCGAGTTTTGAGACCAGGTCTAAAGGCGTGAGACCCGCGCCGCCCAGGCGGCGATCTGGCTGCGCGAGTCGAAGTCCAGCTTGCGCAGGATGCGGTTCACGTGGCCTTCCGCGGTGCGGCGGGAGATGACCAGCTTGTCCGCGATCTCCTGGTTGGACCGGCCGTCGGCGATCAGCAGGGCCACTTCGCGCTCCCGGTCCGTCAACGGCGTCGCCCGCGCCGGGCCGGGCTCCGGGGAGGGGGCCACGTCGCCCAGGGCGTAGGAAATCGCTTCCTCCAGCCCGAACTCGCGGCCGCGGCGGAAGGCCGCGTCGAACGGGCCGTCGCCGAGTGCCCGGCGGGTCCGCGCCTCGCACTCCCCGTGCGGGGCGCCGAAGTAGCGGGAGCCGAACATCGGGAAGCCGACCGCCTGCCAGATCTGCTGCGCCGAGCCGAGCATCGTCGCCGCCGGCTCCCACCGGCCGCGGGCCGCTTCGTTCCACGCCAGGACCTCGATCGCCAGCACGATGCCCAGCAGGTCGTGGAACTCCCGCTTGACGCGCAGGCACGTCCGCCCGTGCTCGGCCGCCCGGGCGAAGTCGCCACGGCCCAGCGCCACCAGGGCCTGGACGTAGATCGCGTACGCGTGCGCCCACTGCTCGCCGTACGCGACGCCGATCCCGCACGCTTCTTCGCACAGTTGCCCGGCCCGGTCGAGGTCGCCGAGGAAGATCGACGCGATCGCCAGCTCGATGCCGGCCAGCATCACGTTGCTGTTCAGCTCGCCGAGCCGCCGGTAGCGCTTCTGCGCCTCTTCGAAGAGCGCTTTCGCGTCGCCGACGTCGTCGCCCACCAGCAGGTTGCAGCCGAGCCGGTGCGTCGCGTACGCCATCGCCACCTCGTCGCCGGCCCGCAGCGCGTACTCCCGGCACTCCTCCAGCATCGTGACGGCGGCCGCGTTGTCGCCCTGCAGCGTCGCGACGTACCCGTTGACCCACAACGCTTTCGCGCGCGCCGTGCCCGGTTCGCGGGCGAGCGCGAGCGCCCGGTCGAGCCAGTGCCTGCCCTCGCCGAACACGCCGCAGCCCGCCCAGTAGTACCCGAGCGTCGCCGCGAGCCGGAGGCCCGTCTCGAGCTCGCCCGGCTCCGTCAGGCTGTAGTCCATCGCGGCCCGCAGGTTCGCGTGTTCGACGCGGGTGCGCCGGAAGATCTCCGCCTGCTCCGGCCCGAACCACGCCCGTTCGCTGCGCACGGCCAGGGCGAGGTAGTGGTCGCGCATGGACCTCAGGACCGCCGCCGCTTCGCCGGATTCCGCCAGCTTGTCCCGGCCGAACTGCCGCAGCGGCTCCAGCAACCGGAACCGCCCGGCCTCCCGGATCAGCACCGACTTCTCCACCAGCCCGGCGAGCACGTCCCGGACGTCTTCGCCCGCGCAGACGCGTTCGGCCGCCGCCAGGTCGAAGCCGCCGGCGAACACCGACACCCGCGCCCAGACGCGCCGTTCGGCAGGGCTGCAGAGCGCGAAGCTCCAGTCGACGGCCGCCAGCAGCGTCTGGTGCCGCGGTTCGCCGCCGCGCTTCACCGTCCCGGGCAGCCGGAAGCAGTCGCCCAGCCCGGATTCCAGCTCCGCCAGCGTCAGCACCCGCAGCCGGACGGCCGCGAGCTCGATCGCCAGCGGGATGCCGGCCAGCAGGCGGCACACCTGCGCCACCTGCTCCTGGTTCTCCGCGGTGACGGCGAAGCCGGGGTCGACCGCGGCCGCGCGTTCGGCGAACAACGTCAGGGCCGGGTAGCGCAGCCACGCGCCGCCGGGCAGCGGACGGCCCGCTTCCGGCAGCGGCAGCGGCGACACCGGCCAGAGGTGCTCGCCGGCCAGGGCCAGCCGCTCCCGACTGGTCGCGAGCAACCGCAGGCCCGGCGCGGCGCGCAGCAGGTCGTGCGCCAGCGTCGCGCAGGCGTCCAGCACGTGCTCGCAGTTGTCCAGGACGACCAGCAGCCGCCGATCGCGCAGGTGCTCGGCGAGGACGGCCGCCGGCTTCCGCCCGGTTTCGTCGTGCACGCCGAGTGCTTCGAGAACGGTGTGGGCGACGAGCGCGGGATCACGGAGCCCGTCGAGCTCGACCAGCCAGACGCCGTCGGGGAACGCGCGCGCCAGGCCCGCCGCCGTCTGGACCGCCAGCCGGGTCTTGCCGACCCCGCCCACCCCGGTCAAGGTGACCAGCCGCGCCCGCGTCAGCAGGTGCTTGACCTCGGCCACCTCGGCCTTGCGACCCACGAAGCTCGTGGTGTCCGCGGGCAGGTTCCCCTTCGCGCACGTCGCGCCGGACTTCCCCACCCGTGAACCGTAAGGACGTCCGCGCCGAACGGTCAATGCGGACCCCTCGGAGGAAGCAACCCCGCGGGTCAGGCGTCGGGGACGCCGTACAGCGTGGGGGCGTCGCCGCCGTGCATCGCGGCCAGGCTCGTGCGGCAGGCCTGGTGGACCTGGCGGTTCGCCGCCGAGCCGGCCTGGCCGCAGCGCGGGCAGAACAGGTGCACCGCGCCGGGCGGCGTCTCGTCGACGGCGACGTCGACCGGCAGCTCGCAGCGGCGGCACCACCGGTGCCCGGTGACGACGAGGACGTGCAGCGGGTCGCCGACGCACTGGTGCGCCCAGCAGCGGTGGACGTGGCAGGTGCTCCGGGTGTGCGGGCTGAGGCCGTGCTCTTCCGCGGTGTCCTCGGCCGCGAGGATGGCGGCCAGCCGCCGGTCTTCGAGGTCGGCGTAGCGGTCGCGCGGCCGCGAAGGCGCCGGCGAGGGGGCCGGTCGCGGCTCCGGGGTGTCCGCTGGGGCGACGGCCCGGAGGAGGGGGCGCGACCGGCCTTGCACCATGGGGGTTCCGACCTCCTGCGGTCTTTCGGGGGTCGCCCCAGCTTGCGCCGCGAAGGGCCGCGCCACACCCGTACAAGTACCTGAGTCCATACCTGTCCGCGATCACGCGCGGGGAGTCACCGCAGGGTGAGCGGGGTTTCGGCCGCGACGCGGGTCAGCTTCTCGGGGTTGCGCACGTAGTAGAGGCCGGTGATGCGGCCGTCCTCGATCCGGACGGCCATCACGCCGTCGAGCTCGCCGTCCAGGTGCAGGGCGAGGCCCGGGTTGCCGTTGACGACCGTGAGGGCGCTGGTGAGCTTCGCTTCGGTGCGGCCGATGCCGCCGGTCATGAACCGGACCACCTTCGCCGCGCTCGCGATCGGCCGCAGGGCGGCCTGCTTGACGCCGCCGCCGTCGCTGAGCAGGACGACGTCCGGCGCGAGGACGTCGAGCAGGCCCTGGAAGTCCCGGGTGTCCAGGGCGCGCTGGAACGACTCCAGCGCGGCCCGGGCGTCGCGGGCGGAGACCGTCTCGCGCGGGCGCCGGGCGTCGACGTGCTTCTTGGCGCGGTGCGCGATCTGCCGGACGGCCGCCGGCGTCTTGCCGACGGCGGCGGCGATCTCGTCGTAGCCGAACTCGAACACCTCGCGCAGGACGAACACGGCACGTTCGGTCGGCGAGAGCGTTTCGAGGACGAGCATCAGCGCCATCGACACGCTCTCGGCGAGTTCGACGTTCTCGGCGACGTCCGGCGCGGTGAGCAGCGGCTCGGGCAGCCACGGGCCGACGTAGGCCTCCTTGCGGCGCTTCATCGTCCGCAGCCGGTTGAGGGCCTGCCGCGTCGTGATCCGGACCAGGTACGCGCGCGTGTCCCGCACCTGGGCGAGGTCGACGTCCGCCCAGCGCAGCCAGGTCTCCTGCAGGACGTCCTCGGCGTCGGCCGCCGAGCCGAGCATCTCGTAGGCGACGGTGAAGAGCAGGTTGCGGTGCGCGACGAAGGCGTCGGTCGCGTGGTCGCTCAAGGTCTCCTCCGTGGTCACGCCGCGAGCCGGCCCCACGCGAGGAAGACCGCGAGGGCGAGGTAGGTCAAGTTCAGCACCACGAGCTTCGCCTCGCCGTACCGGAGGTGGGTGCGCGCGGCGCCGATCATGAGCAGCACCCAGCAGCCGGCCGTCACCGGCACGAGCACCGGCGCGACGCCGACGAGCGCGGGCAGGACCAGGCCGGCGGCGGCCAGCAGCTCGAGCACCCCGAGCGTCTTGACGAAGCCGTCGCCGCGATCCCCGGTCCAGGCGCCGCCGTGCGTGGTGGCGAGCTTCGCCCGCGGTACGAACGCCTTGCTGACACCCCCGGCCAGGGCGACGGCGGCGAGCAGCCCGGCGGCGATCCAAAGTGCGGTGTTCATGGGGTCTCCTTCGTGGGTCGGCCTCAAGACACCGGGTGCCGGCCGCCTGTGACAGGGCATGACCGGGATCACCCCGCGCGGTGATGCGATACTTCGGGGGTGGCTCCCGAAGCGAACGCCGAGAAGACGATCCGCCTGGTGATCGTCGACGACGAGCCGATGGTGCTCGCGCACCTGCGGACCGTGATGAACTCCGCGGCGGACATCGACATCGTCGGGCAGGCGCAGGACGGCGCCGAGGCGGTCGAGGCGGCCGGGCGCTTCCGGCCCGACGTCATGCTGATGGACCTGCGGATGCCCGGCGTCGACGGGCTCACCGCGATCGAGCGGATCGTGAAGCTGCCGAGCCCGCCCGCCCTGGTCGCGCTCACCACGTTCGACACGGACAGTTACGTCCTGAAAGCACTGCGTGCCGGAGCGTCCGGGTTCCTGCTGAAGTCGACACCGCCGGAGGACCTGATCGGGCTGGTCCGGGTCGCCGCGGACGGGCACACGGTGCTGTCGAAGGAAGCCGCGCGGCGCATGGTCAGCGCGTCCGCCGGGGAGCACGAGCGCTCCCAGGAGGCCCGCGAGCGCACGGCCGACCTCACCGACCGCGAGCTGGACATGCTGGTCTGCCTCGGCGAGGGCATGTCGAACGCGGCGATCGCGGCCAAGCTGCACCTGTCGGAGGCCACGGTGAAGAGCTACGTCTCGCGGATGCTGACCAAGCTGGGCTGCGCCAACCGCACCCAGGCCGGCCTGCTGGCCCACGAAGCCGGGCTGTCGGGTTAACCGAAGCCCCAGGCACCGAAGCCCGGCCGGGGCTCGTCTGCCCGGAACCCCCTACCCGAAGCCCCAGGCGCCGAACACCTCGGCCAGCTCCGCCCGGCCCGAAATGCCCAGCTTCCGGTAGCAGTTCGTCAGGTGCTTCTCCACCGCCCGGCGGGTCACGCCGATCTCCGCCGCTATCTCGCCGTTCGTCAGGCCGTTGAGCGCCAGGCCGACCACCCGGCCCTCCGCCTCGCTGAGGGCGACCGATGGCCCGGCGGCCGGTCCGGTCGTCTCGTCCGACGTCCGGCCGGTGAGCCAGGGTGCGCCGCAGCCCTCGGCGAGGCGGTAGGCCTCGCGGAACCGGTCCCCCGCCTCGGGTTCGCCGCCGCCGCGCTGCAGCAGCGCGCCCTCCGCCAGCAGGGCTCGCACCCGCTCCAGGCGGTCCTCCGACGCCTGCGAGAGCCCGATCGACTCCGCCACCACGCGGTCGGCTTCGGCGCCCGTGCACAGGGACGCCTTGATCCGCAACGCGCGGCCGAGCGCGACCGACGCGCCCCACTGGCGCGCGTACCGGACTTCGTCGTCGATCAGCTCGCGGGCCGAGACGCGGTCGCCGAGCCGCTCCTGCAGCCACGCGCTCCACGTGCGCCACGGGAACAGCACCGGGTTCCGCCAGCCCGCTCGGTGCAGGGCCGCGCCGCAGTCGAGGAACCGGGCCAGCGCGCCGCGGGGGTCCTCGACCGCCGCCACCACTCCGCGCAGCATCAGCAGCGCCGCCCGGACGCGCAGGCCGGACCGCGCCAGCGCCGGTTCGTCGTGGTGCTCGACCAGCTTCGTGGCGAGCCGCTCGTCCCGGGTGATCATCGCGACCGACGTCAGGCTCATCACCAGCGGCTCGGACGCCTGGCCCAGGTCCCCGCCGAGGAGCTCGCAGGCCTCCCAGGCCGTCGACCGGGCGCGGGTGAGCTGGCCGGTCTGGGCCAGCACGGCCGCGCGCGCCCCGATCAGCGACGCCGACCGCACCGGTCCGCCCCGGTTCGCCTCGCCGGCCGCGCTCTCCAGCCAGGACGACGTCTGGCCGACGGCGCCCGCGGCGAGCGCGCAGAGGATCAGCAGCGGCGCGGTGCCCGCCATTTCCGAGGACGACGCGGGAGCGCAGCGCAGCAGCCGGTCGGTCAGCTCCGCCACGGTCGCCGCGGGCACGCCGGCGCTCAGCGTGGCCGCGTAGAGCAGCACCGCCAGCAGTTCGCGTTCGGCGAGGGTGCCGACGGGCGGCTCCGGGCCCAGCTCGCGCAGGCGGTCGACGGCGTTCGCGAGCAGCACGGGGTCTTCGCAGCGGGTCAGCCGGATCCGGGCCTCCAGGCGGAGCCCGGCCTGCGCGCAGGCGTCCGCCTGGCTGATCCGGCCGACGAGAACGGCGGCGTCCGGGCTGACGAACGCCGAGAGCGGCAGCAGCGTGACCGCCTCGGCCCGCTCGCGGGGCGTCGGCAGCAGCCCGATCGCCTGCGTCAGGTGCCGGATCGCGGCGGGGAGGTCGAACGCGGCCTCGGTGAGCGCCAGGTCCACCAGCCGCCAGCCCCGCTCCGGGCCGTCGGGCGGCAGGTCGAGCAACGCGCGCCGCAGGTAGCGGGCGGCCGTCTCGGGCTCGCCGCGCCGCGTCGCCGCGTCGGCGGCCACGCGCAGTTCCTCGGCCATCCACGGCGACGGCGACGGCGCGGGCACCTCGAGCAGCTGGGCCGCGACCGTCTCGGCGGCGAACCCGGCCTCGTGGAAGACGTTCGCCGCGCGCACCCGCAGCCGCTGCTCCTCCTGCGCGGTCATCGACGCCTCGATCGCGGTCCGCACCACGGGCGCGGCGAACCGCGGCGGGGCCGGCGCGGCGAGGACGCCGAGCCGGCCCAGGACCCGCAGGGCTTCCGCGACGGCCACCGAGTCGGCGCCGGTGAGGTGCTCGACGAGCCACGGCTCGGCGTGCTCGCCGAGCACCGCGATCGCCTTGGCGCAGTCGCTCACCTGCGGCGGCAGCACGGCGAGCTGGGCGGAGAGCCGTTCCTTCAGCACCGACGGCCCGGTGCGGTGCGCGTGGTCGTCCCGGACGGCTTCGGTGAGGTACAACGGGTTTCCGGCACTGGCCGCGAAGCAGGCGGCGATGAACCGCGGGTCGGCGAGGCCGTGGTAGCCCGCGCGCAGCACGGCCCCGACCCCCGCTTCGGTCAGCCTCCCCGGCCGGATCCGGGTCTTCGCCAGCTCCCACAGCTCGCGGATCGCGGGCCGGTCGGATCCCGTGTCGCCCTCGCGGACCGCGACTACGAGCGCGCACGGCAGGTCGTGGATCTGGCGTGCGCACCGCCGCAGCCACGCCAGCGACTGCGGGTCGCTGACCTGCAGGTCGTCGACCAGCACGGCGAGCGGCCGGTCGGCGCTGATCCGGGTGAGCAGCCCGAGCAGGCCGTGTTCGGTGAGCACTTCGGCGTGGTCGCCCGACGGCCAGCCCGGCCAGCCCGGCGCGCCCGGGAACAGCCACCGCGCCGCCGCCGCGGACCCGGCGAACCACTGCTCCGCGTCCCGTTCGCCCGCCCCGGCGACCAGCGGCTCGAGCAGCTGGCAGGCCACGCCGAAGTCGAAGTCCTGTTCGGTCCGGCTCGCCGCCGCCGTGAGCAGCCTGGTCCCGGCCAGGTCGGTCTCGCCGAACCGCAGGACTTCCTTGAGCAGTGCGGTTTTCCCCACGCCGAGCGGCCCGGTGACCACCGTCACCGAGCCCGTTCCGCCGCCGGCCGCCGCGATCGCGCCGCGGAGCTGGCCCAGTTCGGTCGTGCGTTCCGGCAGCGCCACGGCTAGACCTCCGGCTCGGCGGAAGCCAGGGCCTCGGCGAGCTGCCGGCGGCCTTCGATGCCCAGCTTGCGGTAGACGTTGGTCAGGTGCAGCTCGACCGTCCGCCGGGTCACCGCGAGCGTCTCCGCGATCCCGGCGTTGGACGTGCCCCCGGCCGCCAGCTTCGCGACCCGGCGCTGGGCCTCGGAAAGCCCGTGCGCCCCTTCGACGGGCCGGCCGGTCAGCTCGTGCAGCCGCCCGAGGACGGACCGCCAGTGGTGCTCGACCGCCAGCGCGTTCGCTTCCTCGAGGGCGCCGGCCTCCACCAAGGCCGTCGCGTAGCGCAAGGTGCTTTCGCTGTCCCGCAACAACAAGACCGCCTGTTCCCGGTGCGTGACGGTGTCGGGGTCGGCCGGGCCGAGGGCCAGCGCGGCCGCCAGGTGCGCGCCGCCGACCGCGGCCCGCGTCCCCCACACGTTCGCCGCGGCGAGCTCTTCGGACAGCGCGCGACGGGCGTCTTCCCGGTCACCGCGGGCGACCAGGCACTTCGCCACGGCGGACCGCCACGGCAGCAGCTCCGGGTTTTCCCAGCCCCGCGCGGAAAGCCGCCGGCCGCACTCGCGCAGGTGCGCCAGCGCCTCGTCGGGCCGGCCCTCGGCGAGCAGCACGGCTCCCTTGGCGTACACCAGGAACGCGCCGCCGAGCCCGGGCCCCGGTTCGGCGTGGTCCCGCTCGAGCGTCGCCCGGGCGAGGTCGGCGCGCCCGTCTTCGAGGTGCACCAGCGCCTCGGTCGCGACCACCCGGGCGCACAGCATCGAGTGCCAGTGCCGCGGCGGCACCAGCTCGCGCGCACCGGCCAGGTCGGCCGCGGCCTCGTCCAGCCGCCCCGCCGCGAGGTGCCGTTCGGCGCGCTCGGCCAGCGCGCGGGCGACCAGGGTGCGGGTGCCCCGGCGACGCGCGTGCGCGAGCACGTCGGCGCCGTGTGCGTCGGCTTCCGCGAGGTCCCCGGTGAGGGACAGCGCGCGCACGGCCGCGGCCCGCACGGTCAGCGAGCTCACCTCGGCCACCGGCTGCGCCAGCGCGGCGCGCGCGAGCCCGCGCACCCGGGCGGGCCGCCGGCCGCGCCGGGCGAGCAGGAGCGCGGCCACGGCCGCCTGCGCCGGGTCCGTCGGCCGCTCGGGCAGCGGCGGCATGCCGTAGCCGCCGACCTCGGACCGGTCGTGCGGGTCGCCGTCGGCCAGCCAGTACAGCCCGAGCAGGGCGTCGCGCTCGGCCGGGGAGACGTCGGGGCGGCGGAACGCGGCCACCAGGGTCCGCGCGGGCAGCCCGCCCCGCGCGACGAGCAGGTCCGCGGCCAGCAGGCGGTGACCGGCCAGGTCCGGACCGTCCAGTTCGGACAGCACCTGGGCGAGGTGGCGGTCCCCGGCGTCGGAGTCGACCAGCAGCTCGCCCGCGCCGAGGTCGATCAGCACGGCCGCGCGGCGCGCCGGGGCGAGCGGCTCCTGCAGCGCCCGCTTGAGCAACGCCGTCGCCTGCTCGTCGTCCCCGGCGGCCTGGGCCAGCCGGGCGGCCGCGCGCAGCACTTCCACGACCCAGGCCTCGCCGACCGCGCGGGTCCGGCGCAGGATCGCCGCGACGGCCGCGTTCGCGACGCCGTGGTCGTAGCCCAGCTTGGCCGCCCGCGCGAAGAACGCGTCGCGCTCGGCCTCGCCCATCCGGCCGAGCACCCGCTGTCCGATGTCCTGTTCGGACAGCCGGCCGGTTTCGGCGACCAGGCCGAGCTCCCGCAGCCGGGCGAGCTCCCCGGCCAGCCGCTGCGGGCCGCAGCCGGCCAGCTCGGCCAGCAGCGCCGGGCCGAAGTCGTCCTGGCACACCGAAACGGCGCGCAGCACGACGGTGAGGTCGGCGGGCAGGCCGTCGATCAGGCGCAGCAGGCGTTCGCCGGCGATCCGGGTGAACAGTCCCGCCCGGTCCGCCGCGCCGGCGGGCTCGAGGCGCAGCCGTTGCACGGCCTCGGCGAGCACGGCCGGGTTCCCGCCGCTGCCCCGCACGGCGTGCTCGATCAGCCGTTCGTCGGCGCCCGCGCCGAGCCGCTCGCGGACGACGTCGGCCACCGCCGCGTCGCCGAGCGGGCGCAGCCGGATGCCGTGCGCGGTCCTCAGTGGACGCCACGTGTCCAGCCCGCTCGCCTGGCTGACCACCAGCAGCACCGGAACTCCGGGCCGCGGCCCGGAAAGCGTGCGCAGCCACGCCCGCGAAACGAGGTCGGCCCAGTGGAGGTCGTCGACGACGAGGACCGCCGGCCGCCCGCCGAGCGCGGCGAAGAGGTCACGGGTCAGCTCGCCGAACACGCGGTCGTCCGGCTCCCGCTGCCCGGTCGCGGCCGGCGGGAGCGCGACGCCGAGGCTGGTGAAGATCTGCTGCAGCACGGCGAAGGGCCGGGACGCGTCGGACGGGCAGCACGGCACGTGGGCCACGCACAGCCCCGCCCGCCGGGCTTCGGCCGCGACGGACGCCAGCAGGGCGCTGCGGCCCGAGCCGGGCGCGCCGGTGACGGTGGCGACCGCCGGCCGTCCGGTGGCGACGCCGTCGAGCAGCCCGGCGAGCAACGCGGTCTCCGCGTCCCGTTCGGCCAGCCGCCGTCCCGGCGCCGTCGTGGTCAGTCCCTGGTCATTACCCCGCGAGCCCATGCGTCCTCTTAGGTGCCCCGGTTCCCGAGGACGGCGCGCTCCCCCGCAGCGCCGCGGCAAGCTCGGTCCGGCTCTCCACGGCCAGTTTCCGGTAGACGTTGGTCAGGTGCAGCTCGACGGTCCGCGGCGAGACGAACAGGCTGCCCGCGACGTCGCGGTTGCTCGCGCCGCCGGCGACCAGCTCGGCCACCTCGCGCTCGCGCAGGGTCAGCACGTCGGCGCGCGGCTTGCGCAGCCGGCCACCGGACTCTTCCAGCAGTTCCCGGGCCAGCCCGCCGATCGAGCGCCACCCCGAGCAGGCCGAGAGCATCGCGGCCTGGCGCAGGTGCGGCCGCGCGGCCTTGCGGTCGCCGACGCGGGTCAACGCCTTGCCCAGCAGGTACTCCGCCCGGGCGTACTCGACCCGCCACGGCGAGGTCGCCAGCACCCGGCCCGCCTCCGCCAGTAGCTCCACCGCCCGCGTTCCCGACGCCGCGACACCCCGGGCGACGAGCGCCAGCCCGCGGGCGGTCCCGGTCGGCCAGCACCCGGCGAGCTCCTGCCCGCGCGCGGCGTACCCGGCGGCGTCCGCGGGACGGCCGGAGCCGGCGCACAGCAGGGTGGCGACGAACCACCACGGCGCGAACACCGGGTTGCCGATGCCGGCTTCCTCCTGACGGCGGCCGGATTCGAGCAGCAGCTCGAGCGCACCGTCCACATCGGACCGCGCGGCCCGCAGGCGCGCCAGCGAGAGGAGCCAGAGGTGACGGTCCTCGGGGGCGTCCGCCAGCTCGCCCGGGCGCACCGCGCGCAAGGTCTCTTCGGCGGCCGCCTGCTGCCCGTCGTCCCGCAGCGCGGTCGACAGCGCGGTCCGCACCATCAGCCCCGGGCGCTGTCCCGTGCCCGCCAGCACCGCGACCCGCACGTCGGCGAGTGCACCGTCGCGATCGCCGCTCTCACGCAGCGCGCCGTAGCGGGCGGCGAGCGCCCGGCCCAGCGCGGCCCGGTCCCCGCGCACCACGGCTTCGGCGACCGCGCGGTCGAACGCCCGCAGCGCGTTGGGCTGGTCGTCGACCAGCCGGAGAGTCCGCGCGGTGGCGAGCAGGTCGTCGCAGGAGGCGACCGCGGAGGGCAGCCGCACGACGGCCCGCGCGCAGGCCGCGGCGACTTCGGCCCCGCGGCCGGCCAGCGCGAGGCCGACGGCCCGGTCGGCGAGGTCCCGCGCGTCGGCCTGCCGGGCGGTCGCGGTCCGCGTGGCGGTGACGGCCCGTTCCCGCAGCAGCCCACGAGCCGCCTCACGGGTGGTGGCCGCGGCGGCAAGAGCAGCAACCGGCACGGCGGGCGAACCGGCACCGAGCCGTTCGGCCAGCTGCTCGACGAGATCCCCGAGCGAGGCCCGGCCCCCGGCGGCCGAGGTCGCCCCGGTGGCCCGAGTGCCCGCGGCAGGCGCGGCGCCCGCCGCAGCCCCGGCGGCCCGAGTGCCCACGGCAGCTCCGGCGCCCGCGGTGGCCCGAGTGGCTGCGACAGACCCGGTTCCGGCGGTAGTCCCAGTGCCCGTCGCAGCCCCGGCGGCCCGAGTGCCCACGGTTGCCCGAGTGCCCGAGGTGGCCCCGGCGGTCCCGGCGACCACAGAAGCCCCGGCAGGCTCGGCACCCGCGGCAGGCCCGTCGGCCGCGGTGGCCGCGAGGGCGAAGAGCGCCGCCACCGCGCAGTGGTCGCGTGGGTCCTGGGCGTGGACCGCGGCCGTGCGCAGTTCGGCCATGGCCGCGGCCGGGTCCAGGGTGAGGCGGGCCGCCGCCAGCGCCAGCCGGACGTCCAAGCGCCCCGGCTCGGCGGCCGCCGCCCGGGACAGGTGGGCCACCGCGGTCTCCGGGTCGCCGCGGCTTTCCGCGGCCGCCGCCGCTTCCAGTGCCAGGTCGAGCATCCAGCGCTCGTCCAGGCGCGGCAGGGCGCCGAGGTGCGGGGCCACTTCGGCGGCGGGCCGCGCGTCGTCGTTGAGGACGCGGGCCGCCCGCAAATGCAGGTGAGCCAGTTCTTCGGCCGGCGTTTCCGCGAGCAGGCGGGATCGGACCGCGCGATCGAGCACGCTTCCGGCGAACAGATTCGCCCGGTGCATTCCGTCGAGCGCGACGCGCACGGGCCGCGCGGGCAGCCCGCACAAAGCCGCCACCCGCGTCACGTCCGCCCCGTCGAGGACCGCGACCGCGGTGGCCACCGTCCGTGCTTGCGCGGACAGGCCGGCGAGCGCGCCGACCGGGTTGGGCGCGGCCACTTCCCAGCGGTGGCACCGGTCCTGCGCGCCGATCTGCCCGAGCGCCCAGGTACCGCCGCCGGGCTCGCCGGGGCGGCGGCACAGCACGAGGAGAAAACGTTCTCCGCGCCCGCACCGCAGCAGGAAGTCGAAGAACCGCAGCGACGATTCATCGCACCATTGCGCCTCTTCGACGACGACTACGAGATTCTTTTTCCGGAATGGCCCGGAAAGCACCAGAGAACGCAGCGTGCGGAATTTCCGGTACAACGCGGAACCGTCGCCTGCCGGCAGTTCCAGCGTGCGCCGAATGGCGCCCGCCGGATCGGCCTGGCCCGCGAAGAGCGCGCCGAGTGAGCCGAACTCCGAAGGTTCGGGGCCGGTACCGCCAGAAAGGCGAAGAAAATTCGCAGTCCGCCCCACCGGGGACGTCTCGAAGCCCGCGGGCAGGGCCTGCGCACCGCCGCCGGGAGGCCCGTCGACCAGCACGGCCTGCGCGGACTCGGTCCAGGCCAGCGCCGCCCACCGGGACAGCGCGTCCGAATATCCGGTGCGAACCGGATGCGGAGTGGAATCCGACATGCCGCCATCGACCTTTCCTGCAAGCCCGGCGAAACCGAGCCTTTCGCGCAGCCCCCAGAGCCGCCGAAGGATCTGACCGTCCGAACACTTTCGGCACCGCCGGCGTGGCAACTACCGCCGGTGCCCGATGTGCGTCACTTCCTCCACTAACAGGTGACCGTACCAGGCACGACGGGAGTTGTCAGCGACGCCCACCACCCGGACGGGTGACACACTTGTAGCATTCCCCCGGGCGGAAAACTGGACATTTAACCAAGACTTGAGGTGCGCCTTGTTGCGGGTAGCCCGTCGGGGTGAAGGCGGACCAACGAAAGTTGTCGGCGCGGAGACCGGCGGGCAACTTTCGTCGCTAGTCCTGGCCGGGAACCCCCGACCGGCCACCGGGAACCAGGCCCGGGAGCTACCGTGGAGCCCGTGTCGGACGTCACTCCAGGTACTCGGGCCGCGTTGAGGGCCCGCTTCGGGACCAAGCACGAACTGGCCACCCTGGTCAGCCTGGCGGTGATCTTCGGCCTGCTCGACGTGGTGATCTGCGTGAACAGCCAGCCGACGACCGGCTGGGCGGGCCCGCGCGCCGACCTCGTCCTGCAGCTGCTGGTCGACGTCTCGGTGCTCGGGGTGCGGCGGTTCCCCAAGACGGTCGCCGGGATCGCGCTGGCCGTGGCGTTCGCGACGGTGCTGGCCGACGGGCTCGCCCCCGGCCTGCTCTCGCCGGTGGACCCGGCCAGCCCGCTGATCCTGCCGCGCGTCACGTCGGTCATCGTGATCTTCCTGGTCCGCCTCGAGAGCCCGCGGGTCGCGTTCCCGCTCATCGGTGCGCTCGCGATCGTCGGCAGCGAGCCGTGGGCGCCGAGCTGGACCATCACCCCGGTCGGCCTGCTCAGCACGATCGGCCCCGCGGCGGTCGTGCTGTACCTGGACGCGCGCAAGCAACTGCTGCAGGAGCTGCGCGACCGCGCCGAGCGGGCCGAACGCGAGCAGCACCTGATGGCCGAGCAGGCAAGAGCCGAGGAACGCCGCCGCCTCGCCGCGGAGATGCACGACGTGCTCACCCACGGGCTCAGCCTGATGGTCCTGCACGCCGGCGCGCTCGGGATCAGCTCGACCGAGCCCGAGGTCCGCAAGGCCGCCGAGGAGATCCGCGCCCGCGGCGCGATGGCGCTCGACGAACTGCGCGACCTGGTCGGCGTGCTGAACACGAGCACGGCGGACCTGTCCGAGCGGATGGCGGGCCCGAGCCCGCGGCACGGCTCGGCCGGCGGCTCGAAGGAGCCGCCACCGCCGCCGGACCCGGCCACGCTCGTCGCCGAATCGGTCGCGGCCGGGATCCCGGTGGAGCTGGACGTCGAGGGCGAACGCTCCCAGATGTCGCCGACGATCGCGCGCACGGTCCACCGGATCGTCCAGGAAGCACTGACCAACGCGCGCAAGCACGCGGCGGGCGCGGAGATCCGCGTCGCGCTGCGGTACCGGCCCGACGGCGTCGGCGTCCACGTCGTCAACACCCCGCCGCGGCGCAAACCGGACGCGGTGCTGGCCGGCAGCGGGTCCGGGCTCGGCCTGTCGAGCCTGCACCACCGCGTCGAGCTGGTCGGCGGCACCCTGCAGGCGGGGCCGACGCCGGACGGCGGGTTCCGGATCGCCGCGGACCTGCCCGCGTACGTGCCGACGACCGAGACCCGGCAGAAGGCACCACGCTGATCCGGAACCCCGGGCCAGGACTGGAGATTCTCCTACTACTCCCGCGCTTAGGGTCGGGCCCACGCCATCCTTCCCGACCGAGAACGTGGGGCCCCATGAAAGGCATCATCCTGGCCGGCGGCAGCGGCTCCCGGCTGCACCCGGTCACGCTCGGCGTCTCCAAGCAGCTCGTCCCGGTCTACAACAAGCCGATGATCTACTACCCGCTCTCGGTGCTGATGCTCGCCGGCATCACCGAGATCCTGCTCATCTCGACCCCGCACGACCTGCCCGCGTTCAAGCGGCTCCTCGGCGACGGGTCCGAGCTCGGCCTGCGGCTGGACTACGCCGAACAGGCCCACCCGAACGGCCTGGCGGAGGCCTTCATCATCGGCGAGGAGCACGTCGGCGACGACAACTCGGCGCTCATCCTCGGCGACAACATCTTCCACGGGCAGGGGTTCTCGGACGTCCTGCGCGCCGCGACCCACGACCTCAAGGGCTGCGTCCTGTTCGGCTACGAGGTCTCCGACCCGCACCGCCACGGCATCGGCGAGGTCGACGCCGACGGCAACCTGATCTCCATCGAGGAGAAGCCGGCCCACCCGAAGTCGAACCGGGCGCTGACCGGCCTGTACTTCTACGACAACGACGTCGTCGAGATCGCCAAGGGGCTCAAGCCGTCGGCGCGCGGCGAGCTGGAGATCTCCGACCTCAACAACGTCTACCTCGACCGCGGCCGCGCCACCTGCGTCGACCTCGGCCGAGGCTTCGCCTGGCTGGACACCGGCACGCACAAGTCGCTGCTCGACGCCGGCCAGTACGTGCAGACGATGGAGGCGCGCCAGGGCGTGCAGATCGCCTGCCTCGAAGAGATCGCGCTGCGCATGGGCTTCATCGACGCCGACCGGTGCTACGCGCTGGGCGAGCGGATCGGCAGCTCCGGCTACGGCAAGTACGTCATGGACTTCGCGCGCCGCGCGCGGCCGCTCGCGACCGTCTGAACCGGAGGAACGTTCCCATGCGCATGCTGGTCACCGGCGGTGCCGGCTTCATCGGCTCGGCCTACGTCCGCCACGTGCTTTCCGGCCGGTACCCCGGCTTCGAGCCCGAAGAGCTCGTCGTGCTCGACAAGTTCACCTACGCCGGCAACCGCGCGAACCTGGCGCCGGTCGCCCGCGACGAACGCCTGCGCGTGGTCACCGGAGACATCTGTGACCCGGACGTCGTCAAGCGGGAGCTGCCGGGCAAGGACCTCGTCGTCCACTTCGCGGCCGAGTCCCATGTGGACCGTTCGATCGCCGGTGCGGCGGAGTTCGTGCGCACCAACGTGCTCGGCACCCAGACCCTGCTGCAGGGCGCGCTCGACGGCGGCGTGGGCAAGTTTGTGCACGTGTCCACCGACGAGGTCTACGGCTCCATCGACGAGGGCTCCTGGCCCGAAGACCACCCGGTCGCGCCCAATTCGCCGTACTCGGCCTCCAAGGCGGCTTCGGACCTGCTGGTCCGCGCGTTCTTCATCACCCACGGGCTCAACGCGTCGATCACGCGGTGCTCCAACAACTACGGGCCCTACCAGTACCCCGAGAAGGTCATCCCGCTCTTCGTCACCAACCTGGCCGACGGCCTCCAGGTGCCGCTCTACGGCGACGGCCTCAACGTCCGCGACTGGCTCCACGTCGACGACCACTGCCGCGGCATCCAGCTCGTCGCCGAGCGCGGCCGCGCGGGCGAGGTCTACAACATCGGCGGCGGCACCGAGCTCACCAACCTCGAGCTCACCGAGCGGCTGCTCGAGATCACCGGCCGCGACCGCACCGCGATCCGGCCGGTCGAAGACCGCAAGGGCCACGACCGCCGCTACTCGGTGGACATCACGAAGATCTCCACCGAGCTCGGCTACGTCCCGCAGGTCGACATCGACTCCGGCCTGCGCGACACCGTCGACTGGTACAAGAACAACCGCGACTGGTGGGAGCCGCTGCGGGGGTGAGGGCTACTGGGTGCGCAGCTTCGGCCACAGGGCGTCCCACGCCGTGTTCCGCCCGGTGAAGACGGTCATCAGCTGCGGCACGACGTCCTGCCGGTGGGCGAACGCCCCGGCCACGGCCGGACTCGGGTCGCCGACGAACAGAACGCTGTCGTAGCGCTCGTCCGGGTGCCCGAAGTAGTAGTACCCGCGGTGCGCGCTGTACACCTCGGACAGGCCGCGGTCGCGGCCGAAGAGCTGGAGGTCGGCGGCGAACGCGTAGCTGTCGGTCAGGATCGCCGTCCGCGCGCGCTGCTCGGGCGGCAGCGACCGGTAGACCTCGACGACGGCGTCGGACAGCCGGCCGAGCTGACCGTCGGACTGCACGAAGACCTTCGCGGTCAAGGGAAGCAGCGGCACGTCCGGGATGCGCTCGGCCCACGACCGCGGGTAGATCGGCAGCGCGACGAGCGCCTGCAGGACCGACGCGGCGACCAGCAACCAGCCGAACGCCTTGGCGAGCGTGGGCCACTTGACGTCCTGCAGGCCCACCGCACCGGCCGCGAACAGCAGCGCGAAGAGGCTGTAGACGTAGTAGGACCGGCCGGAGGTCAGCAGGTAGGCCACGATGAGCAGCAGGAACGCGACGCCGAGGAAGCGGTACGGCCGCACGTCGCGGGCGAAGAGCAGCCGGCCGAAGCCGAACAGCGCGAGCGGCACGCCGATCACCAGGCCGGGCCCGGAAAGCAGTTCGAGCAGGAACGCGCCGACGCCGGGGAACTCGGCCGCGACGACCTCGGACATCTTCGTGTACGGCCAGCCGTTGGCGGCCTGCCACAGCAGCGTCGGCACGGTGGTCAGCACCGCGATCACCGCCCCCAGCCACAGCAGCGGGCGGCGCAGGAGGTCGCGCGGGCCGAAGACCAGCGCGCCGGCGGCGATCGCCGCCCACAGCGCCGGGACCAGGAACTTCGTCTGCAGCGAAACGGCCGTGACGAGCCCGGCGGCGAGCAGCAGCCGGTCGTCGCGGACCCGGGTCCAGCGCACGACCAGCCACACGATGAGCGACCAGAAGAACGGGTCGATCGAGTAGGTGGCGAGGTAGTGCGCGATCAGGGTGGCACCCGACATCGCGTACGCCGCCGCGGCCACGGCTTGCGCGACCCGGCGGCCGCCCAGTTCCCGCGTGATCAGCCCGGTCAGCACGATGCCGCCGACCGCCGCGAGCGTCGCGGGCAGCCGCAAGGCCACCAGCGAACCGGGGAACAGGTGGTCCAGCCCCGCGGCGAGGAACGGCAGCAGCGGCGGCTGGTCGAAGTACCCCCACGCCGGGTGGTCACGGCCGGCCACGACGAAGTAGGCCTCGTCGAACGAGAACCCGTAGTTGCGGCTGGCGACGAAGAGCAGGACGCCCGTGACTCCCGCGATCAGGAGAACCGGGGTCCGCGCGAACGCCGGGCGCGTCCCGCGGCCCGGCCGGGTGTCGGTGGTCTCACTGGTAAGGGTCATACCTTCAGTAGACCGAGCCCGGCCCCGGGCGCGAAGCGGCCAGGAGTCCCCATTCGGAGCAACGAAAGTCGATCTCCGCGGAGGAATCCGCAACCTTCTAGGTCACTCTGAAGTGAGGTTTGCGGTACGGAAAGTGAGGGTAGGGGAACCCCTAGACTTCACCGCGAAACCACCGCTGAGCTGGGTTTTCCCGCGATACTCGTGGCATGGTGCAGGGTCGGCACGTCGTGTTTTTCAGCTTTCCCGGCTTCGGGCACATCACCCCGATGCTCGGACCGGTCGAAGCGCTCGCCGGGCGGGGCCACCGGGTCACGTTCGTCGTCGCCGAGCGGTTCGCCGGACTCCTGCGCGACAGTCCCGCCGACGTCGTGCCCTACCACTCCGACTTCCCCGCCGCGGTCGCGAAGGTCGACAGCGCCGACGACGCCGTCACGATGATCATCGACCTCATGCGCGAGGGGTTCGCCCCGCTCGAGCCGGCCCTGGAGAAGCTCGCCGGCGACCGGCCGGACCTCATCGTCCACGACACGATCAGCGGCAACGCGGCCCGCGTGCTCGGCCGTGCCTGGGACGTCCCGCTGGTGGAGAGCTGCCCGGTCTTCGTCGAGAACGACGACGACGAGCTGCCGGGCGCACCCAAGCCGCCCGCCGACCACCCGGCCGCCACCGGCTTCGACCAGCAGGACCCGCGCCTGGCCCGGTTCGGCGAAGAGTTCGGCGGCGGTGTCTCGGCGTTGCTCACGCGGCACGGGCTGGACCCGGAGCTGGCGATGACGAGCCTGGCGCCCGCCGGTGACGAGCCGCGCCTGGTGTACATCCCCAAGGCGTTCCACTACGGGAGTGAGACGTTCGGCGAGCGGTACCACTTCGTCGGCCCGACCGTGGACTGCCGGGCGCTCGAAGGCCACTGGACACCGCCCGGCGACGACCTGCCGGTGGTGCTGATCTCGCTCGGCACGTCGATGAGCAAGGACCTCGGGTTCTTCACCGGGTGCATCGACGCCTTCCGCGGCAAGCCGTGGCACGTCGTGCTGACCCTGGGCCGCGGCGCCGACCTGGCCGCGCTCGGCGAGCTGCCGCCCAACGTCGAGGCGCACAACTGGATGCCGCACCCGTCGGTGCTGCGGCACGCGTCGGCGCTGGTCTGCCAGGCCGGGATCGGCAGCCTGATGGAGGCGCTGCGCTACGAGGTCCCGATCGTGGCCGTCTCCCACAGCGGCGAGACCCTGGCCAACGCCCACCGCGTCGCGGAGCTGGGCCTGGGCCGCCACGTCCCGGCGACCGAGGCGACGGGCCAGGCGATCCTCGAAGCGGTGCGGTCGATGGCGGCGGACGACTCGCTGGCCGCCCGGCTCGCGGTGATGGCCAAGGAGATCGAGCAGGCCGGCGGCGCCGAGGCCGCGGCCGACACCCTGGAAGCCTTGCTGTCGTGAGTGGCCGGGGCGGTTCCCACCGCCCCGACCACTCACGACAGGCGCAGCTCAGGCGGAGCGGCGGAAGCCTCGCGTGGCGACGATCGCGCCCGTCAGGCCGATCAGCCCGGCCGCGCCGATCGCCGCCAGTCCCCCGACGCCGACCGGGTTGCCCAGCGCCAGGTTGCGGGACGCGTCCACCGAGTAGGTCAGCGGGTTGACCGTCGCCACCGCGCGCAGCCACGCGGGCAGCGACGACAGCGGGACGTACGCCGAGGACGCGAACATCAGCGGGAACATCACCATGGACGTGACGCCCTGCATGACCTCGACGTTGGTGATCCAGACGCCGATCGCCATGAACATCCACGACAGCGACCAGCCCACCGCGATGCACATCAGCCAGGCCAGCAGCACGCCGCCGAACCCGCCGCCCGGCGAGAAGCCGAACAGCGTCGCGGCCAGCACGAGCATGATCGCCAGCTGCAGCGCGTGCCGGACGACGTCGGCGAGGCTGCGGGCCACCAGCACCGACGCCGACGCGATCGGCAGGGTGCGGAACCGGGCCACGACGCCGTTGCGCATGTCGTCGAGCAGGCCGACGCCCGACTGCAGTGCCACCGACAGCGAGCCCATCACCAGCACCGCGGGCATCAGGTAGTCGATGTAGGACACGCCGGCGGGGAACGAGCTGGTGCTCGCCAGGCTCGCGAACACCTGGCTGAACAGGATCAGCACGATGAGCGGCTGCAGCAGGCCCAGCAGCACGAGCGCCCGCGACGACACGACCGCGCGCAGCGAGCGGCCGGTCAGGATGAGGATCTGCATCGGCACGCTGGTGCCGCGCCAGGGGCCACCGCCGCCGGGCGGACGGGACACAGTGGACTGGTCCGAAGAGGACAGTGCGGTCGGTGCGCTCATGGGTCAGGGCCTCTCGGTGCCGGTGGGGCCGTCGGGGCCGGAGCCGCCGGACAGCGCGAGGTAGACGTCGTCGAGCCGCGGGTCGACCAGGGCGAGCTCGACCGGCTCGACCGCGGCCTCGTCGAGCACCCGGACCACGCGGGCGAGGTCGGTGGACTTCTCGACCGGCACCGTCAGCACGAGCCCGGCCAGGTCGTCCACTCCGGACACCCGCGGCAGCAGCCCGGCGCGGCGCACCGCCTCCGCGGCCCGGTCGGCGTCGCCCTGGCCGGCCAGCGTCACGGTGACCGTGCGCTTGCCGACCTGCGCCTTGAGCGACGCGGCGGTGCCGGCGGCGATCACCTTCCCGTGCGCCAGCACGACGATCTTGTCGGCGAGCCGGTCGGCTTCGTCGAGCATCTGGGTGGTGAGCAGCACGGTCGAGCCGTCGCGCACGAGCTGCTCGACGATCTCCCACATGGCGATCCGGGCGGCCGGGTCGAGGCCCGTCGTCGGCTCGTCGAGGAAGATCACGTCGGGGTAGCCGACGAGGCTGGCGGCCAGGTCGAGGCGCCGCCGCATGCCGCCGGAGTACGTCTTGGCCGGGCGGGCGGCCGCGTCGCGCAGGCCGAACGCGGTCAGCAGCTCGTCCGCGCGCTCCTTCGCCGCCTTGCTCGACGCGCCGAGCAGGCGCGCGATGAGGATCAGGTTGCGGAAGCCGGAAAGCTGCTCGTCCACCGACGCGAACTGGCCGGTGAGCCCAATGCGGCTGCGCAGCTCGACGGCGTCGCGCTGGACGTCCAGCCCGGCGACGCGCGCCCGCCCGGAGGTCGGCGTCACGAGCGTGGTGAGCACGTTGACCAAAGTGGTCTTGCCGGCACCGTTGTGGCCCAGCAGCCCGCACACGGTGCCGCGCGGCACCTGGAGGCTGACGTCGTCCAGCGCGCGGACCTTGCCGAAGTTCTTGGTGATCCCCTCGGCCTCGACCATCACGTCGGCGGTCGCGGGGCGGGTGGCGGCCGGCGGCACCACGGGCAGCGTGCCGGTCACGATCCGGCCCCGCCGGGGAGCGGGCGCACGAAGAGGGTCACGGCCGGGTCCTTCCACTTCGCCGAATCGGGCACAGCTACAGGTAGCACACGGGGATTCCCCTTTTCCCGCACCGAAGCGCGACCCGAGGGGTTCGCCTAGACATGGTTGACTGGCCGCCGCGCGTGACTAGCTTTCGAAGCATGTCTCCCCAGGCGGGAAGGCACATCGCCTTCCTCAACTACCCGGCCCACGGGCACGTCAACCCGACGCTGCCCGTGGCGGCCGAGCTCGTGCGCCGCGGTCACCGGGTCAGCTACGTGGTCGCCGACCAGTTCGCCGAAACCGTGCGCGGCACCGGCGCCACCGTGCTGCCCTACGCCTCGCACGTGCCGAAGTCCTGGGACACCGTGGCGATCCCGGAGGAGATCACCGGCGACGTCGTCGCGGAGGCGGGGCTCGCCCAGGCGCTGGAGGGCTTCGCGCCGCTGACGGCCGCGCTCGGCGCTTTCGACAACGACCGGCCCGATCTCTTCCTGTACGACGCTTTCGGCTATCCGACGGGACGTCTGCTGGCGCGCAAGTGGGACCGCCCGGCCGTCCTGCTCTGCTCGACGTTCGTCGCGAACGAACACTTTTCGCCCTACGCCTCGATGGCGGGCAAGGTCCCCGCGCCCGACCCGGACCACCCCGCGCTGGCCAAGGCCGCGTCGGTGGTCGGCGACGCGCTCGCCGAGCACCTGCCCGGCACGTCCGCCGCGGAGTTCGCGGAAGCGCGGGAGGACACCAAGCTCGTGTTCCTGCCCCGGGAGTTCCAGCCGGGCGGCGACACCTTCGACGACGGCTTCGCGTTCGTGGGGCCGTGCCTCGGAAACCGGGCCGGTGGCTGGACGCCGCCGGACGACCGGCCGGTGCTGCTGATCGCCATGGGCAGCTTCGGCTACCACCGGCAGCGCGAGTTCTTCGCGTCGTGCCTGGCAGCGTTCGCCGGCTCGCCGTGGCACGTCGTCATGACCATCGGGCGGCTCGTGCGGCCGTCGGAGCTCGGCCCGGTTGCGTCGAACTTCGAGCTGCACCCGTGGGTCCCGCAGCTCGACGTCCTGCGCCGGGCGAGCGGGTTCGTCTCGCACGCGGGGATGGGCAGCACCATGGAAGCGCTCGCCATGGGCGTGCCGTCGGTGGTCGTGCCCCGCACGCTGGAGCAGGAAATCGTCGCCGGCCGGCTGACCGAGCTCGGACTCGGCGTCCGGGTGGACCCGGCGGCGGTGACCGCGGAGTCGCTGCGCGCCGCCGTCACCGGCCTGGCCGCCGACTCCGCCGCCCGCGAGCGCGTGACCCGGATGCGCGAGCACATCACCGACGCCGGGGGCGCCGCGGCGGCCGCGGACCGCGTCGAGGCCCGACTGACCGCCTGACCTGGGAGTGAATCCGACGTGGACACCACCGAGCCGACCGCTGCCCCCGAAATCGCGCCGGACGGCGGCGAGGCGCTCCTCGCCTGGCTGGAAAAGATGCGGACGGACACGCCGGTGTGGCAGGACGAGGCCGGCGCGTGGCACGTGTTCCGCGCCGCCGACGTCCGCCGCGTCAGCACCGACGCGCAGCTGTTCTCTTCGGACACGACGCGCCTGACGTCGCCGGGCGACCAGGCGCCGCCGGGCACCCTGCTGGTCATCGACCCGCCCGAGCACCGCAAGCTGCGGCGGCTGGTCAGCCAGGCGTTCACGCCGAAGGTCGTCGCCGACCTCGCCCCGCGGATCACCGAGGTCACCCGGGAGCTGCTGGCCGGAGTCGAACCGGACGCCGAGGCGTTCGACCTGGTCGACGTGCTGGCCTACCCGCTGCCGGTGATCGTCATCGCCGAGCTGCTCGGCGTCCCGGCCGGGGACCGCGCGCTGTTCCGGCGCTGGGCCGAGGCGCTGATGGCCCTGCAGGTCGACGACCCCAGCACCGGGGAGAAACTGGCCGTCGCGATCGAGGAGATGGAGGCGTACCTCAACGCCCAGATCCTCGACCGGCGCGCCCGGCCCCGCGACGACCTGCTGACCCGGCTCGTCGAGGCCACGATCGACGGTGAGCGGCTGACCGACGAGGAGGTCGGGAACTTCACCGCGCTGCTGCTGCTCGCCGGGCACGTCACCACCACCATGCTGCTCGGCAACGTGCTGCTCTGCCTCGAGGACGCCCCCGGCGTGTACGAGCGGGTGCGGGCCGACCGGTCCCTGGTGGAGCCGCTGCTGGAGGAGGTGCTGCGGCTGCGGCCGCCGTTCCCCCGGGTGGTCCGGGTGACCACCGCCGACGTCGAGGTGGCCGGGACCGTGATCCCGGCCGACTCGATCGTCTGGGCGTGGGTGGTGTCGGCGAACTACGACGAGCGCGAGTTCGGGGACCCGGACCGGTTCGACCTCGACCGCACGCCGAACGCGCACGCCGCCTTCGGGCACGGCATCCACTTCTGCCTGGGCGCGCCGCTGGCGCGCCTCGAGGGGCGAATCGCGCTGGACCTGCTGTTCGAGCGGTTCGAGCACCTGCGGGTCGCTCCGGGTGCGGACGTCCCGTTCCACGCCGGCGGTGTCTTCGGGGTCCAGCAGCTGCCCGTGACGACCACCGCTCGATGACCCCCGCCTGAGCTGAGGGTGAACGCCCGCCGACGCGGTGGGGGCGCCCTACCGAAGGTCGGGCCGGGGGTGCCGTACCTGCGGTCGGGCGGACCACAGTGTTAGCCCCCAACCCCCCGGCCGGCATTGACGGGTCATACCCCGTTGGCTAGCGTACGAGACGTCATTTGGTTTGTTTCCAACGAAACGAGCCGAAGCGGGACCGGACGGATGGACTCGAGGACTGTTCTGGGGAAGAGCTCGAGGGTTTTCCGCTGGGGTGGTGTGAAGGATCATCCGGCCGGGCACCGCGGGCCCTTTTGTGGGTGAGCAAAAGGGTTGCCGACGTTCAACGCTGCGTCAAACACGTAGAACTAATCTGGGGGTTAGATCTCGATGAACACGCGTGTCGATTCCGTGGTCGATCGGCCGATGCCGGTGCAGCAAGGCCTGCCCGCCGTCGCCGAAAGACCGAACCAGAACCTCCCCTCCTTCGACATGTCCGACGTCTGCATCGCGAACCTGGGTCCCGATCTCCGGGTGACCGAAGCCAATGGCGACTTTCTCCGTCAGCTAGGCCGCACCGCGTCCGATGTTTTTGGACAGAGCTTTGTGGACTTCGTGCACCCGAGCGCCAAACAGTTCACGCTCCAGCAGCTGGCGCGGCTGAACGAAGGCCGGCGCGACCGCTTCAGCGCGCGCCTGGTGGGCGTGCGGCCGGCCCAGCCGGTGCTCTCGGGCGGCCTGACCGGCATCGCCGTCCGCAGCCAGTCCGGCCAGGTCACCACGATCGTCGTGCTGATCAAGCCGGACCGCGCCGCGGAGACCCCGCGGCCGGCGATCGAGAAGAACAAGCTCCTCAGCGAGCTCGACGCCAAGGTGCTCGAAGGCGTCGCCGCCGGCATCTCCACCGTGCAGCTCGCTTCGAAGCTGTACCTGAGCAGGCAGGGGATCGAATACCACGTCGGCGCGATGCTGCGGCAGTTCAAGTCGCCGAACCGCTCGGCGCTGGTCTCCAAGGCGTACTCGCAGGGCATCCTCTGCATCGGCCAGTGGCCGCCGAAGGTGACCCCGCAGTACATCCGCTGACCGCACTCCCCCGAGGGCCGGCTGGGCTCGTCGAGCGGGGCCGGCACCGGTGCGAACCGGACATCGGCCCCAACCCGGACGAGCCCCGCCGGCCCTTTCCCGTGCACCGGGAATCCCGGCCGGGAAGACTGGGGAAACCCGTCGAATACGCGGTCGCGGCGGGTGCACCCGAAGGCACTCTGCGCTATCCTGCGAGGGCCAGGGATCGATTTTCACGATGCCGCAACCGGCACCGTTCGGCATCAAGAAAGGATGAGGGACGTGGGCATTTTCGGTAAAAAGGAAGACGATTCCAAGAAGAAGCCGGCGGACTCGAAGGCGGACAACGCCAAGGCCGACGACGAAAAGAACCGCAAGCGCCGCAGCCGCCTTTTGGGCGGCGCCTACGGCGGCGGCAGCGGCGGCTGAGCGGCAACACCGCCGAACGAACGGATCGGGTGGCCCGGGAGAGGATCCCGGGCCACCCGATTCGCGTTTTCCGGCTTTTGACGGCAGCCTCACAACCGGTTGGTAAGTTTCCGCCTGCGCGGACGATCAGCTACTCTGCGCCGAACCGTACGCCACCCGGAGTAGTCGGCCAGGGGTTCGGTGGCCCGGCTTGTCAGCGGGAGCCGGGCAGCACCGGTCCGGCCCAGGCGGGGACGTCGAGGATCTCCACCACGGCACCCGCGACGCTCACCCCCGGCGCGATGCCCACCATCAGGACGTGGTCGCCGGGGGCCAGCTGGCCGGTGCCCAGCATGTTCGCCAGCGACGCCACCTGGTCGCTGGCGCCGAGGTGACCCAGGCCGCGGCCGAAGTCCCAGTTCGACTTCTCCAGCGGGATGCCCAGCATCGCCAGCAGGCCCTCTTCGACGTACTTGCGCGAGCCGTGGTTGTAGGCGATGCGGCTGACGCCGTCGAGCCCGATGCCGGCCTCGGCCAGCACGCGGTCGATCAGCTCGGAGCGCGTCTTGAGCAGGTTGAGGCCGCTGTGCAGCATCGTGTCGCGGTTCTCGAAGCCGAAGAAGTCGATGCGCTCGGCGAAGTCCATGAACCGGCCGATCGTGGCGCCCGGCGGGAACATCGGCTCGTCGCCGCGGTGCATGCCCTCCAGCTCGGGCACGGTGATCGAGCTGGCCGACTTGAGCCGCGCGAACGACGGCGTGCTGCTCAGCACCACCGCGGTCGCGCCGTCGCCGATGACGAAGTCCGGGCGCAGGCAGCGCCAGCGGTTGACCAGCGGGGACGTCGAGTTGTCCGACGCGACCGTCATCGCGGTCCCGCCGCCCCGCGCCATCAGGTACGTCGAGGCCAGTTCCAGGGCGCCGAACATGCCGTTGCAGCCCTGGCGCAGCTGCGCGGCGAGCAGGTCCCCGCCCACGAGGTGGCGCTGGACCCAGAACTGCGGGAACCAGCCGTCCGGGCCCGAGTGGTAGTTGTCGGCGTAGAGCAGCACGTCCAGCGACTCCGGGTCGACGCCCGCGCGGGCCACCGCCTGCTGCCCGGCCCAGAGCGCCATGTCCGGGGCCGGGGTCTCCCCCGCGCAGGCCGCGCCGGTCAGCCCGGTCGTCTCGGCGTCCTCGGCGGTCAGCCACCCCTGCTCGACCGCGAACCCGATGCCGGTCGTCTCCGGCACGTAGGTCCCGATCCCGCTGAGGTAGACGTCCTCGAGCTTCACTGCGCCTCCACTTTCGCTCCGAGCCACGCCTCGACGGCGTCGGCCGCACGGCGTTCGCCGCCGGCCCGCGCGACCTGCTCGCTCATCCACCGGACCCGCTCGGCCACGACGGGATCGGACGCGGTCTCCGTGACGGCGTCCAGCAGTTCCTCTTCGGTGACCCCGGTCCGGGACACGACGCGGCCCAGCCGCAGCTCTTCGATCCGCTCGGCGGTCACGACCTGGTCGGTCTGCGACGGTGTCACCACCATCGGGACGCCGTAGTGCAGCCCTTCCATCGCGCTGCCCATCCCGCCGTGGGTGACGAAGACCTTCGCGTGCGGCAGCAGCGCCGCGTGCGCGACGAACGGGTGCGCCTCGACGTTGTCCGGCAGCGGCCCCAGCTCGGCCGGGTCGACCCAGCGGCCGAGCGTCAGCACGACGTGCCACGGCTGCCCGGTGAAGGCGCGCACGCACTTGCGGAAGAAGCCGACCTGTTCCTTGCTGCGCGAAGTGCCCAGCGAGATCAGCACGACCGGCAGGCCGTCCGCGGGCCGCGTCCACTCGCCCGGCGCGACCGTCCGGTCGAAGCAGGGTCCGATGAACGCGAAGCGGTCGTCGAAGGTTTCACCGCGGACCTGGAACGCCTTCGGCATGTACACGAGGTTGTAGCCGAATTCGCCGCCGAAGCCGTCGATGTCCACATCGGACAGGCCGTGTTCGGCGAGCAGGTTCTTGGCCTGTTCCACGAACGCCAGCAGGTCGGGGTCCGTGAGGTCCGGCGGCGCGCCGGGGGCCGCGGCGGCGTCTTGGGCGGCGTTCATCCGGAAGTGCTCGTTGGAGGCGAACTCCGGGCAGCTCTGCACCGTGGGCACGCCCCACTTGCGCGCCAGCAGCCGCGCCGTCTCGGACGCCGCGAGGTCGTGCACGACCAGGTCCGGCGGGTCGTCGGCGAACCGGCGCGCGGCCGCCGCGAGCGGGGCCAGGCCCTCCCCCATGAACGCCAGCATGGCGCGCAGCGCGTAACCGTCGGAAGCGGGGTCGCCCAGTCCGGTGGACCACGGGAACGTCGAGGTGTAGGGCAGCACTTCGGCGCCGGTCGCGGCGACCTTCCCGGCGAACTCGCCGACCACGGCGAAGGTGACCCGGTGGCCGCGGCGCACCAGCTCGGCGACGATCGGGAGGACCGGCGCGACGTGTGCGTAAGCGGGGAAGCTGAAGACCGCGATGTGCCTGCTCACGACGGCATCGTCCGGTACCGGCGAGGGCCGGGTGAACCGGCTACCACGCAAGTTCTGGCCATTTCCCCCAAAGCCGGGTTGGAACGTTTCGCCGCGGCGACGACTAGGGGCTTCCACAGATTTCTCCGGCGCGACCGGCCCGCGGCGCACGTGCTCCCTATCCTGCAGACGACCGCAACGAGGGGATCTCAGGAAGTCGTTGGAAAGCAACGAAAACGGCGTTGCCGAAGGAAATAGTTCCGGTCGACGTGCGACCTCTGGGGAAGGACCTTCATGAAGACCAGCGTTGACGACCTCGCCCTGTTCGGTGGCCCGATGGCCTTCGAGAAGACCCTGGTGGTGGGCAAGCCGAGCACCGGCGACCGGGCCAGGTTCTACGAGCGGCTCGAGGTGGCCCTCGACAGCGGCCGGCTCACCAGCGGCGGCCCGCTGGTCAAGGAGTTCGAGGCCCGGATCGCCGAGCACACCGGTGCCCGGCACTGCGTCGCGACCTGCAACGGCACGCTCGCCCTCGAGGTGATGGCCCAGGCGGCCGGGCTCACCGGCGAGGTCATCATGCCGTCGATGACCTACGTCGCGACCGCGCACGCGATGCGCTACCTCGGTCTGACGCCGGTCTTCTGCGACCTGGACCCGGCCACCGGCTGCATCGACCCGGAGCAGGTCGAGTCGTTGATCACCGACCGCACGACCGGGCTGATCGGCGTGCACCTGTGGGGACAGCCGGCGGCCGTCCAGGAGCTGGAGAAGATCGCCGAGCTGCACGACCTCACCCTCTTCTTCGACGCCGCGCACGGCATCGGCTGCACCTCGGGCACCCAGCCCCTCGGCGGCTTCGGCCAGGCCGAGATGTTCAGCTTCCACGCGGCCAAGGTCGTCACCACCTTCGAAGGCGGCGCCATCGTCACCAACGACGACGAGTTCGCCCAGCGCGCCCGCTACACCCACAACTTCGGCTGGGGCGAAGAGCACGTCACGGAGTTCGCCGGCACCAACGCCAAGATGAGCGAGGCGTCCGCGGCCATGGGCCTGACGTCGCTCGACGCGCTCCCGGCCACGATCGCCGCCAACCGCGCCCACTACGAGCAGTACGCCGCGGAGCTGGCCGGGATCCCGGGCCTGGAGATGCACCGCTACGACGAAGAGAACCGCAACAGCTACCAGTACAACGTCGTCAAGGTCGACGAGGAGGAGTGCGGCCTCGCGCGCGACACGATCCTCGAGCTGCTGCGCGCGGACAACGTGCTGGCGCAGCGCTACTTCTCGCCGTGCGTGCACGAGTGCGAGCCATACCGGACCGAGCGCCCGGTCTCGCTGCCGGCCACCGACGCCTTCTCCCGGCGGGTGCTGACGCTGCCGACGGGCCCGTCGGTGACCAGCGAGCAGGTGGGCGAGGTCGCGGCCCTGGTGAAGTTCGCCGTCGAGCACGCTCCGGAGATCCGCCGCCGCCTGGCCTGAACGCCGTCGTGGGTGAGAAACAGCGTGCTAACCCTGTTTCTCACCCACGACGAGCTTTTCCAGGTCCGCCACCAGCTCGTGCGGGGCCGGCAGGGCGGTGGCCAGCTCGCGCAGGCGTTCGGCGCCGGCCCGGAACCCCGGCTCGCCGACCAGCCGCGCCACCGCGGTCCGCAGCTCTTCGGCCGTGAAGCCGTCGTGGGTGAACAACAGTCCCGCACCCTCCTCGACCAGGCGCCGGGCGCGCAGGAGGTGGTCGGCGATCGGGGTGGTCACGGTCAGCTGGGGTACGCCCGCCACCAAAGCCGCGCCGTAGCTGCCGAAGCCGCCGTGGTGGACGATCGCCGCGCAGCTCGGGAGCACCGTGTGCAGGGCCACCGACTCGACGACCCGGACGTTCTCCGGGACCTCGTCCAATGCCTTCCGTTGCGCGGGCACGAGGGCCGCCACCACTTCGATGTCCAAAGAGGACAGTGCGGCCAGGATCTCCGGGATCGAGACGTAGTCGCCGCCGAACGCGTCCGTGTTGGACGAACCGAGCGTCAGGCACACCCGGGGCCGCGACGGCGGCTCGCGCAGCCAGTCCCAGACCACCGCCCGGCCGTTGTACGGTATGTGCCGCACCGGCAGCCGCCGGACGCCGGACCGCGCGCCCAGGGACTCCGGCAGCGGGTCGATCGTCGCCTGGCCCGTGACGAGCTCCTCGTCGAACTCGACGCCGTACGGCCGGGCCGTCAGCTCCAGCCAGTCGTACAACGGGTCTTCCTGCTCCTCGACGGGCTGCCGCGCCATCACGTCCAGGAACGTCCGCCGCATCGCGCACCAGACGTCGGCCCAGCACAGCTGCCGGACGTGCGCGGCGCCGCAGGCCTTCGCCGCGATCGCGCCGGCGTAGGTCAGCGCGTCCCAGACGACCAGGTCCGGCTGCCACGACACCGCGTGCGCGACCAGGTCGCCGACCATCTCGTCGTTGTAGATGGCGAACCCCGCCCACACCGTGAAGGTGTAGCGCTGGTGGAGGGCCTCCCAGGTGTGCGACGCCGGGTCGGTGTCGTTCCAGTTCGCGATCTCGGCTTCCTGGGCGTCGCGGTTCTGCTTCATCCCCTCGTGCATCGTGTTGTCCACGCCGACCGGGACGGCGGTCAGCCCGGTGCCGGTGATGACGTCGGTGAACGCGGGCGAGCTCGCCACGCGGACCTCGTGCCCGGCCGCGACGAGCGCCCAGGCCGTGGGGACCATGCAGTACAGGTGCGACTTCTCGTCCAGCGTCACGAACAACACGCGCACGGGGGTGCCTTTCAGTGCCGTGGGGAAAGCCGGCCCGCGAGCCGCGAGGAGATCAGCTGCAGGACCTCGGGCTGGTGGTCGGCGAGGAAGAAGTGCCCGCCGCGGTAGACCTGCAGCTCGAACTCGCCGTCGGTGAGCTCCTGCCAGGCCCGCGCCTCCTCGAGCGTGGTCTTCGGGTCGGCGTCCCCGGTGAGCACGGTGATCGGCGTGCTCAGCTTCGGACCGGGCTGCCGGACGTAGGTCTCGGCGGCCTTGTAGTCGTTGCGGATGGCCGGCAGCGCCATCCGCAGGATCTCCTCGTCGCCGAGGACGGCCGCGTTCGTGCCGCCGAGCTTGCGGACCTCGGCGATGACGCCGTCGTCGTCGAGCAGGTGCACGGACTCGTCGCGACGGCAGGACGGCGCCCGCCGCCCGGAGGCGAACAGGTGCAGCGGCACCAGCCCGGCCCGCTCCAGCCGGGTGGCGACCTCGAACGACAGCGTCGCGCCCATGCTGTGGCCGAACAGCGCGAACGGCCGCCGGGCCCGGTCGGCCAGCACCTCGGCGAGCCGGTCCGCGAGCACCGGCAGGCTGTCGATCCCCGGTTCCAGCCGCCGATCCTGCCGACCGGGGTACTGCACGGCGAAGACCTCGACCGACCGGCCGAGCCCCGCGGACACCGGGAAGTAGAAGCTGGCCGAGCCGCCCGCGTGCGGCAGGCAGAACAGCTGCACGGCGCCGCTCTCCGCCTCGTGGTAGCGCCGCAGCCACAGTTCCGGGTCAGTCATGCGTGAGCTCCGTCCTCAGCGTGGTGCCGAGCCAGCCGCGCACCGTCTCCGCGGTGGTGGCGGCGTGGTCCTCGACCATGGTGAAGTGGTTGCCGGGCACGTCGACGACGGTGTCGGCCGTGTCCCAGTGCGTCTGCCATTCCTCGGGGGCCAGCGACCCGTCGGCGACCGGCGGCTCGGACGAGCGGACCAGCAGCACGGGCGCGGAGAGCTTCGCGGGCGACCAGCCGCCCATCAGCCGGAAGTACCAGCTCATCGCGGACAGCCGGGCGACGTCCATCGGCGCGAACAGCTCCTCGCGGTCGAACATGCCGCCCAGCAGCTCGTCGCGGAACCGCTCCAGCGGCGAGTCCTCGCGCGGCAGATAGCTGTCGAGCAGCACGACGGCCAGCGGCGGCGTGCCCCGCTCTTCGAGGAGTTCGGCGGCGGCGTGCGCGAGCATCCCGCCCGAGGACGACCCGAGCAGCACGAACGGCTCGCCGCCGGCGGCGTCCAGCACCGAGGCCGCCTGCACTTCGGCGACCGCGCGGACGGACGTCGGCAGCGCCTCGCCCTTGACGAACCCGGGCGTCGGCAGGGCGTACACGTCCCGCTCGCCGCGGAACGGCGAAGCGAACCGCGCGTACTGGTGCACCCCGGCCAGCGCGACGTACGAGCTGAAGCAGATCAGCTTCGGCGTGTGCTCCCCCGCCGCCAGCTTCACCGAACCCGGCCGCTCGGCCAGGTCGGCGGCCGAGTCGAAGGTGGGCCGCAGCAGGGCCGCGTTCTGCAGCAGCTCGAAGCCCTCCTTCATCTTTCCCAGTTCGCAAGCCGTCCGGAACAACGCACCCAGCGTCTCGCCGGAGTCCACAGTGGACTTCTGCGGCACCGCCTCGGTGACGGCCAGCTCCGCTCGCAGGTGCGCGGCGAGATCGGCGGGTGCCGGGAAGTCGAAGACGAGCGTCGGCGGCAGCCGCAGGCCGGTGCTCGCGCCGAGGGCGTTGCGCAGCTCGACCGCGGTCAGCGAGTCGAACCCGGCGACGAGGAAGCCGACGTCCGGGCGCACGGCGTCGGGGCCGGTGTGGCCCAGCACCGCCGCCGCGGTCGAGCGGACGAGCTCCAGCAGCACCGATTCCTGCTCCGGCCCGGACTTCCCGGCCAGCGCCCGGCGCACGGCGTCCACACCGGACCCGGCTTCGGCGGCCGTCGAAGCCCGCCTGGCCGGCGCCCGGACCAGTCCCTTGAGGACGGACGCGACCTGGTCGCCGACGCCGGCGAGGTCCAGCTTCGCCGGGACCAGCGCGGGCTCGGCGAGGGCGGTGGCGGCGTCGAACAGGGCCAGCCCCTGCTCGACCGGCAGCGCCCGGACGCCGCCGCGCGACATCCGCTTCCGGTCGGCGGAATCCAGCGACGCGCTCATCCCGGTGTCCCACAGCCCCCAGGCCAGCGCCTGGGCGGGCAGGCCGCGGGCGGCCCGGTGGGCGGCGAGCGCGTCGAGGAAGGCGTTCGCCGCGGCGTAGTTGCCCTGCCCCGGCGCGCCGAAGGTGGCCGACACCGAGGAGAAGAGCACGAACGCCGAGAGGTTCCGGCCGGCGGTCAGCTCGTGCAGGTGCCAGGCGGCGTCGACCTTGGGCCGCAGCACGGTGTCGAGCCGGTCCGGGGTGAGCGAAGAGAGGACGCCGTCGTCGAGGACGCCCGCCGCGTGCACGACGGCGGCGAGGTCGGGGACGCCGGCCAGCAGCTCGGCGAGCGCGGCCCGGTCCGCGGTGTCGCACGCGGCGAGCCGGACGTCGGCGCCGAGGGCGGTCAGCTCGTCCCGCAGCCCGGTCGCCCCGGCCGCGGACCGGCTGGCCAGCACGAGCCGCCGCACGTCGTGCGCGGTGACCAGGTGCCGGGCCAGCACGCGGCCCAGGCTGCCGGTGGCGCCGGTGAGCAGCACGGTGCCGTCCGGCCCGAACGGCCGTTTGCCCGTGGCGGACGCCGTCGTGGCACGGGTCAGCCGGGCGGCGAGCAGGGCACCTTCCCGGACGGCGAGCTGCGGCTCGTCGGTCCCGGCGGCGGCGAGCAGCGCGGCGGCGGACTCTTCGTGGTCGTCGACGTCGACCAGGACGACCCGGCCGGGGTTCTCCGACTGCGCCGAGCGGACCAGGCCCCAGACCGGCGCGCAGGCCAGGTCGGTGACCTCGTCGCCGGGGGCGGCGGCCACCGCGCCACGGGTCAGCACGACCAGGCGCGTCGCGGCGAACCGCTCGTCGGCGAGCCAGGCGTGCAGCAGGGCCAGCGCGTCGTGGGCGGCCGCCCGGGCGGCGTCCGGACCGGGACCCGCCGTGCACACGGCCAGTACCGCTTCGGGCACGGCCATGCCGAGGCCGACCGCGCCGCCGAGCGCATCGAGGTCCACATAGGACTCCAGGGTGACGCCCGCCGCGTCGAGCACCGGCCCGACCTTGAGCTCGTCTTCCCCGACGACGGCCCACCGCCGGGGTCCGGCCTCGACCGGCGACGGCGTGACCGGCTGCCAGTCGAGCCGGAACAGCGAGTCGTGCGCCTTGCGGACGGGCCGCGCCGCCTCCGCGGTGAGGGGGCGCAGTACCAGCCCGTCGACCGACGCCACCGGGCGTCCGGCCGGGTCGGCGAGGCGCACCCGCACCGTGTCGTGGCCGTTCGGGGTCACCGTGACCCGGACCGCGGTGGCGCCGCTCGCGTGCAGCGTCACCCCGCTCCAGGAGAACGGCAGGTAGTTCCGGCCCGCCCATTCGGCGGCGGTGCCGAGCACGTGCAGCGACGCGTCCAGCAGCGCCGGGTGCAGGCCGAACCGGGCCGCGTCGGCGTGCTCCCCGGGGCGCAGCGCCACCTCGGCGTGCACCTCGTCGCCGAGCCGCCAGGCGGCACGCAGGCCCTGGAACGCCGGGCCGTAGCCGAACCCGGTCTCCGGGCCGCCGTCGTAGAGGCCGTCGAGGGCCAGGGGTTCGGCGCCGGCGGGCGGCCATTCCGGCACGTCTTCGGGGACCGCGGCACCGGCGGTCAGGCGGCCGCCGGCGTGCCGCGTCCAGGGTTCGTCCGCTTCGAGTCGCGAGTGGACAGTCACCGGGTACGTGCCCCGCTCGTCCGGCGCACCGACGGCGACCTGCAGGTCGACGCCTTCGCGGGGCAGCGGCAGCGGGGTCTCGATGACCAGCTCCTCGATGCCGCCCGCGCCGACGTGCTCCCCCGCGCGCAGGACCAGCTCGACGAACCCCGTGCCGGGGAACAGCGTGCGGCCGGCGACGACGTGGTCGGCGAGCCAGGGGTGGGTGCGCGGCGAGATCCGGCCGGTGCACACGACGGCGCCGAGCCCGGCCACCGTCACCGACGCGCCCAGCAGCGGGTGGTCCGGGCGGTCGAGGCCCGCCATCGTGACGTCACCCGCGGCCGCCAGGGAGTACTCGGGCCAGAACCGCTCGTGCTGGAAAGCGTAGGTCGGCAGGGCTGCCGGGTCGCCGGTGCCGCCGAGGACCGCGCGCCAGTCCACTGTGGATCCACGCACGTGCAGGTTCGCGAGTGCGGTCAGCAGCTCCCGTGGCTCGTCGCGGTCCTTCCGCATCAGGGCGGTGACGAGCGCGTCGCCGTCGAGGCAGGTCGCGGCCATCGCGGTGAGCACGCCGTCCGGGCCCAGCTCGGCGAACCGGGTCACGCCCAGCCCGGCGAGGGTGGTGACGGCGTCGGCGAACCGGACCGTGCCGCGGGCCTGGCGCAGCCAGTACTCCGGCGAGGTCAGGTCGGTCGCGAGCTCGCCGGTGAGCGTCGAGACGACCGGGATCGTCGGCGGGGCGAAGGTGACGCCGTGCAGGACGCGGCCGAACTCCGCGAGCATCCCGTCCATCTCCGGCGAGTGGAAGGCGTGCGAGACGCGCAGCCGCCGGGTCCTGCGGGCCGTCCAGTGCCGCTCGACTTCGAGGACACCGTCCTCGGGACCGGAGACCACGACGGACGCGGGCCCGTTGACCGCGGCCAGCTCGACCCCGGCCGGCAGGGTCGGGAGGACCTCGGCCTCGGTGGCTTCGACGGCGAGCATGGCACCACCGGCGGGCAGGGCCTGCATCAACCGGCCCCGCGCGGCGACGACCGTGCAGGCGTCGGGCAGCGACCAGACGCCCGCGACGTGCGCGGCGGCCAGTTCGCCGATGGAGTGCCCGGCCAGCCGGTCGGGGCGGACGCCCCAGGAGTCCAGGAGCCGGGCCAGCGCCACTTCGACCGCGAACAGCGCGGGCTGGGTGTACTCGGTCCGGTCGAGCAGCCCGGGTTCGGTGTCGACGACCTCGAGGAGCGGCCGGCCGAGGTGCCTGTCGAACTCCGCGCACACTTCGGCGAAGGCGTCGGCGAACACCGGGAACTCGCGGCGCAGCCCGGCGCCCATGGCGAGCCGCTGCGCGCCCTGGCCGGTGAATAGGAACGCGGTCGCGCCCTCGGCACGCACGCCGGTGGTGACGCCGGGCGCGGGCTGATCGGCGGCCACGGCGGCGAGTCCGCGCACCAGTTCCTCGCGGTCCTCGCCGACCACGACCGCGCGGTGGGCGAACGCCGTGCGGGTGGCCAGCGCCGTGCCGATCTCGGCGGGCTCGCGGTCCGCGGCGTGGCTCAGCAGCCGTTCCGCCTGCGCCCGCACCGCTTCCGGCGTGTGCCCCGACACGGTCCAGGCCGTCAGTGCACTGCCACTTTCACGGGAAAGCGGCGCTTCGGGGGCGGCCTCGATGATGACGTGGGCGTTGGTTCCGCTCACGCCGAACGACGAGACCCCGGCGCGGCGCACCCGGTCGTCCGGCCACGGCACGGGCTCGGACAGCAGCCGCACGGCCCCCTCGGACCAGTCCACATGGGACGAAGGAGTACCGGCGTGGAGCGTCCGGGGCAGCAGGCCGTTCCGGAGGGCCAGCACCATCTTCATGACCCCGGCGACGCCCGCCGCGGCCTGGGTGTGGCCCACGTTCGACTTGATCGAGCCCAGCCACAGGGGCCGCTCGCGGTCCTGGCCGTAGGTGGCGATCAGCGCCTGGGCCTCGATCGGGTCGCCCAGCGTCGTGCCGGTCCCGTGCGCCTCGACGGCGTCCACATCGGACGGTGCGAGGCCCGCGTTCGCCAGGGCCGCCCGGATCACCCGCTGCTGGGACGGGCCGTTCGGGGCGGTGAGGCCGTTCGATGCGCCGTCCTGGTTGACCGCGGAACCCCGCACGATCGCGAGCACCGGGTGCCCGAGGCGGCGCGCGTCGGACAGCCGTTCCAGGACGAGCATCCCGGAGCCTTCGCCCCAGCCGGTGCCGTCGGCGTCGTCGGAGAAGGCGCGGCACCGGCCGTCGGGGGACAGCCCGCGCTGCCGGCTGAACTCGACGAACGAGCCAGGCGTCGAAAGCACCGTGACGCCGCCGGCGAGGACGAGCGAGCACTCCCCCGCGCGCAGGGACTGGATCGCCCAGTGCATCGCGACCAAAGAGGACGAACACGCGGTGTCCACGGTGACCGCCGGGCCCTCGAACCCGAGCGCGTAGGAGATCCGGCCCGAGAGCACGGAAGCGGCGTTGCCGGTGCCGAGATAGCCTTCCGCGCTCTTCGGCGACAGCGCGAGCAGCGCGGAGTAGTCCTGGCCGTTGGTCCCGGCGAACACGCCGACCGGCTCGCCGCGCAGCGTCTCCGGGTCGATCCCGGCGCGTTCCAAAGCCTCCCAGGACGTCTCGAGCAGCAGCCGCTGCTGCGGGTCCATGGCGAGGGCCTCGCGGGGTGAGATCCCGAAGAAGGCGGGGTCGAACAGCGCGGCGTCGTCGAGGAAACCGCCTTCGCGGGCGTAGGACGTGCCTTCGCTGTCCGGGTCCGGGTCGTAGAGCGCGTCGAGGTCCCAGCCACGATCAGCCGGGAAGCCACCGATCGCGTCGCGGCCTTCGGCGAGCAGCGCCCACAGTTCGTCCGGGCTGTGGACGCCGCCGGGGAACCGGCAGGCCATCGAGACGATCGCGATCGGCTCGTCGTCGGTCCGGGCCGCGACGCGCACCGACGCCGGACCCGCGTCGCCGGTCAGGTGCGCGGCCAGGGCCTTCGGTGTCGCGTAGTCGTAGATGAGCGTGGCGGGCAACCGCTGCCCGGTCGCCGCGGCCACCCGGTTGCGCAGTTCCACGGCGGTCAGCGAATCGAAGCCGAGGTCCTTGAACGCCCGGTCCGGGTCGACGGCGGCCGCGTTCGCGTAACCGAGGACCTGGGCCACGGCGGTGCGGACGACGTCGAGCGGGTCGGCCGGCCGCTCGGCGACCGGCGCGGCGGCGGGCCGCGGCGGGACGAGCCCGGCGAACACGGGCGGCAGGGCCGGGGCCGCGCGGAGCACGTCGAAGTCGAACCGGATCGGCAGCACCGCGGGCTCTCCCGCGCGGCAGGCCACGTCGAACAGCCGCAGAGCCTCCGCAGTGGACAGCGGGATCATGCCCGTGGCGCCCATCCGGCGGCGATCGCGGTCGGCGAGGGCCCCGGTCATCCCGCTGGCCTGTTCCCACAGTCCCCAGCCGAGCGCGAGCGCCGGCCGGCCGTGGTCGCGGCGGTGGCGGGCGAGCGCGTCGAGCCAGACGTTGGCCGCGGCGTAGTTCGCCTGCCCGGCCGGGCCGAGCGTGCCGGAGATCGAGGAGAACACGACGAACGCGGTCAGGTCGGCCCCGGCGGTCAGCTCGTGCAGGTTCGTGACGGCGTCGACCTTCGGCCGCAGCACGACGTCCAGGCGCTCGGGGGTCAGCGCGGAGACGACACCGTCGTCGAGGACGCCGGCCGCGTGGACGACGCCGGTCAGCGGCCGGTCGGCGGGGATGCTCGCCAGCAGTGCGGCCAGCGCGTCGCGGTCGGCGGCGTCGCAGGCCGCGACGACCGGTTCCGCGCCGAGCTCGGCCAGCTCCGCGCACAGCTCGGCGGCACCGTCGGCGTCCGGGCCGCGACGGCCGGCCAGGAGCAGGTGGCGCACGCCGTGCCGGGCCACGAGGTGGCGGGCGACCTGCGCGCCGAGGGTCCCGGTGCCGCCGGTGACCAGCACGGTCCCGGCCGGGCCGAAGGTCGCCGAAGGGCCCGGCGCCGGAGCGGGTTTCACCAGGCGCGCCGCGCGGATCTCGCCGTCGCGCAGCAGGAACTGGGGTTCGCCGGTGGCGAGGGCGGCGGGCAGCAGCCGCGCCGCGGCCGGGTCGTCGACGTCGGCGAGCACGAACCGGCCGGGGTTCTCCGCCGCGGCCGAGCGCAGCAGCCCCCACACCGGGGCCTGCGCGAGGTCCGAAACGCCCTCGGCGACGGCGGCATCGCAGGTCAGCACCACCAGGGTGCGCCCGGCGAACCGCTCGTCGGCGAGCCAGAAGCGGACGAGCCGCAGCGCGCGGCGCGTCGCTTCGCCCGGGGTGTCGGCCTCGGAGCGGGAGACGAACGGGGCGACCAGGACGTCCGGCAGCGCGCCCGCTTCGGCGAGGGCGTCGAGGTCGGGGTGGCAGGCGAGCGCGCGCAGCTCGCCGAGCAGGGCCGAAGCGAACTCGCGGTGCCCGGAGCCGAGCACGGCCCAGGACGCCGGCCCGGGTTCCCCGGCCGGGACCGGCACCCAGTCGAGCTTGAGCAGCGCGTCCCGGGTCGCACCGCCCACCGGCTGGGGCAGCTCGGGCCAGTACGTCTCGCGCTGGAAGGCGTAGGTCGGCAGCTCGCACGCCCGCACGCCGGTGCCGGCGAACACCTTGCCCCAGTCGGCCCGGGCACCGTGGACGTACCCGCTCGCGACGGCGGTCAGTGCGGTCCGGACGTCGTCGCGGTCCTTGCGCAGCAGTGCGGAGACCACCGCGCCGGGCAGGCACTCCTCGGTCATCGCGGCGAGCACGCCGTGCGGGCCCAGCTCCAGGAACCGGCCGGTCCCGAGGTCGGCGAGCGCGGCGACGGCGGTGGCGAACCGGACCGGCTCCCGGACCTGGCGCACCCAGTGGCCCGGCGTGGCCAGTTCGTCGGTGCCGGGCTTCCCGGTCACCGTCGACACGATCGGCAGCCGCGGCCGGGCGTAGGTGATCCGCGCCGCGACCTGCGCGAACGCGTCGAGCATCGGGTCCATCAGCGGGGAGTGGAAGGCGTGGGACACGGTGAGCTGCCGGGTCCGGCGGCCGAGTGCGGCGAAGTGCCGCTCGATCTCCCGCGCGTCCTTTTCGCCGCCGGACACGACGACCGAGTCCGGGCCGTTGACCGCGGCCAGGGAGACGGCGTCGGAGAGCAGCGGCGTCACCTCGTCCTCGGTGGCCTGGATCGCGACCATCGCCCCGCCGCGCGGGAGGTCCTGCATCAACCGCCCGCGAGCGGCGACCAGCTCGGCGGCGTCGGCGAGGGAGAAGACGCCCGCGACGTGCGCGGCGGCCAGTTCGCCGATCGAGTGCCCGGCGAGGTGGTCGGGCGTCACGCCCCAGGACTCCAGCAGCCGGAACAGGGCGACCTCGACCGCGAACAACGCGGGCTGGGTGTACGCCGTCTCGTCGAGGTCCTCGCCGGACCGGATGACCGTCGCCAGTGGACGGTCGAGGTGCCGGTCGAACTCCGCGCAGATCTCGTCGAAAGCCTGGGCGTACGCCGGGAAACGCTCGTACAGCCCGAGGCCCATGCCGGCCCGCTGCGCGCCCTGGCCGGTGAACAGGAACGCGGTCAGCCCCTCGGTGACCACGCCGCGGACGAGGCCGGGCGCTTCGCCGCCGTTCGCGAGTGCGCGGACGCCGTCGGCCAGCTCGGCCGCGTCGCCGACCACGACGGCGCGGTGCTCGAACGCCGAGCGGGTCGTCGCGAGCGCAAGCCCGATCGCGGCCGGATCACCGTGAACCAGCCGTGCGGCCTGCGCGCGCAGAGCCGCCTCCGACCGTCCCGAAAGGACCCACGGCACGACGGCCGGCGAAGCCGGTTCCGGCGCGGTTTCTTCGGCGGGAGGTGCGGCCAGGAGCACGTGCGCGTTGGTGCCGCTGACCCCGAACGCCGAGACCCCCGCGTGGCGCACGCGTCCTTCGTCCGGCCACGGGACGGGCTCGGTCAGCACGCGGACGTCGCCGGCCGACCAGTCCACCTTGGCCGACGGCCGGTCGACGTGCAGAGTCTTGGGCAGGACGCCGTTGCGCAGCGCGAGGGCCATCTTGATCACCCCGGCCACCCCGGCGGCGGCCTGGGTGTGCCCGAGGTTGGACTTGACCGAGCCGAGCCACAGCGGCCGTCCGGCCGGCCGGTGCTCGCCGTAGGTGGCCAGGAGCGCCTGGGCTTCGATCGGGTCACCGAGCGAGGTGCCGGTGCCGTGCGCCTCGACGGCGTCCACATCGGACGGAGACAGTCCGGCGTCGGCGAGCGCGGCCCGGATGACCCGTTGCTGCGAAGGGCCGTTCGGGGCGGTGAGGCCGTTCGACGCGCCGTCGGAGTTGATCGCCGAGCCCGCGACGATGGCGAGCACCGGGTGCCCGTGGCGCCGGGCGTCGGCCAGCCGTTCCAGCAGCACGACACCGGCGCCTTCGCCCCAGCCGGTGCCGTCGGCGCCGTCGGCGAACGCCTTGCACCGGCCGTCCGCGGCCAGCCCCTGCTGGCGGCTGAAGCCGATGAACGCGCCGGGCGTCGTCATGACCGTGACGCCACCGGCGAGCGCGAGGTCGCACTCCCCCTCGCGCAGGGCGTGCGCCGCCCAGTGCAGGGCGACCAGCGAGGACGAGCAGGCGGTGTCGACGGTGACGGCCGGACCCTCCAGCCCGAGCGCGTAGGAGATCCGTCCGGAAAGGACACTCGCCGCGTTGCCCGTGCTTTCGTAGCCGTCGCCGACGCCGGGCGCGAGGCTGAGCAACCCCGGGTAGTCCTGGCCGTTGGTCCCGGCGAACACGCCGACCGGCTCGCCGCGCAGGGAAAGCGGGTCGATCCCGGCCCGTTCCAGGGCTTCCCACGACGTCTCCAGCAGCAGCCGCTGTTGCGGGTCCATCGCCAGGGCTTCACGCGGCGAGATGCCGAAGAAGGTCGCGTCGAACGCACCGGCGTCGCGGACGAACCCGCCCTGGCGGACGTAGCTCGTGCCCGGGTGTGCCGGGTCGGGGTGGTAGACGGCGTCGACGTCCCAGCCGCGGTCTTCGGGGAAGTCGGTCATCGTGTCGGTGCCCGTTTCGAGGACCCGCCACAGGTCTTCGGGCGTCTCGACGCCGCCGGGGAACCGGCAGGCCATCGCCACGATCGCGACCGGCTCGGGCGCGGCCGATTCGGCCACGCGCAGCCGTTCCCGGGTCTCGTGCAGGTCGGCGGTGACCTTGCGCAGGTAGCCGAGCAGCTTCTCTTCGTTCACTTCGCACCCCCTCCGCGCGTCACGCGAGGCCCAGCTCGTTGTCGATGAAGTCGAAGATCTCGCTGGAACTGGCCGTCTCGAGCTTCTGCCGCGCGCCCGTGCCGGACGCGGGCGCCTCGAGCCGGCTCAGGAGCGCCTGCAGCCGCGCGGTGATCCGGGTGCCGGCGAGCTGCTCGGCCGTCAGCGCCGCGAAGGCCGCCTCGATGCGGTCCAGCTCGGCCTCGGCCGCGCCGGCCGGATCGGCCGGGCCGAGCTCCCGGCCGAGGTACTGGGCGAGCGCGGCCGGGTTCGCGTAGTCGAAGCCGAGCGTCGCGGGCAGGGGCAGCCCGGTGACGGCGGCGAGCCCGTTGCGCAGCTCGACCGCGGTGAGCGAGTCGAGGCCCAGTTCCTTGAACGCCAGCGCGGGGTCCACTGTGGACGGCTCGGCGTACCCGAGCACGGCGGCGACCTCGGCACGCACCAGATCGAGCAGCGCGCGGTCCCGCTCGGGCCCGGTCAGGGTGTCGAGCTTCGCCCGGAAGTCCTGCTCCGGCTTCGCCGCGGCGGTGCGCACCCGGCGCGCCTCGGGCAGGTCGTCGAGCAACGGCGCCGGCCGGAGCGCCGTGAACGCGGGCGCGAAGAGCTCCCAGTCGATGTCGGCGACCGCGACGACGGTCTCGCCGCCGCCGAGCGCGCGGTGCAGGGCGGCGGTGGCCCGTTCCGGGGCCATCGGGCGGATCCCGCCGCGCCCGGCGCGCGAGGCACCGGCGGCCATGCCCGCGCCGGCCCACGGGCCCCAGGCGATCGAGGTCGCGGGCAGGCCGAGCCCGGCCCGGTGCTCGGCGAGCGCGTCCAGCACGGCGTTGGCCGCGACGTAGTTGCCCTGCCCGGCCGCGCCGAGCGTGGCCGCCAGCGACGAGAACAGGACGAACGCGGACAGCTCGCGGCCGGCCGTCAGTTCGTGCAGGTGCCACGCGGAGTCCACTTTGGACCGCAGGACGGTGGCGAGCCGGTCCGGCGTCAGGGCGTCCAGTACCCCGTCGTCCAGCACCCCGGCCGCGTGGACGACGGCGTCGAGGTCGGGCACCGAGTCCAGGAGCTCGGCGACGGCCGTGCGGTCGGCGAGGTCGCAGGCGACCAGCGTCACCTTGGCGCCCAGCGCGCTGAGCTCGGCCTCCAGCTCGGCCGCTCCCGGCGCGGCGGGCCCGCGCCGGCCGGCCAGCACGACGTGCGGCGCGCCGGTGCGGGCCAGCCACCGGGCGACCTCGGCGCCCAGCGCACCCGTGCCGCCGGTGACGAGCACCGGCCCGGTCGGCGTCCAGGGTTCGGCGTCGTCGCCCGGCGCGTGGACGAGCCGCCGCGCGAAGACCCCCTCCGGCCGGATCGCGAGCTGGTCCTCGCCGGCGGTGAACGCGGCGACGAGCCGGGTCAGCTCCGCTTCGCCGGGCTCGGCGGGCAGGTCGGCCAGGCCGCCCCAGCGGTCCGGGTGCTCCAGCGCCGCGACGCGGCCGAGGCCCCAGATCCCGGCCGCGAACGGCTGCTCGAGCGTCTTGGCACCGACGGCGACGGCTCCGGTGGTGACCGACCACAGCGGCGCGCCGACCCCGGCGTCGCCGAGGGCCTGGAGCAGCACGGTGGTCAGCGCCAGCCCGAGCGGCACGGACGCCCGGACCTCGACGGCCAGCCCCAGCAGCGAGACGACGCCGTCGACCGGGCCGAGGCCGAGCAGTTCGGCGGCGAGCGCGTCACGGCTGGTCTCCCCCAGCGTGACCGGCACCGGCTCGGTGCCCGCGTCGGCGAGGGCCGTGAGGACGGCCTTGACCAGCGGGGCGTCGTCGTACCCGGCGGGGACGACCACGGCCCAGCGGCCGGCCAGGCTCGCGCGGGGCCGGTCCGCGACCGGTCGCCACGAGACGCGGTACTGCCAGGCGTCGGCGGCCGGCGGCACCGGGACCAGGGGTTCGGGCCAGAAGGCCTGGCGGTCGAAGGGGTAGGTGGGCAGCGCGACGTGCCGGGCGCCCGGCGACCACGGTGCCCAGTCGATCGGGTGCCCGCTGACGTGCAGGTTCGCCAAGGCCAAGAGCGCGGTCTTGGTCTCCGGCCGGTCCTTGCGCAACGCCGGAACCGCCCGCAGTCCGGGGGCCAGCGCGGTCAGCGTCCCGTCCGGCCCCAGCTCGACGGCCCGGGTCACCCCGGCCTCGCGCAGCGTCTCGACGGCCTGCGCGAACCGCACCGGCTCGCGTACCTGCCGCACCCAGTACTCCGGGTCCGTCAGGTCGGCGTCGCCGGTCACCGTGGACACGACGGGGATGCGCGGCCCGGCGTAGCCGATCCCGCGCGCCACCTCGGCGAACTCCGCCAGCATCGCGTCCATATGAGCCGAGTGAAACGCATGCGAGACCCGCAAATCCCTAGACTTCACGCCGCGCTCGGTCAGCTCCGCGGCGATCCCGGCGAGCGCGGCGGCGTCGCCGGAGAGCACGGTGGCCAGGGGTCCGTTGACCGCGGCCAAGTCGGCCCGGCCCGCGGCGAGGTCGAGAACGTCCTGCTCGGCGGCCTGCACGGCGAGCATCGCGCCCCCGCCCGGCAGCGCCTGCATCAGGCTCGCGCGGGCGGCCACCAGCGTGCACGCGTCTTCGAGCGAAAACACCCCGGCGACGTGCGCGGCGGCCAGCTCACCGATCGAATGCCCGACGAGGTAGTCCGGCTTGACACCCCACGCCTCCAGCAGGCGGAACAGCGCGACTTCGAGCGCGAACAGCGCGGGCTGCGTGGTCCCCGTCCGGTCCAGCGCCACGGCGTCCGCGAAGACCGCCCGGTCCACATCGAGGTGCGCGCACACCGCGTCGAACGCGTCCGCGAACACCGGGAACCGCTCGTACAGCTCGGCGCCCATGCCGACCCGCTGCGAGCCCTGCCCCGCGAACAGCAGCGCGGTCTTGCCGTCGTTCGCCTGTCCGGCGACCACGCCCGCGTGTTTGGTGCCCGCGGCGACCGCGTTCAGTCCGGCGACCAGGTCGGGGCCGGTCACGACCGCGCGGTGGTCGAACACCGCCCGCGCGGCCAGCGAACGGGCGACCTCGGCCGGGGTGACGTCCGAGGTCCCGGCGAACTCCGCGAGCCGCCGGGCCTGCTCGCGCAGCACCGCTTCCGACCGGCCCGACAACGGCCAGACGACGTCCGTGGCGGGAGCGTCCGAGGCCTCGACAACGGGCGGTTGTTCGAGGATGACGTGGGCATTGGTGCCGCTGAAGCCGAACGACGACACACCCGCGCGCCGCGGCCGCTCCCCCGCCGGCCACGGTGTCGTCTCGGTCAGCAACGCGACGCCGTCCCACTTGACGTGCCGCGACGGCGTGTCGACGTGCAGGGTCTTCGGCAGCAGTCCCTTTTGGAGGGCCAGCACCATCTTGATGACGCCCGCGATGCCCGCGGCCGCCTGCGTGTGCCCGATGTTGGACTTCAGCGAGCCGAGCCACAGCGGGCGCTCGCGGTCGCGGCCGTAGGTCGCCAGCAGAGCCTGCGCTTCGATCGGGTCGCCCAGCGCGGTCCCGGTGCCGTGCGCTTCGACTGCGTCCACATCGGACGGTGTCAGCCCGGCGTTCGCCAGTGCCGCCCGGATGACGCGCTGCTGCGACGGTCCGTTCGGGGCGGTGAGGCCGTTCGACGCGCCGTCCTGGTTCACCGCCGAGCCACGCAGGACCGCGAGCACCGGGTGCCCGAGCCGGCGCGCGTCCGAGAGCCGCTCGACCAGCACGACACCGGCGCCTTCGCCCCAGCCCGTGCCGTCCGCGCCGTCGGCGAAGGCCTTGCAGCGGCCGTCCGCCGCGAGCCCGCCCTGGCGTGAGAACTCGACGAACGCGCCGGGTGTCGCCATCACCGTCACGCCGCCGGCCAGCGCCATCGCGCACTCGCCCGCGCGCACCGACTGGGCGGCCAGGTGCAAGGCGACCAGCGAAGCCGAGCACGCCGTGTCCACGGTGACGGCCGGGCCACCGAGGCCCAGCACGTACGAAACCCGGCCCGACACGACCGAAGCCGCGTTCCCGGTGCCGACGAACCCGCCGAAGTCCTCGCCCGAACCGGCGAGCACCGCCGGGTAGTCCTGGCCGTTGGTGCCGAGGAACACGCCGACGTCCGCGCCCCGGCCCGGGTCGACGCCGGCGCGTTCGAGCGTCTCCCACGCCGTCTCGAGGACGAGCCGCTGCTGCGGATCCATCGCCAGGGCTTCCCGCGGCGAGATGCCGAAGAAGCCCGGATCGAACTCCGTGACCCCCTCGACGAACGCGCCGCCGCTCGTGACGACACCGGCCGCCGCCAGGCCCGCGAGGTCCCAGTGCCGGTCGGCGGGGAAGCCGGAAACCGCGTCCCCGCCCGAGATCAGCAGGTCCCACAGGTCGTCCGGGGTCCGGACGCCGCCGGGGAACCGGCAGCCCATCCCCACGACGACGATCGGGTCCTCGGGGGACATCGCGGCCCGCTCGACGGCCGGCTCTTCGCTCGCCGTGCCCGCGAGGTGCTTGGCCAGGTGGGCGGCGGTCGGGTAGTCGTAGACCAGCGTCGCGGGCAGTTCGGTGCCGGTGGCCAGGCCGAGCCGGTTGCGCAGTTCGACCGCGGTCAGCGAATCGAAGCCGAGGTCGGCGAACGACCTGTCCGCGGCGACCTCCTCGGCGTAGCCGAGGACGGCCGAGACCTGACGGCGCACGAGCGTCAGCAGGTCCTCTTCGGACAGTCCGGACAGCTCGACCCGCGGCGCTTCGCCTGCCGCCTCGGGGAGTTCGTCGAGCAACCGGCTCGGCCGGACGGCGGTGAGCCCCGGGCCGTAGACCGGCCAGTCGACGTCGGCGAGCGCGATCGCGACGTCGCCGGCGCCCAGGGCCCGGTCGAGCGCGGCCAGGGCGAGGGCGGGGTCGAGGGGCGTGAGCCCGCCGCGGCGGAGCCGGTCGCGGACGGCTTCGTCCGCGGCCATGCCGGCGTCGGCCCACGGTCCCCAGGCGAGCGACGTCGCCGGGAGCCCGCGCGCCCGCCGGTACGCGGCCAGGGCGTCGAGGTAGGCGTTCGCCGCCGCGTAGTTGCCCTGCCCGGCCGAGCCGACCGTGCCCGCCAAGGACGAGAACAGCACGAACGCCGAGAGTTCACGGCCGGCGGTGGCCTCGTGCAGGTGCCGGGCGGTGGTCGCCTTGGCGCGCAGCACGCGGTCGAGCTTTTCGGGGGTGAGGCCGTCGAGGACGCCGTCGTCGAGAACCCCGGCGGCGTGGATGACGACGCTCAGGTCCGGCAGGGAGTCCACGAGCGCGGTGACCGCGTCCCGGTCGGTGCAGTCGCAGGCCACGACGGTGATCTCGGGCGCGGCCGGCTCGGCCGCACCTGGGCCGCGCCGGCTCGCCAGCACCACGCGCGACGCGCCGCGCTCGACGGCCCAGCGGGCCAGGTGGCCGCCGAGTGCCCCGGTCCCGCCGGTGATCAGCACCGTGCCGCGGACTGTCCACTCGGGACATTCGGTGGTCAGCGGCGCTCGCACGAGCCGCCGGGCGAAGACGCCGGACGGCCGGAGGGCGACCTCGTCCTCGGTGCCGTCGGCGAGCACGCCGCACAGCCGGTCGAGGGCCCGTTCGTCGAGGTGCCCGGGCAAGTCGATCAGACCGCCCCACCGGCGCGGGTGTTCCACCGCGGCGGCCCGGCCCAGGCCCCACACCTGCGCCTGGTCCGGGTGCGCGAGGGGGTCGGACCGGCCGGTGGAGACCGCACCCCGGGTGGCGCACCACAGCGGCGCGGACCAGCCGTGCCTGCCGAGGGCCTGCACGAGCGCGAGCGTCTCGTCCACGGCCAGCAGGGAAAGGATCCCGTCGGGCTCGGTCAGCCCAGGGGGAAGCCCGGCGCCGGCCACCTCCACGTCGGCGCCCCGGGCGCGCAGTCCCGCCACCAGGTCGTCAGTGGCTTCGCGGGCGACCACGAGCCAGCGGCCGGACAGCCGCGCGGTGGTGGTCGTGCCGGTGACCGGGCGCCAGCCGATCCGGTAGCGCCAGTTGTCCACAGTGGACTCTTCGTGGTGACGGCGGCGCCAGGACGCCAGCGCGGGCAGGACGTCGCTCAGCGGTGTCTCCGACGGGACGTCCAGGGTGCTGGTCAGCGCGTCGAGGTCCTGCCGGTCGACCGCCGACCAGAAGTCGTCCGCGCCGACGTCGCCGACGGCGGCCGACTCCGGTGCGGTGAGCCAGAACCGCTCCCGCTGGAAGGCATACGTCGGCAGGTCGACGCGGTGGGCGCCGTCGAGCAGTGCGGTCCAGCCGGGCGCCCCGCCGCGGACGTGCAGTTCGGCGAGCGCGGCCAGCACCGACTCCCGCTCGTCGCGCGACGCGCGCAGCATCGCCACGACGGGCACGCCCGCCATCCCGGCCAGGGTCCGGTCCGGGCCCACCTCGACGAACCGGGCGGCACCCCGGTCTTCCAGGGCCGTCATCCGGTCGGCGAACCGGACCGGTTCACGCACGTGCCGCACCCAGTACTCCGGGTCGGTCAGGTCGGCGGGCCCGCCGGTGACGACCGGGATCTTCGGCGCCGAGAACGTCAGCCCGGACACGACCTCGCGGAACTCGGCCAGCATCGGTTCCATCCGCACCGAGTGGAAGGCGTGCGACACGGCGAGCCGTTTGGTCTTACGCCCCCGGGACCCCAGTTCGGCCGCGGCCGCGAGCACCGCGTCTTCGTCGCCGGAGAGCACGACCGAGTCGGGCGCGTTGACGGCGGCCAGGTCGACGCGCTCGCCGAGCAGGGGCGTGACTTCGGCTTCGCCGGCCTGGACGGCGACCATCGCGCCGCCGACCGGGAGGGCCGCCATCAGCCGCGCCCGCGCGGCGACCAGCGTGCAGGCGTCGGCCAGCGAGAGGACCCCGGCGACGTGCGCGGCCGCCAGCTCGCCGATCGAATGCCCGGCGAGGAAGTCCGGCTTCACGCCCCAGGACTCCAGCAGCCGGAACAACGCCACCTCGACGGCGAACAGCGCGGGCTGGGTGAAGCCCGTGTCGTGCAGGGACTCGCCCGAGATCGCTTCGGCCACGGGGAGGTCGAATTCCGCGCACACCGCGTCGAAGGCCTCGGCGAACACCGGGAACGCCGCCCGCAGCCCCGCGCCCATGCCGATCCGCTGGGAACCCTGGCCGGAGAACAGGAACGCCGTCCTGCCGGACTTGCCCGCCACACCCTCCACAAGGGACGGTGACGGCTCGCCGCCGGCGAGGGCTTCCAGCGCGGTCATTGCCCCGGCCGCGTCGGCGGCCAGCACGACGGCGCGGTGCTCGAACGCGGACCGCCCGGTGACGAGCGACCACGCCGTGTCCGCGAGCGACGCACCCGTCGCCAGGTGGTCCCGCAGCCGGACGGCCTGCTCCCGCAGGGCCTCGCGTGAACGCGCCGAGAGCGCGAGCGGGACCGGCCCGTCGACGGTGGTCGCCGGGGCGGGGGGCTCGTCGTAGCTCTCCAGGATCACGTGCGCGTTGGTGCCGCTGATGCCGAAGGACGAGACGCCCGCCCGGCGGGGAGTCCCGCCCGCGGGCCACTCGACGTTCTCGGTGAGCAGCTCGACGGACCCGGCCGCCCAGTCGATGTGCGGCGACGGCGCGTCGACGTGCACCGTGCGCGGCAGCAACCCGTTGCGCAGGGCGAGGACCATCTTGATCACCCCGGCGACGCCCGCGGCGGCCTGGGTGTGGCCGATGTTCGACTTCACCGAGCCGAGCCGCAGCGGCCGCTCGCGGTCCTGGCCGTAGGTCGCCAGCAGCGCGTGCGCCTCGATCGGGTCGCCGAGCGTGGTGCCGGTGCCGTGCGCTTCCACGGCGTCCACCTCGGACGGGGTGAGCCCGCCACTGGCCAGCGCGGCCCGGATGACCTGCTGCTGCGCCGGTCCGTTGGGCGCGGTGAGGCCGTTGGACGCGCCGTCGGAGTTGACCGCGGAGCCGCGGACCACGGCCAGCACCGGGTGGCCGTTGGCCAGCGCGTCGGACAGCTTCTCGACCAGGACCAGGCCGACGCCTTCGGACCAGCCGGTGCCGTCGGCCGCGGCCGCGAACGGTTTGCACCGCCCGTCCGGCGCGAGGCCGCGCTGGCGGCTGAACTCGAGGAACATGCCGGGGGTCGACATCACGGTGACGCCGCCGACCAGCGCCAGCGAACACTCGCCGCGGCGCAGGGCCTGGGCGGCCCAGTGCAGCGCGACCAGCGAAGACGAGCACGCGGTGTCCACGGTGACCGCGGGGCCGCGGAGGCCGAGCTGGTAGGCGACGCGGCCGGAGATGACCGCCGTCGAGTTGCCCGTGAGCAGGTGGCCTTCGACGCCTTCGGGCAGTGCGGTCAGGCCGGAGCCGTAGCCGGTCGACGTGCCGCCGACGAACACGCCGCCGCGCGTGCCGCGCAGGGACAGCGGGTCGATCCCGGCGCGCTCGAACGTCTCCCACGCCGTTTCGAGCAGCAGCCGCTGCTGCGGGTCCATGGCGAGGGCCTCGCGGGGGCTCATCCCGAAGAAGCCGGGGTCGAACTCGGCCGCGTCGTAGACGAAACCGCCCTCCCGGACGTAGCTGGTGCCCGTCTGGCCGGCGTCGCCGGAGTACAGCGCCGCGGGCCAGCCGCGGTCGGCCGGGAAGCCGGCCATCCCGTCGCCGCCGTCGACCAGGAGCTGCCACAGCTGCTCGGGCGTCCGGACACCGCCGGGGAACCGGCAGCCCATGCCGATCACCGCGACCGGTTCGGCGTCCCGGTCCTCGACCTCGCGCAGCCGCTGGTTCGCCGCCCGCAGGTCGCTGGTGACCTTCTTGAGGTAGTCGAGCAGCTTCTTCTCGTTGTCGGCGGTCACGCCCCGAACTCCTTGTCGATCAGGTCGAACAGCTCGTCGGCGGAGGCCGCCGCGACTTCGTCGTCCCACTGCGGTTCCGCGGTGCCGGTCCACCAGGCGAGCAGGCTCTGCAGCCGTTCGGTGATCTCCTCGCGGCCCTCGTAGCCCTCGGGCAGGGAGGCGAGCGAACCACGCAGGTCGTCGACCAGGCCGGTGGCGGACGGCGCCGCCGGGGCGATGTCGTCGAGCAGGTAGCCCGCCAGCTCGAGCACCGTCGGGTAGTCGAAGACGAGCGTCGCGGGCAGCCGCTTCCCGGCGACCGCGCCGAGCCGGTTGCGCAGCTCGACCGCGGTGAGCGAGTCGAAGCCCAGCTCGGTGAACGCCTTCGCCGGGTCGATGTCCACTGTGGACGCGTGCCCGAGCACGGCGGCGACCTGCCCGGTGACCACCTCGACGACCAGGTCCTCGCGGTCGGCGGCCGGCGTCGCGGCGAGCCGCTCGGCCAGGCCCGCGGGCCCGGCCTTCGCGGCGGCCGCGACCGCGCGCCGCGCCGGGGCGGTGACGAGCCCCCGGAACAGCGGGGCCACCGCACCCGACGACGCAAGCGCGGCCGTGTCGACCCGCATCGGCACCACGGCCGCCTCGCCGGCCGCGACGCCCGCGTCGAGCAGGGCGAGGCCGAGCTCCGCCGACAGCGGCAGCAGCCCGGCACGGGCCATCCGGCTCAGATCCGTCTCGGTCAGGCCGCTGGTCATGCCGGCCGACGCCGACCACGGCCCCCACGCCAGCGCCACGGCGGGCAGCCCGAGGGCGTGCCGGTGGGTGGCGAAGGCGTCGACGAAAGCGTTTGCGGCCGCGTAGTTCGCCTGGCCCGCGCCGCCGAACAGCCCGGCCGCACCGGAGAACAGCACGAACGCGGTGAGGTCGGCGTGCCGGGTCAGCTCGTCGAGGTGGACCGCGGCGTCGACCTTCGGCCGCAGCACCTTGTCCAGGCGGGCCGCGTCCAGCGAGCCGACGACGCCGTCGTCGAGCACCCCGGCCGTGTGCATGACCGCCCGCAGCGGGTGCTCGGCGGGGATGCCGCCGAGCAACGCGGCCAGGGCGTCGCGGTCGGCGGCGTCGCAGGCCGCGACGGTGACGGTCGCGCCCAGCCCGGTCAGCTCGTCGCGCAGTTCGGCCGCCCCCTCGGCGGCGAGGCCGCGCCGGCTGGTGAGCAGCAGGTGCCGAGCGCCGTGCTCGGTGACCAGGTGCCGGGCCAGCAACCCGCCCAGGCCGCCGGTGCCGCCGGTGATCAGGACCGTGCCCTCGGGGTCGAGCGGCGCGGGCACGGTCAGCACGACCTTGCCGACGTGCTTGGCCTGCTGGAGGTGCTTGAACGCCGCGGGGGCACGGTGGACGTCCCACGCGGTGACCGGGATCGGCCGGAGCACGCCCCGGCCGAGCAGGCCGAGGACCTCGCGCAGCAGTTCGGCGATCCGGTCGGGCCCGGCTTCGATGAGGTCGAACGCCCGGTAGGCGACGCCCGGGTGGTTTTCCGCGACCTCGGCGGGGACCCGGACGTCGGTCTTGCCCATCTCCAGGAACCGCCCGCCGCGCGGTAGCAGCCGCAGCGAGGCGTCGACGAACTCCCCGGCCAGGGAGTCGAGCACGACGTCGACACCCCGGCCCCCGGTGGTCGCGCGGAAGCGGTCCTCGAAGTCCAAGGTCCGCGAGGAGGCGATCCGGTCGTCGGCGAGGCCGTGCTCGCGCAGCGCGGCCCACTTGCCGGCGCCCGCGGTGCCGAACACGTCGGCGCCGAGGTGCTTCGCCAGCTGGACCGCCGCCATGCCGACGCCGCCGGCGGCCGCGTGGACCAGCACGGTCTCCCCCGGCTGCACCCGGCCGAGGTCGACCAGCGCGTAGTACGCGGTGAGGAAGACGATCGGCACGGACGCGGCCTCGGCGAACGACCAGCCGTCCGGGACCCGGGCGACCAGCCGCTGGTCGGCGACCGCGACCGGGCCGAACGCGCCGGGGAACATGCCGAGCACCCGGTCGCCTGCCTTCAGGTCCGTGACGCCCGGGCCGACTTCGGTGACGACGCCCGCGCCTTCCAGGCCCAGCTGCCCGGCCTCGCCGGGGTACATGCCGAGCGCGGTGAGGACGTCGCGGAAGTTGACGCCCGCCGCGCGCACGGCGATCCGCACGTGCCCGTCCGGCAGCGGGCCGGCGACCTCCGGGCACGGCAGCAGGGTGAGGTTCTCCAGCGTGCCCTTGTCCACGATGCCGAGCCGCCAGTGCCCGTCCTCGGGCGCGCTGAGCACGCCGCCGGCCGCTTCGGCGCGGACCAGCCGGGCCGCGTGCGGCTCACCGTCGCGAAGGGACAGTTGCGGCTCGCCGGTGGCCAGTGCGGCCGGAACGGCGCCGTAGGAAGCTTCCGTGCCGTCGACGTCCACCAGCAGGAACCGGTCCGGGTTCTCGGCCTGGGCCGAGCGGACCAGGCCCCAGACCGCGGCGTTGGCCAGGTCCGTCACCTCGCCGCGGTGGGCCACGGCGCCGGAGGTGACGAACACGAGTTTCGCGCCTTCCAGGGCGTCCTCGGCGAGCCAGCGCTGCACAGTGGCCAGGACCAGCCCGGTCGCGGCCCGCACCGAGCCCGGCAGGTCCGCCGTCCGCCCGGGCACGAGCGGCGCGAACACCACCTCGGGTGGCGTGCCGCCCTCGGCGAGGAGCGCGTCTATGTCCACATAGGACCTCAACGGGCCCGACGTGCCGAGCTGGACGCCGAGCTTGTGCTGGTCCGGGCCGAGCACGGCCCACGAACTCGTGTCCGGTTCGGCCCCGGCGCCCAGCGGCGTCCAGTCCACTTGGAACAGCGAGTCGCGCAGGCGGCCGGCATCGGTCAGCATCTCGGCCGAGACCTGGCGCATCGCGAGCGAGCCCACGGTGGCGACCGGGTGGCCCGCGGTGTCGGCGATGGTCAACGCGAGGGCGTCCGGTCCGGCCTGGCTCAGCTTGACGCGCAGGGCGTCGGCGCCGGACGCGTGCAGTGTGACACCCGACCAGGAGAACGGGAGCCGGCTCTGCCCGGACCCTTCCAACGGCAGGTAGAGCAGGGCCTGCAGGGCCGCGTCGAGCAGCGCAGGGTGCAGGCCGAAGCGGCGGGCGTCGTCCCGGGCCGAGTCGGGCAGCGCGATCTCGGCGAACACGTCGTCGCCCGAACGCCAGGCCGCGGTGAGGCCGCGGAAGGCGTCCCCGTAGGCGAAGCCGCCGGCCGCGTAGGTGTCGTAGAAGTCTTCCACGGAAAGGGGTTCCGCCTTCGCGGGCGGCCACTCGGTCAGCGGTTCGCCGGGGCTTCCGGCTTCGACGGCGAGCACGCCGGTCGCGTGCAGGACCCAGTCGTCGGCGCCTTCGACCCGCGAGTGCGCGGTGAAGGCCCGCGTCCCGTCTTCGCCGGGCGCGGCCACCGAGCACTGCAGCTGGACGCCGCCGCGCGCGGGCAGCACCAGCGGCGCGGCCAGCGTCAGCTCCTCGACACGGGCGCAGCCGGCCTGGTCCGCGGCCCGGACGGCCAGCTCCAGGAACGCCGTGCCCGGCAGCAGCACCTGACCCATGACCTCGTGCCCAGCCAGCCACGGGTGCGTCGACAGCGCGAGCCGGCTGGTGAACAGCAGTTCGCCGGCCCCGGCGACGGACACCGCCGCCCCCAGGAGCGGGTGGTCGACGGCCGTGAGACCGGCCGCGGTGACGTCGCCGACCGGCAGCCCGGTCAGGTGCGGCCAGAACCGCTGGTACTGGAACGCGTACGTCGGCAGGTCGACCCGGCGCGCGCCCGTCCCGGCGAACACGGCCGTCCAATCAGGACTCTGCCCGTGGACGTGCAGCTCCCCGACGGCGGCCAGGAGGGTGGTCCGCTCGTCCCGGCCCTTGCGCAGCGCCGGGATCGCCGTTTCGACCATCGGCGCGAGGACGGCGTCCGGCCCGATCTCGACGAACCTGGTGACGCCCAGGCCGTGCAGCGTCGTGACGGCGTCGGCGAACCGCACGGCCGCACGCACCTGGCCGGCCCAGTACTCCGGCGTGGTCACCGGCGTGACCGCACCGGTCACCGTGGACACGACCGGCAGGCTCGGCTCGGCGTAGGTGATCCGCTCGGCCACCTTCGCGAACGCGGCCAGCATCGGGTCCATCAGCGGCGAGTGGAACGCGTGGGACACCGTGAGCCGCTTGGTCTTGCGGCCCAGGGCCGTGAAGTGCTGCTCGATCCCGTCGAGGTCGTCGCCGGAGACCACGATCGACGTCGGCCCGTTGATCGCGGCGATGCTCACGGTGCCGGTCAGCAGCGGGGTGACCTCGTCCTCCGAGGCCGACACGGCCAGCATGCCGCCACCCCGCGGCAGTTCCTGCATCAGCCGGCCGCGCGCGGCGACCAGGCGGCACGCGTCCGCCAGGTTGAACACGCCGGCGACGTGCGCGGCCGCCAGTTCGCCGATGGAGTGCCCGGCCAGGTAGTCCGGCCGCACGCCCCACGACTCCAGCAGCCGGAACAGCGCCACCTCGACCGCGAACAGGGCGGGCTGGGTGTAGCCGGTCTCGTTCAGGAGGTCTTCGTCCCCGAAGACGACGTCCCGCAGCGGCCGGTCCAGCTCGGTGTCGAAGTGCGCGCACACCGCGTCGAACGCCTCGGCGTACACCGGGTATTCGGCGTACAGCTCTCGGCCCATGCCGAGCCGTTGCGCGCCCTGCCCGGTGAACAGGAACCCGGTCCGGCCCTCGCCGGCCGGGCCGGGGAGAGGTCCGTCGACCAGGGCACGCAGACCCCGCACCAGCTCGCCGGTTTCGGTGCCGATCACCACGGCGCGGTGCTCGAAGGCCGAGCGGCCGGTGGCGAGGGACCAGCCGACGTCGGCCGGGCGCTCGCTGTCGACGTGGTCGGCGAGTTGCGCGGCCTGGGCCCGCAGCGCGGCTTCGGACCGTCCCGAAAGGACCCATGGCACCGGGCCGGACCACGCCGGTTCCGGCACCGGGGCCGCTTCGGGAGCCTGCTCGACGATCACGTGCGCGTTGGTGCCGCTCACGCCGAACGACGAGATCCCGGCCCGGCGCGGGTGCCCGTTCGGCGCCCACTCGACGGCGTCGGACAGCAGCCGCACGTCGCCGGCGCTCCAGTCCACGTGGGACGACGGCACGTCGGCGTGCAACGTCTTCGGCAGCAGGCCGTGGCGCAGCGACAGGACCATCTTCATGATCCCGGCGGCACCGGCCGCGGCCTGCGTGTGCCCGATGTTGGACTTCACCGAACCGAGCCACAGCGGCCGCTCGCGGCCCTGCCCGTAGGTGGCCAGGACGGCTTGCGCCTCGATCGGGTCGCCCAGCACCGTGCCGGTGCCGTGCGCTTCCACGGCGTCCACTTCGGACGGCCGCAGGCCCGCGTCGGCCAGCGCGGCACGGATGACCCGTTGCTGCGACGGCCCGTTCGGCGCGGTCAGGCCGTTCGACGCGCCGTCCTGGTTGACCGCACTGCCGCGCACCAGCGCGAGCACGGGGTGGCCGTTGCGGCGGGCGTCGGACAGCCGCTCCAGGAGCACCATCCCGGCGCCCTCGCCCCAGCCGGTGCCGTCGGCGTCGTCGGAGAACGCCTTGCAGCGGCCGTCGAGCGCGAGGCCGCGCTGGCGGCTGAACTGGATGAACCCGGACGGCGTCGACATGATCGTCACGCCGCCGGCCAGTGCCAGCGAGCACTCCCCCGCCCGCAGTGCCCGCGTCGCGAGGTGCACCGCGACCAGCGACGACGAGCAGGCCGTGTCGACCGTGACCGCGGGGCCTTCGAGGCCGAGCGCGTAGGAAATCCGGCCGGACACCACGGATCCCGCGTTGCCGGTCATGGTGTAGCCCTCGACGCCCTCGTCGTCGCCGAGCGCGAGCAGCGGGGTGTAGTCCTGGCCGTTCGAACCGGCGAAGACACCGACCGGGCCGCCACGCAGCGACGCGGCATCGATCCCGGCGCGTTCGACGGCCTCCCAGGCGGTTTCGAGCAGCAGGCGCTGCTGCGGATCCATGGCCAGGGCCTCGCGCGGGTTGATGCCGAAGAACGCGGCGTCGAACCGGCTGGCGCCGTCGAGGAACCCGCCGCGGCGGGTGTAGGACGTGCCCTGGTGGTCGGGGTCCGGGTCGTAGAGCGCGTCGAGGTCCCAGCCGCGGTCGTCGGGGAAGTCGGTGATCGCGTCCGCGCCACCGGACAGCAGTGCCCACAGGTCCTCCGGCGAGCGCACGCCGCCGGGGAACCGGCACGCCATCGAGACGATGGCGATCGGGTCGTCCTCGACGGCCTTCGGCGTGACGTCCACTGTGGACGGCGCGTCGGCCGGTTCGCCCAGCTCGCCCTTGAGGTGCGCCACCAGGGCCGTCGTCGTCGGGTAGTCGAAGATCAGCGTCGCGGGCAGCTTGAGCCCGGTGGCGACGCTGAGCCGGTTGCGCAGGTCGACCGCGGTCAGCGAGTCGAACCCGAGGTCGGTGAACGCCCGGTTCGGCTCGACGTCGCCCGGCCCGGCGTACCCGAGCACCCCGGCGACCTGGGTGCGGACGAACTCGAGCACGTCGCGCTCGCTCAGCGCGGGCCCCTCCGGCGCCGACTCCATCGCCGCCCGCGCCTCGGGGATGCCGCGCAGCAGCGGGCTCGGCCGGACCGCGGTGAACGACGGCACGTACCGCGCCCAGTCGACGCCCGCCACGGTCAGCGTGGTCTCGCCGTGGTCGAGGGCCTGCTGCAGTGCCGCGATCGCCAGTTCCGGGTCGAGTGCGTGGATGCCGCCGAGACGTTGCCGCTCGGCGACGGCGGCCGCGTCGGCCATCCCAGTGTCGGCCCACGGGCCCCAGGAGATCGACGTCGCGGCCAGCCCGAGCGAGCGCCGGTGCTCGGCGAGCGCGTCGAGGTAGGCGTTGGCGGCAGCGTAGTTGCCCTGGCCGGGCCCGCCCCAGACGCCGGCCGTCGAGGCGAAGGAGACGAACGCCGACAGGTTCAGGTCCCGGGTCAGCTCGTGCAGGTGGAACGCCGCCAGGGCCTTGGGCTTCAGCACGTTCGCCAGGCGCTCGGGGGTGAGCGAGGACAGGACGCCGTCGTCGAGCACCCCGGCGGCGTGGACGACCGCGGTCGGCGGGTACTCGGCGATGACCGCGGCCAGGGCGTCGCGGTCGGCGACGTCGCAGGCCACGACGGTCGCCTCGGCACCGAGCCCGGCGAGTTCTTCGCGCAGTTCCGCCGCGCCCGGGGCGTCCGCGCCGCGACGGCTGGTGAGCACCAGCCGCTCGGCGCCGCGGCCGGCCAGCCAGCGGGCGACCTTCGCGCCCAGGCCACCGGTACCGCCGGTGACCAGCACGGTTCCTTCGGGCGTCCACGCGTGGTCCGGGGTCGCCGAGCCGAGCGGCGACCGCGTGAGCCGGCGGGCGAAGACACCGGACGCGCGGACCGCGACCTGATCTTCCGCTCCGGTGATCGCGGCGACGACGCGGGCGAACGCGCGGTCGTCGAGGTCGGCCGGCAGGTCGAGCAGGCCACCCCAGCGGCCGGGGAGCTCGAGCGCGGCGACGCGGCCGAGGCCCCACACGGGGGCCTGCGCCGGGTTGCGGAGCGCGTCGGCCTTGCCGGTCGAGACGGCGCCGCGGGTGAACGTCCACAAGGGAGCTTCGAGGTCGCCGAGGGCCTGGATCAGGGTGAGCGTGTCGACGAGCCCGCGGTAGGACTCGTCCGTGCCCAGGAGGGACACGATCCCCGCCGGTTCGACATCGCCGATCCGCCCGGCCAGCACGTCCCGGTCGACGCCGGCCTCGGCCTCGACCGTGACGATCTCGGCGCCGAAGCGGTCCAGCGGCAAGGGGGTCTCGTCGTCCGGACGGCGGACCACGAGCCAGGTGCCGCGGAGCCGCGGCGAGGCGCCGGCGGGGACCGGCTGCCAGCCGACGCGGTAGCGCCAGTTGTCCACCGTGGACTCTTCCCGGCGCTGCCTGCGGTAGGCGGCCAGCGCGGGCAGCAGGTCTTCGACGGCGGGTGCGTCGAGCCCCAGGGTGCGGGCCAGCTCACCGGCGTCGTCGCGTTCGACGGCCGACCAGAACCCGGCGTCGGCGGCGTCCGACGCCGCGGCGACGTCGCCCGGGCCGGGCAGCGTCGGCCAGTACCGCGCCCGCTGGAACGGATAAGTCGGCAAGTCCACCGGGGATCCGGTCAACGCGAAGTCCACGTCGACCCCGCGCGCCCACAGCTCGCCGGCCGACGTCAGGAAGCGGGCGAGCCCGCCCTCGTCCCGGCGCAGCGATCCGGTGACGACCGCGTCTTCGAGGGTTCCGGCGATCGCGGTGCCCAGCACGGGGTGTGCGCTGGACTCGACGAACACGCCGTACCCCTGCTCGCCGAGCGCCACCGTCGCGGGCGCGAACAGCACGCGCTGCCGCAGGTTGCGGTACCAGTAGGCGGCGGTCAGCTCGGTGGTGTCGAGCCAGTCGCCGGTGACGGTCGAGTAGAACGGGATCGTCGCTTCACGGGGGGCGACCGGGGCCAGCACGTCCAGGAGTTCGGCTTCGATCGCCTCGACGTGCTCGGAGTGCGACGCGTAGTCCACGGCGACCTTGCGGGCCCGGACGCCGTCGGCCGTGTAGCGGGCCACCAGCGCGTCGACCTGGTCCGGGTCGCCGGAGACGGTGACCGCGGCGGTGCCGTTCAGCGCGGCCACGGAAACGCCCGGCGGCAGCTCGATGTCCTCGGCCGGGAGAGCCACGGAAGCCATCGCGCCCCGGCCCGCCAGCGACGCCCGGATCACTTTGCTCCGCAACGCCACGACGCGAGCACCGTCCTCGAGGGACAGTCCACCGGAGACACAGGCCGCGGCGATCTCCCCTTGTGAGTGCCCGATGACAGCGTCCGGCCGGACGCCGTAGGACTCCCACAGCGCGGCCAGCGACACCATGACGGCCCAGCAGGCCGGCTGCACGACGTCGACCCGCTGCAGCATCTCGGCGTCACCCAGGACGTCGGCCAGCCGCCAGTCCACGAACGGTGCGAGGGCGGCGCCGCACTCGGCGAGCCGCTCGGCGAACACCGGCGTGGTTTCGGCGAGGTCCAGGGCCATCCCGGCCCACTGCGAGCCCTGGCCGGGGAAGACGAACACGGTCTTGCCGGGCGTCCCGGCGACCCCGCGCACGGCGGGCTCGGTCAGGCCGGTCAGGAGCGCGTCCCGGCCGGCGCCGACGACGACGGCCCGGTGTTCGAACGCGGACCGCGTGGTGGCCAGCGACGCCGCGACATCGTGCACGTCCTCGGTGGACACGACCTCGGCGAGCCGTTCGGCCTGCCCCTGCAGGGCATCGGCGGTCCGGGCGGACAGCAGCAGCGGCACGACGGACTCCGGGCGCTCCGGCCGTTCCGCCGCGTCCGAAGCGAACTCCTCCAGGATCAGGTGTGCGTTGGTGCCGCTCATCCCGAACGACGACACGCCCGCGCGGCGCGGTCCTTCGGAGAGCCACGGCCGGGTCTCGGTGAGCAGGCTGACGTCGCCCGCGTCCCAGTCGACGTGCGGCGACGGGACTTCGGCGTGCAGGGTCTTCGGCAGCAGGCCGTGCCGGATCGCCTGGACCATCTTGATCACGCCGCCGACGCCGGAGGCCGCCTGCGCGTGCCCGACGTTCGACTTGAACGACCCCAGGTACACCGGCCGGTCCGCGGGCCGCTCGCGCCCGTAGGTGGCGATGATGGCCTGCGCTTCGATCGGGTCGCCGAGCTTCGTGCCGGTGCCGTGCGCCTCGACGACGTCCACATCGGACGGTTCCAGGTGCGCGTTGGCCAGTGCCCGCCGGATCACCCGCTGCTGCGACGGGCCGTTCGGCGCGGTGAGGCCGTTCGACGCGCCGTCGGAGTTGATCGCCGAGCCCTTGATCACCGCGAGCACGCGGTGGCCGTTGCGTTCGGCGTCGGACAGCCGTTCCAGCATCAGCATCCCGGCACCCTCGGCCCAGCTGGCACCGTCGGCGCCGGCCGAGAACGGCTTGCTGCGCCCGTCCGCGGCCAGCGCCCGCTGACGGCTGAACTCGACCAGCGAGACCGGCGTCGACATGACCGTCACGCCGCCGGCGAGGGCGAGCGTGCAGTCGCCGTCCCGCAGGGACTGGCACGCCCAGTGGATCGCGACCAGTGACGACGAGCAGGCGGTGTCGATCGAAACCGCGGGGCCTTCCAGGCCGAAGGTGTAGGCGACCCGGCCGGAGAGCACGCTCGGCGAGTTGCCGGTGCCGAGGAAGCCCTCGAAGCTGTCGGTCGCGGCGCCGAGCAGGCCGCCGTAGTCCTGGTAGGTGATGCCGGCGAAGACGCCGGTGCGGCTGCCGCGCAGCGTGGCCGGGTCGATCCCGGCGCGTTCCATCGACTCCCACGACACTTCCAGCAGCAGGCGGTGCTGCGGGTCCATCGCGACGGCCTCACGCGGGCTGATCCCGAAGAAGCCGGGGTCGAACGCGCCGGCGTCGTGCAGGAACCCGCCCTCGCGGGCGTAGCAGGTGCCGGGCGCGTCCGGGTCGGTGTCGTAGAGCGCTTCGAGGTCCCAGCCGCGGTCGGTGGGGAACGGCGAGATCGCGTCGCCACCCGCGGCGACCAGGCGCCAGAGGTCTTCGGGGTCGGCGATGCCGCCCGGGTAGCGGCACGCCATGCCGACGATCGCGATCGGCTCGTCGACCCGCGTGACGACCTCGGTGTTCTCTTCTTCCTCGCCGAACAGCTCCGCGTGCAGGGCCTTCGCCAGCGCGCCCGGGTTCGGGTGGTCGAAGACCGAGGTCGCGGGCAGCCGCAGGCCGGTCGCGGTGTTCAGCGCGTTGCGCAGCTGGACGGCGGTCAGGGAGTCGACGCCCAGTTCCTTGAATGCGCGGTCGGCGCCGACCGCGTCCGGCCCGGCGTGGCCGAGCACGAGCGCGGCCTCGGTGCGGACGATCTCGAGGAGGGCCCGGTGCCGGTCGGCCTCGGGCAGGCGGGCGAGCTTCTGGTGCAGCGCGTTGCCCGCGTCGGCCACCCGGGCGACCACCCGGCGGGTCTTGACCGGCTCCTTCGCCGGGGCGGTTTCCGCGACGCGCAGCGCTCCGCGGGTTCCCAGCAGGGCGAACGTCTCGCCGGGGCGGCAAGCGAGCGCGCTGTGCGCGACGGCTTCGAGCACGGCGGTCTGCGCCGCGACCAGGCCTTCGCCGCCCGCCGAAGTCAGGACGACGAGCTCGATGCCCAGCTCGGCGAGGTTGAACGCGATGTCGGCGCGGTCGCGCAGATCCGCCGCGCCCTCGGCGAGTCCGATGTGGACCGCCGCGGTCACGTCCGGGACGTCCCGGAGCGCCCGGGCGAGTTCGTACCGGTCGGCGGGGTCGCAGACGACGACGTCGGCTCCCGGCACGGGCGCCGCGCCGAGCACGACGAGCCGCCGGACGCCCCGCTCTTCGGCGAGGTATCGCGCGACGGCGGCCCCCAGCTCGCCGGACGCGCCGGTGAGCAGCACGGTCCCCCCGGGCTTCCAGGCGTCCGGCGTGACCGCCGTGGTCCGCGGCTCGTAGGCGACGTCACCGCGCATCGCGAGCCGGTCCACGCCCGGCTCGACGGCGGCCCCGTCGACGAGCGCGAACCGGCCGGGGTACCGCGCCAGCAGCGGTTCCACGGCACCCCAGACGGCGGCCTCCACGACGTCCGGCACCTCGCCGGGGGTCACCGCGACCGCGCCGCGGGTCGCGAACACCAGCCGCGAGCCGGCGCACCGCGGGTCGGCCAGCCAGGCCGTGACCAGCGCCAGCGCCCGCTGCGCGGAAGCCCAGACGGCCCACGTGACGTCGTCGGTGTCCTCGGGCCGGCAGGACGCGAACACGACCTCGGGCACCGCACCGGCGGCGATCAGCTCGGCCGGCTCCCGGTAGGCGGGCAGCTCTTCGAGGCCGGGCAGACTCCCCAGCACCGCGGCCTGCCGGGCGACCGGGGCAGTGCTGTCACTCACGACCCACTCGACGCGGTGGTGCGTGGTGGCCGCGCGCCGGGTGGCGGGCCGCAGGACGACGGCGTCCGCCGTGGCCACGACCTGGCCCGTCGCGTCGGCCAGCGTCAGCTGAACCGCGGTGCCCGTCACGTGCAGGCGGACTCGCAGCTCGGTCGCGCCCGTCGCGTGCAGGCTGACGCCCGCCCACGAGAACGGCAGCAGGTCCGGCAGGTCGGCGAAGGTCAGCGCGTGCAGCGCCGCGTCCAGCAGGGCCGGGTGCAGGCCCCACTCGCCGGTCGTCGTCCCGGTCGGCAGGGCGACCTCGGCGTACACGTCGTCGCCCGCGCGGTACGCGGCGCGCAGGCCCTGGAACGTCGGGCCGTAGGCGAACCCGGCTGCCGCGCGACGCGCGTAGAAGTCGTCGACCGGCAGCGCGCCCGGGGGCGGCCACTGCGTCAGAGCTTCCGCTTTGGACAGTCCGAGGGCGAGGGTGCCGCCCGCGTGCCGGGTCCAGCCGTCGCCGCGGGTGTAGATGCCGAAGGCGCGGCGCCCGGCGCCGTCCGGCGCCTCGACGCGGACCTGCACCGGCACCCCGCCGCGCTCGGGCAGCACCAGCGGCGCTTCCAGGACCAGCTCCTCGACCTGGTCGCAGCCGGCCTCGTCGGCCGCGCGCAGCGCCAGCTCCACGAAACCCGCGCCGGGGAACAGGATCTCGCCGTCGACGCGGTGTTCGGCCAGCCACGGTACCGCGTCCGCCGAGAGCAGCCCGGTGAGCACGACACCGTCTCCGCCGGCCAGGTCGACGGCCGCCGACAGCAGGCCGTGTCCCGCGCCGCTCTGGCCGAGCGACGCCGGATCGCCGTCGACGTCCGGCACCTCCAGCCAGAACCGCTCGCGCTGGAAGGCGTAGGTGGGCAGGTCGACCCGCGCCCCTTCGCGCAGGACCCGCGCCCACTCCACGCCCCCGCCGTCGACCTGCAGCGCGGCGAGCGCGGCCAGGAGCGTGCGAGCTTCGGGACGGCCGGCCCGCAACGCCGGCACGGCCACCGGTTCGCCGTCGGCGGTCTCGGCGACCATCGCCGAGAGCACCCCGGCCGGGCCCAGCTCCAGGAACCGGGTCACCCCGCGGCCGGCGAGCGTGCGGACGCCGTCGGCGAACCGGACCGTCGCGCGGACCTGCCGGACCCAGTACTCCGGGTCGCCCAGGCCGGTCGCCACTTCGCCGGTGACGGTGGAGACCACCGGCACGGCCGGTTCGTGGTAGGTCAGCCCGGCCGCGACCTCGCGGAACCCGGCGAGCATGCCGTCCATCCGCGCCGAGTGGAAGGCGTGGCTCACCCGCAGGCGCCTGGTCTTCTCGAACCGCGCGGCGACGGCCAGCACGGCCTCCTCGTCGCCCGACACCACGACCGACGCCGGCCCGTTGACCGCGGCCAGCGACACGCCGTCGGTCAGCAGCGGCGTGACCTCGGCTTCGGTGGCCGCGACGGTGACCATCGCCCCGCCTTCGGGCAGGGCCTGCATCAGACGCGCACGGGCGGCGACGAGCGTGCACGCGTCCTCGATGGACAGCACGCCCGCGACGTGCGCGGCCGCCAGTTCGCCGATGGAGTGGCCGCCGACGAAGTCCGGGCGCACGCCCCAGTCTTCGACCAACCGGAACAGGGCCACTTCGACCGCGAACAGGGCGGGCTGGGTGTATTCGGTCCGGTCCAACAGGTCTCCGTCGCCGAACACGACGTCGCGGAGCGGCAGGTCGAGGTGCGCGCACACCGCGTCGAAGGCGTCGGCGAACACCGGGAACTCGCGGTAGAGCTCCCGGCCCATGCCGGGCCGCTGGGCGCCCTGGCCGGTGAAGAGGAACGCCGTGCGGCCGGGCGCGGCCGTCCCGCGCACCACCCCGGCGGACTTGACGCCCTCGGCGAGCGCCGTGAGCCCGGCCCGCAACTCGGCGTCGTCCTCGGCCAGCACGACCGCGCGGTGCTCGAACGCCGAGCGGGTGGTGGCCAGCGACCAGGCCAGGTCGGCCGGGTCGGTGCCGACGTGGCCGAGCAGGCTCGCGGCCTGCGCCCGCAGCGCCGCCTCCGACCGGCCGGACAGCGCCAGCGGGACGAGCCCGGTGTGCCGCGGCCGGGGCAGCTCCGGCTCGGCGGCCGGGGCTTCTTCGAGAATGACGTGCGCGTTCGTGCCGCTGACCCCGAACGCGGACACCCCGGCGCGGCGCCGGTGCCCGTTCGCCTCCCACGGTGTCGCCTCGGTGAGCAGGGCGACGCGACCCGTCGTCCAGTCCACTTCGGACGACGGCTGCGCGGCGTGCAGGGTCTTCGGGAGCAGTCCGTTCCGGACGGCCAGGACCATCTTGATCACCCCGGCGACCCCGGCCGCGGCCTGGGTGTGCCCGAGGTTGGACTTCAGGGAGCCGAGCCACAGCGGGCGTTCGCGGTCCCGGCCGTAGGTGGCCAGGAGGGCCTGCGCCTCGATCGGGTCGCCCAGCTTCGTTCCCGTGCCGTGCCCTTCGACAGCGTCCACATCGGACGGAGTCAGACCCGAGTCGGCGAGCGCGGCCTGGATCACCCGCTGCTGCGACGGGCCGTTGGGCGCGGTGAGGCCGTTGGACGCGCCGTCGGAGTTCACGGCGGAGCCGCGGACCACCGCGAGCACGGTGTGCCCCAGGCGTTGCGCGTCGGAAAGCCGCTCCAGCACGAGCATGCCGACGCCTTCGGACCAGCCGGTGCCGTCGGCGCCGTCGGAGAAGGCCTTGCAGCGGCCGTCCGGCGCGAGGCCTCGCTGGCGGCTGAACTCGACGAACGCACCGGGGTTGGCCATCACCGCGACGCCGCCGGCCAGCGCCAGCGAGCACTCCCCCGAGCGCAGGGACCGGGTGGCCAGGTGCAGCGCGACCAGCGAGGACGAGCACGCCGTGTCCAGCGTGACGGCCGGGCCCTCGACGCCGAGGTGGTAGGCGATCCGTCCGGAAAGGACACTGCCCGCGTTGCCGGTGAGCAGGTGCCCGCCGAGCCCTTCGGGAGCTTCGCGCAGGCCTGCGGCGTAACCCGAGACGCCCGCGCCGATGAACACCCCCGAGGGGCTGCCCGCCAGGGACCGCGGGTCGATCCCCGCGCGTTCCAGGGCTTCCCACGCGCCCTCGAGCAGCAGCCGCTGCTGCGGGTCGGTGGCCAGCGCCTCGCGCGGGCTCATCTCGAAGAACGCGGCATCGAACTCGCCGGCGCCGGTCAGGAAGCCGCCGTCTCGGGAGTAGCTCTTGCCTTCGGCGTCCGGGTCCGGGTCGTAGAGGCCCTCGACGTCCCAGCCGCGGTCCTCGGGCCAGGCCGAAATGGCGTCACCGCCGTCGGCCAGCAGCTGCCACAGCTCCTCCGGCGAGGTGATCCCGCCGGGCAGGCGGCAGCTCATGCCGACGATCGCGATCGGCTCGTCGGCCTCCGCGGCGCGTTTCGGAGCGACGAGAGCGGAGTCGGTGCCGAACAGCTCACCGGCCAGGAAGCCGGCGAGGACGGTGACCGACGGGTGGTCGAAGACGAGCGTCGACGGCAGCTTCAGACCCGTCGCCGCGCTCAGGCGGTTGCGCAGTTCGACCGCCGTCAGCGAGTCGAAGCCCAGGTCGCGGAACGGCCGGTCGACCGCGACGGACCCCGGGTCGGGGTGCCCGAGTGCCACCGCGGCTTCCCGCTGGACGAGGTCGAGCAGGTCACCGGCGGACAGTTCGGGCCGGACCGCGTCGACCGGGACGTCGAGGGCGTCCCGGACCTCCGGCAGGTCGCCGAGCAGCGCGCTGGCCCGGACGGCGGTGAAGCCCGGTGCGAACCGGGCCCAGTCGACGTCGGCCACGGTGACCGCGGTGTCGCCCGCGTCCAGGGCCCGGCGCAACGCGGTGATCGCCAGGTCCGGCGGCACCGGCCGGAGCCCGCGGCGGCGCAGGTGGTCTTCGGCGCCCTCGTCGGCCAGCATGCCGCCGCCCGCCCAGGGACCCCAGGCGACCGACGTCGCGGCGAGCCCCGCCGCGCGGCGCTGGTGAGCGAGCCCGTCGAGGAAGGCGTTCGCGGCGGCGTAAGCGCTCTGGCCGCCGCTGCCCCAGACACCCGCGATGGAGGAGAACAGCACGAACGCGTCGAGTTCGCGGTCCCCGAGGACGGCGTGCAGGTTCGCCGCCCCCGCGAGCTTGGCCGCGGTGAACCCGGCGAACTCGGCCACGCCGAGCCCGGCGAGCGGCGCGGCCTGCGCGACCCCGGCGGCGTGCACGACGGCCCGCAGCCCGTCGATGCCCGCGACCAGCGCCGCGACGGCGTCGCGATCGGTGACGTCGCAGGCGGCGACGGTCACGGTGACGCCGAGCGCGGTCAGCTCGTCACGCAGGTCCGGCGCCCCGGCGGCGTCGAGGCCCCGGCGGCCGGCCAGGACGAGGTGCTCGGCGCCGGTGCGGGCGAGCCAGCGGGCGACCTCGGCGCCCAGGGCCCCGGTGCCGCCGGTGACCAGCACGGTCCCGCGCGGCCGCCACGACGGGCCGGACGTGGTCGCGGGGGCGCGTTCGAGGCGCGCAGCGAAGACGGCGGAGTCGCGGACGGCGACCTGGTCCTCGGTCCCCGCGAGGACGCCCGCCAGCCGGGCGACCGCGCGGTCGTCGAGGACGGCGGGCAGGTCGACGAGACCGCCCCAGCGCTCCGCGTGTTCGAGGGCGGCGGTGCGGCCGAAGCCCCAGAACGCCGCCTGCGTCGCGCTGCGGACCGGGTCGGCCCGGCCGGCCGAGACCGCGCCCGAGGTCACGCACCACAGCGGCGCGGTGGGCGTCTGCGCGAGACGCAGGGTCTCGGCGAGCCCGATCGAAATCGCCGGGTCGTCCGGCGCGGGCCGTTCGTCGAAGGCGAGCAGCGACAGCACCCCCGCGAAGTCACCGTGCTGTTCGGCCAGCTCGGCCAAGCGGACCGGCACGCAGTCGAGCCCCGCGGTCAGCGTCTCCACGAGACCCGGCTCGACGCCCTCCTCCGGCAGCACCAGCAGCCAGGTGCCCGGCTTCGCCTCGGTCTTGCCGGTCAGCGGGCGCCAGTTCACCGCGTACCGCCAGTTGTCCACAGTAGACAAGTTCGTGCGGTCGCCGTGCCACCGCGCGAGCAGCGGAAGGGCGCGGTCGAGGCCGTCCAACGCGGACTCGGCGACGTCCAGGGTCGCGGCGAGCGCGGGCAGGTCCGCGTTCTCGACGGCCGACCAGAACTCGCCGTCGACCGTGGGCGCCACGGTGGTCTTCTCGGGGACGCGCGGCCAGTACCGCTCGCGCTGGAACGGGTAGGTGGGCAGCACGACGAACCGCCCCGGCCGCAGCACCGCCTTCCAGTCCGGCGTGTGCCCGCCGACGTGCAGGTGGGCCAGTGCCGCCAGCAGTGTCCGCTCCTCGGGCCGGCCCTTCCGCAGGGTGGCCGTCGCGGGCAGGGTCTCCTGCGCCAGCGCGGCGAGCACGCCGTCCGGACCGAGCTCGACGCACCCGGTGACGCCCAGCGCGGCCAGCGCGCCGACGGCGTCGGCGAACCGCACGGGTTCGCGGACCTGACGCACCCAGTACACCGGGTTCAGGATCTCGTCCCCGGCGAGCCGTCCGGACACAGTGGACACCAGAGGGATCTTCGGCGGGTTCAGGGTCAGGCCGTCGGCGACCGCCGCGAAGGCGTCCAGCATCGGGTCCATCAGGGCCGAGTGGAACGCGTGCGACACGGTCAGGCGCCGGACCTTCCGGCCCAGCCCGGCGAAGTGCCGCTCGACCGCTTCCACCGCGTCGGCTTCACCCGACACGACTGTCGCTTGAGGACCGTTGATCGCCGCGAAGCCGACGCCATCACCCAGCACGGCGGCGACCTCGTCTTCGGTCGCCTCCACGGCCAGCATCGCGCCGCCGCCCGGCAGCGCCTGCATCAGGCCCGCGCGAGCGGCCACCAGCGTGCACGCGTCTTCGAGCGAAAACACCCCCGCGACGTGCGCGGCGGCCAGCTCACCGATCGAATGCCCGGCAACGTAGTCCGGCCGGACACCCCACGCCTCCAGCAGCCGGAACAGCGCCACCTCGACCGCGAACAGCGCGGGCTGGGTGTACCCCGTCCGGTTCAGCCGCTCGGCGTCGGCGAAGACGGTCCGGTCCAGGTCGAGGTGCGCGCACACCGCGTCGAACGCGTCCGCGAACACGGGGAACCGCTCGTACAGCTCCGCCCCCATGCCGACCCGCTGCGATCCCTGACCCGAGAACAGGAACGCCGGCTTCCCGGCGAGCTGCGTCCCCTGGACCAGGTTCGCGGCCGAGCCGCCGGACGCCAGCGCGCTCAGGCCGCTCGCCAGCTCGGCGAAGCCGTCGCCGAGCACGACGGCCCGGTGCTCGAACGCGGTCCGCGCGGCCAGGCCGGCCGCCACGTCCGCGACGTCGGTCTCGCCCAGCTCCAGCAGGTTCCTCGCCGCGTCCCGCAGTGCGGCTTCGGACCGGCCGGACAGGACCCACGGCACCAGGCCGCGCTCGGTGGCCGGCGCGTCGACCGCAGGCACGCCCTCGAGGATGACGTGGGCGTTCGTGCCGCTCACGCCGAACGACGACACGCCCGCGCGCCGCGGCCGCTCCCCCTCCGGCCAGTCCCGGGGCTCGGTCAGCACCGCGACGCCCGCCCAGTCGACGTGCCGCGAAGGCGTGTCGACGTGCAGGGTCTTCGGCAGCAGTCCGTTTTGGAGGGACAGCACCATCTTGATGATCCCGGCGACGCCCGCCGCGGCCTGCGTGTGCCCGATGTTCGACTTCAGCGAGCCGAGCCACAACGGCGTTTCCCGGTCCCGGCCGTAGGTCGCCGCCAAGGCCTGCGCCTCGATCGGATCGCCCAGCGTCGTGCCGGTCCCGTGCGCCTCGACAGCGTCCACATCGGACGGTTCCAGACCCGCGTTCGCCAGCGCCGCGCGGATCACCCGCTGCTGCGACGGCCCGTTCGGAGCGGTCAGGCCGTTCGAAGCGCCGTCCTGGTTCACGGCCGAGCCACGCACCACCGCGAGCACCGGGTGCCCGTGGCGCCGCGCGTCCGACAGCCGCTCCACGAGGATCAGGCCGACGCCTTCACCCCAGCCCGTGCCGTCGGCGCCGTCCGCGAACGCTTTGCAGCGGCCGTCTTCGGCGAGCCCGCCCTGCTTGCTGAACTCCAGGAACGCGCCGGGCGTCGTCATCACCGTCACGCCGCCGACCAGCGCCATCGACGACTCGCCCGAGCGCAGCGACTGCGCCGCCCAGTGCAGCGCGACCAGCGACGACGAGCACGCGGTGTCGACCGTGACGGCCGGTCCTTCCAGGCCGAGCACGTACGAGATCCGGCCGGAGACGACCGACCCGGCGTTCCCGGTGCCGGTGTGCCCGTCGGCCCCGGTCTCGCCGACCTCGCGCAGCAGCGCCGCGTAGTCCTGCCCGTTCGTTCCGATGTAGACACCGACCTGCGCGCCGCGCACCGACTGCGGGTCGATGCCCGCCCGCTCGAACGTCTCCCACGCCGTCTCCAGCAGCAGCCGCTGCTGCGGGTCCATCGCCAGGGCTTCACGCGGTGAGATCCCGAAGAAGCCGGGGTCGAAGTCCGTGACGCCGTCGAGGAAACCGCCGTGGCGCGTGTAGCTGGTGCCCTCGTGGTCGCGATCCGGGTGGTACAGCTCGGCCAGCGGCCAGCCGCGGTCCTCGGGGAACGTCGTGATCGCGTCCCGGCCGCCGGCCAGCAGCTCCCACAGGTCCTCGGGCGACCGCACGCCGCCGGGCAGGCGGCAGGCCATCGAGACGATGGCGAGCGGCTCGTCTTCGACGGCTGCAGCGGCGCGCGAGACGACCGGGGCCGCGACGGACCCGGCCAGCTCCTCCCGCAGGAACGTGGCGACCGCGGCCGGCGTCGGGTAGTCGAACACCAGCGTCGCGGGCAGCGCGCGCCCGGTCGCGGCGCCGAGGCCGTTGCGCAGTTCGACGGCGGTCAGCGAGTCGACGCCGAGGTCCTTGAACGCCCGCTCCGGGTCGACCGACTCCGGCCCGGGGTAGCCGAGCACGGCCGCGGCCTGCGCGCGGACGACGTCGAGCAGCAGCGCGTGCTGGTCGTCGGTGGACAGTCCGGGCAGCCGCCCGGCCAGCGGCCGCTCCTCGGTGGCCGGCATCGCGTCCCGCGCCTCGGGCAGCTCGCCGAGCAGCGGGCTCGTCCGCGTGGTCGTGAAGCCGGGGACGAACTTCGCCCAGTCGACGTCGGCGATGAGGGGGTTGGCTTCGCCGCCGGCGATCGCGCGGCGCAGTGCGGCGACGGCCGGCCGCGGGGCCATCGGCGGCACGCCACCCCGGCGCATCCGGTCGGCGACCAGGTCGTCGGCCGCCATGCCGCTGCCGCCCCACGGGCCCCAGGCCACGGACGTGGCGGGCAGCCCGGTGGCGCGGCGCTGTTCGGCGAGCGCGTCGAGCCCGGCGTTGGCGGCCGCGTAGGCCGCCTGGCCGATCGCGCCGAGGCTGCCCGCGAAGGAGGAGAACAGGACGAACGCGGACAGGTCGCGGTCGCGGGTCAGCTCGTCGAGGTGCCGGGCGGCCTCGAACTTGGGCCGGAACACGGTGTCCAGCTGCCCGGCGGTGACCCCGTCCAGTACGGCGTCGTCGAGGACGCCGGCGGTGTGCAGCACGGCGTCGAGGCCGGGCAGCGACTCGAGGAGCCCGGCCACGGCGTCGCGGTCGCCGACGTCGCAGGCGGTGACGGTGACGCGGGTGCCGAGCGCGGCCAGTTCGTCCCGCAGCGCCGTGGCGCCGGGCGCGTCGAGGCCGCGACGGCTGGTCAGCACGAGGTGTTCGGCGCCGGCTTCGGCGAGGCTGCGCGCGACGACCGCGCCGAGCGCGCCGGTGCCGCCGGTGATCAGCACGGTCCCGGCCGGCGACCACGGTTCGGCGGCCGGGCCGGTGGTCCGCTTCACCCGGCGGCCGAACACGCCCGACGCCCGAAGAGCCACCTGGTCCTCGGCCGAGTTCAGTACCGCCGTCAGCCGGTCGAGGGCGCGTTCGCCGAGGTCTTCGGGCAGGTCGACGAGACCGCCCCAGCGCTGCGGGTACTCGAGCGCGGCCACCCGGCCGAGACCCCACAGCGGTGCTTGATCGACGGTTCGCAGCGGGTCGGACGACCCGGTGGAGACGGCGCCACGGGTGGCGACCCAGACCGGGGCGGTCGCGGCCCGCACCAGCTCGACCGTGCGCAGCAGCGTCGTCGTGACGGACGCGGTTTCGTCCAGGGCCAGCAGCGAAAGCACACCGTCCACAGCGGAGTGCGCGGCCAGCTCGGCCGGGGTGACGGGCACGAATCCGCGGCTCGTCAGGCCGTCCAGCACCGGCGACGCGAAGTCCGCGGCCGGGACGACGGCCAGCCAGGTTCCCGAGACCGGGCCTGGCAGGGAGACGGGCGTCCAGTCGATCCCGTACCGCCAGGAGTCCACAGTGGACTGCTCCTGGCGCCGGGCGCGGTAGGCCGAGAGCGCGGGCAGCAGTTCGCCGACCGCGTCCTCCGGCAGGTCGAGCACCTCGGCGAGAGTGCCGGAGTCCACCGCGGACCAGAACGCGTCGTCCCCGGTGCCGGTGGGGAGCGTGGGCTCCAGCCAGTAGCGCTGCCGCTGGAAGCGGTACGTCGGCAGGTCGACGCGGCGGCCGCCGGTCAGCACCTTCGCCCAGTCGGGCCCGTGGCCGGAGACGTGCATCCGGGCCAGGCCGGTCAGCGCGGCCGGCCCTTCCGGCCGGTCGCGGCGCAGGAGGGCGGCCACGGCGGCGCCGTCGGGCAGGCAGTCCTGGGCGAGCGCGGCCAGCGCGCCGTCGGGGCCCAGCTCGAGGAAGCCGGTCACGCCCGCCTCGCGCAGCCAGCCGACGCCGTCGGCGAACCGCACGGCCTCGCGGACGTGCGAGACCCAGTAGTCCGGCGAGGTGAGCCGGTCGGCGAGCGCCCCGGTGACGTTGGAGACGACCGCGATCTTCGGCGGGTGGAACGTGAGGCCGTCGAGGACCTGGCGGAACTCGGCGAGCATGCCGTCCATGCGGGCGGAGTGGAACGCGTGCGAGACGTCGAGGCGCTTGGTCTTGCGGCCCAGCTCGGCGAAGCGCGCGGCGGCGGCCAGCACTTCGTCCTCGTCACCGGAGAGCACGATCGACGACGGCCCGTTGACGGCCGCGACCGAGACCCCGTCGACCTCGTCTTCGGTCGCCTGGACGGCCACCATCGCACCACCGGCGGGCAGCGCCTGCATGAGCCGGCCCCGCGCGGCGACCAGCGTGCACGCGTCGGCCAGCGACAGGACCCCGGCCAGGTGGGCGGCGACGAGCTCGCCGATGGAGTGGCCCAGCAGGTAGTCCGGCCGGTAGCCCCACGACTCGGCCAGCCGGAACAGCGCCACCTCGAGCGCGAACAGCGCGGGCTGGGTGTACGCGGTCTCGTCGAGGTGCTCGCCCGAGGCGATGACCGTCCGCAGTGGACGGTCCAGGTGCCGGTCGAACTCCGCGCACACCTCGTCGAAGGCGGCGGCGAAGACCGGGAAGCGCCCGGCCAGTTCGGCACCCATGCCGCGGCGCTGCGAACCCTGGCCGGTGAACAGGAACGCGAGCTTGCCCGGCTGGATCGTCCCGCGCACCAGGCCGGGCGCGACGCCGTCCGCCGCGAGGGCGTCGAGACCGCGCAGCAGTTCGGCGCGGTCGGCGGCGAGGACGACCGCGCGGTCGTCCAGCGCCGCCCGGCCGGTGGCGAGCGACCAGGCCAGGTCCGCCAGGTTTCCTTCTTCCGCGACGGTCCGGACGCTCTCGGACTGCGCGCGCAAGGCGGCCGCACCTCGGGCGGAAACCAAGAACGGGTACGGGCCGGGCGCCGGGACCACTTCGGCCTCTTCGGCCACGGGCGGCTCGGACAGCAGGACGTGCGCGTTGGTGCCGCTGACGCCGAACGCCGACACCCCGGCGCGGCGGGGCGCGTCGCGCTCCGGCCACGGCATCGCCTCGCCCAGCAGCTCGACCGAGCCGGCCGACCAGTCCACATGGGACGTCGGGGCGTCGAGGTGCAGGGTCTGCGGCAGGTGCCCGTGGCGCAGGGCCAGCACCATCTTGATGACGCCCGCCGCGCCGGACGCGGCCTGGGTGTGCCCGATGTTGGACTTCAGCGCGCCCACGCGCAGCGGCCGGCTGGCCGGGCGGTTCTGCCCGTAGGTGGCCAGCAGGGCCTGCGCCTCGATCGGGTCGCCCAGCGTCGTGCCGGTGCCGTGCGCTTCGACGACGTCCACATCGGACGGTGAAAGTCCGGCCGCGGCGAGAGCCGCGCGGATCACCCGTTGCTGGGACGGGCCGTTCGGCGCCGTCAGGCCGTTGGACGCGCCGTCGGAGTTGACCGCCGAGCCCTCGATCACCGCGAGCACCGGGTGGCCGCGGCGCTGCGCGTCGGACAGGCGCTCGAGCAGCAGCAGGCCGACGCCCTCGCCCCAGCCGGTGCCGTCGGCGGCCTCGGCGAACGGCTTGCAGCGGCCGTCGCCGGCCAGGCCGCCCTGGCGGGCGAACTCGAGGAAGACGGCCGGGGTCGACATGATCGTCGCGCCGCCGGCCAGCGCGAGCGAGCACTCCCGCCTGCGCAGGGCCTGGCCGGCGAGGTGCAGGGCGACCAGCGCGGACGAGCACGCCGTGTCGACGGTGACCGCGGGGCCTTCCAGGCCGTAGCTGTAGGCGAGCCGCCCGGAGAGCACGCTGCCCGCGTTGCCGGTGAGCAGGTGCCCGGCGACCTCGCCGGATTCGCTGCCGATGCCGTAGCCGGACGGCGTCGAGCCGACGAAGACGCCGGCGGACGTGCCGGTCAGCGAACCGGGGTCGATCCCCGCGCGTTCGAAGACCTCCCACGACACTTCGAGCAGGAGCCGCTGCTGGGGGTCGGTGGCCAGCGCCTCGCGCGGGCTGATCCCGAAGAAGGCCGGGTCGAACGTCGTGGCGGTGTCGACGAACCCGCCCGTGCGCGCGTAGTCGCCGCCCGCGACGTCCCAGCCGCGGTCGCCGGGGAACGCCGACATCGCGTCGGTCCCCGCGGTGACCAGGTCCCAAAGCTCTTCCGGGGACGTGACACCGCCCGGGAACCGGCAGCCCATCGCGACGATCGCGATCGGCTCCCGCTCCCCCGCCTCCAGGTCCTGGAGGCGTTGCCGGGTCTCGGCGAGGTCGGTCGTGACCCACTTCAGGTAGTCCCGGAGCTTCTCTTCGTTCACCAGCGCCCTCGCCTGCGGTCCTCCACCGGCGCCGGGCCGTCACGACCTGCCGAGCTCCCGGTGGATGAAGTCGAAAATTTCGTCGTCCGTCGCGCCTTCCAGCTGCCGGGCGGCCCGCGGCCGGCCGTCGGACGCCCGCGCTTCTCCCAGCTTGTCCAGCATGGTCCGAAGTCGGCCGGTGATCAGGCCGAAGGCGTCATCCTCTGGGGAAACCCCTGAAACCAGCGCCTCGATCCGGTCGAGCTCGCCCAGCACGGAGACCTCCTCGCCGACCAGCGCGGACAGCAAGAACGCGGCCAGTGCCGACGGCGTCGGGTGGTCGAAGACGAGGGTGGCGGGCAGCTTGAGCCCGGTCGCCGCGCGCAGGCGGTTGCGCAGCTCCACCGCCGTCAGGGAGTCGAAGCCGATCTCCTTGAACGGCCGGTTCGCGTCGACCTCGTCCGCGCCCGCGTGCCCCAGCACGCGGGCGATCGCGTCGCGGACGTGGTCGAGGACCACCCGCTCCTGCTCGACGGGCGGCAGGCCGGTCAGCCGGCCGGCGAACGACTCGGGGGCCGGCCCGGGCTCGGCCGCCTGGGCCGCCAGGGCCCGGCGGACCGCGGGCAGGTCGTCGAGCAGTGGGCGCGGCCGCGCGGCGGTGAAGCCCCGCACGAACCGCTCCCAGTCGACGTCGGCGACCGTCAGCACGGTCTCGTCGCGGTCGATCGCCTGGCCCAGCGCGAGCAACGCCCGCTCCGGGGGCATCGCGCCGACGCCCCGGCGGCGCAGGTGCTCCTCGGCGTCGTTGTCGCCGGCCATGCCCGCGCCCCGCCAGGCACCCCAGGCCACCGACGTCGCGGTGAGCCCGCGGTCGCGACGGCGCTGGGCGAGCGCGTCGAGGAACGCGTTGCCCGCCGCGTACGCGCCTTGCCCGCCACTGCCCCAGACGCCGGCGTTGGAGGAGAACAGGACGAACGCGTCGAGGTCGCCGAGGAGCTCGTCGAGGTGCGTGGCGCCCGCGACCTTCGCGGACACGACCTCGGCGAACTCGCTCAGCTCGGTGTCGTCCACCGCCGTGCCCCGGACGATCCCGGCCGCGTGGAAGACGGCCCGGACGGGCGTTTCGGCGAGCTCGTCGAGCAACCGTGCCAGTGCCGCTCGGTCGGCGACGTCGCAGGCGGCGATCGTCACCTCGGCGCCGAGGGCGGCCAGCTCCGCGCGGAGTTCGGCCGCGCCGGGCGCCGCTTCGCCTCGACGGCTGGTGAGCACCAGGCGCTGCGCCCCGCGGCCGGCGAGCCAGCGGGCGACGTGGGCCCCGAGGGCCCCGGTACCGCCGGTGATCAGCACGGTCCCGGACGGCCGCCAGTCGCGGGCCGGGGCGCCGTCGCCGAGCGGCGCGGGCACCAGGCGGCGGGTGAGCACGCCCGACGCCCGGACGGCGACCTGGTCCTCGTCGCCCGCCGCGGCCAGGACACCGGCGAGCCGTCGCCGGTCGCGCTCGTCCGTCGTCTCGGGCAGGTCGACGAGCCCACCCCAGCGGTCGGCGTGCTCGAGGCCGATGACCCGGCCGAGGCCCCAGATCTGGGCCTGCGCGGCGTCGGCCAGTGCGTCGCCGCGGCCGGTGGTCACCGCGCCCGCTGTGGCGAGCCAGAGCGGGGCGGTGATCCCGGCGTCGCCGAGGGCCTGAGTCAGCAGCAGGGTGTTCGCGACGCCGCGGGGCAGCACCGGGTCGCCGGTCGAGTCCAGGGCGAGCAGGGACAGCACGCCGTCGACGGGCCCGGCGGCCAGGTCGACCAGCCGCTTGCCGAGCGTGGCGCGGTCGGTGTCGCCGACGGCGAGCGGGACCGCGGTCCCGACGGCCTGCCGGGCGGCGTCGAGCCACGGGTGGTCGCCACCCTCCGGCGTCACGACCAGCCAGGTACCGGTCAGCGGCTTTGCCCCGGCGTCCAGGGGTTTCCAGGTGATGCGGTACCGCCAGCCGTCCACTGTGGAGCGTTCGAGCCGGGTGCGCCGCCAGCCGGCGAGCGCGGGCAGGACGTCCGCGAGGGGTTCCGGTGCGACGGCGAGGGTATCGGCGATCGACGCCAGGTCTTCGCGCTCGACCGCCGCCCAGAAGGTGTCGTCGACCGGGTCGCCGGTGGTCGCCACGGCGGCCGGTGCCTTCGGCCAGTGGCGCCGGTGCTGGAACGGGTAGGTCGGCAGGGCGATCGTGCGCCGCTCCGGGACGACCGCCGCCCAGTCGACGTCGTGCCCCTGCGTCCACAGCTCGGCGAGCGAGGTCAGGAACCGGCGCGGGCCGCCTTCGCCGCGTCGCAGCGTCCCGACGACGACACCGGGCGTGTCGTCCAAGGTCTCCTGGATCGCGCTGAGCAGCACCGGGTGCGCGCTCACCTCGACGAAGAACCGGTGCCCGCCCTCGACGAGCGCCCGGGTCGTGTCGAGGAAGCGGACCGGTTCGCGCAGGTTGCGGTACCAGTACCCGGCGTCGAGGGTCGCGGTGTCGACCGGTCTGGCCGTCACCGCGGAGTGGAACGGGACCTCGCCCGTGCGGGGCCGCAAGCCGGTCAGGGCCTCGAGCAGCTCGTCGCGGATCCCCTCCACGTAGGCGGAGTGCGAGGCGTAGTCGACCGGGATGCGCCGGGCCCGGATGCCCTGCCCGGTGCACCGGGTGATCAGTTCGTCGAGCGCGGCCGGGTCGCCGCAGACCACCGTCGACGCCGGGCTGTTGTAGGCCGCGATCGCGACCCCGTCCGGCAGCAGGTCCGCGACGCGGCCGGCGTCGAGGGCGATCGAGGCCATGCCGCCCCGCCCGGCGAGCCCGGCGGCGATCGCCTTGCTGCGCAGCGCGACAACCTTCGCACCGTCCTCAAGCGACAGTCCACCCGCGACGACCGCGGCCGCGATCTCACCCTGCGAGTGTCCGGCGACGGCGTCGGGCTCGACTCCGTGCGCCCGCCAGAGCGCCGCGAGCGACACCATGACCGCCCAGGACGCGGGCTGCACGACGTCGACGCGTTCGAGGGCCGTCGCGTCGGCCAGGACGTCGGTCAGCGACCAGTCGACGTGTGGTTCGAGGGCCGCGGCGCATTCCGCGATCCGCTGCGCGAAGACCGGCTCGTCGAGGAGTTCGACGGCCATGCCCGCCCACTGCGCGCCCTGACCGGGGAAAACGAACACCGTCTCGCCCGCGGCCGCGGCGGTGCCGGTGACCAGGGACGCTCCGGCCGGTTCGCGGTGGTCGTCGAGCACGACCGCGCGGTGTTCGAAGGTGGACCGGGTGGTCACCAGCGACCAGGCGATCTCGGCGACGCTGCCGGGTGCGCCGGCGAGCGCGGCCACCTTGTCCCGGAGCGCCGCTTCCGACCGGGCGGAGAGCACCCACGGCGCCATCGTGTCGTCCACAGTGGACTCGACGGGCGGCTCGGGCACCTGCTCGACGATGATGTGGGCGTTCGTGCCACTGACGCCGAACGACGAGATCCCGGCGCGGCGCGGACCCTCGCGCTCGGGCCACGGGCGGGCCTCGGTCAGCAGGGACACCGCGCCGCTGCTCCAGTCGACGTGCTTCGACGGCTCGCCGACGTGCAGGGTGGCGGGCAGGACGCCGGTGCGGATCGCCAGCACCATCTTGATCACCCCGGCGACCCCGGCCGCGGCCTGCGTGTGCCCGAGGTTCGACTTGATCGAGCCGAGCCACAGCGGTTCTTCGCGGTCGCGGCCGTAGGTGGCCAGCAGGGCCTGCGCCTCGATCGGGTCGCCGAGCGTCGTCCCGGTGCCGTGCGCCTCGACGGCGTCCACCTCGGACGGTGCCAGCCCGGCGTTGGCCAGCGCCGCCCGGATCACCCGCTGCTGCGACGGGCCGTTCGGCGCGGTCAGGCCGTTGGACGCACCGTCCTGGTTCACCGCGCTGCCCCGCACGACCGCCAGCACCGGGTGGCCGTTGCGGCGCGCGTCCGAGAGCCGCTCCACGAGCACGACGCCCACACCCTCACCCCAGCCGGTGCCGTCGGCGTCGTCGGAGAAGGCCTTGCACCGGCCGTCCGGGGCCAGGCCGCGCTGGCGGCTGAACTCGACGAACAGGCCCGGCGTCGACATGACCGTCACGCCGCCGGCCAGCGCGAGCGAGCACTCGCCGGCCCTCAGGGACTGGGCGGCCAGGTGCAGGGCGACCAGCGACGACGAGCACGCGGTGTCGACCGTCATGGCCGGGCCCTCCAGCCCGAGCTCGTAGGAGATCCGTCCGGAAAGGACACTGCCCGCGCTGCCGGTGGCGAGGTAGCCGTCGACGCTCTCCTCGCCGAAGTGCAGCGCCGCGGTGTAGTCCTGGCCGTTGGTGCCGGCGAACACGCCGACCGGCGCGCCGCGGACCGACCGCGGGTCGATGCCCGCGCGCTCGAGGGCCTCCCAGGACGCCTCGAGCAGCAGCCGCTGCTGCGGGTCCATGGCCAGGGCCTCGCGCGGCGAGATCCCGAAGAACTCGGCGTCGAACTTGTCGGCACCGGCCAGGAACCCGCCTTCGCGGACGTAGGTCGTCCCGGCGTGGTCGGGGTCCGGGTCGTAGAGCGCGTCGGTGTCCCAGCCGCGGTCGGCGGGGAACTCCGAGACCGCGTCACGGCCCTCGGCGAGCAGCGCCCACAGCTCGTCCGGGTTCCGCACCCCGCCGGGGAACCGGCAGCTCATGCCGACGATGGCGATCGGCTCGTCGCTCTCCTGCGCGGCGGGTGCCGGTTCGGCCCCGGCGTCGCCGAGCAACTCGGCACGCAGGTGGGCCGCCAGCGCCGTCGCGGTCGGGTAGTCGAACGCGAGGGTGGCCGGGAGCCGCAGGCCGGTCGCGGTGTCGAGGCGGTTGCGCAGCTCGACCGCGGTCAGCGAGTCGAAGCCGAGCTCCTTGAAGGTGCGCCCGGCCGCGACGTCGTCGGCCGACCGGTGGCCGAGCGCGAACGCGACCTGTTCGCGCACGACTTTGAGCAGCACTCGGTCGGCGTCCGTCGGGGACAGTCCGGCGAGCCGGGCCGGCAGCGAATCCGTGGCGGCCGGCTCGAGCCGGCGCACCTCCGGCAGGTCGGCGACGAACGGGCTCGGGCGGCTCGCGGTGAGCGCGGCGGCGAACCGGGCCCAGTCGACGTCGGCGACCGTGACGGCGGCACTGCCGCGCTCGACGGCCGACCGCAGTGCGGCGACCGCCCGGCCGGGGCGCAGCGGGACGAGCCCGGTGCGGCCGACGTGCTCCTCGGCGGCGGCCGCCGCGGCCATCCCGCCCTCGGCCCACGGACCCCAGGCGACCGACGTCGCGACCAGGCCCCGTGCCCGGCGTTGTTCGGCGAGCGCGTCGAGGTAGGCGTTGGCCGCCGCGTAGTTGCCCTGCCCGGCAGCGCCGAAAGTGGCCGCGCAGGAGGAGAACAGCACGAACGCCGCCAGCGGCTGCCCGGCCGTGAGTTCGTGGAGGTGCCGCGCCGAGCCGGCCTTGACCTCGACGACCTCCGCCAGCTTCTCCGGGGTGAGGGCTTCGAGGACACCGTCGGCCAGGACCCCGGCGGTGTGCACGACGGCGGTCAGCTCGCCGACGCTCTCCAGGGTCGCGGCGAGCGCGGCGCGGTCGGTGACGTCGCAGGCCAGGACGTCGACCGGCACCCCGAGGGCCCGGAGCTCGTCGGCGCCCGGCGCGGCGGGGCCGCTGCGGCTGAGCAGGACGAGGCGCTCGGCCCCGGCGCCGGCCAGCCAGCGGGCGACGTGCCGGCCCAGCGCGCCGGTGCCGCCGGTGACCACGACGGTGCCGCTCGGCTGCCACGGGTCGCCCGCGGCCGGTGCGCACCGGGTCAGCCGCCGGGCCAGCACGCCGGACGCGCGCACGGCCAGCTGGTCCTCGCCGGTCGCGCCGCCGAGGATCGCGCCGAGGCTCGCGAGCGCCGTCTCGTCCGGTTCGGCGGGCAGGTCGACGAGGCCGCCCCAGCGGTGCGGGTGCTCCAGCGCGACCGTGCGCCCGAGGCCCCAGACCATGGCCTGCGCCGGGTCCGGCACGTCACCCTCGGCCGCGGCGACCGCGCCGCGGGTGACGCACCACAGCGGTGCGTCGATCCCGGCGTCCCCGAGGGCCTGGACCAGGGCGAGCTGACCCTCGACGTCCAAAGTAGACAGGACGCCGGCGAGTTCACGCCCACGCAGGCGATCGGCGAGCGACGCGCGATCGTCGCCGGGACCGACTTCGAGCACGTCGAAGGCCGGGAAGCCGGTGCCGGCCGGGACCACCGCGAGCCACGGCCCGGTGCGGGCGGCGGCGGCTGCCGGGACCGGCTGCCAGGTGATCTCGTACTGGTCCACCGGCGACGACCGGCGCTCGCGCCAGGCCCTCAGCGCCGGGAGGTCGCCGTTCTCGACGGCCGTCCAGAACCGCTCGTCCGGCGCCGGCCGCGTCTCCAGCCAGTACCGCGTCCGCTGGAACGGGTAGGTGGGCAGCGCGACCGGACGCGCGCTGTGCCGGGGGTGGGCCGCGCGCAGGACCGCGGTCCAGTCGACGGTGTGACCCCGCGTGTGCGCGTCGGCCAGCGCGGTGATCAGGCTCTCGTACTCCGGACGTTCCTTGCGCAGCACCGGAACCGCGGGGAAACCGGTCAGCGCCGAGAGCACGCCGTCCGGGCCGAGTTCGAGAGCCCGGGTGACACCGAGCCCGGTCAACGTCGTGGCCGCGTCGGCGAACCGGACCGGCTCGCGGACCTGACGCACCCAGTACTCCGGCGTCAGGATCTCCGCCCCGGCCACCGCACCGGACACAGTGGACACGAGCGGGATCGTCGGCGCGGTGAAGGACACCGAACCGGCGACGCGGGCGAACTCGGCCAGCATCGGATCCATCGACGCCGAGTGGAACGCGTGCGACACCGTCAGGCGCCGGACCTTCCGGCCCAGTCCGGCGAAGTGCCGCTCGACCGCGTCGACGGCGCCGGACACCACCACGGCCTCGGGCCCGTTGACCGCGGCCAGGCTCACGTCGTCATCCAGGAGCGGGACGACCTCGTCTTCGGTGGCCTGCACGGCCAGCATCGCGCCGCCCGCCGGCAGGGCCTGCATCAAGCCCGCGCGGGCCGTCACCAGCGTGCACGCGTCTTCGAGCGAGAACACCCCGGCGACGTGCGCGGCGGCCAGCTCGCCGATCGAGTGCCCGGCGACGTGGTCCGGCTTGACGCCCCAGGACTCCAGCAGCCGGAACAGCGCCACCTCGACCGCGAACAGCGCGGGCTGCGTGTACCCCGTCCGGTCGAGCGCCTCGGCGTCGCCGAACACGACCTCCCGCAGCGGGCGGTCCAGGTCCAGGTGCGCGCACACCGCGTCGAACGCGTCCGCGAAGACCGGGAACCGTTCGTACAGCTCGGCACCCATGCCGACGCGCTGGGATCCCTGACCGGAGAACAGGAACGCCGTCTTGCCCGGCTCCGCCGGCCGGGGGCCGAGAACGTCGTCACCCAGCAGCACGGTCCGGTACTCGAACGCCGAACGCGCGGCGAGCGCGAAAGCGATGTCCAGCGGTTCACCGTCGATGCCGGTCAGCCCGCGTGCGGCGTCGCGCACGGCCTGCTCGGTCCGGCCCGACAGCACCCGGGGCACGAGCCCGGTTTCGGGGGCATTGCGGACTTCCGCAACCGCCGGTGGCTCTTCGAGGATGACGTGGGCGTTCGTGCCGCTGACCCCGAACGACGACACCCCCGCGCGGCGCGGCCGGTCGCCGTGCGGCCACGGCCGGGCCTCCGTCAGCAGCCGGACGTCCCCCGCCGTCCAGTCGACCCGCTCCGACGGCCGGTCGACGTGCAGCGTCTTCGGCAACACCTCGCCGCGCATCGCCAGCACCATCTTGAGCACGCCCACCGCGCCCGACGCGGCCTGGGTGTGGCCCACGTTGGACTTGACCGAGCCCAGCCACAGCGGCTCGGCACGGTCGCGGCCGTACGTTTCCAGCAAGGCTTGGGCTTCGATCGGGTCGCCGAGCGAGGTGCCCGTGCCGTGTGCTTCGACGGCGTCCACATCGGACGGTGTCAGCCCGGCGTCCGCCAGCGCCGCGCGGATCACGCGCTGCTGTGACGGGCCGTTCGGGGCACTCAGGCCGTTGGACGCGCCGTCCTGGTTCATCGCCGATCCCCGCAGCAGCGCGAGCACCGGGTGCCCGAGCCGCTGGGCGTCGGACAGGCGCTCGACCAGCACCAGCGCGACACCCTCGCCCCAGCCGGTGCCGTCCGCGGCGTCGGCGAACGCCTTGCAGCGCCCGTCCGGCGCGAGCCCGCCCTGCTTGGCGAACTCCTGGAACGCGCCCGGCGTCGCCATCACGGTCACGCCGCCGGCCAGCGCCATCGACGACTCGCCGGAGCGGACCGACTGGGCGGCGAGGTGCAACGCGACCAGGGACGACGAACAGGCCGTGTCCACGGTGACCGCGGGTCCTTCCAGACCGAGCACATAGGACACCCGGCCGGACACGACGGCGCCGGCGTTGCCGGTGAGCAGGTGCCCCTCGACCTCTTCGGCCGCTTCGGTGTGGCCGGTCGCGTACCCCTGCGTGCCACAGCCGACGAACACTCCGGCCGCGCTGCCGCGCAGCGAACGCGGGTCGATGCCGGCGCGCTCGAAGACCTCCCACGCGCTCTCCAGCAGCAGCCGTTGCTGCGGGTCCATCGCCACCGCTTCCCGCGGCGAGATCCCGAAGAACCCCGCGTCGAACTCGTCGGCGTCGTGGACGAAGCCACCCACCCCGTCGAGGTCCCAGCCCCGGTTCACCGGGAACGCGGACAGGCCTTCGGCGCCCGTCGACACGAGTTCCCACAGGTCTTCCGGCGACCGGACGTCGCCGGGCAGGCGGCAGGCCATCGCCACGATGGCGATCGGCTCGCCGGTGTCCACTCGGGACACCAGCCGATCGGCCGCCACGGGGCCGGCGTCGAGCAGCTGGTGCCCGAGGAGCGCGGCGAGCCGCCGCGGGTCCGGGTGGTCGAACAGCACGACGGCGGGCAGTTTGAGCCCGGTCGCCGCGACGAGCCGGTTGCGCACTTCCAGCGCGATCAGGGAGTCGACGCCCAGGTCGCGGAAGGCCCGGTCCGGCTCGACCGAGCCCGGCCCGGGATAGCCGAGCACGGCGGCCGTCTCGGCGCGCACCAGGTCGAGCAGGGCTTCGGCCCGCGCGGCCTCGCTCTGCTCGGAAAGCCTTTGCACGAACGGAGACTCGGCTTCCGAAGGCGTCTCTTCCAGGGCCTGGCGGACCTCGGGCAGCTCGTCGAGCAGGGGCCGCGGCCGGGCGGCGGTGAACGCGGGCGCGAACCGCGCCCAGTCCATGTCCGCGACGGCGAGGAAGGTCTCGTCCGCGCTCAAGGCCTGCCGGAGCACGGTGAGCGCGAGTGCGGGGTCCATCGCCCGGACACCGCGGCGGCGCAGTTGCTCCCCGGAGTCGTCGCCGGTCATGCCCGCGCCGGCCCAGGCACCCCACGCCACCGACGTCGCGGTCAGGCCGCGGTCGCGGCGGTGCTGGGCGAGGGCGTCCAGGTAGGCGTTGGCCGCGGCGTAGGCGCCCTGGCCGCCGCCACCCCAGACACCGGCGTTGGAGGAGAACAGCACGAACGCGTCGAGGTCGCCGGGGAGCAGCGCGTCCAGGTTCACGGCCCCCGCGACCTTCGCGCACATGGTCGCGGCGACCTCGGCGAGGTCGGTCCCGGCGAGCGGCGCCGACCGGCCCACCCCGGCCGCGTGCACCACCGTGCGGACCGGCCCGACGTCGGCCAGCAGCGCGGCCAAGGCGTCGCGGTCGGCGACGTCGCAGGCCGCGATGGTCACCTCGGCACCGAGCGCCGTCAGCTCTTCGCGCAGCTCCGCGGCACCTTCCGCGTCCGGCCCGCGCCGGCTGGTCAGGACCAGGTGCCCGGCACCGGCTCCGGCCAGCCAGCGGGCCACGTGCGCACCGAGCGCGCCGGTGCCGCCGGTGACCAGCGCGGTCCCGCCGGTCCGCCACTCCGCCTCGGGACGAGCGCCGAGCGGGGCCGGGACCAGCCGGCGGACCAGGACACCGGACGCGCGGATCGCGACCTGGTCCTCGTCCGTCGCACCGGCGAGCACCCGGCACAGGCGGCTGAGGGCGCGCTCGTCGAGGTCTTCGGGCAGGTCGACCAGGCCGCCCCAGCGGTCCGGGTGTTCCAGGCCCACGACGCGGCCCAGTCCCCAGACCTGGGCCTGTTCCGGGCCGGTCAGCCGGTCGGACCGGCCGGTGGACACCGCGCCGCGGGTCAGCAGCCACAGCGGCGCGGGCACCCCGGCGTCGCCGAGCGCCTGAACCAGTTCGACGCTCAGCTGCAGGCCGGCGACGGCGAGGACACCGTCGACACCCTCGGCGGACTCCGCCAGCTCCTCGGCGAGCCACGCGCGGCCCGCACCCGGTTCGACGGTCAGCAGCACGGGTTCGCCACCGTGGGCGGCGAGGCCGTCGACCAGCCCGGCCGGAACGTGCCCGGCGGGGGCGACGACCAGCCAGCGGCCGCCGAAGTCCGTCTCGGGCGGGGTGACGGGCCGCCACGCGATCCGGTACCGCCAGCCGTCCACAACGGACTGCTCGCGGCGGCGCCGGTGCCACCGGGCGAGCGCGGGCAGGACGCCGGCGAGCGCGGTCGCGTCCAGGTCCAGGGATGCGGCGAGCGTGCCGGCGTCTTCACTGTCCACAGCGGACCAGAAGGAGTCGTCGGCCGGATCGGCGGCGAAGCCGGACTTTTCGGGACCGGTCAGCCAGTAGCGTTCGCGCTGGAAGGGGTAGGTCGGCAGGTCGACGAGCCGCGCGCCGGGGAAGAAGCCGGCCCATTCGACGGTGGCCCCGCGGCTCCACAGCTCGGCCAGCGACGTCAGGAAGCGCGGCAGGCCGCCTTCGCCGCGCCGCAACGAGCCGACGACCACGGGCTCGGTGTCCTCCAGGGTCTCCTGGACGGCGGCAGCCAGCACGGGGTGGGCGCTCACCTCGACGAACGTGGTGTACCCGGCGTCGGCGAGGCCGCGCACGGCGGTGTCGAACAGCACCGTCCGGCGCAGGTTCCGGTACCAGTAGGCCGCGTCCATGGCGCCGGCCCAGTCGCCGGTCACCGAGGAGTAGACGGGGATCCCGGCCTCGCGCGGGGTGATCGGCGCGAGCGCGGCCAGCAGTTCGGCCTCGATGGCTTCGACGTGCGCGGAGTGCGAGGCGTAGTCCACCGGGATGCGGCGGGCGCGGATGCCTTCGGCCACGCAGGTTTCGATCAGCTCGTCGAGGGCTCCGGGTTCGCCGGAGAGCACGACCGAGGCCGGGCCGTTGACGGCCGCGACGCCGATCCGGTCGTCCAGCCGGGCGGTGGCTTCGGCGAGGGGCAGCGCGACCGAGGCCATGCCGCCCTGGCCCGCCAGGTCCTTCGCGATGAGACGGCTCCGCAGCGCGACGACGCGCGCACCGTCCTCAAGGGACAACGCCCCCGCCACGACCGCGGCCGCGATCTCGCCCTGGGAGTGCCCGACGACCGCGCCGGGCCGGACACCCGCCGACTGCCAGAGCGCGGCGAGCGAGACCATCACCGCCCAGGACGCCGGCTGCACGACGTCGACCCGCGCCAAGGCTTCCGCGTCCGCCAGGACGTCGGTCAGCTTCCAGTCCACAAAGGATTCGAGCGCCGCCTCGCACTCGGCGAACCGGGCCGCGAACACCGGCGAGGACGCCAGGAGGTCCGTCGCCATGCCGGCCCACTGCGCGCCTTGGCCGGGGAAGACGAACGCCGTCTTGCCCGGCGCCGCGGCGACGCCCCGGACCACCTCGGCGGACGGCGTCGCGCCGGCGAGCGCGTCGAGCCCGCGGACCAGGTCCGGGAGCCGGTCGCCGACCACCGCGGCGCGGTGTTCCCAGTCGGTGCGGGCGGTGGCGAGCGTGAGCCCGACGTCGCCCGGCCGGACGTCGTCGCCGACGTGCGCGCGCAGCCGGCCGGCCTGCTCGCGCAGTGCCTCGGCCGTCCGCGCGGACAGCGTCCACACCACAGGTCCGTGGAGCGCCTCGGTTTCCTCCGCCGCGGGCTCGGCCGCCTCGAGGACGACGTGGGCGTTCGTGCCGCCGACGCCGAACGACGACACCCCGGCGCGGCGGGGTGCGCCGGTCTCGGGCCAGGCCGTGTTCTCGGTCAGCAGCTCGACCGAGCCGCGCGTCCAGTCGACCTGCGACGACGGCTCGGTCACGTGCAACGTGCGGGGCAGCACGCCGGCGCGCAGGGCCAGGACCATCTTCATCACCCCGGCCACGCCGGCAGCGGCCTGGGTGTGCCCGATGTTCGACTTGATCGAGCCCAGCCGGAGCGGCCGCTCGCGGTTGCGCCCGTACGTCGCGAGCAGCGCCTGCGCTTCGATGGGGTCGCCGAGCGTGGTGCCGGTGCCGTGCGCCTCGACGGCGTCCACTTCGGACGGTTCGAGGCCGGCGTTGGCCAGCGCGGCGCGGATGACCCGTTGCTGCGAAAGGCCGTTGGGCGCGGTGAGACCGTTGGACGCGCCGTCGGAGTTGACCGCCGAACCGCGCAGCACGGCGAGCACCGGGTGGCCGTTCTTACGGGCGTCGGACAGCCGCTCGACGAGCAGCACGCCGGCGCCCTCGCCCCAGCCGGTGCCGTCGGCGGAGTCGGCGAACGACTGGCAGCGCCCGGACGCGGAAACCCCGCCCTGACTGGTGAATTCGAGGAACACGGCGGGCGTGGCCATGATGGTGACGCCGCCGGCGAGCGCCATCGAGCACTCCCCCGCGCGCAGCGCCTGCACGGCCAGGTGCAGCGCGACGAGCGACGACGAACAGGCCGTGTCGACGGTGACGGTCGGGCCTTCGAGGCCGAAGGTGTAGGCGATCCGCCCGGACGCGACGGACACGGCGTTGCCGGTGAGCAGGTGCCCGCGGAGCTCGTCGGGCAGGCCGGCGAGGTCGCTGGAACCGTAGGCCTGGTTGCTGCAGCCGATGAACACGCCGGTGTCGCTGGCCCGCAGCCCCCGCGGGTCGAGCCCGGCGCGCTCGAACGTCTCCCAGGACACTTCGAGCAGCATCCGCTGCTGCGGGTCCATCGCGAGCGCTTCGCGGGGCGAGATGCCGAAGAAGCCGGGATCGAAGTCCCCGGCCTGCCGCAGGAACCCGCCCTCGGCGGTGTTGCTGCCGGCCAGCTCGTCGGCGGCCCAGTTCCGGTCGGCGGGAAAGCCGGAGACGGCGTCGACACCGTCGGCCAGCAGGGTCCACAGCTCGTCCGGGTTCCGCACGCCACCGGGGAAGCGGCAGCCCATCGCGACGATGGCGATCGGTTCCCTGGAGGCCGCCGCGAGCCGGTCGTTCTGCTCCCGCAGCCGCTTGTTGTCCCGCAAGGACGCCCGGAGCGCTTCGACGACCTTGTCCTTGTCCGAAGACACTGCCACCAGGTACCTCCAGGTTCACGGCGTGGTCGCCTCGAGTGAAACGCAAGCGGCGCCGCAAATCCCCTAGACTTCCTTCCGCGGCCGGGTCAGCCGAGGTCGAGGTCGTCGATCAGCGCGAACATCTCGTCGTCCGTGGCGGACTCCAGCTTCTCCTCCACCGCCGTCGCCACGCCGGTGCCCGCCGCGCCCGTCACCCTCGTCAGGAGGTCCTGCAGACGCGCCCCCAGCGTCGCGCGCGCCGCCGAGTCCGCCAGCAGGTCCGGCAGGGCGAACTCCACGCGGTCCAGTTCCGCCAGCGCCGGCAGGATCGCCGCCGGGACGTCCGGGACCAGCTCGGTGCGCAGGTACGCCGCCAGGACCGTCGTCGACGGGTAGTCGAACAGCAGCGTCGCCGGCAGCCGCAGGCCGGTGGCCGCGCCGAGCAGGTTGCGCAGCTCCACCGCGCTGAGCGAGTCGAAGCCCAGCTCGAGGAAGCCGCGGTCCGGCTCGATGGCGTCCGGGCCCGCGTAGCCCAGGACCGTCGCCGCCTGGGTGCGGACCAGGTCGAGCAGCGTGCCGTCCCGTTCGGCGTCCGACATCCCGGCCAGGCGGTGGGTCAGGTTGTCGACCGGGTCGGCCGGGGCGGCCCGGACCGCGCGCCGCACCGGAGTGCGGATCAGGCTGCGCAGGATCACCGGGATCGCGTCCTCGCCGACGCGGTCGCGCATCGCCTCCACGACCAGCCGGACCGGCAGCAGCACGGCCTCGTCGAGCGTGCAGGCGATGTCGAACAGCTCCAGCCCCTCGTCCGAGGGCATCGGCTCGACCCCGCCGCGCGCCAGGCGGGACAGGTCCGCCTCCGCGAGCTTCCCGGTCATGCCGCTGCGTTCGGCCCACAGGCCCCACGCCAGCGACAACGCCGGCAGCCCCTGCGCCCGCCGGACGTGCGCGAGCGCGTCGAGGAACGCGTTCGCCGCGGCGTAGTTCGCCTGGCCCGTGCCGCCGAAGGTGCCGGCCAGCGACGAGAACACCACGAACCCGGCCAGGTTCATCCCGGCGGTCAGCTCGTGCAGGTGCCAGGCCGCGTCGACCTTGGGCCGCAGGGCCGTGTCGAGCTGCTTGGTGGTCAGCGCGGACACCACGCCGTCGTCCAGGACGCCCGCGGTGTGCACCACCGCGGTCAGCGGGTGCTCGGCCGGGATGCCGGCGAGCAGCGCGGCCAGCGAGTCGCGGTCGGCGACGTCGCAGGCGGCCATGGTGACGTCCGCGCCCCACGCCCTCAGCTCGTCGGCCAGCTCGCGCGCGCCTTCCGCCGACGGCCCGCGCCGGCTGGTCAGCACCAGCCGCCGGGCTCCCCGGGCGGTCACCAGGTGCCGCGCGACGAGCGTGCCGAGCGTCCCGGTCGCGCCGGTGATCAGCACCGTGCCCTCGGGGTCCCACGCGGGGACCGGCTCGGGCGCGGTGGCCGGGACCCGCGCGAGGCGGGGCACCTGGATCGCGCCGATCCGGACCGCGACGTGCGGCTCGCCGCAGGCCACGGCGGACGGGAGCGCCGCGTAGGACACTTCGCGGTCGTCGAGGTCCACCAGCACGAACCGGCCGGGGTTCTCCGACTGCGCCGAGCGCACCAACCCGACTACGGCCGCCGTCGCCAGGTCGGTGATGCCTTCCCCGACGCGCGTCGCGATCGCGCCCCGCGTGACGAACACCAGGCGCGACCCGGCGAACCGTTCGCTCGCCAGCCACTCCTGCACCTGCTCCAGCGCGCCGTGGGTGGCGGTCCGGACCGCGCGGGCCACGTTCTCGTCGCCGTGCGAACCGCTGGTCACCACGACCACTTCGGGCACCGGGGCGCCCGCCACGACGGCCGCCTCGAGCGCGTCGAAGTCGGGGTACGACTCGACCGGGACGCCCGCCGACCCGAGGGCCTTGGTGACGCGGACGCCGACGTCGACCCCGACGACCGCCCAGCGTTCGGCCGCCGAGAGCCGGGCCGGGGTGATCGGGGCCATCACCCAGCCCACCCGGAACAACGACTCGTGGTGGGCCGACTTGGCGGCGTCGAGCTGCTCGGCCGAAACCGGGCGCAGGGACAGCGAACCGACGGTCGCCACCGGCAGCCCGTCCTGGTCGGCGACCGAGAGCGTCACGGTGTCGGCGTCCTGGCCGGTGACGCGCACCCGCAGGGCCGACGCCCCACCGGCGTGCAGCGTCACCCCCGACCAGGCGAACGGCAGGACCGCGCGGCTTTCGTCGCGCAGGGCGACGGTGTGCAGAGCCGCGTCGAGCAGGGCCGGGTGCAGGCCGAAGCGCCCGGCCTCCGCCCGTTCCTCCTCGGGCAGGTCGACCTCGGCGAAGATCTCGTCGCCGGCGCGCCACGCGCGGTGCAGGCCCTGGAACGCCGGCCCGTAGGCGAATCCGTTGTCCGCGATGCGGTCGTAGAGCCCGTCGAGGTCGATCGGCTCGGCTCCGGCGGGCGGCCAGGCGCCGGTGAGGTCACCGCCGGCCGGCACCGGCGTCGCGGCGAGGGTGCCGCTCGCGTGCGTGGTCCACGGCTCGTCCTCCATCGCGTCGCCGGCGCGGGAGTAGATGTCGATCGCGCGGTTGCCGTACTCGTCCGGGCCGCCGACGGCGACCTGCAGCCGCATGCCGCCGGTCTCCGGGAGCACGAGCGGCGCGGCGAGGGTGAGCTCCTCGACGCGTTCGCAGCCGACCTTGTCCGCCGCGTGCACGGCCAGCTCCATGAACGCCGTCCCCGGCAGCAGGACGTTGCCGAGCACGACGTGCTGCGCGAGCAGCGGATGACTGGCCGCCGAGAGGAGGCTGGTGAACAGTGCGCCGTCCGACCCGGCCAGCGAGACGGCCGCGCCCAGCAGCGGGTGGCGCGTCTCGGTGAGCCCGGCACCGGTGACGTCGCCGGTCACCGCCGGCGCGTCGAGCCAGTACCGCTCCCGCTGGAAGGCGTACGTCGGCAGCTCGACGTGCCCGCCGCCGCCGAGCACCGCGGCCCAGTCGACGTCGGCCCCGCTGACGTGCAGCCCGGCGAGGGCGGTGAGCAGCGTCCGCTCCTCGCCGTGTCCCTTGCGCAGCACCGAACCCACGCTCAGGTCGGCCCGGCCGGCGCAGTCCGGGACGAGCGCGGCGAGCACCGCGTCCGGGCCCAGCTCGACGAACCGGGTGACGCCCGCCGCGGCCAGCTCGGCGATCGCGTCGGCGAACCGGACGGCCTCCCGCACGTGCCGCACCCAGTACTCCGGCGTGGTGACGTCGCCGGCCGACGCCACCCGGATCCGCGGCTGGTGGTAGGTCAGGCTTTCCGCGATCGCGGCGAACTCCGCGAGCATCGGGTCCATCAACGGCGAGTGGAAGGCGTGCGAGACCTCGAGGCGCTTGGTCTTGCGGCCCAGCGCGGTGAAGTGCTCCTTCAGCGCCAGCACGGCTTCGGTCCCGCCCGAGATCACGACGGCTTCGGGCCCGTTGACCGCGGCCAGCGAGACGTGCTCGCCCAGCAGCGGCACGACTTCGGCTTCGGGCGCGGCGATCGCCACCATGGCCCCGCCCTCCGGCAACGCCTCCATCAACCGGCCGCGGGCGGCGACGAGCTTGGCCGCGTCGGCCAGCGAAAGCACCCCGGCGACGTGCGCCGCGGCCAGCTCGCCGATCGAGTGGCCGGCGAGGTGGTCCGCGTGGACGCCCCAGGCTTCGAGCAGCCGGAACAACGCCACCTCGACCGCGAACAGCGCGGGCTGGGTGAAGCCGGTCCGGTCGAGCCGGGCGGCGTCGTCGCCGAACACGACGTCGTGGAGCGGCAGGTCGAAGTGCGCGCACACCGCGTCGAAGGCGTCGGCGAACACCGGGAACCGCGCGTACAGCTCGCTTCCCATGCCGAGCCGCTGCGCGCCCTGCCCGGTGAAGAGGAACGCCGTCCGGCCGGTGCGCGCGGTGTGGCGCCGCAGCCCGGCGGCGGGCCGGTCGGCGGCCAGCGCGGCGAGCCCGTCACGCAGTTCGCCGAGCCCGTCGCCGACGACGACCGCGCGGTGCCCGAACCGCGAGCGGGCGGCGAGGGACCGGGCCACCGCGCCCGGGTCCGGTTCGGACTCCAGGAACGCCAGCAGCCGCCGCGCCTGGCCACGCAGGGCGGCTTCGGACTTGGCCGACACCGACCAGGCCGTCACCCCTTGCGGAGCCACGACTTCGTCGGCTGACGGCTCGGGAGCTTCTTCGAGAATCGTGTGGACGTTCGTGCCGCTGACCCCGAACGACGAGACCCCGGCGCGGCGCGGGTGGCCGTTGGCCGCCCACTCGACCGGTTCCGAGAGCAGCTCGACCCGGCCGGCCGTCCAGTCGATGTGCGGCGACGGCGTCTCGGCGTGCAGCGTGCGGGGCAGGACCCCGTTCCGCAGTGCCTGCACCATCTTGATCACGCCCGCGATGCCGGACGCGGCCTGCGTGTGCCCGATGTTCGACTTCACCGAACCCAGCCACAGCGGCCGCTCGCGGTCCTGGCCGTAGGTGGCCATGAGCGCCTGCGCCTCGATCGGGTCGCCGAGCGTCGTGCCGGTGCCGTGCGCCTCGACGGCGTCCACATCGGACGGTCGCAGGCCCGCGTCGGCGAGCGCCGCGCGGATCACCCGCTGCTGCGCGGGACCGCTCGGCGCGGTCATGCCGTTGGACGCGCCGTCCTGGTTCACCGCGCTGCCCCGGACGACCGCGAGCACCGGGTGCCCGCGCCGTCGCGCGTCCGAAAGCCGTTCCACCAGCACCATGCCGACGCCCTCGGCCCAGCCCGCGCCGTCGGCGTCCGCGGAGAACGCGCGGCACCGGCCGTCCGGCGACAGCGCGCGCTGCCGGCTGAACTCGACGAAGGTGTCGACCGACGAGATCACCGTGACGCCGCCGGCCAGCGCGAGGTCGCATTCGCCGGAGCGCAGGGCCTTGACCGCCCAGTGCAGGGCCACCAGCGACGACGAGCAGGCCGTGTCGACCGTGACCGCCGGGCCCTCGAGGCCGAAGGTGTAGGCGATCCGGCCGGAGGCGACGCTGCCCGCGCTGCCGGTCGCCAGGTGGCCCTCGAACTCGCCGGGCGCGTGCCGCAGCCGGCCGCCGTAGTCGTGGTAGTTGGAGCCGACGAACACGCCGGTCCGGCTGCCGCGCAGCCGCGCCGGGTCGATGCCCGCGCGCTCGACGGCCTCCCACGACGTCTCCAGCAGCAGCCGCTGCTGCGGGTCGATCGCGGGCGCCTCGCGCGGCGCGATCCCGAAGAACGCCGGGTCGAACTCCGCCGCGTCGTGCAGGAAACCACCGCCGCGCGTGTAGAAGGTGCCGGCCTTGTCCGGGTCGGCGTCGTACCGCCGGTCGAGGTCCCAGCCGCGGTCGGCCGGGAACTCGCCGACCGCGTCGACACCGTCGGCGACGAGCCGCCAGAGGTCGTCCGGGCCGGTGACGCCGCCGGGGTAGCGGCAGGACATCGCGACGATCGCGATCGGCTCGTCGGCGGCCGCGACGACCGGGGCCGCGGCCTCGGCCACGGCGCCCCCCACCAGCTCACGCCGGACGTGCTCGGCCAGCACGACGGCGGTCGGGTGGTCGAACACCAGCGTCACCGGCAGCCGCAGGCCGGTGACCTCACCGAGGCGGTTGCGCAGGTCGACGGCGGTCAGCGAGTCGAAGCCGAGGTCGCGGAACGCGCGGTCCGGCTCGATCGACCCGGGTGACGGGTAGCCGAGCGCCACCGCGGCCTGGGCCTGGATCAGCTCCAGCACCAGCCGGTGCTGCTCGGCCTCCGCCAGCCCGGTCAAGCGGGCGGCCCAGCCGGTTCCGGTGACCTCGCCGGCCGGTTCGGCCGCCTCGGGGATGCCCCGCAGCGCCGCGCTCGGGCGGCCCTGCGCGAGGGTCTTGCGGTAGCGGTCCCAGCGGATGTCGGCGACCGCGAGCACGGTCTCGCCGGTGTCGAGGGCCTGCTGCAGGGCGAGGATCGCCAGCTCGGGGTTCATCGCGGGCAGGCCCTGCTCGGCGAGTCCCTCACCCCGGCCGCCGGCCCACGCGCCCCAGGCGACGGACGTCGCGGGCAGGCCCGCCGCCCGGCGTTCGCGGGCGAGGGCGTCGAGGTAGGTGTTGGCCGCGGCGTAGCTCGCCTGGCCCGGCCCGCCGAGCGTGCCCGCCAGCGAGGAGAACAGGACGAACGCCGAGAGCTCGCGGTCGGCGGTCAGCTCGTGCAGGTGCCGCGCGGCGTCGGCCTTGGGCCGCAGGACGTCCGCGATGCGCTCGGCGGTGAGACCGTCGATGACGCCGTCGTCCAGGACGGCCGCGGCGTGCACCACGGCGGTGAGGTCCGGCAGCCCTGCCAGCAGGTCGGCGACCTGGGCGCGGTCGGCGACGTCGCAGGCCACGACGGTCAGCTCGGTGCCGAGGTCCGCCAGCTCGGCGGTCAGTTCGGGGACGTCCTGGCCGCGACGGCTCGTGAGCACCAGGCGTTCGGCACCGGCGCCGGCCAGCCAGCGCGCGAGGTGCGCGCCGATCCCGCCGGTGCCGCCGGTGAGCAGCACCGTCCCGGACGCGCGCCACGGCGTCGTGCTTCGCGCCGGTTCCGCGCGGACCAGCCGGCGGCCGAAGACACCGGACGCGCGGACGGCCACCTGGTCTTCGTCGCCGGGCGTGCCGAGCACGGCGGCGAGCCGGGCCACGGCGCGGGCGTCGAGGTCGGCCGGGAGGTCGACCAGCCCGCCGAAGCGCTGCGGGTACTCCACGGCCGCGATCCGGCCGAAGCCCCAGGTCGGCGCCTGGCCGGTGGCCCGGATCGGGTCGGCCGCACCGGTGCTGACCGCGCCGCTGGTGGCGCACCACAGCGGCGCGCCGATCCCCGCGTCGCCGAGGGCGTGCAGGAGCGTCAGGTTCGGGACGAGGCCGTCGAGCAGGGAGAGCACGCCCTCGCACGGTCCGGCCGCGCGCAGCAGCTCGGCCCATCGCGCCCGGTCCACTTCGGACGGGAGGTCGACGTGCCGGGCGCCGAGCCCGCCGGCGAGGCCGTGCGGGTCGGGGCCGGCGACGAGCCAGCCCGCCACCGTGGTGCCGGTCGCGACGGGCAGCGGCGTCCACTCGACGCGGTACCGCCAGCCATCCACAGTGGACTTCGCCTGCCGGTGGTCGCGCCAGGCGGCGAGCGCCTCGACGTCGGCCTGCTCGACGGCGGCCCAGAACTCGTCGTCCAGTTCGGCCCCGCGGGCGGGGGCGTCCAGCCAGTAGCGCTGGTGCTGGAAAGCGTAAGTCGGCAACGGGATCGGCGAGGCACCGGGGAACACCGGCGCCCAGTCGACGTCGACGCCGCGGACGTGCAGCTCGGCCAGGGACGTGCGGAACCGCGTCAAGCCGCCCTCCCCGCGCCGAAGGGTGCCGCTCACGACCGCCTCCGGGACCGCCTCCCCGATCGCGGAGGAGACAACCGGGTGCGGGCTGACCTCGACGAACACCGAGTGCTCGCGCGCCGCGAGCACGTCGACGGTCTGGCGGAACAGCACCGGCTGGCGCAGGTTGCGGTACCAGTAGCCGGCGTCCAGGGTCGCGGTGTCGACCGGTTCGGCGGTGACCGTCGAGTAGAACGGGACGTCGGACGAGCGCGGGCGGATCGGCGCGAGCACGTCCAGCAGCTCGGCTTCGATCGCCTCGACGTGCGCCGAGTGCGACGCGTAGTCGACCGGGATGAGCCGCGAACGCACTCCGTCGGCCGTGCACTGGGCGAGCAGTTCGTCCAGTGCTTCGGGTTCGCCGCACACGACGGTCGACGAGGGGCTGTTGAACGCCGCGATGGAGATCCGGCCGGCCCATTCGGACAAGAGCTTTCCGACCTGCTCGGCGCCGAGCGCGATCGACGCCATGCCACCCTTCCCCGCGAGCCCCGCGGCGATGGCCTTGCTCCGCAACGCGACCACCCGAGCACCGTCCTCAAGGGACAATCCACCCGCGACGACCGCCGCGGCGATCTCACCCTGCGAATGCCCCACCACCGCGTCCGGCGTCACCCCGTACGACTGCCACAGCGCCGCCAGCGAAACCATGACCGCCCACGACAACGGCTGCACCACATCGACCCGGTCCAACGAAGACAGCATCTCGAACGGCGACCAGTCCACAAAAGACTCCAACGCCACCGCACACTCCGCGAACCGCCCGGCGAAAACCGGCGACTCCGCGAGCAGCCCAGCCGCCATCCCGGCCCACTGCGCACCCTGACCCGGGAACACGAACACCGTGCGCCCCGCCGCGCCCGCCACCCCGGTCACAACGGACGCGCTCGGCGTCCCGGTGGTCAAGCCGGCCAGCCCCGCGAGCAGTTCTTCGCGGTCCGAACCCAGCACCACGGCTCGGTGCTCGAACGCGGTCCGCGTCGACGCGAGGGACCAGCCGACGTCGGCGATGTCCGGAGTGCCGGGCAGTGCCGCGAGTTTCGCCGCCTGCGCGGGCACCCCGGCCGCCGAACGGGCCGAGAGCACCCACGGCACCGGGCCCGCGACCGGCTCGCGCTCGGCAGCCGGTTCGAAGACGGGATCGTGTTCGAGGACGACGTGCGCGTTGGTGCCGCCGACGCCGAACGAGGACACGCCGACGCGGCGCGGGCCCGGCTTGTCCGGCCACGGCGTCGCCTCGGTGAGCAGTTCGAGCGCGCCGGACGACCAGTCGACGTGCGGCGTCGGGTGCTCGGAGTGCAGTGAGCGCGGGAGGACGCCGTGCCGCATGGCCAGGACCATCTTGATGATCCCGGCGGCACCCGCGGCGGCCTGGCTGTGCCCGATGTTGGACTTGACCGACCCGAGCCACAGCGGCGCCCGGCGGTCGCGGCCGTAGGTCGCCATCAGTGCCTGGGCCTCGATCGGGTCGCCGAGCGTGGTGCCCGTGCCGTGCGCCTCGACGGCGTCCACATCGGACGGTTCGAGCCCCGCGGCGGCGAGCGCCGACAGGATGACGCGCTGCTGCGACGGGCCGTTCGGCGCGGTCAGGCCGTTGGACGCGCCGTCCTGGTTGGTCGCGGTGCCGCGGACGACGGCCAGCACGCGGTGGCCGTGGCGGCGCGCGTCGGAAAGCCGTTCGACGAGGAGCATGCCGACGCCCTCGGCCAGGCCCATGCCGTCGGCTTCGGCGGAGAACGGCTTGCTGCGGCCGTCGGCGGCCAGCGCGCGCTGGCGGCTGAACGCGACGAACGGCGCCGGGGTCGACATCACCGCGACGCCGCCGGCGAGGGCGAGGTCGCACTCCCCCGACCGCAGGGCCTGGCCGGCCAGGTGCAGGGCGACCAGCGACGACGAGCAGCCGGTGTCGATCGTGACCGCCGGGCCTTCGAGCCCGAAGGTGTAGGCGACCCGGCCCGAGGTGACGCTGCCGGTGCCGCCGGTGACCAGGTGCCCCTCGACGCCTTCGGGGACTTCCTGCAGCCGCGGGCCGTAGTCGTGGCCGCTGGCGCCGACGAACACGCCGGTGCGGCTGCCGCGGACGGCGGCCTGGTCGAGCCCGGCGGCCTCGAAGGCCTCCCAGGCCGCCTCCATGACCACGCGCTGCTGCGGGTCCATCGCGAGCGCTTCACGCGGGCTGATGCCGAAGAAGCCGGGGTCGAACTCGGCCGCGTCGAGGAGGAACCCGCCCGCGCGGGCGTAGTTGTGGCCGGCGCTGTCGGGGTCGGGGTCGTAGAGCGCGTCGGGGTGCCAGCCGCGGTCGCCGGGGAAGTCGCCGATGACGTCGGCCTCGGCCATCATCAGGTCCCAGAGCTGCTCGGGACTGCCGACGCCGCCGGCGAACCGGCAGCTCATGCCGACGATCGCCAGGGGTTCGCCGGTCGCGACCGCGGCCACGGCGACCGGCGCGGGAGCGTCGGTGCCGAGCACCTCGGTGCGGACGTGCCGGGCCAGCGTGGTCGCGTTCGGGTAGTCGAACACCAGGGTCGCGGACAGCTTGAGGCCGGTGGCCGCGGTGAGCCGGTTGCGCAGCTCGATCGCGGTCAGCGAGTCGAAGCCCAGCTCCCGGAACGCGCGTGACGGGTCGACGTCGTCGGGCCCGGCGTAGCCGAGCACGGACGCCGCGTGCTTGCGCACCAGCGCGAGCAGCTCGCGTTCTTGGTCCACTTCGGACAGTCCGGACAGTTTGGTGCGCAACGCGCCCGCGGCGCCGGTCTGCTCCTCGGTGACTTCGGCCTCGGCGGCGAGCACGGCCGCGACCTCGGGCACCTCGGACAGCAGGGGCCGCGGCCGGGCGGCCGTGAAGACCGGCACGAACCGCGGCCAGTCGATGTCGGCGACGGCCAGGAACGGCTCGTCGTGGTCGAGCACCTGGCCGAGCCCGAGCAGGGCCGGTTCCGGGGCCATGAACGGGATCCCGCGCCACTTGAGCTGGTCGGCGACGACGTCGGAGACCATGCCGTCGCCGGCCCAGATGCCCCAGGCGACCGACGTCCCGGCCAGGCCGCGGGCGCGGCGGCTCTCGGCGAGCGCGTCGACGAAGGCGTTCGCGGCGGCGTACGCGCCGTGGTCACCACTGCCCCACACCCCCGCGACCGAGGAGTACAGGACGAACGCGTCGAGGTCGGCTTCGGGGAACAGCTCGTCCAGGTGACGGGCACCGGCCAGCTTCGCGCGGGCGCCCTCTTCGAACTCGGGCAGGTCCGTGTCGGCCAAGGGCGCGAGCAGGCCGACGCCGGCGGTGTGCACGACCGCCCGCACGTCCCGCAGGCCGCTGACCAGCGAAGACAGCGCGTCGCGGTCGGCGACGTCGCACGCGGCGATCGTCACCTCGACGCCCATCGCCTCGAGTTCCGCGCGCAGCTCGGCCGCGCCGGGCGCGTCGGGACCGCGGCGGCTGGTGAGCACGAGGTGCTCGGCCCCGCGGCCGGCGAGCCAGCGGGCGACGTGCGCCCCGAGCCCGCCGGTGCCGCCGGTGACCAGCGCGGTCCCGCTGGTCCGCCACTCGGGCGCGGAACCGCCGACGGGCGCGCGCCGCAGCCGGCGCTGGACCAGCCCGGAGTCGCGGACGGCCAGCTGGTCCTCGTCGCCGATCCCGGTGAGGGCCGCGCAGAGCCGGTTCGCGGCGCGCTCGTCGAGGGTCTCCGGGAGGTCGACCAGGCCACCCCAGCGGTCGGGGTGTTCGAGGGCGAGCACCCGGCCGAGGCCCCAGGTCGTGGCCTGCCCGGGCCGCGGGAGCTCGTCGCCGGGAACGACGGCGGCCGCGCCCTGGGTCGCGAGCCAGAGCGGCGCGCCGACCCCGGCGTCGCCGAGGGCCTGGGCGAGCAGGAGGTTCGCGGCCAGCCCCCGGGACAGCACCGGATGCGCCGGGTGGCTACCCTCGTCCAGCGCGAGCAGGGAAAGCACGCCCGCGAGGCCGGACTCGCCCCGCAGCCGCTCGGCCAGGGACGCGCGGTCGTCGGTCTCGTCGATGCGCAGGGTGCGGACGACCGCACCCGCCTTCTCCAGGGCGTCGAGGCAGACGTCGGGCGCGTGCACGACCAGCCAGGTACCGGACAGCGCGGGCACCGGCTCGGGAGCCGGGTGCCAGGTGATCCGGTAGCGCCACTGGTCCACTGTGGACAGCTCGGTGCGGCGGTTGCGCCAGTCCGCCAGCGCGGGCAGCACCTCCTGCCACGGCGTTTCCGCGGTGACGCCGAGTTCCTCGGTCAGCGCGCCGTCTTCGACCGCGCTCCAGAACTCGCCGTCCGCCTCGGCGGTTTCGGCCGGCGTCTCCAGCCAGTAACGCTGACGCTGGAAGGGATATGTCGGCAAAGCGACCGTGCGGGCCGCCGGGTAGACGGCGGCCCAGTCGACGTCGTGGCCGTGCGTCCAGAGCTGCGCCACCGACGTCAGGAACCGGGGCAGGCCGCCTTCACCTCGCCGGAGCGTGCCGACGACGGCCGCCGAGCCGGGGTCGAGCACCTCGTCCAGGGTCTCCTGGATCCCGCCGCCCAGCACGGGGTGCGGGCTCGACTCGACGAAGAACCGGTGCCCCTCGGCGACGAGCGTCCGCGTCGCGTCCTGGAAGCGCACCCGCTGCCGCAGGTTCCGGTACCAGTAGGCGGCGTCGAGCGTCCCGGCGGTCTCGCCGGTGACGCTGGAGACGAACGTGACCCGCGGTTCGCGGGGCTCGAGGTCCGCCAGGGCCTCGAGCAGCTCGGCCTCGAGAACCTCCACCACGGCGGAGTGGGAGGCGTAGTCGACCGGGATCCGGCGGACGCGCAGACCGTCGGCTTCCGCGCGGGCCAGGACGTCCTCGACCGCGGTGATCTCGCCGGAGATCACCACGGACGCGGGTCCGTTGACCGCCGCGATCGAGACACCTTCGGCAAGCAACGCTTCCACCTGCGCTTCCGGTGCCGCGACCGACGCCATCGCGCCGAGGCCCGCGAGCCGGCCGAGGATCAGCCTGCTGCGCAGCGCGACGACCTTGGCGCCGTCTTCCAACGACAGCGCACCCGCGACGACGGCCGCCGCGATCTCGCCCTGCGAGTGCCCGACGACGGCGTCCGGCGTGACGCCGTGCGCCGCCCACAGCGCGGCGAGCGACACCATGACCGCCCACGAGACCGGCTGGACGACGTCGACCCGGTCCAGGGCCGCCGCGTCCCCGAGGACCTCGGTCAACTTCCAGTCCACAAAGGACGAGAGAGCGGTCTCGCACTCGGCCATCCGGGCGGCGAAAACCGGCGAGGACGCCAGCAGGTCCACGGCCATCCCGGTCCACTGGGCACCCTGGCCGGGGAAGACCAGCACGGTCCCGCCGACGACCTGGGCCTCGCCGCCGACCGCGGCACCGGTGCCGGCCTCGGCGACCTCGCGGACGCCCGCGAGCAGCGTGGGCAGGTCCCGGCCGACCACGGCGGCCCGGTGTTCGAGGGCCGACCGCGTCCGGGCCAGGGACCAGCCGACGTCGGCGATGTTCCCGTCCTGCAGTCGGGCCAGCGCTTCGGCGCGGTCCTTCACCGCGGCGTCGGACCGGCCCGAGAGCACCCAGACCGCGGTGTCCACAACGGACTCGGACGGCGGCTCGGGTTCCTCGGTCACGCCCTCCAGCACGACGTGCGCGTTGGTGCCGCTGCCGCCGAACGAGGACACGCCCGCACGGCGCGGCGCGCCCGTCTCCGGCCACTCCTGGTGCTCCGTCAGCAGCGAGACGGCACCCGCGGTCCAGTCGACGTGCGGGGTCGGCTCGCCGACGAACAGCGTCTTCGGCAGGACGCCCGCCCGCAGCGCCAGGACCATCTTGATCACACCGGCGACCCCGGAGGCCGCCTGGGTGTGGCCGATGTTCGACTTGACCGTGCCCAGCAGCAGCGGCCGTTCGCGGTCCCGGCCGTAGGTCGCCTGCAGGGCCTGGGCCTCGATCGGGTCGCCCAGCTTGGTGCCGGTGCCGTGTGCTTCGACGGCGTCGACCTGCTCGGGCGCCAGCCGCGCGTTGGCCAGGGCCGCCTCGATCACGCGCTGCTGCGAGAGCCCGTTGGGTGCGGTCAGGCCGTTGGACGCGCCGTCCTGGTTGATCGCGGTGCCGCGGATGACGGCGAGCACCGGGTGCCCGTGCTTGCGCGCGTCGGACAGCCGCTCCAGGAGGACGACACCGATGCCTTCACCCCAGCCCGTGCCGTCGGCGTCGGCCGAAAACGCGCGGCAGCGGCCGTCGGAGGAGAGGCCGCGCTGGCGGCTGAACTCGACGAAGTTGCGGGGGTTGGCCATCACGGTCGCGCCGCAGGCCAGGGCCATCGAGCACTCGTCGTTGCGCAGCGCGGTGACCGCCAGGTGCAGCGCGACCAGCGACGACGAGCACATCGTGTCGACGGTGACGGCCGGGCCTTCGAGGCCGAAGGTGTAGGCGAGCCGGCCGGACAGCACCGCGGCCGAACCGCCGGTGAGCAGCAGCCCTTCGAGGCCCTCAGGCGCGGTGACCAGCCCGCCCGCGTAACCCTGGTTGCTGGCGCCGACGAACACGCCGGTCTTGCTGCCGCGCAGACCCGCCGCGTCGAGCTTCGCGCGTTCGAAGGCCTCCCACGTCGTCTCCAGCAGGAGCCGCTGCTGCGGGTCCATCGCGACGGCTTCGCGCGGGGAGATGCCGAAGAACGCCGGGTCGAACTGCGCGGCGCCGGTCAGGAAGCAGCCGTCGCGGACGTAACTGCGGCCGGTCCGCTCGGGATCGGGATCGTAGAGATCCAGGTCCCAGCCGCGGTCGGCCGGCCACGGCGAAACGGCGTCCCGGCCCTCGGCGATCAGGTCCCACAGCTGCTCGGGCGTGGTCACCCCGCCCGGGAACCGGCAGCTCATCGAGACGACGGCGATCGGTTCCCCGCGGCGCTCGGTGACGTCGTGCAGGCGCCGGTTGGCCACCTTCAGATCGGCCGTGACCCGCTTGAGGTAGTCACGGAGCTTGTCCTCGTTCCGCATCTGCGTCCGCTCCTGTTTCCCAGTCACGAAATCCCGAGTTCCCGGTCGATCGCCGCGAACATCTCGTCGTCGGTCGCCGTGTCGAGTTCGAGCTCGTCGTCCTCGTCGCCGCGGTCGTCGTCCCACTTCCACAGCAGCTTCCGCAGCCGCGCGGTGACCAGCTCGGCCGGCAGCGCGGCCAGCTCGGCCTCGATCCGGTCCAGCTCGTCCGTCGCGTTGTCCTCGGTGAAGAGCCCGTCGAGCACGTGCTTCGCGACCGCGGCGGGGGTCGGGTGGTCGAAGACGAGCGTGGCGGGCAGCTTCAAGCCGGTCGCCGCGCCGAGCCGGTTGCGCAGGTCGAGCGCGGTCAGCGAGTCGAAACCGAGTTCCTTCAGCGTCTGCGCCGGCCGGACGGCGTCGCGGCCGGGGAAACCGAGCACCGTGGCGACCTCGCCGCGCACCAGGTCGAGCACGACGCGGCCGCGTTCGCTCGCCGACGCCGTCCGCAGCCGCCGCACCAGCTCGCCGCCACTGTCCACAGGGGACTCTTCGGCTTGAGCCTGCGCTTCGGGCAGTTCCCGCAGCAGCGGGCGCGGCCGTGACGCCGTGTAGAGCGGGGTGAACCGCGCCCAGTCGATGTCCGCGACGACGCTCGCCGGGCCACCGGCGTCGACCGACGGCCGGATCGCGGTGACGGCCAGCTCGGGCCGCATCATCGGGACCCCGCGCCGCTCGAGCTGCGCGCCGACGGTCTCGTCGACCATGCCGCCGCCCGCCCAGGCACCCCAGGCGATCGACGTCGCCGGGAGCCCGCGGTCGCGCCGCTGCTGGGCCAGCGCGTCCAGGAAGGCGTTGGCGGCCGCGTACCCGGCCTGACCGGAGTTGCCCCAGACACCGGCGCCGGAGGAGAACAGCACGAACGCGTCCAGGTCGCCGCACAGCTCGTCGAGGTTGCGCGCGCCGCCGACCTTGGCCTCGGCCAGGTCGGCGAAGTCGGCCAGGGTCACCGCGGTGATCGGGCGCTCGACGTCGACCGCGCCGGCCGTGTGGACCACGGCGGTCACCGGCGGCAGCTCGGCCAGGAGGGCGCGCAGGGCGTCGCGGTCCGAGACGTCGCAGGCGGCGACGGTCACCTTGGCGCCGAGAGCGGACAGCTCGCCGGTGAGCTCCGCGGCCCCGGGCGCGTCGTCGCCCTTGCGGCTGACGAGCACCAGGTGCTCGGCGCCGTTCGCGGCGAGCCAGCGGGCGACCTGCCCGCCGAGCGCGCCGGTGCCGCCGGTGACCAGCGCCGTGCCGTGTGGCCGCCACCGGACGGGCGGGGACGCCGCGGCGCGGGCCAGCCGCCGGGCGAACACCCCGGACGGCCGCAGGGCCACCTGGTCTTCGCCGTCGTGGCCGGTGAGCACGGCCGCGAACCGGCCGGCGACGACGGCGTCCACGACCGGCGGGAGGTCGACGAGGCCACCCCAGCGGTCCGGCTGGTCGAGCCCGAGGATGCCGCCGAGACCCCAGGCCATCGCCTGGGGCGGGCTGCCGAGGGGGTCACCGGCGTCGACCGACACCGCGCCGCGCGTGGCGAACCACAGGGGGGCGGCGATCCCGGCGTCGGCCAGCGCCTGCGTGAGCAGGACGTTCCCGGCGAGCCCGGCGGTGAGCACGGGGTGCTCGGCGTGCGGTTCGTCATCCAGGGCCAGCAGGGAAACCACGCCGACCGGCGGTGCTTCGGCGGCCAGTTCGACGGCCAGGTCCGCGCGGTCCTGGGTGGACACTTCGAGGACGCGGACGTCCGGGCCGAGCAGGTCGCGGAAGTCGCGTCCGGCGGGCACCACGGCCACCCAGCCCGCGTCGAGCGTGGTGGCGCGCGGCGTGGTCACCGGGCTCCAGCGGACCTCGTAGCGGAGATCGTCCACAGCGGACCGGGCGACCGTTGCCGTCGTGCGCGGTTCGAGCCAGAACCGCTGCCGCTGGAACGGGTACGTCGGCAGCGGCACCGTGCGCTTGACCGGGTGCAGGACCGCCCAGTCGACGTCGTGGCCGTGCGCCCACAGCTGCCCCAGCGACGTCAGGAACCGCCGGAGGTCGCCGGCGTTGCGACGCAGGGTGCCGACGACGGCCGCCGAGTCCGTCGTCTCGTCGAGGGTCTCTTCGATCCCGCCGCCGAGCACCGGGTGCGGGCTGATTTCGACGAAGAACCGGTGCCCGGCTTCGATGAGCGTCTTCGTGGCGTCGTGGAACCGCACCGGCTGACGCAGGTTGCGGTACCAGTACCCAGCGTCGAGCGTGGCCGTGTCGACCGGGGTGCCGGTGACGCCGGAGACGTAGGTGATCTCGGACGTCCGGGGCCGGACCGGCGCGAGGACCTCCCGCAGCCCGGCTTCGATGGCCTCGACCGCGGCCGAGTGGGAGGCGTAGTCCACCGGGATCCGGCGGACCCGCAGGTCACCCGCCTCGGCGAGCAGCGCTTCCAGTGCTTCGACTTCGCCGGAGACGACGACCGAGCCCGGCCCGTTCACCGCGGCGAGCGAGAGGCGCCCGTCGTACGGCTCCAGCAGCGGCGCGACCACGGGCTCCGGGGCGGCGATCCACGCCATCCCGCCGTGTCCCGCGAGGCCGGCGGCGATCGCCTTGCTGCGCAACGCCACCACCCGCGCACCGTCCTCGAGGGACAGTCCACCCGCGACGACCGCGGCCGCGATCTCGCCCTGCGAGTGACCGACGACCGCATCCGGCTCGACGCCGTGCGCCCGCCAGAGCGCGGCGAGCGAAACCATCACGGCCCACGACGCCGGCTGGACGACGTCGACCCGCTCCAGCGCGGCCGCGTCGGCCAGGACCTCGGTCAGCGACCAGCCGACGTGCGGGGCCAGCGCGGCCGCGCACTCCGCGATCCGCTCGGCGAAGACCGGCGACTCGTCGAGCAGGTCGACGGCCATGCCGGCCCACTGCGCGCCCTGACCGGGGAAGACGAAGACGGTCTCGCCCGTGGTCGTGGTGCTCACCGGGCCCCCGGCGGCCAGCTCGCGCAGCCCGGCCGGGAGTTCGTCCCGGTCGCCGACGACCGCGGCCCGGTACTCGAACGCCGACCGGGTGCTGACCAGGGACCAGCCGACTTCGGCGACGCCGTGTTCCGTCTCCGTCAGGGCCGCGGCCCGCGCACGCACGGCGGCTTCCGAACGAGCCGACAGCGCCCAGATGCCGACGGTGTCCGGCAGTGGCTCGACCGGAGCCGGTTCGGGCGCCTGTTCCAGGATCACGTGCGCGTTGGTGCCGCTGATGCCGAACGCCGACACGCCGGCGCGTCGCGGGGCGCCCGTCTCGGGCCACGCCCGGTCTTCGCCGGTCAGCTCCACCACCCCGGACGACCAGTCGACCTCCGGCGTCGGCTCGTCGAGGTGCAGGGTCTTCGGCAGCCGGCCGTGCCGCATCGCCTCGACCACCTTGATCACCCCGGCGACGCCGGACGCGGTCTGGGTGTGCCCGAGGTTCGACTTCAGCGACCCGACCAGCAGCGGCCGGGCACGCTCGGGCCCGTACGCGGCGATCAGCGCCTGCGCCTCGATCGGGTCGCCCAGTGGCGTCCCGGTGCCGTGCGCCTCGACGACGTCCACTTCGGACGGTTCGAGCCCGGCGCCGGCGAGCGCGGCCCGGATGACCCGCTGCTGCGAAAGGCCGTTCGGCGCGGTCAGGCCGTTCGACGCGCCGTCGGAGTTCACCGCCGAGCCGCGCAGCACGGCGAGCACCGGGTGACCGCGGCGCCGCGCGTCGGACAGCCGCTCCACGAGCAGGACGCCGACGCCCTCGGCGAGCGCGAACCCGTCGGCGGCCGCGGCGAACGGCTTGCAGCGGCCGTCGGGCGCGAGCCCGCGCTGACGGCTGAAGCCGAGGAACTGGCTCGGCGTCGACATCACCATCGACGCGCCGGCGAGCGCCATCGAGCACTCGCCCGAGCGCAGCGACTGGGCCGCGAGGTGCAGCGCGACCAGCGAAGACGAGCACGCCGTGTCGATCGTGACGGCCGGGCCCTCCAGGCCGAGCAGGTAGGCGATCCGGCCGGAGGCGACGCTGGACACCGCGCCGGTGACCAGGTAGTCCTCGCCCTCGCCACCGGCTCCCGCGCCGTAGGACTGGTCGGTCATGCCGACGAACACGCCCGCCGGGGTGCCGTGCAGCGCGGCCGGGTCGATCCCGGCGCGTTCGAAGACCTCCCAGCAGACCTCCAGGAGCAGCCGCTGCTGCGGGTCCATCGCGGTCGCTTCCCGCGGCGAGATGCCGAAGAACGCCGGGTCGAACCGGGTCGCGTCGGCGAGGAACCCGCCGTGCCGGGTGTAGGTGGTACCCGGCCGGGACGCGTCGGCGTCGTAGAGCGAGCCGAGGTCCCAGCCGCGGTCGGCGGGCAGACCGGAGATCGCGTCGACGCCGTCGGTGAGCAGGGTCCACAGCTGTTCGGGGGTGGTGACCCCGCCGGGGAACCGGCAGCCCATCGCGACGATGGCGATCGGGTCGTCGTCCCGGACCGCCTGGACCGGCGCCACGTCCACAGTGGACTGTGGTGAGACTTCGCCGAGGAGGAACTCGGTCAGCTTCGCGGCCGTCGGGTGGTCGAAGACCAGCGTGCTCGGCAGCTTCAGGCCGGTCGCCGTGCCGAGCCGGTTGCGCAGTTCGACGGCGGTGAGCGAGTCGAAGCCGAGGTCCTTGAACGCCCGGCGGACGTCGACGGTCTCCGGGCCGGCGTGCCCGAGCGCGGCCGCGACCTGCTGCCGGACCAAAGTGGACACGAGCTTTTCCCGCTCCGGCGCGGACCGCGCGGCGAGCTGCCCGGCCCAGCCGGCGGTAGCAGGCTGCTCCTCGCGCAGCCGCTTGACCTCGGGCTGCTCGGCGAGCAGCGGGCTCGGCCGGACCGCGGAGAAGACCTCGGCGAACACGGGCCAGTCCAGCTCGGCCAGCGCGACGAACGCGTCGTCGTGGTCGAGTGCCTGTCCCAGGCCCGCCAGCGCCAGGTCGGGGGCGATCACCGGGACGCCCCGGCGGGCGAGGATGTCGTGCAGGCTCTCGGCGATCATGCCGCCGCCGGCCCAGGGGCCCCAGGCCACCGACAACGCGGTCCGGCCTTCGGCGCGACGGCGCAGCGCGAGCGCGTCGAGGTAGGCGTTCGACGCGGCGTAGGCGGCGTGGTCGGCGACGCCCCAGACTCCGGAGATCGAGGAGAACAGCACGAAGGCGTCCAGCTCGCGGTCGCCGAGCAGGTCGTCGAGGTGCCGCGCGCCGAGCACCTTGCCGCACAGGACCTCGGCGACGGCTTCGGGGTCGGTGTCGGCGATGGCGGCCAGGGTGCCGACGCCCGCCGCGTGGACGACGGTCCGCAGGTCGTCGATGCCGTCGAGGAGCCCGCGGACGGCGTCGGCGTCGGCGACGTCGCAGGCCACGACGCTCACCCGGGGCCCCAGTTCGGGCACCGCCACGCCCCGTCGGCCGACCAGGACGACGTGCTCGGCACCGCGGTCGAGGAGCCAGCGCGCGAGGTGCCTGCCGAGCGCACCGGTGCCGCCGGTGACGAGCGCGGTGCCCCGCGTGCCCCAGGTCCGGGCGGGCGTGGCGCCGCGCAGGGACGCCGGGACCAGCCGCCGGCCGAACACCCCGGACGGCCGGATCGCGACTTGGTCCTCGTCGCCCGTCCCGGTCAGCACGGCCGCCAGCCGCGTCGCGGTGTCGGCGTCCCACGTCCCGGGCAGGTCGACGAGCCCGCCCCAGCGGCCGGAGTGCTCCAGCGCGGCCACGCGGCCGAAGCCCCAGACCGCGGCCTGCGCCGGGTTCGGCGCGGGGTCGGTGTCCAGCGGGGCGACGGCGCCGGTGGTCAGGTACCAGAGGGGTGCCTCGATGCCGGCGTCGCCGAGGGCCTGGACCAGGACGGTCGCGCGGGTGACGGCTCGGATCGGGTCGTCGTCCGGGCCGGGCAGGGCGAGCACGCCGTCGGGGGTCAGCCCGGCCAGGCGTCCGGCGAGGGTCGCGCGGTCGCCGGTGTCGAGCACCTCGACGAGGTCCGCACCCAGCCCCGCGAGGGCTCCCGCGGTGGGCGTCACGACGAGCCAGGTGCCGGTCAGCGGCGGGGCGGGCGGCTCGGGCAGTGCACGCCAAGTGATCCGGTTGCGCCAGCCGTCCAGGCCTTCCCGGCGCCGCCACTGCGTCAGGGCGGGTTTTGCGTCGCGCCACGGCGTGTCGTCGGCGAGGCCGAGTTCGCGAGCCAGCGTGTCGTCGTCGAGGGCGGTCCAGAAGCGGCCGTCGTCGGCGGGCTTGGCGGCCGGCTCGAGCCAGAACCGCCGTCGCTGGAACGGGTACGTGGGCAGGGGGACCGTCCGCCGGTTCGGGTAGAGGGCCGACCAGTCGACGTCGTGACCGTGCGCCCACAGCTGGGCCGCCGACAGCAGGAACCGGCGGAGGCCACCTTCGGTGCGGCGCAGCGTGCCGACCACGGCCGCGTCCAGCGCCTCCTGGAGGCCACCGCCGAGCACCGGGTGCGGGCTGACCTCGACGAAGTACCGGTGCCCCCGCTCGGCGAGCACGTCGGCGGTCTCGCGGAACCGCACCGGCTGACGCAGGTTGCGGTACCAGTACCCGGCGTCCAAGGTCGCGGTGTCGACGGGCTCGGCGGTGACCGTCGAGTAGAACGGGACCTCGGCCGAGCGCGGCTCGATCGGAGCCAGGACCTCGCGCAGCTCGGCTTCGATCGCCTCGACGTGCGCCGAGTGCGACGCGTAGTCCACCGGGATCACCCGCGCGCGGACGCCGTCACGTTCGCAGCGCGCGACCAGGTCCTGCAACGCCGCGGGATCACCGGCCACGACCGTCGACGACGGGCTGTTGTACGCCGCGACCGAGATCCGGTCGTCCAGCATCGACTGGACCTGCGAGGCGTCCAGCGCGATCGACGCCATGCCACCCTTCCCCGCGAGCCCGGCCGCGATGGCCTTGCTCCGCAACGCGACCACCCGAGCACCGTCCTCAAGGGACAATCCACCCGCGACGACCGCCGCGGCGATCTCACCCTGCGAATGCCCCACCACCGCGTCCGGCGTCACCCCGTACGACTGCCACAGCGCCGCCAGCGAAACCATGACCGCCCACGACAACGGCTGCACCACATCGACCCGGTCCAACGAAGACAGCATCTCGAACGGCGACCAGTCCACAAAAGACTCCAACGCCACCGCACACTCCGCGAACCGCCCGGCGAAAACCGGCGACTCCGCGAGCAGCCCAGCCGCCATCCCGGCCCACTGCGCACCCTGACCCGGGAACACGAACACCGTGCGCCCCGCCGCGCCGGTGACTCCGGTGACCACGGCCGCCCCCGGGGTCCGCTCGGCGATCTCGGCGAGACCGGCGAGCAGTTCCGGGCGATCGCCGACCACCGCGGCGCGGTGCTCGAACGCCGTCCGCGTCGACGCCAGGGACCAGCCGACTTCGGCGACGCCGTGCCCGGTGTCCGTCAGGGCCGACGCCCGGTCCGCGACCGCGTCTTCGGACCGGCCGGACAGCACCCACACGCCCAGGCCGTCCTCGGCGGCCGGTGCCGCCGCGGGTTCCGGGACCTGCTCGACGATGACGTGCGCGTTCGTGCCACTGATCCCGAACGAAGACACCCCGGCCCGGCGGGGCGCGCCGGTCTCCGGCCACGGCTGCGCCGCCGAAGCCAGCGTCACGGCGCCGGCCGACCAGTCGACCCGCGGGCTGGGTTCGTCCGCGTGCAGGGTCCGCGGCACGACGCCGTGGCGCAGGGCCTGGACCATCTTGAGCACGCCGCCGATGCCCGCCGCGGCCTGGGTGTGGCCGAGGTTCGACTTCAGCGAGCCCAGCAGCAGCGGCCGTTCGCGGTCCTGCCCGTAGGTCGCGAGCAGGGCCTGCGCCTCGATCGGGTCGCCCAGCGGGGTCCCGGTGCCGTGCGCCTCGACGACGTCCACTTCGGACGGTTCGAGCCCGGCGTCGGCCAGCGCCGCGCGGATGACCCGCTGCTGCGACGGGCCGTTCGGCGCGGTCAGGCCGTTGGACGCGCCGTCGGAGTTCACCGCGGTGCCGCGCACGACCGCGAGCACCGGGTGGCCGTGGCGGCGCGCGTCGGAAAGCCGTTCGACCAGCACGAGCCCGACGCCCTCGGCCCAGCCCGTGCCGTCGGCGCCCGCCGAGAACGCCCGGCACCGGCCGTCGCGGGACAGGCCGCGCTGGCGGCTGAACTCGACGAGCATCCCCGGGCTCGCCATGATCGCGGCACCCCCGGCGACGGCCAGCGAGCACTCCCCCGCCCGCAGCGCGCGCACCGCGAGGTGCAGTGCGACCAGCGAAGACGAGCACGCCGTGTCGACGGTCAGCGCCGGGCCCTCCAGCCCGAGGACGTACGCGAGCCGGCCCGACGCGACGCTGCCGGTGGTGCCGGTGAGCAGGTGGCCGTCGAAGCCTTCGCCGCCCTCGTGCAGGCGCGGGCCGTACTCGGACGACGTCGCGCCGACGTAGACGCCGGTCCGGCTGCCCCGCAGCGTCGCCGGGTCGATCCCGGCGTGCTCGAACGCCTCCCACGCGGTCTCCAGCAGCAGCCGCTGCTGGGGGTCCATGGCCAGGGCCTCGCGCGGCGAGATCCCGAAGAAGTCCGCGTCGAATTCGGTGACGCCGGTGAGGAAACCACCGTGGCGCGCGTAGGTCTTGCCCGCCTTGCCCGGGTTGGCGTCGTAGAGGCCCTCGAGGTCCCAGCCGCGGTCGGCGGGCAGGTCCGCGATGACGTCGCGGCCGTCCGCGACCAGCTGCCACAGGTCGTCCGCCGAGCGCACGCCGCCCGGGTAGCGGCAGCTCATCGCGACGATGGCGATCGGCTCTTCGGTGCCGGTGGCGACCTCGGTCGGGGTGTCTGGGGAGATTCCGCTCAGCATCGCGGCGAGCCGGGCGGGGGTCGGGTGGTCGAACACCGCGGTGGCGGGCAGTTTGACGCCGGTCGCGAGGGACAGCCGTTCGCCGAGTTCGACGCCGAGGATCGAGTCGAAGCCGAGGTCCTTGAACGACGTCGTGGGGTCGATCGCGGCCGGGCCGGGGTGGCCGAGCACGAGGGCGGTGTGCGCGCGGACGGTTTCGAGCAGGTCTTGGGGCTGCGTCGGGTGTGCCTCCGGCCCCCGGTTTCCAGGGTATCGGCGGGCACCGACAGTTTCGGGGGCGTCGTCCAGCCAGAAGCGTTCGCGCTGGAAGGCGTACGTCGGCAGATCGACCGGGCGAGCGCCGGGGAACTCGGACGTCCAGTCGACGGCGCCGCCGCGGGTCCACAGCTCGGCGACCGACGTGCGGAAGCGGGCCGGGCCGCCGTCGCCGCGGCGGAGGGTGCCGACCGCGGCCGCCGGGAGTTCGTGGTGGGCCGCGGTCCCGAGGATGCCGCCGACGAGCACCGGGTGCGGGCTGACCTCGGCGAACACGCCGATGCCCGCGTCCAGCGCGGCGCGCACGGCCGGGGCGAACAGCACCGGCTGCCGCAGGTTGGCGAACCAGTGGTGCTCGTCCAGGCGCTCGGTGTCCAGCAGGCCGCCGGCCGTCGAGGAGTAGAACGGGATGTCCGTGGCCACGGGCCGGATCCCGGCGATCAGCCGCAGCAGCTCGTCCTCGAGCGGCTCGGCCTGCGCGGAGTGCGACGCGTAGGCGATCGCGATCCGGCGTGACCGCACCTCGCGCGCGGTCAGCTCGGCCTGCAGTTCGTCGAGGGCGTCGAGATCGCCGGAGACCGCCGTCGTCGACGGGCCGTTGACCGCGCCGACCGACAGCCGGCCCGGGTAGGCGGCCAGCAGCTCGGTCACGGCCTCGACCGGCAGGTCGACCGACAGCATGCCGCCGTGGCCGGCCATCCGGTCCGCCAGCAGCTTGGCCCGCAGCGCGACGATCCGCGCCGCGTCGCCGAGGGACAGCGCGCCGACGACCGCGGCGGCCGCCAGTTCGCCTTGGCTGTGCCCGAGGACGGCGGCGGGTTCGACGCCGCGGGCCCGCCACTCGGCGGCCAGCGACACGGCGACGGACCAGAACACGGGCTGCAGCACGTCGGTCCGGTCGAGCGACGGCGCTCCCGGCGTCTGCCGGAGCACGTCGACGACGTCCCAGTCGAGGTGGGGCGCGAGCGCGGCGGCGCATTCGGCCAGCCGCGCGGCGAACACCGGCGAGGCGTCGAGCAGCTCGGCGGCCATCCCGGCCCACTGCCCGCCCTGGCCGGGGAAGACGAAGACCACGCGGTCGTCCGACGTGGCCGTGACGCCCTGGGTGACGGCCATCCCGTCGGCGACCGCCTGCAGTCCGTCACGGCCGTCGGCGACCGCCCGGTGCTCGAACGCCGTGCGGCGGGTGGCCAGCGACCAGCCGACGTCCACAGCGGACAGTCCGGGGTGTTCGTCCACATGCGACAAAAGCCGGGCGGCCTGCGCCCGCAGGGCTGCCTGGGTGCGGCCGGAGAGCGGCCAAGGTGCCGTCCCGTCGGCGGCCTCGCGAGGTGCGACGGATTCGGCCGCTTCGAGCACGACGTGGGCGTTGGTGCCGCCCATGCCGAACGAGCTGACCCCGGCGACGCGCCGCTCGGCGGTCCAGCCGGCCGGTTCGGTGACGACCCGGAGGTTGAGTTCGGCCAGCGGGATCGCCGGGTTCGGCGTCGCGAAGTTGAGGCTGGCGGGCAGCGTCGCGTGCCGCACCGCGAGGACGGCCTTGAGCAGCCCGGCGATCCCGGCCGCGCCTTCCAGGTGCCCGATGTTGGTCTTGACCGAGCCGACCGGCAGCGGCTCCTCGCGCGCGCCGAAGACGTCGCCCAGCGCGGCCGCCTCGACGGGGTCGCCGACCTTCGTCCCGGTGCCGTGCAGTTCGACGTAACCCACGGCGGACGGCTCGATGCCGGCGTCCGCGTGGGCACCGCGCACGACCGCTGCCTGGGCCCGGGCGTCCGGCGTGGTGAGGCCGGTGCTCGCGCCGTCGTTGTTGACGGCGGTGCCGCGGAGGACGCACAGGATCTCGTCGCCGTCCGCCTGGGCCCTCGAAAGGGTCTTGAGGACGACGAGACCGCCGCCCTCACCGCGCACGAAACCGTTGGCGCGCGCGTCGAAGGTGAAGCACCGGCCGTCCGGGGAGAGGCCGCCGAACTTCGCCGTCGTGACGGCGTTGCCCGGCGAGAAGATCAGGTTGACCCCGCCCGCGAGCGCGACCGGGCACTCGCCGCGGCGCAGGCTCTGCACGGCCAGGTGGACGGCGACCAGCGAGGACGACTGCCCGGAGTCGACGGTGAAGCTCGGGCCGTGCGCGCCGAGCAGGTAGGAGACGCGGTTGCCGAGCAGGCTCCGATGGACGCCGGTGATGGTGTGGTGCGTGACGCCCCCGGTCCCGCGCGCGTGCCCGAGCGCGGCGTAGTCGTCCCACATGGCGCCGACGAACACGCCCGCGGTGCCGCCGTCGAGGCTCGCGGGCACGATGCCCGCGTTCTCCAGCGCCTCCCAGGCCAGCTCCAGCACCAGCCGCTGCTGCGGGTCCATTGCGGTGGCCTCGCGCGGCGAGATGCCGAAGAACGCGGCGTCGAAGCGGTCGACGGCGTCGAGGAACCCGCCGTGCCGGACACCGGCTTCGGCGGCGTCCCAGCGGCCGTCGGGGACTTCGGTGATCGCGCTGCGGCCTTCGGAGAGCAACCGCCAGAACGCGGCGGGGCCGTCCGCCCCCGGCAGGCGGCAGGACAGCCCGACGACGGCGATCGGCTCGCCCGGAGTGGTCGCGGAACCCGGCATCTCACGCTCCATGGGCGGGCGGAATCCTTCCTGTGGCGAGCGGTTGCTGCTCGACGTCCACGGCAACACAGGCGCGGCAACGCTGTCCACGGCGGACAGGTGAGGTCTAGTGCGGTGCCTAGAGGACTCAGGCGGTCCAGGTGACGGGAAGGGCGTGCACGCCGTAGTGCAGCATGTCGTCGCGCAACGGCACCTGGTCCGCGGGCACGGCGAGCCGCACCCCCGGGAACCGCTCGAACAGCGCCCGGAAGCCCACCTGCATCGTGAACCGCGCCAGGTGCTGGCCGACGCACTGGTGCACGCCGTGGCCGAACGCCACGTGCCCCTGGGTCACGCGGCCGATGTCGAGGGTGTCGGGGTCCGGGAACCGCTCGGGGTCGCGGTTCGCGGCCGGGAGGGCGACGACGACCGTTTCGCCCTTGCGCACCAGCTGTTCCCCGACTTCGACGTCCTCGAGCGCCGCGCGGCTGGCTCCCAGGTGCGAAACGGTCAGGTACCGCAACAGTTCTTCGACGGCGCCGGGCCACCGCGCCGGGTCTTCCCGCAGCCGGGCGAGCTGTCCGGGGTGCTCGAACAAGGCGAACGTCCCCAGTGCCAGCATGTTCGTCGTGGTGTCGAAGCCGCCGCCGATGAGCGCCCACGCCAGGTTGACCAGCTCCGGCCGGTCCAGTTCGCCCGTGCGGGCCAGGTCGCCGAGCATGCCGGCGCCCGGCTCGGCGAACGCCGCGTCGACCAGCCGCTCGAGGGTGCCGCCGACCACGGTGATCGCGGCGATCAGCTCCTCGAGCGAGTACCGCATCCGGGCGACGACGTTCAGGTGGTGCAGCAACTCCTCGCGGTCCGCCTCGGGCACGCCGACCACCTCGCACATCAGCCGGGTGGCCAGGGGCTCGGCGTAGTCCGCGACCAGCTCGGCCGCCGTTCCCCGGGCGGCCATCGCGGCCAGCAGCCCACCGGCGATCCGCTCCGCGGCCGGCACCAGCTCGCGCGTGCGCCGCACGGTGAAGTACTTCGCGACGAGCTTGCGGTAGCGCGCGTGGTCCGCGCCGTCCATCTTCGGGAACGCGCCCGGCGCGGCCGGTTCCGGTGCGTAGGTGTCCATCGGGAACGGCGGCGGCACCGCGAGCGCGACCAGGTCGTTGCGGTGGCTGAACCGCGCGTCGGCCAGCACCGCGCGCACGTCGGACAGCTTGGTCACCAGCCAGCCGGTGGCCGGGCCGGGACTGGCGTCGAACGCCAGCGGGCTGACCCCGCCGTTCTCGCGCGCGGTCCGGTACTCGTCGGGCGGGTCGAACGGGCAGCTGCGCTTGACGGGCAACGAGGACGGCTCCTGCGAAGTCACTTCCGGCTCCCTCCGGCCAGGTTCGTGACGGCCCTGGCCTCGATCTCGGCGGCGGCGCGGGCCGCTCCGCCGGCGGCGTGCACCTCGCGCTGCATGACCCGGACGCGCCGCCGGACGGCGTCGTCGCCCGCGACGGCCAGCACGGTGTCCCGGATGCGCTCGGGCGTCGCCGTGTCCTTGTCCAGCACGGCACCCAGCCCGATCCGGCGGACCTGCCGGGCGTTGATGTGCTGTTCCGGGTGGTGCGGCACGACGATCGCGGGCACCCCGAAGTACAGCGACTCCATCAGGCTGCCCATGCCGCCCTGGCAGAGGAACACCGAGCAGTGCGGCAGGACGTCGGCGTGCGACACCCAGCGATGGGCCTCCACCGTGGACGGCAACGGTCCCAGTGCCGCCGGGTCCACCCGGTTCCCCAGCGTCAGCACCACCTGCCACGGCTGGTCCGCGAACGCCTCGGCGCAGGTGCGGAAGAACTCCGGCCGGTCGTTCACGGTGGTGCCCAGGGTGATGAGCACGACCGGACGGCCGTCGCCCGGCGGCTGCCACCGCGCCGCCTCGGAAGGCGCGCCGACCGACGGCCCGACGAAGGCGAACCGGTCGTCGAAGGTCTCCCCCGCCGGCTGGAACGCGCGGGGCACGAACACGACCGTGAACTCGTCGCCGCCGGTGAAGAACTCCTCCAGCGTCAGCGCGCCGAGGCCGTGGTCGGCGAGGTACTCGCCCAGCCGCGTGACGAACTTCGCGATCGCCGGGTGCGCCGGGTCGACCGCCTCGCCGTAGGTCTGGTTCTCCTGGGTCAGCGAGAAGTGCTCGTTGGACGCGACGGTCGCGGAAAGCTGCACGGCCGGCAGTTTCCCTTTGCGCGCCAGCAACCGGCCCGGCGCCCACAACGTCGTGTCGTACACCAGCAGGTCCGGTGTGGACCGTTCGAAGGCACGCTCCACCGCGGGCAGCACGCCCATGGTGTCTTCGAGCAGGTGCAACGGCGCTCGGGCGGCCTCGTCGGCGTCCGTGATGTCCGGCTGTGCGGTGGACAGGTCACAGCCGTACGGGACGGCGTGGGCACCCGTCGCGACGACCCGCTCCGCGAACTCCCCGGACGTGAAGCACGTGACGCGGTGGCCGCGGCGCACGAGTTCCGCGACCACCGGCAGCACCGGCGTCATGTGCCCGTAGGCGGGGTAGGGCAGGAAGGTGATCTCGGTCATGACCGGCTCCTACGCGGCGGGAAGGGTCTCCGCCGCGCGGCGCTTGCGGCGCTCGATCAGCGAGAGCGCGGGCGAGGTGGCCACAGTGGTCACCAAGGTCATCACCACGAGCATCGCGAACATCGTCGGGCTGATCACCTTGAGGTCGAGCCCGATGTTGAGCACCGCGAGCTCGGTGAGGCCGCGGCAGTTCATCAACGCGCCCAGCGCCCACGAATCCCGCTTGCCGATCCCGGACAGCCGCGCGGCGACCAGGCTGCCGCCCCACTTGCCCAGCATCGCCACGACGACGATCAGCGCGCACCACAGCCACAACGCCGGGTCGGTGCCGATCAGGTCGAACTTCGTGCGGAGTCCCGTGTAGACGAAGAACAGGGGCAGCAGCAGGGTGACCGTCAGCGAGTGCATCTGTTCGGTGGCCTGGCGGATCGGCAGCGAACCACGCGGCGTCACGGCGCCGAAGAGGAACGCGCCGAAGATCGGGTGGATGCCGATGGCGTTGGTGGCCAGCGCCGACAACAGCAGCCCGGCCAGCAGCACGGACACGACCGCCGTGGTGGGCAGCGCCTTCTGGCCGTGCTCGGTCGGCGCGAACAGGCGGCGCAGCACCGGGCGCACGACGAACAGCATGAACGCGAAGAACGCGATCGTGAGCCCCACGGTCAGTCCCGTGGCGGCCAGCGAACCGGCGCCGGCGATGGCGACCACGAGCGCCAGCAGGCACCACGCGGTGATGTCGTCGACGGCCGCGCAGCTGAGCGCGAGCGCGGCGATCGGCAGCTTCGTCATCTTGCGGTCGGTGATGATCCGGGCCAGCACCGGGAACGCGGTGATGCTCATCGAGATCGCGAGGAACAGCGCGAACGGCAGCCGGTCCACGCCGGCGCCGAGCGCCGGGTGGAGCACGAACGCGAGCAGCACCCCGGAGAGGAACGGGATCGCGACACTGACGTGGCTCACCAGCACCGCGGCCTTGCTGCGACGGCGGACCAGCTCGACGTCGAGCTCGTAGCCGACCAGGAACATGAAGATGACCAGGCCGATCTGGGCGAACGTGTTGATCGTCGAGGCCAGGAAGTCGGGGAAGATCCAGTGGTAGGCGGCGGGCCACACCCAGCCGAGGAACGACGGCCCGAGCAGGATCCCGGCGAAGATCTCGCCGATCACCGTCGGCTGCGCCAGCCGTCGCGCGGCCGCCGAAAGCAGCCGGCAGGCCAGGAAGATCACCGGCAGGGCGAACAGCAGCTTGGCCACCGGGTCGGCCGCGCCGCCGGTGTGCCCGGGCGGCCGGTGGCCGTCGCCGCCCCCGGTGCGCAGCAGGAAGAACGCGGCCACGACCGGGAGGACCACCATGGCGAGGTAGGAGATCCACGCGCGCCCCTTCGGGGTCGCCGCGGGCGCGTCGGGCCCGGTGGTGCGCTCGTCGAGCGAGGACATGGCTGGTCTCTCCGATCGGACGCAGCCGGTCGTGGGTGTTCAGGGCGGCCGGAACCGCCCTGAACACCCACGACCGGTGAGGTGCCTAGAACAGGGCCAGCGCCGAAGAGGACGCCTTGAGGTTGCCGAGGTGCCCGTGCCACAGGTGCGTGGGGTCGGCCTCGACCGCGGCGACGTATTCCTTCATCGCGGTGAGCGCCGCCGGCTCCTCCGCGTCGTAGACGTCGCCCTGCAGCATCTGGATGACGTCCTTGCGGTAGCGGTCGTCGTCGATGAACGCGGTGAACAGCACGTTCAGCCGGTAGTACATCGAGATGAAGTCGTACCAGATGTTGACGCCCTTGCGGAGGGTGTTGACGTAGTTGTCGAACCGCTCCCGGCGGAAGTCGCCGGCCTGGTGCGCGGCGATGACGTCCTTGGCCGCCAGGCGGCCGCTGTTCATCGCGACGCTGACGCCGCTGGAGAAGATCGGGTCGACGAACCGGGCCGCGTCGCCGATCAGCAGGAGCGAGTCGCCGGCGATCTGCTTCATGCCGTAGCTGTAGTCGCCCTCGGTCTTGAACTTCCGCACGCGCTCGGCGTTCTTCAGCGCGTCCAGCATCTCCGGCCGGGTGCCGACGGAGTTCCAGAAGAAGCCTTCGAGGTCGTCCTTGTGCTTCTTGAAGTTCTCCTTCTGGGTGACGACGCCGATGGAGGTGATCGTCTCCGTGATCGGGATCTGCCAGACCCAGGTGTCCTCCTGCGGCAGGAAGTGCACGTGGATGTAGTCGGCGTCCTCGGGCCGGCGGGCCAGCGACGCGCGGTCCAGGCCCTCGAACCACGTGTGCACCGCGTACTGGTTGAAGACCTTGTCCGGCACCTTCACCTTGAGCTGGTTGCCCAGCAGGGTCTGGCGGCCGGACGCGTCGAGCACGCACCGGACGGCGACGTCGACCTGCTGGCCGCCGATCTTGGCCTGCAGCACCGGCCGGTCGCGGTCGGTGAAGTCGACCCGGTTGACCCGGACGCCCTGGTAGACCTTGGCGCCGAGCTCCTCGGAGTGCTTGAGCAGCAGCGAGTCGAACTGGCCGCGGTCGACGTGCCAGGCGTAGACGCGGTCGACGCCGTCCTGGTCACGCTCCTCGTAGGCGATTTCCGCGACGCCCAGGCCGTGCGACCCGGCGTCGAAGTCCAGCGTGCTGGTCGGGCGGGTGTCCGAAGAGGTCCACGCGGCGCCGTACTTGCGGGGGAAGCCGGCCGCCTCGACCTTCCCGATGACCCCGATGTCGTGCATCACGGGGATGACCGCGGGGACGAGGGACTCGCCGACGTGCTCGCGAGGGAACGTTTCGCCCTCGAAAACGGCCACCGAGAGGCCGGCCTTGGCCAGGTAGGACGCCGCCGTGGAACCGGCCGGGCCGCCACCGATGATGCCGACGTCGTAGTCGTAGGACACGGGTTCTCCGTTCTGGATCCGATACAGGGTGGTCAGGCGACCGGGGCGCGCAGCGAGGTCACCAGGTCGGCGATGCTTTCGATGTCCTTGAAGTGCCGGGCCACCATGTCCGTGGGCGGGACCCGCACGGAGAACTCCTCGCGGATGTAGGCGACCAGCCGGGTCGTTTCGATCGAGTTGAGCAGACCCCAGTCCAGCAGCGGCGTGGTCGTGGTCAGTTCCCCCACGTCCTTGCCGTCCAGCAGGTGCTTCTCGACGAATTCGGCGAGCTTCCGCGTGATCTCCACGCACTCGTCTTCTGCCATTGCTCTTCCTCCAGTGACGGCACAGGTCCAGGTTCGCGGGCGGATCAGTCGGTGCCCGCGTCGTGCGTGGCCTTGTTGCGCGAGCCACGCCGGGGGCGCTCCAGGCGCTCGGTTTCGGGGTTGATGTGCTTGCGCGGGGCGAAGGCGACGTAACGGCCGCCGGACATCTTGGCCTTGAAGTTCTTCATCCAGCCGTGGTGCCCGAAGTTGCCGTACTTGTCGAAGCCGACGAGCGAGATGCCGCTGCGGTCGTAGTGGCCGCCGACGAGCAGGCACCACTGCCGGTAGTCGGGGTACTCGTTGGTCAGGTGGCGGTAGGTCAGCACGAAGGCCAGGTAGCGGCGGAAGTCCATGCCGTCGAGGCCTTCTTCGTCGTACACGCGGGAAATCGCCTGGGTGCTCTGGCCGAGCATCTCCGGGATCGGCGAGGCCGAGCAGACGAGCCAGTGCGACTCGTCGGTCATCGGGCTCTTGATCATGTTCTGCTCGACTTCCCAGCGGAAGTTGGTGTTGAGCTTCCCCGTCTCGATCATCTGCGCCTCGGAGATCTCCTGCGGCACGTAGATGAGCATTTCGTTCGTGGTCTCGAGCTCGTCGATCTCGGCCTGCGTGAACGGGCAGGGCTTCACCGCGATTTCAGTGGTTCCATAGACTCCGTACACCATGTCTTCGAGATTTTCCGGCATGCGCATGAGCGACCGTCCTGAATTCCATTTATCGCGTGGCTGGATGTGGCGTCGATTCGTTTTTAGCACGGAACGGACTGGGGAAATGCTCAGTAGAATTGGGACTTCTCGGTGGAGTCCATCAGCGCGACGGTGTTGCTGGACGGGTTGACGACCGTGCTCACCAGGTCGAAGTACCCGGTGCCGACTTCGCGCTGGTGCCGCGTCGCGGTGTAGCCGGCGGCCTCCGACGCGAACTCCCGTTCCTGCAGCTCGACGTAGGCGGTCATGCCTTCTTCCGCGTAATCACGCGCCAGCGCGAACATCGAATGGTTCAGCGCGTGGAAACCGGCGAGCGTGATGAACTGGAACTTGTAGCCCATGTGCCCGAGCTCGCGCTGGAACTTCGCGATCGTCGCGTCGTCCAGGTGCTGCTTCCAGTTGAACGACGGCGAGCAGTTGTAGGCCAGCAACTGGTCGGGGTACACGGCCTTGATGGCCTCGGCGAACTGGCGCGCGACCTCGAGGTCCGGCTTGGACGTCTCCATCCACAGCAGGTCCGAGTACGGCGCGTAGGCCAGGCCGCGCGCGACGCACGGCTCGATGCCGCCGCGCACGCGGTGGTAGCCCTCGGGCGTGCGCTCGCCGGTCAGGAACGGCTTGTCGCGCTCGTCGACGTCGCTGGTGATGAGGTTCGCGGCCTGGGCGTCGGTGCGCGCGATGACGAGGCTGGGGACGTCGCAGACGTCGGCGGCCAGGCGCGCGGCCTGCAGCGTGCGGACGTGCTGGGCGGTCGGGATGAGCACCTTGCCGCCGAGGTGGCCGCACTTCTTCTCCGCGGCCAGCTGGTCTTCCCAGTGCACGCCCGCGGCGCCGCCGGCGATCATGCCCTTCATCAGCTCGAACGCGTTGAGCACGCCGCCGAAACCGGCCTCGGCGTCCGCGACGATCGGCGCCAGCCAGTGCGGGGCGTCCGGTTCGTCCTCGGCCCAGCTGATCTGGTCGGCGCGCAGCAGCGCGTTGTTGATCCGGCGGACGACCTGCGGGACCGAGTTGGCCGGGTAGAGGCTCTGGTCCGGGTAGGTGTGGCCGGAGAGGTTCGCGTCGGCGGCGACCTGCCAGCCGGAGAGGTAGATGGCCTTCAGGCCGGCGCGCACCTGCTGCACGGCCTGGTTGCCGGTGAGCGCGCCGAGGGAGTTGACGTAGTCCTCGGTGTGCAGGAGGCTCCACAACCGCTCCGCGCCCAGGCGGGCCAGCGTGTGCTCCTCGGTCACGCTGCCGCGCAGGCGGAGGACGTCCGCGGCGGAGTAGTCGCGGCGGACGCCGCGCCACCGGGGATCCTCGGCCCAGGACCGGGCCAGGTCGGCCGCCGCGGCTTCGCGGGGCGGCGCTGCGGTTACGGTCATGTCGTTCTCCTGACGTACGACGACGCGCGGGTTCGTGGACAGGACCATTTAGCACCGCCGAACCCCGGCCGGCGCCCGGACCTGCGGCACAACGAAGCATTCCCCTAGTTCTTCCGGCGTGCGCTCTCCGCGCTCCCGGCGCGCGCCCGATACTCGGTTCGCGAGCCACCGGTGCGAACGGAAGGCGTTTGATGGCGAAGGATCTGCGGACATTCCTGGCCGAGCTGGACCCGGGCCAGCTGAAGGTCGTGCGCAAGGAGGTCGACCCCGAGTTCGAGGTCACCGCCGTCGTCGACCGCATGGAGGACGACCCCGCGTACCCCGGTTTCCCCGCGGTGCTGTTCGAAAACGTCGGCGGCTCCGACATCCCGGTGCTCATCAACCTGCACGGCACCTACGAACGGCTGGCCCGCAGCATCGGCGCGGACATCCACACCATGGTGGCCGAATACGCCCGGCGCGAGGGTTCGGGGATCAAGCCGGTCACCGTGGCGACCGCGCCGGTGCAGGAAGTCGTGCTCACCGGCGACGACATCGACGTCGGCCGGCTGCCGCTGCTCAAGCACCAGGAACTGGACGCGGGCAAGTACATCACCTCGGCGGTGACCCTCTGCCGCGACCCCGACAGCGGCAAGATCAACGCGGGCATCTTCCGCCACCAGGCGCAGGGCCGCGACCAGGTCGGCATCCAGGTGAACCCGGCCCACCACACCGCCTACGTGCTGCGGAAGCTGCGCGAGCAGAAGAAGCCGATGGAGGTGGCGCTCGTCATCGGCCACCACCCGGCGCTGCTGATGGGCGCGGTGTCCAAACTGGAGGGCATCGGCGGCGAGCTCGACGTCGTCGGCGGCCTGCTCGGCGAGCCGCTGGAAATGGTGCCCTGCAAGACGGTCGGCCTCGAGGTGCCGGCGCACGCGGAGATCGTCATCGAAGGCGTGATCGACACCGACCCGGACGCGACGGCCGTCGAAGGCCCGTTCGGCGAGTACCCGCGGTTCTACACCCGCACCGGCCCGCAGCCGTACGTGAAGATCACCGCGATCACCCTGCGCCGCAAGCCGATCTTCGTCGACGTGTTCAACGCCCACACCGAGCACAGCATGCTCGGCGGGCTCCCTCGGATGGGCAGCATCCACCGCCGGGTCACCGAAGCGGTGCCCTCGGTGACCGGGGTGCACCTGCCGCTGTCGGGCATGGCGCGTTCGCACCTGTACCTGTCGATGAGCAAGCGCGTGGAGGGCGAGCCGAAGCTCGCGGCGTGCGCGGCGCTGGCCGTGGACCCGTTGCTGAAGCACGTGTTCGTGGTGGACGACGACGTCGACGTGTTCAACGAGGTCGAGACCCTGTGGTGCCTGGCGACGCGCTTCCAGGCGGACCGCGACCTGACGATCATGCCGGGCTTCCTCGGCGGCCAGCTCAACCCGGTGACCTACGGGCACAACCGGGACGAGAAGGGCCCGATGGAGACGAAGCTGATCTTCGACTGCACGAAGCCCGTGCCGCCGGCGGTGTTCCCGCCCTCGTGCCGGGTGCCGCCGGAGGTCGTCGCGCGGGTGGACCACCGCGCCCTGCTGGAGGACGAAGTTCCTCGCCGACATCGGTCTCGACGACTACCGCCCGCGGTACTCGCCGGTGGTGCGGGCGCTGCTCGCGCACGGTCCGCTGGC
>NZ_JBSGDR010000018.1:0-163234 GCF_053602455.1 Amycolatopsis sp. NPDC004378
GGCTGGTGAAGAACGGCCGGGAAGAGGAGGCCCGGCGAGGCTGCCTATGCACGATAGGCAGCCAAACGGCTGCATGTCAACCGGGGATCACCGGAAGCGGATCACCGTGATGCCCGCGAGCACGAAGAACACCAGGACGACCAGCGTGCTCGTCTGCCCGCCGGACGACCGCGTCACGACCTGGTCGACGGTCCCGGTCAGCCGCACCCCGCACTCGGCGACGACGGTGTGCCGCCCGGCCTCGATCCGGGTGAACTCGACCGGCGCGGTGAAGGCGCCGGACGCGTCGGTGTAGGCGGAGCCGACCTCCGCGCCGTCGGCGGTCAGGGTGACCATCCGGCTCGGCTCGCAGCCCTTCCCGGAAGCGGAGAGTTCGTCGCCGGGCTGGACGCTCGGCCGGTCGAGCACCAGTTCCCCCGGCTTGGGCTCGGTGCTGGTGGTGGCCGGGGTGCCGGGTGTGGTGGACACGGGAGTGGTGGAGGTCGGCGGCGTGGTCGTGGTGCTCGGCGGGGTGGTGGTCGTGCGGGGCGGGGTCGTGGTGGTGCCGGGCCGGGTCGGCGTGGTGGTCACGACGGGCGGCGTGGTCGTCGGCGGCGGCGGGGTCGTGGTGGTGACCCCGGTGACGGTGAACCGGCTGCTCGCGGTGAGCGGCTGCTTGGTCCGCGCGTTGGTGCACGTGCCGGTGACCGGGTAGGTGCCGGGCTGGGTCCCCGCGGGCACCGTGGCCGCGACCGTGCCGCTGGTCTGCTGGAGGGTCGCGTTCGCCGTCCACATCGGCGTCCCGTTCCAGGAGAAAGTGATCGCAGTGCCGCATGGGTAGAAATTCCAGGAAATGGTGAAGGAACTCCCGGCCTGCCCGCTCGACGGTTTCAAACCAACCGTTGAGGTGTATTGTGCGTTGGCGTTACCCGCGAAGGCCAGAAGGAGCGTCGCTCCCGCCGCCGCTGCCAAAAACAGGCGAACCACGAATCGCATTGGGACGTCCCTCCCCGGTGTGTGCTCGCTGTAGCATTCCGGACCAGTCGGATAACGCAAGTAGGGGATGCCCAATGGGACGTGTCATCGCGGCGGGGGTTGCGTTGGGTTTGTGCGCGGTGGTGCTGGGCGCGCCACCGGCGTCGGCGGCGGATTCCGGCTCGCTCGGCGTGCAGGTCGCCATCGACCGGCAGCCGATCGCGGACGCGACCGTCCCGGTCGATCCGGCCAAGCAGGTCGAGTTGCGGGTCGTGGCCACCAACTCGGGCACCGCGCCGGTGCGGGTGCGCAGCGTGCGGCTCTCCGGCGTCGCGCTCGCCCTCACTTTCTTCGCCTACGACACGACAGCGCCGTTCGACGTGCCCGCGCGGGGCTCGGTCACCCGGACGTTCGTGCTCGACCTCGGCGACCTCGCCGGGCAGGCGACCGGGCTGCTGCCGTCGTCGGTCGAGCTGCTCGACGCCCAGCGCGGCACGCTCGGCGAAGCGACGACCGTCGCGGACGTCCGCGGTTCCTTCTGGTCGGTCTACGGCGTCTTCGGCCTGGCGATGCTCGTGCTCACGGTGCTCGCCTGGCTGACGGCGTTGCTCGCGCTGGCGCGGCACCGGCTGGCGCCCAACCGCTGGCGCCGCGGCCTGCGGTTCCTGCCCGCCGGGTTCGGGACCGGGCTGGTCGCGGTCATCTCGCTGTCCGTCCTGCGGCTGGTGCCGCCGGAGCCGGCGATCGAGATCCCGGTGGTGCTGGGCGCCGCGGCGATCGCGTTCCTGCTCGGCTACCTGACGCCGCACCCGGCGCCGCCGGCTGTCACCAGGAGTGACGAGACCGTGCGGATGGCTGTCCCCTCCACGCAGGAATTCACCCGATGAGCGCACCGGCCGAGCTGGTCGCCGCGCTGCCGCAGTACGACATCGGGGCGGAGATCGGCGAAGGCGGCATGGGGGTCGTCTTCGCGGGCGTGCACCGGTCGCTGGGGCGCAGCGTCGCGATCAAGCAGCTGCCCTGGGACGTGCTCAACCACCAGACGAGCAGCGAGCTGTTCGACCGCGAGGCCCGCGTGCTGGCCAGCCTCGACCACCCGCACATCGTGCCGGTGTACGACTACGTCCGCACCGGCCGCGAGCACCTGCTGGTGATGGAACGGCTCGACGGCGGCACCGTGCACAGCCGTTTCCACGGCGACGGCCTCAGCGGCGAGCAGTCCTGCGCGATCGGCCTGGCGATGCTCGCCGGACTGCACGCGGCGCACCGGGCGGGCGTGCTGCACCTCGACGTCAAGCCGCGGAACCTGCTGTTCAACCTGCAGGGCGTGGTGAAGGTGGCCGACTTCGGGATCGCGCGGGTGATCAGCGAGGGCGCCACGCTCGTCACGCACGGCGGCGAGATCCTCGGCACCCCGGCTTACATCGCGCCGGAGCAGGCGATGGGCAACGCCCTGAGCCCCGCGGCCGACGTCTACGCGGCCGGCACCGTGCTGTACGAGCTGCTGTCCGGCCAGCTGCCGTTCGACAACACACGCGGCGCGATCAGCATGATGCGCCAGCACATGTTCACCGACCCGCGCCCGATTTCCGGCGTGCCGATGCCGATCGCCGGAGTGATCATGCGCGGCTTGGCGCGCGAACTCGACTCGCGCTACCGCGAAGCCGAGTCTTTCGCAGCCGACCTGGCCGCGGCCGCGACGGCGGTGTACGGCCCGGGCTGGCTCGAACGTTCGGGCGTGCCGGTGCTGCACCTGACGCCCCGGGTGATCGCGGGCCTCAACTCGGCGACCGCACCGGCCCCGCCGGAGGAGGCCCGGACGCGCCGTGTCCAGCGACCGTCCGGCCCGAACGCGACGCTGGTCGCGCCGAGCGGCGCGGCGGACACCGCAGGCCCGGGCGGCTGGGGTGTCGGCTCACCCGGAGTTGCGGGCGGTGGTGCGGCTGGCGGCGGTGCCGGGGCCGGTGTGGTGGGCGGTGGCCCGGATTCCGCTTGGCCAAGCGGCAGTGCGGGGGTCGGCGTTGCGGGCGGGGGTGCGACTGGCGGTGGTGCCGGGGCCGGTGGTCCGAATTCCGGCTGGCCGGGGGCCGGTGTGGCGCGCGGTGGCCCGGATTCCGCTTGGCCAGGCGGCGGTGCGGGAGCCGGCGCGGCGAGTGGCGGCTGGGGCCCCGGCGCCGATGCGGCCGGCGGCGGCCCGGGTTCCGGCTGGGCCGGCGACGGTTCCGGCCCGCTCGACCCCGCGTCCCACCAAGCGCGCGGCTCGGCGGCCGTCCTGTGGCTGCGACTCGCCGCGGGGGCGGCCGCGATCGTGCTCGTCGTGCTCGCGCTGCTCAACCCGGCGCGGCTGCCGCACCCGGCGTCGTCCGCGCTGAACCTCGCGGGCTCGCCCGTGTCGTCGCCGGTGGAGGTGGACCTGAGCAAGCCGCTGACCTTGACCGGCGCCGGGAACCCGGGGCACGTCGCGCTTTCGCTGTCCGCGGCCGGCATCCCGCTCGGCTCGGCCGAAACTGACGCGAAACCGGCCGGAAACGGCTTCACCGCGCAGCTCACCCTGCCCGCGCTCGCGCGGTGGATCGTCGGCGGTGCCGTCACCGCGACGGTGCGAACCGGCACCGACACCCGGACCTTCACCCTGCTCACCAGCCAGCACCCGCTGGCCAGCGCGATGGGCGCGGGCAGTCTCATCCTGGCGCTGTTCGCGCTCGCCTACCTCGAGTCCGGGCTGCGGACGATCCGCAACGGCCACCCCTGGCGCGGCGCTTCGGTCGGCGCGCCCGTGCTGGGGCTGCTGTTCGGCGCGGTGGTCTGGTTGTGCGTTTCGGTGCTGCGCGTGCACGAGCCGTCGCCGGGGTTCGGCGCCGGGTGCGCGGTGGCCGGCGCGGTCGCGGCCGGGCTCGTCGTCGCGGCGGCGCGGCGCCGGGCGTCCACTGTGGTCAGTCGACCATCCGGACGGTGACCTGCGGGCTGTAGCTCTTGCGCCGGCTCCACCCGGTTTCGGCGCAGAGGCTCAGCTGGATCGCGCGGTCGGCGGGCGCCCAGTAGCCGGTGCGGACGAAGTAGCCCTCCATCGTGTTCAGCGCGCCGAGGCGCTTGCGGGCGGAGCACATCTCCCAGCCCCACTGGCGTCCGGACTTCTCGACGCCGTTGCGCCGCACGGACAGGCACGGGTTGCCGACGGCGCGGATGTCGGCGTCGCCCTCGGTGACGTAGACGACGCCGTCGATCTTGTAGAACCGGTTGTTGTCGAGCAGCGAGACCTGCCCGGAGAGCGTGACCCCGACCCGGCCGCCTTCGTCACCGGTGAGCGTCCAATCGAGACAGAATTCCTGGACCGGGAGTTCCAGCGACTGGGTCATGACTCGTTCCCCTTGTTCTCACTGTGCGTCCCTTTCAGAAGATAGGGAAAATCCGGACGCCGTGAAGAGGTGCGGACGATCTTCACCCGAAGGGTTCCCGGGCGTTGGATGCCTTGCCGTGCATGGGTTTTCAGGCAACCGGGTGACGTCGGGCACGCGAGGTGAGCACGGCTGCTCTTTCGGGGTGGTGTCCGCCGCACGGACGGGTCCCGCTCGATTTCGATCACGCTGGGTGAGCTGAAGGTAAAGGAACCATTACCTTTGCCGGGACGTTGGCAGGGCATGAGCGAGCCCACTGTCATCGAACTCGGGCCACGCGACATGCTCGTCGTGGCGGGCCTGCCCGGAGCGGGCAAGACGACGATGCTCCGCCACGCGGCGCCGGGCCTCCCGGTGCTGGACTCCGACGAGGTCCGCGCCCGCCTGGCGGCGGCGGTCCCGCGAGTGCCGTACCGCTGCTACCGGCCGGTGGTCCACGCGTGGCACCGGGCGCGAGTGGTCGGCCGCGCGTTGTCGGCGGCCGGGCCACTGGTGGTCCACGAGCCGTCGACGCGCGCTTCGACCCGCGCGCTGCTGGCTTTGGTGGGCGTGGTGAGCGGCCGCCCGGTCCGGCTGTTGTTCCTGGACGTGCCGGCGTCGCAGGCGCTGGCCGGCCAGCGCAGCCGCGGCCGCGTGGTGCGGCCGCGGTCGTTCGCCCGCCACGTCCGGCGGGTGGGCAAGTGGCGGGAGGAGTTGCTCGCTTCTCGGGTGCCGACGGGGTGGCGGAGCGTGCAGGTGATCGACCGCGCCCGGGCGGGCCGCACGCGGGTGGTGGCCAAGCTGCTGGTCGCCTGCTGAGGTCGGCCGCGGGCGGGCGGCGAAAGCCTGGCTCGCCGGGCCGCCGAGACTTGCACGGCGATCTGCCGGAGGCTGTCGAAGCTGCGGGCGGCGAAGGCGCTGAGGCTGGCACGGGTCGCCGAGGCCTGCGCGGCGGTCTGCCGGAGGCTGTCGAAGCTGCGGGCGGCGAAGGCGCTGAGGCTGGCACGGGTCGCCGAGGCCTGCACGGCGATCTGTCGGAGGCCGTCGAAGCTGCGGGCGGCTAACGCACCGAGGCTGGCACGGTCGCCGGTCGAAGGCGGGCCCGCCGAGGCTCGGCCTGTCCGTCACCGCCAGTGGATGCGGCAGGTGCACCACAGCCTTCCATCACTCTCGGTTGGTCTGGACATTTTACATATTGGTCTAGACAATAAGAGGTCTCTCCCCGACTGGAGGACCCGATGAGGCGTTCCAGACTGTCCGCAACCCTCGCCGCCGTTGTGCTGGCGCTCTCCGGTCTGGTGGCCGGGACGCCCGCGCAGGCCGCCAACCTCCTCGCCAACCCCGGCTTCGAAGCCGGCTCGCTCTCCGGCTGGACCTGCGCCAACGCCACCACCGTCAGCACTCCCGTGCACGGCGGCAGCTACGCCCTCGCCGGAACGCCCGTCGGGGCCGACTACGCCCAGTGCTCGCAGACCGTGTCCGTTCAGCCGAACACCACCTACACCGTGTCCGCCTGGGTGCGCGGGAACCCCGTCTACCTCGGGATCACCGGCGGTGCCTCGACCTGGTCCGGCAACTCCGGCGTCTACAACCAGCTCAGCCTCACCTTCACCACCGGCAGCCAGACCTCCGCCCAGCTCTACCTCCACGGCTGGTACGGCGCCGGCACCTACTACGCCGACGACGTCGTCCTCGACGGGCCCGGCGGCAGCACCCCCGGCACCCCCGGCGCGCCCGGGACCCCGGCGACCGGCGGCGTCACGACCAACTCCATCGCCCTGACCTGGGGCGCGAGCGCCGGGACCGTCACCGGGTACCGCGTCTACGAAGGCAGCACCGTCGTCGCGACGACCAGCGGGACCAGCGCCACCGTCAGCGGCCTGGGCGCCTGCACGACCCACAGCTACGCCGTCGCCGCCTACAACGGCGCCGGTGAATCCCCGAAGAGCGCGACCACCAGTGCCACCACCACCGGCTGCGTCGACACCGGCCTGCCGAAACACGCGCTCATCGGCTACCAGCACGCCAGCTTCGCGAACGGCTCCGGCTACATCCGGATGGCGGACGTCCCGGCCGCCTGGGACATCATCGACCTCGCGTTCGGCGAGCCGACGTCCGTCACCTCGGGGGACATCCGCTTCAATCGCTGCTCCGCCACCGAATGCCCGAACGTCGAGAGCGACGCCGACTTCGTCGCCGCGATCAAGGCGAAGCAGGCGCAGGGCAAGAAGGTCCTCATCTCCATCGGCGGCCAGAACGGCCAGGTCCAGCTGACGACGACCGCCGCGCGCGACAAGTTCGTCAGCTCCGTCTCGGCGATCATCGACAAGTGGGGCCTCGACGGCCTCGACGTCGACTTCGAGGGCCACTCGCTGTCGCTCAACGCCGGGGACAACGACTTCCGCAACCCGACCACGCCGGTGATCGTCAACCTGATCTCCGCGCTGAAGTCGCTCAAGGCCAAGTACGGCTCGGGGTTCGTCCTCACGATGGCGCCGGAGACGTTCTTCGTGCAGGTCGGCTACCAGTTCTACGGCGGCACGAGCGCCGGTGACGCGCGGACCGGCGCGTACCTGCCGGTGATCCACGCGCTGCGGGACTCGCTGACCGTGCTGCACGTCCAGGACTACAACTCCGGTCCGGTCATGGGCCTCGACAACCAGTACCACACCATGGGCGGCGCGGACTTCCACATCGCGATGACCGACATGCTCAAGGCCGGCTTCACCGTGGCGAACACCGGGCAGTTCTTCCCCGGGCTGCGGCCGGACCAGATCGCGATCGGCCTGCCCGCGGCGGTCAGCGCCGGCAACGGCTACACCTCGCCCGCGGACGTCCAGACGGCGGTGAACTGCCTGGTCAAGGGCAGTGGCTGCGGCTCGTACACGCTGCGCGGCGGCACGTCGTCGGCGCTGCGCGGGCTGATGACGTGGTCGATCAACTGGGACAGGTACTACAACTGGGAGTTCCAGAACAGCCACGAGCCGTTCCTGAACTCGCTGCCGTGACGCCGGGCGGTGTGCCCCGCCCCGGTGGGGCACACTGCCTGACGTGGTGAAACGCGACTCCGTGCTGACGCGCGTCGTCCGGATCTTCGAGACGTTCGAACCGGACGCGCCCGCGCTGCGCGTCACCGACATCGCGCGGCGCGCCGGCCTGCACGTCGCGACGGCGTCGCGGCTGGTCGAAGAGCTGGTCGGGCACGGCTGGCTGCGGCGCGACCCCGATCGGAGGGTTCGAGTGGGTGTCCGGCTGTGGGAGCTCGCGTCGCGCGCGTCGCCGACGCTCGGGCTGCGCGAGGCGGCGCTGCCGTTCATGGAGGACCTGCACGCCGTCGTCGGGCACCACACGCAGCTCGCCGTGCTGGAGGACCGCGAGGTGCTGTTCGTCGAGCGGCTTTCCGCGCCCGGCGCGGTCGTCAACGTGACGCGGGTGGCCGGGCGGCTGCCGCTGCACGCGTCGTCGTCCGGGCTCGTGCTGCTCGCCCACGCGCCCGCCGACCTGCAGGAACAGGTCCTCGCGGGCCCGCTCGGCGCGTTCCGCCGGACGACGCTGACCGATCCGGCGCGGCTGCGGCGGTTCCTCGCCGACGTCCGGCGCGACGGCTACGCGTACTGCGCCGGCTTCATCGACGAGGAGACGACCGGGATCGCCGTGCCGCTGCGGGGGCCGGGCGGCCGGGTCGTCGCGGCGCTGTCGGTGATCGTGCCCAACGACCGCAACGCGCGGATGCAGATCCCGGCGCTGCGCGCGGCGGCGCGGGGAATCTCGCGGACGCTCTCTCACTGAACGAGAATGTCGTAGAGTGCGGCCCGGTGGGTGGCCCATGCTCGGGCTCTCCGCGTGAAAGGACGTTCCGTGCGCACCCAGGTCGTCATCGTCGGCGCCGGCCCGGCCGGGCTGCTGCTGTCCCACCTGCTCGGGCTCGAAGGCATCGACTCGGTGCTCGTCGAGCGGCAGACCGCCGAGTACGTCCAGGCGCGGATCCGCGCCGGCATGCTCGAGGCGGGCACGGTCGAGCTGCTGCGCTCGGCGGGCCTCGGGACCCGGCTCGACGTCGAAGGCATGGAGCACCGCGGGATCCACCTGCAGTGGCCGGGGGAGCGTCACCACCTGGACTTCGTCGACCTCGTCGGGCGGTCGGTGACGATCTACGGGCAGACCGAGGTGACCAAGGACCTGATGGCGGCGCGGGAAAAGGCGGGCCGCCCGGCGTTCTACTCGGCGTCGGACGTCACCCTGCACGACGTCACGGGCTCGCCACACGTGACCTTTGTGGACTCTTCGGGGGCGGCTCGGCGGGTCGACGCCGACGTCGTCGTCGGGTGCGACGGGTTCCACGGGCCGAGCCGCTCGTCGATCCCCGCGCCGCAGCTCTGGGAGCGGACGTACCCGTTCGCGTGGCTGGGCGTGCTGGCCGATGTCGCGCCGTCGGCGGACGAGCTGATCTACGCCTGGCACCCGGACGGCTTCGCGATGCACAGCATGCGGTCGCCGCACGTGAGCCGGTTCTACCTGCAGGTCGCGCCGGACGAGGACATCGCCGAGTGGAGCGACGACCGGATCTGGACGGCGCTCTCGACGCGTCTCGCCCACTCGGGCTGGACGCTCGAGACGGGCACGATCACGGAGAAGAGCGTCCTGCCGATGCGGAGCTTCGTCGCGACGCCGATGCGGCACGGAAACCTTTACCTGGCCGGGGATGCGGCGCACATCGTGCCGCCGACGGGCGCGAAGGGCCTGAACCTCGCGGTCGCCGACGTCTCCCTGCTGGCGCGCGCGTTGACGGCGTCGTTCCGCGGCGACGACCGGCTCGCGGAGGCCTATTCGGAGACGGCGTTGAAGCGCGTCTGGCGGTGCACGCACTTCTCGTGGTGGATGACGTCGATGCTGCACCGCCACGGCGACGACTTCGACGCCCAGCTCCAGCTCTCCCAGCTCCGCCGCACCGCGAGTTCGACGGCCGCGAAGACCGAACTGGCCGACAACTACGCAGGCCTGCCCCTGTAACCCCGTGACGGGAGGGGCATCACGCGTGATCAGAAAGGCATCACGCGTGTCTGGAGGGGCATCACCTGTGATTGGCAGGGCATCAGCGTGATGCCCCGCCAATCACAGGTGATGCCTGCTCAATCACGGGTGATGCCTGCTCAATCACGGGTGATGCCTGCTCAATCACGGGTGATGCCTCTTGGTGCACGAGCCTGGGCTTGACGTCTTGGCCTCGTACGGCGCACCATACCTGCGTAGTAATTCGAATTATCAGTGCGGGAAGGCTTTATGAGGGAACTGGACACGGAGATTCTGGTGGTCGGCGGGGGGCTGGGCGGGGTGGCCGCCGCGCTGGCCGCGGCGTCCCACGGCCGCCGGGTCGTGCTCACCGAGGAGACCGGCTGGGTCGGCGGGCAGCTGACCGCCCAGGCCGTGCCGCCGGACGAAAACCCCTGGATCGAACGGTTCGGGTCCACCCGCACCTACCGCGACCTGCGCGCGGGCATCCGCGACCACTACCGCCGGCACTACCCGCTGCGCGCCGAAGCCGCGAAGCACCCGGAGCTGAACCCCGGCGCGGGGCGGGTCAGCAAGCTCTGCCACGAACCCCGGGTCGCGTTGGCCGTCCTCGAGGCCATGCTCGCGCCGCACGTCAGTGCCGGGCGGATCGACGTCCTCCGCCACCACCGCCCGGTCGGGGCGCACACCACCGGCGACCGCGTCGACGCCGTGACGCTCGAGAACGGCGAAGACCGCGTCACCGTCAAGGCCCGGTACGTCCTCGACGCCACCGAGAACGGCGACCTCCTGCCGCTCACCGGCACCGAACACGTCACCGGCGCCGAATCCCGGGCGGAGCACGGCGAACCGAACGCCCCCGAGCAGGCCGACCCCGCCAACCTCCAGGGCATCACGTACTGCTTCGCGGTTTCCCACCACGAAGGCGAAAACCACGTCATCGACAAGCCGGAGACGTACGGCTTCTGGCGCGACTACCAGCCGGACTTCTGGCCCGGCCCGCTGCTCGGCTTCGTCGCGCCCGACCCCCGGACGCTCGAGCCGGTCAAACGCACCTTCGTCCCGAACCCGCCGGGCGACCCGCTCGCCGTGAGCGCAGACCAGAGCGCCGACGCCGGTGACAAGGAACTGTGGGCCTTCCGCCGCATCCTCGCCCGCAACCTCCACACCGACGGCGCCTTCGACTCCGACATCACCCTGGTCAACTGGCCCCTCAACGACTACTGGCTCAAGCCGGCGCTGACCATCCCCGGCCACACGACCGAGGCGGACGTCGCGAAAGCGCACGAAGAAGCCAAGCAGCTCAGCCTGTCCGTGCTGTACTGGCTGCAGACCGAGGCGCCCCGCGCGGACGGCGGCACCGGCTTCCCCGGCCTCCGGCTGCGCCCCGACGTCACCGGCACGAAGGACGGCCTCGCGAAGTCGGCGTACGTGCGCGAAGCGAGGCGCATCAAGGCCGTCACGACCGTCACCGAGCACGACGTCTCGGCGGAGATCCTCGGCGTCGACGGCCGGGTCCGCCGCGAGGACGCCGTCGGGGTCGGGAGCTACCGGATCGACCTGCATCCCTCGACCGGCGGGGACAACTACATCGACGTCGCCAGCGTGCCGTACGAGATCCCGCTGGGTGCCCTGCTGCCGATCAGCAAGACCAATCTTCTGCCCGCGGGCAAGAACATCGGCACCACGCACATCACGAACGGCTGCTTCCGGCTGCACCCCGTGGAGTGGAACATCGGCGAGGTCGCCGGACTGCTCGCCGCGTTCGCGCTCGGCGAGGGTGCCGAGCCGCGAGACGTCAGAACCGACAGCAGGCTCTTCGAGGACTTCGCGCGTGTGCTGGACGCCGCCGGGGTGGAACGCCGGTGGCCGGAAGTGCGGGGGTACTGATCGTGCTGCCGGTAAGGTCCCGGACAGTCGCGCGGGAGGGAGTCACGGATGACCGCGGGTTCGGGCCGCGTCACGCAGGCCCAGGTGGCACGCCTGGCCGGCGTCTCGCAGGCCGTCGTGTCGATGGTGCTGAACGGCTCCGACAGCCTGCGCATCACGCCGGAGACCCGCGACCGCGTGCAGCAGGTGCTCCGCGAAACCGGGTACACCGTGGACATCATGGGCCGGCGCCTGCGCGGCGGGTCCAACCAGATCCTCGGCGTGTTCACCTACGAGTCGGTGTTCCCGTCCGGGGTGGCCGACTTCTACCGGCCGTTCCTGCTCGGCATCGAGGAGGAGGCCGAGGCGCAGGGGTTCGACCTGCTGCTGTTCACCAGCGGTGGCCGCCGCGACGGGCGCCGCCGGATCTACGAGGCGGGCACGAACCGGCTCCGCATCGCCGACGGCTCGATCCTGCTCGGCCGCCACAACGACCCGCAGGAGCTCGCGCAGCTCGTCGAGGAGCAGTTCCCGTTCGTGTTCGTCGGCCGCCGCGAGTCGCCGACCGGGCCGATCAGCTACGTCGGCGCGGACTACGTCGCGGCCACCCGTGAGGTCCACGAGTGGCTGTGGGGGCTCGGGCACCGCCGGATCGGGCTGCTCAGCGTGACCGAGGAGAACGAGCCGACGCTCGACCGCCGCGCCGGGTACGAAGCCGCGGCGCGCCGGCACCGCCGGACGCCGCTGGTGTTCCTGGAGGAAGACCCGGCCGTCGCGCTGCGACAGGCACGCGAAGAAGGTGTCACGGCGTTGCTCGTCGAGAGTTCGGCGATGGCGGACGCCATCCTGGCCTGCGCGCACGAGCTCGGCTTGGGCGTGCCCGAAGACCTGTCCATCGTGGTGCTCGGGGACGCCGACCCGTCGCAGCAGCCGCACGCGCACGCCGTGCCGAGCACCGGCACGGACTGGTCGATGTTCCGCATCCCGCGCCACGAAATGGGCGGGCACGCCGTGCGCGTGCTCGTCGGGCTGCTGAAGAACCCCAAGCCCCGCCAACTGCTCCTGCCGTGCACGATCCACGAGGGCGCCACCACGGCGAGACCCTCCACACCAGACTCCCGCTGAGGCCCGAGCGGCCTGTTGACAGCACTGGCGGCGGCACTTACCGTCGCTGATAATTCGAATAACCAGGAGGCATCGTGGCCTACCGGAGAATCCGGCTGCTCGCCGCGGCCCTGTCCGCCGTCGCACTGGCCTCGACGGCGTGCTCGGGCGGCGCCGGCGACGACAAGGACATCGCCCTGCGCATGACCGTCTGGACGACGGACAAGAACCAGCTCGCCCTCTTCGACTCCATCGCCGCCGAATACCGCGCGGCGCACCCGGAGGTCACGTCGGTCAAGTTCGACGTCGTCCCGGGGGACACCAGCGCCTACTCGGCCGCGCTCACCACCCAGCTCTCCGGCGGCAACCCGCCCGACCTGGCGTGGATCCTCGAGCGCGACGCGCCGGACTTCGTCCAATCCGGAGCGCTCACGAACCTCAAGCCCACTTTGGACGCTGCCGCCGGGTACAACGCGGGCGAACTGGTGCCGTCCGCGACCAAGCTGTGGACCAAGGACGACGGCCTGTACGCCTACCCGTTCTCGACCTCGCCGTTCGGCATGTTCTACAACAAGAACCTGTTGACCCAGGCGGGGATCACCGAAACGCCGGACCAGTTGCTCGCGAGCGGACGGTGGACCTGGGACGCGGCCAGGCAGATCGCCACCCAGGTCGCCGCGAAGGACACCGGCAAGGCCGGCCTGGTCATCCGCGAGTTCGAGTACAAGCAGTGGGTGCTGCTCGCCTCGGTCTGGCGGGGCTTCGGCGCCGACGCCTGGGGCCCGGACGGCAGGTCCTGCGGGTTCACCTCGCCGGAGATGACGTCCGCGATGACGTTCCTGCACCAGGCGATCTTCACCGACAAGGCGCTGCCCGGCCCGGGCACGACGGCGGACTTCTTCGCGGGGGAAAGCGGCCTGACCATCGCCCAGATCAGCCGGGCCGGGCTGCTGAAGAGCAAGCCGTTCGACTGGGGCATCGTCCCGCTGCCCGCCGGGCCGAAGGCGAACGCGCAGGTCATCGGCCAGGCCGGGATCGGCGTGCCGGTGAAGGGCAAGAACGCCAAGGCCGCGGCGGACTTCCTCGCGTTCTTCACCAACCCGGCCAACTCGGCGAAGCTCGGCCAGTACTTCCCGCCGGCTCGCGACAGCCTGCTGAACGCGGCGGCACTCGCCAAGGCGAACCCGCTCTTCAGCCAGGAGCAGCTGCAGAACGTCGTGGTGAACGGGATCAAGACCGGCGCGGTGCTGCCGTCGCACACCGGGAGCGCGCGGATCGCGTCGCTCGTCCAGTCCGCTTTGGACCCGATGTGGAGGCCGGACGCGAACGTGCCCGCCGCGCTGGCCGGTGTCTGCCAGGCCATCGACCCGGCGCTGAGCCGATGACGTGGACGACGAAGAAGCGTGACGAGCTGGCGGGGTGGCTCTTCGTCGCCCCGCAGGCCCTCGGGTTCCTCGCCTTCGTCGTCGCGCCGCTGGTCGCGGTGGTCTGGTACAGCTTCCAGGACGTCAACCTGCTGGCCGGGACGTCGTCGTTCGCGGGCGCGGGCAACTACGCGAAGCTCTTCGACGACCCGACCGCGCCGAAGGTAGCGCGCGCCACGGCGATCTTCTGCGTCGGCCTGGTCGTGCTCAACCTCGCGCTGGCGTTGTCGCTCGCGTTGCTGCTCAACCTGAAGCTGCGCGGCACCACGGTGTTCCGGACGGTCTTCTTCTCGCCGGTCGTCATCACGCTCGTCGCGTGGACGATCGTCTGGAACTTCCTCCTGCAGGACAACGGCGGGATCAACTCGCTGCTGCAGGCGATCGGCCTCGACGGCCCGAACTGGCTGCGCGGCAACGGCACCGCGATGCTGTCGGTGGTCGTGGTGCAGGTGCTGAAGAACGTCGGCCTCAACATGGTGCTGTTCCTGGCCGCGCTGCAGGGCATCCCGCAGTCCATTGTGGAGGCGTCCCAGCTGGACGGCGCCGGGCCGTGGCGCCGGTTCCGCTCGGTCACCCTGCCGATGATCAGCCCGACGACGTTGCTCACCGCGATCATCACCGTCGCCGGCGCGCTGCAGGTGTTCGCGCAGATCCAGGTGCTGACCCTCGGCGGGCCCGCGGACAGCACCAACGTGCTGGTGTTCTACTTCTACCAGCAGGCCTTCGCCAACCACGACCTCGGCTACGGCTCCGCGCTGGCCGTCGTGCTGTTCCTGGTGATCCTCGTGCTCACGCTGCTGCAGTGGCGGATGCGGAAGCGGTGGGTGTTCCATGAGTCGTAGGGCGAAGATCGCCTGCTACGCCGTGATGGTCGTGCTGGCCGTGCCGTTCGTGTTCCCCACCTGGTGGATGATCACGGCGTCACTGCTGCCGGCCAACGAGGTGCTCGCGTACCCGCCGAAGCTGTTCCCGGACCAGCCGCAGTGGGAGAACTACCGGGCCGCGTTCGCGGACTTCCCGTTGGCGCAGCAGTACTTCAACAGCCTCTACATCGCCGTGCTCGTCACGCTCGGCACGATGTTCTTCTCCTCGCTCGCCGGGTACGCGTTCGCGCGCATCCGGTTCCGCGGCGAGAAGCTGTTCGCGGTGATCCTCATCGGACTGATGGTGCCGAGCGAGGTCACGATCATCCCGCTGTTCCGGGTGGTCGACGACCTCGGCCTGACCAACACGCACTGGCCGCTCATCGTCGTCCCGGTCTTCGGGGCGCCGAGCGTGCTGGCGACGTTCGTGATGCGGCAGTTCTTCATCGCGATCCCGGGCGAGCTCGAAGAAGCCGGCCGGCTCGACGGCCTTTCGCGCTTCGGGCTCTACCGGCGCGTCGCCCTGCCGATCGCGAAGCCCGCGCTGGCCGCGGTCGCCATCTTCACGTTCCTCAACACGTGGAACTTCTTCCTGGAACCGCTGGTCTACCTGACCGACAAGAGCATGTTCACCCTGCCGGTGGCGCTGACGCAGTACGTCGACGTCTACGGCGGCCACCTCTGGAACGTCCAGCTCGCCGCCGCGACCACGACGGTCGTGCCGGTGCTGGTCGTGTTCGTCATCGCGCAACGCCAGTTCGTCGAAGGGCTCGCCCAAAGCGGCCTGAAAGGCTAGGAGGCAGTCGTGCTCGATCGCAGAACCTTCCTCGGCGGAGCCACGGCCGCCACGGTGCTCGGCCTCGTCGGCGCCCGCACGGCGGCCGCGGCGGTGCCACCCCCGGCCGGTCCGTACCCGCCGCTCGCCCCGCTCCCGGCCGGGGCGCCCGACCGGCGGCTCTTCACGCCCGAGGAGCAGCGCTTCGCGCCCTACCTCGCCATCTTGCCGGGCATTGTCAACGATGTCAGCACGGATCCGGGCCCCCTGGGGTTCTTCGGCGGCGGCTGGTGGCGCACGCCGAGCCAGCCGTACAACGCCCGCGTCCAGGAGCACGTCCACACGCTGAGCTGGTTCTACGCGAACCGGCGCCCGTGGAACCCGTATTACCTGGATCCCGCGCTGCGGAACCGGCTCGAAGCCGCGATCGTGCACTACCTGAACCTGCAGCACGCCGACGGGTCGTGGCCGGAGTACTCGGTCGACGAGAAGTCCAAGGCGGCCACCGGTTTCGGCATGGGCTACCTCGCGAAGACCCTGGCCAACCTGCGCCGGGTCAACGCGCTGCCCGCCCGGCGCGCCGAACTGGAAGCCGCGCTGCACCGGGGCATGACGTGGTTCCTGAACCCGGCCAACCCGATCTGGGCGCACCCGATCGAATTCGCCAACCAGAACACGTCCGGGCTTTCGTCGTCGCAGCTCGCCTTGACCCTGACACCCGACGCCACGCTGAGCCGGCAGCTGGCCGACCGGATCGAGTTCCTCGCCGCGAACGGCCAGAGCCCGGCCGGGTTCTTCTACGAACCGACCGGGATGGACGTCAACTACAACTTCGAGGTCATGCTCCCGGAGCTGGCCGAGATCCACGCGCTGACCCGCGACCGCACGGTCGTCGGGATGGCCCGGAAGTTCGCGGACTGGTTCGGCTACAACGTCGTGCGCGAACCGGACGGCTCGGGCTCGCTGACCTACGTCGCCACGTCGAGCCGCACGCACGTGACCTGCTACGACGACGTGATCCCGGACCCCGACCGGACCAACCTCGGTTCGCTGTTCGTGCCGGAGGTGCCGGACCTGGCCGCGTTCTTCACCACGCGCGAGGACCGAGCCGAAACGCGCAGGCAGTGGGCGAAGGTACCCGGCCCGGCGATCGGACCGGCCAAACAGGACACTTCACCGCGCATCCTCGCGCACGTCTCCTACGGCGAGGCGTTCCCGTCGCGCGGGGAGAAGCAGGCCTCGATCCGGCAGCTCCCGTACCTGCGTTCGAACGACTTCGCCGTCCAGCGCCGGGATGACGAGCTGAACCAGACCTACTGCTACGTCCGGCGCCCGCAGCTGTACCTCGCCGGGTTCTGGGGCACACGGGCATCGACCTACGTCCGGGGCGCGCAGGGCCTGCTCTGGCACCCCCGGGCGGGCATGGTCGTGGACTCGCAGCAGGACGACACCCAGTGCTGGGCCAGCGTTCTGCCCGGCGGCAGCCCGGACGCCCGCGGCCTCCTCGACGCGGAGTTCTTCATCGGCGACCGCCCGTGGGACGGCAGCCGCAAGGTGCCCGGTTCGGCCCCGGTCGTCGTCCGGTACACCTTGGACAGTCGCATCCGGACCGACTTGACGAACACGCGCGACACCGTCACCCGGGCCGTGCGGGGGACGACTCCGCTCACCGAGCAGATCCCCCTGGTCCTGCACCCGGGCGACGACGTGCGGTTCGCCGACGGCACCCCGGTCACCCCCGGCGCCGACGCGCACGCGACGGCGTCAGGGCTGACGATCCGCCGCGGGGGCACGACGATCGCCATCGGCTGGGGCACGGCCCTGGCCGCGACCGTCACGGCCACCGCCGTCACCTTCCTCCGCGACGGCGCGCGGCGGCTGCACGTCCTGCGCGTCCCGCACCCCGGCGTCCTCACCACCGGGATCCGGCTTCGGTAGCCGGACGGTGAACGTCGAGCCGACGTCCACTTCGGACTCGACGGTCACCGTGCCGCCGTGCGCCGACACCAGGTGCCGCACGATGGCGAGGCCGAGCCCGCTGCCGCCGGTCTGGCGGCTGCGGGACTTCTCGGCCCGCCAGAACCGGTCGAACACGTGCGGCAGGTCTTCGGCGGCGATCCCGGCGCCGGTGTCCGCCACGGCGAGCGTCACCGCGTCCACGGTGGACCGGACGTGCACGGTCACCCGGCCGCCGGGCGGGGTGTGCCGGATCGCGTTGGTCACCAGGTTGCCGGCGACCTGGCGCAGCCGGACCGGGTCGGCGTCGAGCCCGGCCGAGCCGATGGCCTCGACGGAGAGCGTGACGCCCGCTGCGGCGGCCCGGTCGGCGTGCGCGGCGGCGACGTGGCCGGCGAGCTCGGCCGCGTCGAGCGGCTCGGGGTGCAGCCGCAGGTGCCCGGCGTCGGCCGCGGCGAGGTCCTGCAGGTCGTCCACGATGTGCTGCAGCAGCACGGTTTCCTCGAGCAGCGACGCGGACAGGGCCCGGTCGAACGGCAGGTGCCCGTCCTCGGCGGCCTCCAGCCGGCCGCGGATGACGTTGAGCGGGTTGCGCAGCTCGTGGGCGATGTCGCTGACCATCGCCTTGCGCTGCTCCTCGATGCGTTCGCGGCGGGCGGTGAGGTCGTTGAACGCGGCGGCGAGGTAGCCGACTTCGTCGCGGGTCTTCACCGGTGCCGGCCGGTCCTGCTTCGCCGCCTCGGTCAGCGCGCGCAGCGGCCGGGACAGCCGCCGCGCGACGAGCACGGTGATCAGCGCGGCCAGCACCAGCACGCCGCCGGTCACCGCGAGGATCCGGGTGAGGTTCTCCCGCGAGAGCGTGAACGTCGGCAGCTGCGACCCGCCCGGGCCGAGCGTGAACAGCAACGCCGGCGGCGCGACGAACGGCGTCAGCTGCGCGCGGCGCGCGGAGTCGACGCAGGCCCGGCTGGGTCCCTGGTCCGCGACGCCGAGGGCGTCGAAGTCGAGGCCGAGCTTCACCGGCTCCGCGCCCTGGGCCTGCAGGCAGCGGTTCACGGCCTCGTCGAGGCTGTCGAGCGCGGCCTGCTCGGTCGGCGTCGGCTCGGCCAGCTCGTAGAGGCCGCACTTGGCCGCGAAGTAGCGGGCGGCCAGCGGGTCGAGGGCGGTGAGCTGGGCGCGGCCGCTCGCGCCGTCGCGCACCTGGCTGGGGAAGCCGAGCGCGGTGAGGCAGGCGGCCGCCTTCTGCGCGAGCGAGCCCAGGTCGGCGCGTTCCTTGGGCGGCAGCCGGAACGGGCCGGCCGCGCGCGGGTCGATGCCGCTCGTCCCGGCCTGGGGCAGCAGGACCGGGTCGACGTGCAGCGGGTCGACCGACGCCGTCGCCTTCACCGGCAGCGTGACCGGCGCGCCGCCGGAGTCGCCGAGGACGCGGCGGTCCAGGGTGGTCAGCACGATCCGGCGGCCGGTCTGCTCGGACAGCGCCTTCACCTTCGGCCCGACCTGCTCCCAGGTGTGGTTGGCCGCCGCGAAGCCGATCAGCTCGGTGTAGATCGTCGCGTCGCCCGAGAGCGCCTGGCCCTGCTCCTGCTGGATCGCGTGGGTGGTGGTCTGCACGGCGAGCCACGCGGTCGCGGCGATCGAGCCGAGCGCGATCAGCAGCGAGACGGCCGTCAGCCGGACGACCAGGCTGCGTCTGCGGGGGAAGCTACGCGTCATCTTCCGCCGTCAGCTTGTAGCCCACGCCGAACACGGTCCGCAGGTAGACGGGCTTCTGCGGGTCGGGCTCCAGCTTCTTGCGCAGGTTGAGGACGTGGACGTCGATGATCCGGGTGCTGACGAACCGGTCGTCGCCGCGGGTGAGCTCCAGCAGCTGACGGCGGGTGAACACCCGGCCGGGCTGCCGGATCAGCGTCTCCAGCAGCTGGAACTCGCCGGGCGTCGTCTCCACCGGGCGGCCGTCGATCGACACCTCGTGCCGCACCGGGTCGAGCCGCAGCGCGCCGGCGCGCAACGCCGTGTCGGGCGGTTCGTTCCGGGACGCCGTCCGCCGCAGCAGGGTCCGGACGCGGGCCATCAGCTCGCGGGGGCTGTACGGCTTGGTCAGGTAGTCGTCGGCGCCGAGGTCGAGGCCGAGGAGCAGGTCGTCCTCGGTCGCGCGGGCGGTCAGCATCAGCACCGCGACGTCGGACTCGCCGCGCAGGATCCGGCAGACGTCCAGGCCGTCGACCTTGGGCATCATCACGTCCAGGACCAGCAGGTCGGGCCGGTCGCGGCGGGCCTCGTCGAGGGCCGCGCGGCCGTCCGGGGCCAGCACCACGGTGTGACCTTCGCTCTCGAGGTAGAGCCGGAGGACCTCGGCCTGCTTCTCGTCGTCCTCGGCGACCAGTACACGTGCGCACACGGCGTCGAGGTTAGGCGTCCTGACAGCGCCGCCACCCGATCCTGACCGGATCTTCATACCTCCGGGCACGAGCCAGGTCTTTGTCAAAGTGTTGACCCGGGGGCCGGGCGCAGGCAAAGGTCGGATGACAAGGCTGTCAGCTCTGGGAGGCTCCGGGTGCGGTACAGGTTCATGGCGGCGCTGGTCGCGACGGCGGTGATCGGGGTGCCCACGGTCGCTTCGGCGGCGCCGACAACGATGTCATCGCTGGTCGGCGACCCTTCGGCGTACGTCGACCCGCTGATCGGCACCGGCCGGGGCGGCAGCTCGGTCGGCGAGATCAACAACTTCCCCGGCCCGGCGGCGCCGTTCGGGATGATGCAGTTCTCGCCGGACACCCAGGGCGCGTACGCCGGCTACCAGTACCACTCCGACCAGATCCGAGGTTTCAGCCTCGACCACGCGTCGGTCGGCTGCAACGCGTTCGGGGACGTGCCGCTCCTGCCGGTGACCGGCGACGTCGGCAGCGCGCCGTGGGACCGCACCGAGCACTTCAGCCACGACGGCGAGCAGGCCGAGCCGGGCTACTACGCCGTGACGCTCGCCGACTCGAAGGTCCGGGCCGAGCTGACCGCGACCACGCGCACCGGGCTCGCCACGTTCACCTACCCCGCCGGCTCGACGCCGCAGGTGCTGGTCAAGGGCGGCGCCAGCCTCGCCGGGAACTCCGCTGCCACACTGAAGATCACCGGCGACCGCGAAGTCAGCGGCTCGGCCACCACCGGCAACTTCTGCGGCAAGGGCAACAAGTACACCGTCTACTACGCCATCACGTTCGACCAGCCGTTCACCGCGCACGGCACGTGGGACGGCTCCAGCGTCAAACCCGGCACCGACAGCGTCGACTCGCCGCGGGCGGGCGCGTACCTGACGTTCGGTTCCTCGACCGTGCACGCGAAGGTGTCGATGTCCTATGTGGGCGTCGAGGGCGCGAAAGCCAATGCCGCCGCGGAAGTCCCGGGCTTCGACTTCGCCGCCGTCCGGAAGTCCACCCGGGACCAGTGGACGCAGGCGCTGGGCAAGATCCGCGTCGCGGGCCGCGATACCGCGCAGCTCAAGACGTTCTACACGTCGCTCTACCACTCGCTGATGCACCCCAACACCTTCGACGACGCCGACGGGCGGTACATCGGCTTCGACAACCAGGTCCGGACCCTGCCGAAGGGCCGGCACCAGTACGCGAACTTCTCCGACTGGGACACCTACCGCTCGCTCGCGCCGTTGCACGCCATGCTGTTCCCGAAGGAAGCCAGCGACATGGCGCAGTCGCTGACCAACGACGCCGTGCAGGGCGGCTGGTGGCCGCGCTGGCCGATGGCGAACGGCTACACCGGGCAGATGACCGGCGACAGCTCGGTCGCGCTGATCTCGAACCTGTACGCGTTCGGCGCGCGGGACTTCGACGTCAAGACGGCGCTGAAGTACCTGGTCAAGGGGGCTACTTCGGTCGACGACACACCTGGCGCGTATCAGGAACGCCGGGGCGTCGCCGACTACGTCGCCCGCGGGTACATGCCGAACAACGACGCCTCCCGCGGCGACCACGCGCGCGTCGGCGCGTCGATCACCCTGGAATGGGCGATCGACGACTTCGCCATCGCGCAGTTCGCGCAGGGGATCGGCGACCGCGACGTCGCCCGCGAGTTCACCCGGCGCGGCCAGAACTGGCAGAACATCTTCAACCCCCTGACGGGGTACCTGCAGCCGCGCGCGCAGGACGGCCGCTTCCCGGACGGCCCGGCCTACGTCCCGCCGCCGCCCGGCAAGTTCGGCCAGGACGGCTTCGACGAGGGCAACGCGGCGCAGTACACCTGGCTCGTCCCGCAGGACCCGGCCGGTCTCGTGACGGCGATGGGCGGGCCCGCGGCGGTTTCGTCCCGGTTGGACACCTTCTTCCAGAAGCTGAACGTCGGCCCGAACGAGCCGAACATGTGGGCCGGCAACGAACCCGACTTCGGCGTGCCGTTCCTGTACAACCACGTCGGGCAGCCGTGGAAGACGCAGCAGGTGGTCCGCGAGATCGCGACGACGTTGTTCAGCGCCACCCCGGACGGCGAGCCGGGCAACGACGACCTCGGCGCGCAGTCGTCGTGGTACGTCTGGGCCGCGCTCGGCATCTACCCGGCAACCCCGGGCACGCCGGACCTGGTCGTGGCCAGCCCGCTGTTCGAACGCGCGGTGCTGTCCCTCCCCAATGGCCGGACGATCGACATCCACGCGCCGAACGCGCCGGCGACGTACGTGCACGACCTGTCGCTGAACGGCCACGACTGGGAGCGCACGTACCTGCCCGCGAACACCGCGCGCGACGGCGGGCGGCTGGACTTCTCGCTCGCGTCCACTCCGGACCGGCGCTGGGCCGCGGACGCCGAGCCGCCGTCCTATCGCGACAGTGAAAAGCCGTTCCTGGCGTCGGCGACCAACCAGGTCGCCGTCGCGCCCGGGAGCGGCGGATCCGTCACGGTCAGCGGACAACGGCTCGGCGGGCACGATCGCTCTCTGGACGTGACGACGACGGCACCGGCCGGGGTGCGGGTGACCGGCCCGCGGCAGCTGCGGCTCGACGACCGGACCGGCAGTGGCACGGCCAACCTGAGCGTTTCCGTGGCCGCCGGGACGCCCGAGGGCTACTACCAGGTGCCGGTGACCGTCCGCGGCGGCGCGACGACGGTGTCGTCGTCGGTGATCGTGCTGGTCGCGCCCCCGGGCGGGCCGGCGGCCGCGTACTCGAACGTCGGCATCTCCGACGACGGCGACACCGGGTCGGCCGACATCGACGGCGCCGGGAACAGCCTCTCGCGCCAGGCCCTGGCCGCGGCCGGGCTCGTCGGCGGCAAGCCGTCGCAGGCCGCGGGCACGACGTTCACCTGGCCCGCCGCGCCGGCGGGCCGGCCGGACAACGTCGTCCCGGCCGGCCAGACGATCCAGGTGTCCGGGACCCGGCTGTCGTTCATCGGCACGGCGTCGAACGGCGACCACCAGGCCAAGGCGACGGTGACGTTCACCGACGGCACCACGGGCCAGGCCGACCTGTCGTTCGGCGACTGGGTCTTCCCGGGCGGCGGCACGGACCCGGTGTTCGGCAACACCCTGGTCGCGCGCACCGACCACCGCAACCAGCCGGGTGGCCCGGGTGGCGGGGCGTCGGTGTACGCGACGGCGCCGTTCGACGCCCCGGCCGGGAAGCGGATCGCCTCGGTGACCCTGCCCGCCGACGCGAACCTGCACGTCTTCGCGATCGGCCTCGCCTGACAACCCGCGGCAAACCCCTCAGCCCGGCGAACCCACCGCGCAGACCGCGATCGGGGTGGCGTTCGCCGGGTCCAGGGCGTTGCGGACCAGGTGCCAGACGTTGAGGTCGTAGGCCTCGCCGATGTGGCCGACCGGGTCGAACGGGCACGAGTCCTGGACGTAGCGGTTGTGCACGCCCGGCTCGCGGACGAACGACGTCTCCGTCGGCGTGACCAGTTCGTCGTAGCGGGACGTGATGATCGTGTAGTCGATGCCGGGCTGGGCGACCGGGCCGGTGTTGAGCGCGACGATCGCCGCGCCGCCGTCCAGCTCGTCGGCGAAGATCGGCAGGCCGATCGTCTTCACGATGCTGTCCCACGTCGACTTGCCGAGCAGCTTGTAGGCCAGTGTCAGGAGCCCGGACGCGTTGGCGCCGTGGGTCGGCGGGGCGATCGCGACGACCTTGCCGATCTCGCTCTGGATGCCCTGCATCTTGGCCAGGTAGATCGACTGGAGGCCGCCTTCGGAGTGCCCGACGACGTCGACCTGGGCGGCGCCGGTGGCCGCGCGGACCTTCTCGACGAAGTCCTTGATCTCCGAGGACGACTCCGCGACCGGCTTCAGCCCGCCGACGAACGGGAACTGCGGGTAGGCGCCGTAGGTGAGCGAGAACGTGCAGTAGCCGCGGGCGGCCAGGTCGGCCTGGAGGAAGTTGAGGTCCTCGTAATAGGTCGCGAAGGTGCCGTGGAGCAGCACGACCGGGTTGGGGTGGGCCGCACCGGGGCGGCAGCCGAAGTCGTTGTTCCCGCCGCTCGGCGCCGCCTGCGCCGGCGTCGCCGCGCTCAGGGCGAGCGCGCCCGCCAGGCCGATCGCGGCCAGCCACCGTTTCGTTCCCCGCGCCATTGCCGAGTCCCTTCGTCTGGTTGGTATGCACAGCATGCGCCGCTTGATCAACGCTGTCTGCTGGCAAAACGCGCAGAAACTTGCCGCGGCCGTTTGTGCATGGTGACAATGTGGCATGGATCCCGTGGCCGAGCTGTTCCCTCGATCGGGTGAGATCGCGGCCGCGATGATGGCCCGCTGCGCGGCCGAGATCCCGGCGTACCGGCTGCTGCCGGCCACCGTCCTGGAGGGCGACCTGGTCGCGAACGCGCGGGCCGTGTTCGAGCTGTTCCTGACCACCGTCGCCGAGGACCGGCGGCCGACCGAGGACGAGCTCGCGCTGCCGATCGCCTGGGGTGCCGAACGGGCCCGCGACGGCCTGCCGCTCGAAGCCGTCCTGAAGATCTACCCGCTCGCCGCGAGCGTCGCGTGGGAGCGGCTGGACGGCGACCGCGCGCTGCTCGGCGCGCGGATGCTGGACTTCCTCGGCGAGGTGGTGCCGCGCGTCGCCGAGGCGTACCTGGCCGAGCGGGACGACCTCGACTGGGAGCAGCGCGAGGACCGGCAGAACCTCGCCGCGAGCCTGCTCGCCGGCCGTCCGGTGCGCCACCGCGAGCTGCCCGAGAGCTACGACGTCGTGGTGTTCCCGCTGCCGTCGCGGCCCGCCTCCGCCGGACCCCGGGCGGCGACGGACCTCTTCCGCGCCGTTCGGTCCGATTTGGACAGTCAGCCCGGGGTCCTGGTGACGTTCAAGGGCGACGGCGGGGTGCTGCTGGTCCCGGACGGCACGCACGCCGACGCCGTCGCCGCCCGGGTCGACCGGGTCTGCGGGCGTCGCGGCACCGCCGCCGCGGCCCGCGCCGAGACGCACGCGGACATCCCGGCGGCGCATGCCGAGGCCGTCGAAATCCTTGCCCTGGCGGAAAACCTGCGCCGTCCGGCCCGGCTCTACCGGCTCGCCGACCTGGCCATCGAGTACCAGCTCGCCCGGCCGGGCCCGGCGCGGGAAGCACTCGCCGCGGTGCTGGCGCCGCTCGAGGACCACCCGCACCTGATCGACGCCCTGCGCGCGTTCGTGACGGCGGACTACAACCGCGGCGAAGCGGCGACGGCGTTGAACATCCACCGCAACACGCTGACCTACCGGCTGGGCCGGATCCAGCTGATCACCGGCTACGACGCGACGCGTCCCGAGGACGCCCGCCACCTGGCCGCCGCGATGACGGCTTACGACATCGCCGTGCGGAACGGGTGAATTCCACGGGATAACGCTTGGATCGCGATTCCCCGGATCCGGTGCGCTTCCGCACGTCCGCCCGATTCCTGAAGGCGGACACGGAAGAAGTTGATTCCCATGAAAGCAGCCGGAATTCTCGTCGCCGCCCTGATCGCACTGGGCGTCACCGCCTGCGGAACGCCCGTGGTGGGCGTGCCGGTCGCCGTGACGCTCGCCCCGGCGCCGACCACCAGCACGGCCGTGGTCGCCGTGCCCCAAGCGCCTCAGACGGTGTACGTGCAGCAGCCGCCCGCGTACGTCGCACCGGCGGACACCGCGGAGGCGCGCACGGTCATCGCCTACTACGACGCGATCAACCGCCGCGACTTCGCCACGGCGTGGTCGCTCGGCGGCAGCCGCATCGCGGGCGGCGGCGGATACACCAAGTACGTCAACGGTTTCACGACGACGTCGTGGGACACGCTGACCGTCACCGACGTCCGCGGGAGCACGGTCTCGGTGGTGCTGTCGGCCGTCCAGACCGACGGCAGCACCCGGACCTTCTCCGGCACCTACACCGTTTCCGGTGGCGTCATCACCGGCAGCCACATCACCCGGACGAAATGAGCCCGACCGTGCGCCTTTTCCGCGTCACCGCCGCCCTTTCCGCCGTGCTCGCGCTCGCCGCGTGCGGCCTGCCGCGCCTGAACCCCGGGAGCGCGACGCCGGCGGCGACGGTGACCACCACCCTGCCGAGCACGCCGACCGTCACCGCGCAACCGCCCGCCGTCGTCGTCCAGCCGCCGCAGACCGTGACCGTCGCACCGAAGGGGGTCGCGGCGTCGAGCCAGTGGTACGCCCAGTTCAGCTGGATCAACGCCCAGCCGTGGATCACCATCACGCCTTCGGCCGGGCAGACGCCGTGCCAGTGGCTGCACGCGAGCGGCTACAGCTACGCCCAGGCGTACGCGGCCTGGGCGCAGAACGGGTACCCGGCCAGCTGGTCGGCCACGAACGACGGCTACCCGTGCCAGAAGTCCTACGGCATGCAGCACTAGCCCGCCCAGGCGCGGACGGCGTCGGCCAGCACGGCGAGCGGCACCGGGCCGCCGCCGAGCACGACGTCGTGGAAGTCCTTGATGTCGAAGGAATCCCCGAGCCGCTCCTCGGCGAACCGGCGCAGGCGCAGGATTTCCAGCCGGCCGGTCATGTAGGCCAGTGCCTGGCCCGGGCACTCGACGTACCGGTCCGTTTCGGACTGGACCTCGACCTCGCTCATCACGGTGTGCGTGCGGAGGAATTCGACGCACTGGTCCCGCGTCCAGCGCAGGGCGTGCAGGCCGGTGTCGACCACCAGCCGCGCGGCGCGCACCGAGTCCTCGGCCACCATGCCCAGGCGCATCAGATCGCTGGAGAACAGCCCCATCTCGTCGGCGAGCCGTTCCGCGTAGAGGCCCCAGCCTTCGCTGTAGGCGGTCACCGGCGCGATCCGCCGCAGCTGGGGCAGGTCCGTCAGCTCCAGGGCCAGCGAGACCTCGAAGTGGTGGCCCGGAACGGCTTCGTGGAACGCCACGGTCTCGGCGATGAACCGGTCGCGCGTGCGCACTTCGTGGGTGTTGGTGAAGTACGTGCCCGGGCGCGACCCGTCGGCGGCGGGCGGCAGGTAGTACGCCGGTGCGGCGACCGGCGCGTCGGCCTCGGGCACCGCCCGGACGACGCACCCGGCCCGGGGCAGCCGGTGGAACCAGCCGGGCGCGGCGGCGGTCGCGCGGGCGACGGCGGCGCGGGCGGTCTCGAGCATCTCCTCGGCGTCACGCCAGCGGAGGCTGTCGTCGGTCCGGAGCCGGCGGCGCACCTCGGCGGGTTCGGTCAGCCCGAACTCCCGGCCGCCGATCTCGGCGTACTCGGCTTCGAGCCGGGCGAGTACGTCGAGGCCGAGCTGGTGCAGCTCTTCCGGCGTGCGGTCGGTCGTGGTGTGCATGCGCGCCAAGGCCGCGTAGTGCGCTTCGCCGTCTTCGAGCCAGCAAAGCCCCGGCCGGTCGTCGGGACGGCCGTGTCCGGCGACCTCGGTGGCGAGGAACTCGCGGTAGCGCGTCAACGCCGGCCGGATCACGTCGGCGACCAGCCGGTCGCGGCGCTCGCCGCGGGTGCCCGTCAGCGGCTGGGGGAACAGCTTCTCCTGCGCGAGGTACCGGTCGAGGAACGCGACCGCGTTGCGCGCGTTGCGGTCCACCGGCGTCCGCCCGGCGCGCAGGCCGTCCCGTTGGCGCGTCGCCAATGCGCCGTAGAACGCGGGGAGCGCGGCCAGCCGCGTCAGATAGTCCTCCTCGGCCTGTTCTCCGGACGGGGTGAGCTGCGGCAGGAAGGCGAGGTGGCTGATGCCGGTCGCGAACATCGGGTCGGCGAGGGTGAACTCGACGACGCGCGCGTCGAGCTGGGTCACCACGGCTTCGGCCTGCTGGACGACGACGCCGAGCGTCACCCGGTCGGGATCATCCGACGCCCGGGCCCGCGCGAGGATGCCGGCGGCCCGCTCCCGCAACCGCTGCTGGGCCGCCTCGCCGGGATCGGTCAGCTCGGCGTCGTGCCCGGCGATGCCCACCATGGTCGCTTCGAGCGGCACCCAGGTGCCCAGTAAGTCCAGGAGTTCGTCAGCGAGCGCGGTGGCGGAGGTCATCTCCCCATTCTGTCGGCGCCGCTCGGCCCCGATCCAGGGGATTTCGCACCCGGGCGTGAAACGGGACCGGGCCGGGAGCGTGGCTCCCGGCCCGGCCGGCGATCAGGTCAAACTCGAACAGGGTCTCGCGTCGGGATCCTTGGCCCCGCCGGGCACCCACCGCACGTTCGCGAAGGACGCCTGGAACGGGCCGTCGGTGTAGACGAGGAACGGGGTGTTGATGTTCTCGAAGTCCAGCCCGTTGTTGAAGCAGGACAACGGGATCTTGACCGTCGTCTTGCCCTGGCCCTGGAGGTCCGTGAACAGCTTCGTCGCGTTCACCTCCGAGAAGCACGGGTACACGCAGTGCATGCTGACCACCGTGCGGTTGGTCGGGGCCTGCTGCACGATCGTGTCGAACTCCAGTGCGCCGTCGGCGTTGAGGTAACTGCGGAGATCGTTCGTGCCCGCCGGGTTCTGGAGGTAGATCTGGGCGGCGCCGGCGCCGGTCCAGGTCGTCTTCAGGCCGTCGCCCTGCACGTTGACGTCCGTCGGGACGACGTTGATCTCGCTGTGCGCCGCCGTGCCGTCCGGGCCGATCTCGGTGCCGCCCCAGTTCTCCGCCGAACCGATGAAGCTCTTGTACGGCGCGACGTCGGTGCGGTCGAAGATCGACAGGTCCTCGGTCGCCGTGCCGCCGCCACCGGTCGAGGTGCACGACGCCGGGCCTTCGGTCTCGTCGAGCTTCCCGATGGTGACGCGCTGGCCGGTCTTGAGGCCGTAGCCGAGCTTGAACAGCGGGTCGTAGTCCGGCGACCACGGGTTGAGCGGCGACTGGCACGCGCTCTTCGGCCACGAGTAGGACAGCGTGGCGGTGTAGCCGCCGTTGACGTCCTTGCCCTTGACCATCAGGTCCGCGACGCCGCCGCCCTCGCTGCCGGGCAGCCAGGCCGCGACGAACGCGTCGGAGCGGTTGATCTCCTTGTTCATGTACAGCGGGCGGCCGCCGACGTAGACGGTGGCGACCGGGGTGCCCTTGCCGCTGACCTTGTCCAGCACGGCCAGGTCCTCGGGGTAGAGCTTCGACGCCTCGAGGGTCTTGCGGGTGAGGTCGCCGACGCCCTCGGCGTACGGCGTCTCGCCGATGACCGCGATGACCGCGTCGTAACCCTTCGGGTCCGTGTTGCCGGTGGGGTCGAAGGTGACGTTCGCGTCGCCGAGGTCCTGCTTGAGCCCGGCGAGGATCGACGTGGCGTTCGGGAAGTCGGCGTTGGTGTTGCCGGTGCCCTGCCAGCTCAGCGTCCAGCCGCCGGTCTGGTTCTGGATGCTGTCGGCGCTCTTGCCGACCACCAGCACCTTGGACTTCGGCTTCAGCGGCAGCACGTTGCCGTTGTTCTTCAGCAGCACCTGCGACTCGCGCGCGGCGGCGCGGGCCAGCTGGTGGTCGGTCAGGGCCTCGTCCGACTCGGCGAACGAGCGGTCCGACGGCGCCTGGGCCTCGAACAGCCCGTCACGCAGCTTGACGCGCAGGATGCGGGTGACCGCGTCGTCGATCCGCGACATCGGGATCTGGCCGCTCCGCACCTGGGCGACGGTGTTGGTGATGAACGCCTTCCAGTCGGCGGGCACCATCACGATGTCGATGCCGGCGTTGATCGCCTGCGGGCACGAGGAGTTGGTGCAGCCGGTGACCTGGCCGATGCCGTTCCAGTCGGACACGACCAGGCCGTCGAAGCCCATCTTGCCCTTGAGGATCTGGTTCAGCGCCTTGTCGCTGCCGTGCAGCTTGCCCTCGTTGATGCCGAGGTCGGTGTTGGTCCAGCTGTTGAACGACACCATCACGGTCTGGGTGCCGGCGGCGAGCGCGCCGTAGTAGCCCTGGCCGTGGATGTTGATCATGTCGGCTTCGGACGACGGGTTGACGCCCTGGTCCTGGCCCTTCATCGTGCCGCCGTCGCCGATGAAGTGCTTGGCGGTGGCGATCACGCCGCTGGAGCCGATGCGCTTGGTGGCCTCGTCCTGGAGGCCGTCGATGGCCTCGTAGCCGTAGGCGCGGGTGATGTGCGGGTCCTCGGAGAAGCCTTCGTAGGTGCGGCCCCAGCGGTCGTCCTGGACGACGGCGAGCGTCGGCGAGAACGCCCAGTCCTGCCCGGTGGCGCGGATCTGCCGCGCGGTGGCGGCGGCGACGTCGCGGACCAGGCACGGGTCGTGCGCCGCGCCGAGGCCGATGTTGTGCGGGAAGACGGTGGCGCCGTAGACGTTGTTGTTGCCGTGCACGGCGTCGATGCCCCAGATGACGGGGATCTTCGTGCGGCTCGACTTCGAGGCGTACCAGTAGGAGTCGGCGAGGTTCAGCCAGTCCTGCTGGGTGGCGTGCTTGTTGCCGCCGGGCCACGCGCCGCCGCCGTTGAGGACGGAGCCGATGGCGTACTGCTTGACCTCGTCGGCGGTGATCGAGGTGATCTCGGGCTGCGTCATCTGCCCGACCTTCTCCTCCAGGGTCATCCCCTTGAGGATCTGGGCGATGCGCGCCTCGTCACCGGCCTTGCCCTTGAACCGGCTGTCGACCTTGGGCCAGTCCGCGAGGGTGGGCAGGTTCGGCTCGATCTTGGCGCAGCCGTCCTTGTCCTTGGCGGGCTGCCCGATCACGGGCTGTGGCGGCTCGGCGGCTTGGGCCGGAATCGCCTGCGCGACCCCGCCCAGCAGGCTCAGGCTCAGCAAGGTGACGAGCGAACTTCGGCGCGCACGGGACCACGCGCGGGATCTTCTGGCCATGGTCTGGTCCATTCTGCGAGAACGGCGGACCGGCCGATCCTCACCGGGCGCAGCGACGGCGTCAATAGGTTTCGGGCTCGTTATTTCTCGACATAAAATAAGAGTCGCCCGTCGACCCGGCCACCCTTAGCCGCCACCGCGGTGCAGGTCAAGGGCACTGCGGGGCAAGGCTTCTGCCCGACGGTCGCGGGGTGCGTCCGTGCGGGTGATTCTCGTGTGGACGTTCGGCTGAGCGCACCGCCGTGTCGACCCTCGGATCACGCGTGTCGACCCTTCGGTCACGCGGCCGGGCGGGCCGGGTGTGATCGGGAAGTCGACACGCGTGATTGGGAGGTCGACACGGCGGCGTCGCAGAACCGAGGTTGCCAAGGTGCGGCCGATTGCCCACATCCATGTGTGCGCTGCGTAGGCGGCCCCAGGCCGACCGGGTGAACTTCTCGGAGGCACCGGAAAAGCTGCGATCCTGGAACGATGGGGGAAGGTCAGAGGGGTACCCGGCTGCTCTCGGATCGGACGATTGCCCTGTCGGCGGGCATCTTGATCTTCTTCGCTGCCGTTGCTTGCTGGTTGTTGCTGTCGCTCTACGGCCGGGGAACCGACGCGGACAAGGCGCGGCTGGAGAGCGTCCGGACGGTCGGCACGATCGTGCTCGGCGCGGGTGGGTTCTTTGCGCTCCTGCTGGCTGCTCGTCGGCAGCAGACGGCGGAGCAGGACTTGGACACGAAGCGCAACGACCTGCTCCTGCGTGAGCAAGCCAACGAGGACGTCCGCCACGACGCCGCGGAGCGGCGGATCAGCGATCTCTACCTCAAGGCGGCCGAGCAGCTCGGCGCGGAGAAGGCGCCGGTCCGGCTGGCCGGCCTTTACGCGCTGGAGAGGCTGGCCCAGGACAACCCGGCCCACCGGCAGACCATCGTGAACGTGATCAGCGCTTATCTGCGAATGCCGTACGAGCCGCGGGCCGACAGCGAGCATCACCGTGCGTGTCTGGAGGAGCGGGAGGTGCGGATGACCGCGCAGCAGATCCTGACCGGTCACCTGGCGCCGGCCGGTGCCGACCGAACACGGTTCTGGGTGGACCTCGATCTCGACCTCGGTGGCGCCGTGCTCATCGACCTGAAGTTCCACGACTGCTCGCTGCGGAACGCGAACTTCGCTCGCGCCCGGTTCCTCGGGCAGACGTCCCTGCTGGGCATCGAGTTCCGGGGGAGCACGAGGTTCGACGACGCGGTCTTCGAGGGCGAAGCCTGGTTTGCGCAGGCTGAATTCACCGACAGCACGCGGTTCGACGGTGCCGTGTTCCTGGCCGACGCGAGGTTCGACGAAGCCACGTTCTTCGGCGCGACGGTGTTCCGCCGGGCCCGGTTCCAGGGCGACGCGCGGTTCGAGAAGACCAAGTTCGCGGGCAAAGTCATCTTCAGCGAGGCGGCGTTCAACGGCAGCGCCGACTTCGCGCGCGCCAGCTTTGCCGATGAGGCCTACCTGCCCGGGGTCGACTTCGGGCGGGACGCGCGATTCGTCGAGGTGACGTTCGCCAGGGACGGGTGGTTCATCAACGTCGAGTTCGGTGGGAACACCGACTTCAAAGACGTGACTTTCAGCGAGGACGTCCGGTTCACCGGCTGCACGCTGGACGGCGTTCCGTACGTCCCACCGGAATGGACGCCCCGGCCGCAGGACGACTTCGACTGAGCCGGCGTCAGTGCAGGACCGAGCCCGGCAGTTCCTCGAAGATCAGCCACGTCCGCGTCGAGCGGACGCCCTCCAGGGCCTGCAGGCGCTCCAGGACCACGTCGCGCAGGGTCTGGTTGTCCGGGGTGCGGACCAGCAGGAGGATGTCGAAGTCGCCGCCGACCAGGGCTACGTGGTCGACGTACGGGATGTCGTGCAGGTCCGTCGCCATCGTGCGCCAGGACGTCTGCTCCACCGTCACCATGATGTACGCCGACGTCCCCAGCCCCGCGCGGCGCGGGTCGATCCGGGCGCCGAAGCCCGTGATCACCCCCTCCGCCATCAGGCGCTCCAGGCGCGCGTACGCGTTCGTGCGCGAGATGTGCAGCTTCTCGGCCAGAGCGCGGACCGCGAGACGGCCGTCCGCGGACAGTTCGGCCAGCATCGCCCGGTCGACGTCGTCCAGGGCCGGGGCCGTTCGTCCCGGAAGCCCGCCGACGGCCGTGGTCGCGGAAGACGTTTGGTCACCAGGAGGGGCCGTGGAAGACCGTTTGTCGCTCATTTCGCCGAACCCTTGAACAGACGACCAGCAAGAACCACCATTCCAGCATCATATGTCTGCGAGAGGTGGTGTCCGTGGATACCCTGCTGCCGTCCGCGTCGCCGGTGCGGTTCGTCGCCGAGGACGGGACGCCCGTCGACCGCCACGGTGACTACGCGAAACCCGCCGAAGGCCGGCTCAAGGCCGCCTATCGGCTGATGGTCCTGGGCCGCCGCTTCGACGTCCAGGCGACCGCGCTCACCAAGCAGGGCCGCCTCGCCGTCTACCCCTCCAGCGCCGGCCAGGAGGCCTGCCAGGTCGCCGCCGCGCTCGCCCTGCAGAAGAACGACTGGCTGTTCCCCACCTACCGCGACTCGGTCGCCCTCGTCGCGCGCGGCCTGAAGCCCGGCGAAGTCCTGACGCTCCTTCGCGGCGACGCGCACTGCGGCTACAACCCCGCCGAGACGCGCGTAGCGCCCCAGTGCACTCCGCTCGCTACGCAGACTCTCCACGCCGCCGGTCTCGCACACGCGATGCAGCGACGCGGCGAAGACGCCGTCGCGCTCGCTCTCATCGGCGACGGCGCTACCAGCGAAGGCGACTTCCACGAAGCGCTCAACTTCGCCGCCGTCTTCAAGGCGCCTGTAGTGTTCTTCGTACAGAACAACCGCTACGCCATCTCCGTCCCCTTCGAGAAGCAGAGCGCCGCGCCCGCGTTGGCGTACAAGGGGATCGGTTACGGCATGCGCTCCGAGCAGGTCGACGGCAACGACGCCGTCGCGGTCCTCGCCGTCCTCGACGACGCCGTGAAGCACGCGCGCGAAGGCAACGGCCCGGTGCTCGTCGAGGCGCACACCTACCGCATCGACGCCCACACCAACGCCGACGACGCCACCCGCTACCGCGACGACGGCGAAGTCGCGAAGTGGCGCGAAGCGGATCCGATCAAGAGGCTCGAGGCCTACCTCGGGGACGCCCTCACCCAGCACGAAATCGCGCAGCATCGGGAAGAGGCCGAGGAGTTCGCGCAGTCCGTCCGCGACACCCTCAACGCCGACGCCGAGCTCGACCCGATGTCGCTGTTCGACCACGTCTACGCCGAGCCGACCCGCCAGCTGGAGCGCCAGCGGGCCGCCCTGCAAGCCGAACTGGAGGCCTGATGACGACCACGATGGCGCAGGCGCTCAACGCGGCCCTGCGCGACGCGCTCAAGGACGACGACCGCGTGCTCGTCTTCGGCGAGGACGTCGGCACGCTCGGCGGCGTCTTCCGGGTCACCGACGGCATCACCGCCGACTTCGGCGAGGACCGCTGCTTCGACACGCCGCTGGCGGAGTCCGGCATCGTCGGGTTCGCCGTCGGGATGGCGATGGGCGGCTTCCGCCCGGTCGTCGAGATGCAGTTCGACGCCTTCGCCTACCCGGCGTTCGAGCAGATCACCTCGCACGTCGCGAAGCTGCGCAACCGCACCCGCGGCGCGCTGGAGCTGCCGATGGTCATCCGGATCCCCTACGCCGGCGGCATCGGCGGCGTCGAGCACCACTGCGACTCCAGCGAGGTCTACTACACGCACACGCCCGGCCTGCGCGTCGTCACACCGGGCACCGCGCAGGACGCCTACGACCTGCTCCGCGACGCCATCGACTCGCCGGACCCGGTCGTCTTCCTCGAGCCGAAGGCCCGCTACTGGTCCGGCGAAGAGGTCTCGTTCACCCGTAACGGCCCGGCCATGGACCGGGCCGTGGTGCGCAAGAGCGGCAAGGACGTCACGCTCATCGCGTACGGCCCGATGGTCGCCACGGCCATGGAGACCGCCGAAGCCGCGAAGGACGAGGGCTGGGACGTCGAGGTCGTCGACCTGCGCTCGCTGTCGCCGTTCGACGACGAGACCGTGACGGCGTCCGTGCGCCGCACCGGGCGTGCCGTCGTCGTGCACGAGGCCGCCGGCTTCGGTGGCTACGGCGCCGAGGTCGTTGCTCGCGTCACAGAGCAGTGCTTCCACCAGCTGCACGCGCCGGTGCTGCGCGTGACCGGGCTCGACATCCCGTACCCGGCGCCGAAGCTCGAGCGCCACATGCTGCCGGACGTCGACCGGATCCTGGACACCATGGCGCGCCTGCAGTGGGCCGACACCCCGGTGGTGGCCGGTGCCTGACTTCCTGCTTCCGGACCTCGGCGAGGGCCTGACCGAGGCGGCGATCCTGAACTGGCACGTCGGCGTCGGTGACACGGTCGAGGTCGACCAGATCGTCGTCGAGGTCGAGACGGCGAAGGCGGCGGTCGAGGTGCCCGTGCCGTTCGCCGGCGTCGTGTCCGCGCTGCACGGCGAGCCGGGCCAGCTGCTGCCGGTCGGCGCGCCGCTGCTGAGCGTCGGCGGCTTCGCCGAACCTGGTGTGACGACGTCGAGCGGCAGCGGCAACGTCCTCATCGGGTACGGCACCGCGCCGACGACGCGGCGCAAGCGCGCTCGCCGCGTCGAACCGAAGGTGGTCGTGAAGACGCCCGGCGTCATCTCGCCGTTCGTCCGGAAACTGGCTTCGGACAACGGGATCGACCTCGCCCGGCTCACCCCGAGCGGCCCGGACGGGATCATCCGGCGTGCCGACGTCGAGGCGGCGCTGAAGAAGCCCGTCACGAAGGGCAAGCGGATCCCGCTGACCGGTGTCCGCAAGGCCGTCGCCGACAAGCTCACGGCGTCCCGGCGCGAGATCCCCGAGGCCACGGTCTGGGTGGACGTCGACGCGACCGGGCTGGTCGCCGCGCGGACGGCCCTGAACGCCAAGACGGACCGGCCGGTCAGCCTCCTCGGGCTGATCGCGCGGTTCGCCGTCGCGGGGCTTCGCAAGTACCCGGAGCTGAACTCGCGCGTCGAAGGCGACGAGATCGTGCTGCTGGACGAGATCAACCTCGGGTTCGCCGCGCAGACCGACCGCGGCCTGGTCGTGCCGGTCGTGCGGGACGCGGGGGAGCTGTCGACCCGCGACCTGTCGGCGGCGATCGGCGACCGTGCCCGCACCGCGCGCGAGGGCAAGCTCGCGCCCGCCGACCTCACCGGCGGCACCTTCACGGTCAACAACTACGGCGTCTTCGGCGTCGACGGCTCGGCGGCGATCATCAACCACCCCGAGGCCGCGATCCTCGGCATCGGCCGGATCATCGACCGGCCGTGGGTGGTCGACGGCGCGCTGGGCGTGCGGAAGGTCTGCGAGCTGACCCTGGCGTTCGACCACCGCGTCTGCGACGGCGGCACGGCCGGCGGGTTCCTGCGGTTCGTCGCGGACTGCGTGGAGTCGCCGGTCACGGCGCTGGGCGACCTCTGACGACTCACCGGCCGCGTTGGCCGGTTGTGACGGTCGTGGCACTTAAAGTGTTCGCGTGACGACTCCAGCCCAGCACGACCGCGACCTCGCGGAAGGGCGCGTGGCGCGGCTCAAGCAGGACCTTCGCGACGGGCTGGCGACCCCGCCCGAAGACGTCGAGGCGATGGACGACCTCGTCGCGACGGCCCACCGGCTGCTCGACGCCGAGGTCGCGTTCGACGACGCGAAGCACCGGCTCGCCAACGCCGAGCTCGAGTCCCGGCACGCGGCGACGCAGCGTGCGGTCGTGTACCTCGCGGCCGCCCCGGTGCTGGTGCCGTTGGTGGCCGCGGCGCTGGTGCTGTTCGAGGTGCTCTCGCCGGTGTGGCTGCTGGCCCTGGTCCCGCTGTTCGCCGCGGGCCTGTGGATCGGCTTCGGCCCGGTCCGCCGCGTCGGCGACGTCATCCGCGAGCGGACGCGCGCGGCGTGGGCGGGGAGCGTGACGGCCGCGGTGCTGGTGCTCGCGCTGGTTTCCTGGCCGGGGACGGTGGTGTGCACGATCCTGACGGCGCTGGGCGTCGCGGGCACGTGCGGCCTGCTGTGGCGGGAAAGCCGGATCCCGTGAGCCACGGCTACGCGACCTACGGCGACGATCCGGAGTTCTCGGAGCAGTACGAGGAGCCCGTCGACCCGACGCGGCGCGACCTCGACGAGCTGTTCGCGGCGGTCGACGGCCTGCGCGCGGCCGTCGAGGAGACCGACGACCGCCGCCGGCAGGACGTCGCCGACCTGACCGAGCGGCTCGAATCCGGCACCGCGCACCGCCAGGAGGACCGGCTCGACCTGCTCGGCAGGCGGCTGGACCGGCTGCAGCAGCAGGTGCAGGCCCTGGAGCGCGCGGTCCGCGTGTCCGACGGCGTGCCGCAGGTGAACCTCGACGACGTCGGCGCGGAGACGCGCGCGCTCGCGGCGGAGGCGGCGCGCTGGGACGACCTGCACAAGGAGCTGGTGACGAAGGAGCAGCGGGCGCGGCACGAGCAGGAGATCGAACGCCTGTCGTCGGTGCGGTCCGCGCTGGAGCGCTGCGACGCCGACCTGCTCGGCGTGATCGGAGTCCTGGCTTCCACCGATCGGGGCTCCCGCGCCCGCGGGGACGCGGAGTCGTCGTTGCGCGCGTTGTCGACGCGGCGCCGGACGTTGCTGGACGAGGAGATCCCGGCGGCCGTCGCGGCGGCGGACCAGGCCCGGCTGGCGTTGCGCGAGGCGGACGCGGTGGAGGCGCGCGTGGTGCCGCAGCTGGAGCGGGCCGAGCGCGCGTGGCACGACCTGCAGGTGCGGCTGCGGACCCGGATCACGGACGCGCTGGGCTCGAACGCCCTGCTGCCGACGTGGTTCGGGCACGCACTGGGCGTGGCCCCGCCGTCGGGCGCTTCGGGTGACGCGTGGATCCGGACGGCCGCGTCGGTGCTGGCGTACCGGGTGACGTTCCGGATCGCCGATCCGACGCTGCCGCTGGGCCCGCCGCCGGGCGAGGACGCGGACAAGACCGAGCGCCGCTGGACCTGGCGAGCACGGCTGGAGACCGACCTCGACGACCTGGCTTTGTAGGTCTGCCGCGGTGCCGAGGGGGCGGCCCAGGTTCCCCGGGCGTCAAAGCCCGGGGTTCGGGAAGAGTCGGCTCGATGTGGGTGAAGCGTTGGACTTTCAGACGACCGCCGGCCGCCGGAGGGGGCGGCGCAGGCGGTTGAACAACTTCGCGTTGTTCAACGCGAACACGCCCACCGTCGAGCCGTCGCGTTCATAGGTCGCCACGAACGACGACGCCGACGGATCGCCGTCCACGAACGTCAGCTTGTCGGTCGGCAACGGGTGCCCCGCCAGCTGCAGCGTGCCCGCGTACTGGTCCGACCACACGTATCCGCTCGGCACGTACGTCCGCGAAGTGTGCCCGGCGAGCAGGTTCGCGACCGCGACCGGTGCCTGCTCCGACGCGTTCGTCCAGTGCTCGTGCCGCCGGCCCTCGCCGGAAACGTGGTAGCGCGCGACGTCGCCCACCGCGACCACCTGGGGCAACGACGTCACCAGCCCGGCGTCGGTGTGGACGCCGTTGCCGACCTCCAACCCCGAGCCCGCCAGCCAGTCGGTCGACGGGGTCATGCCGACGCCCGTCACGACCACGTCGGCCGGGACCAGCTCACCGGAGGCCAGCTCGACGCCGGCGGGCGAGAGTCCCGAAACCTGAACCCCGCACCGCAGATCCGTGCCGTGGTCGGTGTGCAACCGGGCGCACACCGCGGCCAGCTCGGGGCCCAGCAGGGGCGCGAGCGGCGCCGGCAACGCCTCCAGGACCGTCACCTCGAGCCCCAGCGAGCGGCACGTCGAGGCCACCTCGGCCCCGATGAACCCGGCCCCGACGATGGCCACCCGCGCGCCGGGCACCAGGGCCGAGCGCAACGCCACCGCGTCGTCGAGGGTCCGCAGCGTGTGGGCGCCCTCGAAGCCCGGCAGCGTGCGTGCCCGGCCGCCGGTCGCGATGACGACGCCGTCCGCGTGCACCGAGCCGCCGTCCGACAGCAGCACCCGGCGCGCGGCCGGGTCCAAGCCCGTCGCCCGCACACCCAGCCGGAAGTCGAGCGCCAGCGAGGCGAGGTCCCCGGCGTCAAGCAGCTCCAGCGACGCGGGCGACGCCGTTCCGGCCAGGAAGGCCTTGGACAGCGGTGGCCGGTCGTAGGGCAGGTGCCGCTCCTCGCCGATCAGCACGATCCCGCCGTCGTAGCCCTGCGCGCGCAGCTCCTGCGCCGCGCGGACCCCGGCGAGCGAGGCGCCGACGACCGCGACGCGCTTCACGCCGCGTCTTCCTGGGCCGTGCCCTGGACGTAGATGACGCCGTCTTCGACGAGGACCGGGTACGTGCGCACCGGGTCCTTCGCCGGCAGGCAGCTCGGCATGCCGGTGCGCAGGTCGAACAGCGCCGCGTGCAGCGGGCACTCGACGAAGCAGCCTTCGAGCCAGCCGTCGGCCAGGGAGGCGTCCTGGTGCGTGCACGTGTCGTCGATGGCGTACAGCTCGCCGTCCTCGGTGTTGAACACCGCGATGGCGGGGGCCCCGGGAATCCGGACGGACTCGCCGGGGGGCAGCTCGTCGACGGTGCACGCGCGAATCATGGGTCCTCCGAGACTGTTGCGCATTGGGGAACATCGACTGCGATCCGCAACAAGTGTGAAGACGGCACCGAGCGCCGTCAAGGGGGTACGCCCCGGTAGTTTTCGTTACCCGCTAACGGATAATCCGGGCACGCCGGAGGCCCGTACCGAGGATGGCGGTACGGGCGCTCGTGCGTCCGGGCTAGTTCTCCCCGTGCCGGTAGAACGGCAGCTTGATCGGGGCGAGCGGGGTGTTGCCGAGGATGAGGTCGGCGGCCTTCTCGGCCGTCATCATCACCGGCGCGTAGATGTTGCCGTTGGTGATGTAGGGCATCACGGACGCGTCGACGACGCGCAGGCCCTCGGTGCCGTGCACCCGCATGCTCTGCGGGTCGACGACGGACAGCTCGTCCACGCCCATCTTGGCCGTGCACGACGGGTGCAGCGCGGTTTCGGCGTCCTTCGCGACCCAGTCCAGGATCTCCTCGTCGGTCTCCACCGACGGCCCCGGCGAGATCTCCCCGCCGTTGTACGGGTCGAGCGCGGACTGGTTGAGGATCTTCCGCGCCACCCGCACGGCTTCGACCCACTCGCGACGGTCGTTCTCCGTCGACAGGTAGTTGAACTTGATCGCCGGGTGCTGCCGCGGGTCGGTCGAAGTGACCTTCACCGAGCCGCGGGTGTCGGCGTACATCGGGCCGACGTGCACCTGGTAGCCGTGGCCTTCCGTGGGCGCCGACCCGTCGTAGCGGATCGCCACCGGCAGGAAGTGGAACATCAGGTTCGGGTACTTCACCTCGTCGTTGGACCGGACGAACCCGCCGCCTTCGAAGTGGTTCGTCGCGGCCGGCCCGGAGCGCAGGAACAGCCACTGCGCGCCGATGTAGGGGCGCTTCCACTTCGCCAGCGACGGCTGCATCGACACCGGCTGCTTGCAGGAGTACTGGATGTACACCTCCAGGTGGTCCTGCAGGTTTTCGCCGACGCCCGGCAGGTCCTTCACGACGTCGATGCCGAGCTTCTCCAGCTCGGCCGCGTTGCCGACGCCGGAAAGCTGCAGCAGCTGCGGGCTGTTGATCGCGCCGCCGCAGAGGATGATCTCCTTGCCGTACACCTCGCCCGGGGCACCGCGGCCTTCGGCGTACTCGACGCCGATCGCGCGGGTGCCGTCGAAGAGGATCTGCGACACGAACGCGTGCGTCTTCACGGTCAGGTTCGGCCGGTCCATGACCGGGTGCAGGTACGCGCGCGCCGCCGACAGCCGCCGTCCCTTGCGGACGTTGCGGTCGAACGCCGCGAAGCCCTCCTGGCGGTAGCCGTTGACGTCGTCGGTGCGCGGGTAGCCCGCCTGCTCGGCGGCGTCGAAGAAGGCCTGGAACAACGGGTTCGACGCCGGGCCGCGCTCCAGCGCCAGGGGACCGTCGTGGCCGCGCCACTTCCCGTCCGGGGCGTCCGCGAGGCAGTTCTCCATGCGGTTGAAGTACGGCAGGCAGTGCGCGTAGTCCCAAGTGGACATCCCGGGGTCGGCGCCCCAGCGTTCGTAGTCCATCGGGTTGCCGCGCTGGAAGATCATCCCGTTGATGCTGGACGACCCGCCGAGCACCTTGCCGCGCGCGTGGTAGATGCGACGGCGGTTCATGTACGGCTCGGGTTCGCTGCGGTAGCCCCAGTCGTAGAACTTCGACCCGATCGGGAACGTCAGCGCGGCCGGCATGTGGATGAAGACGTCCCACTTGTAGTCGGACCGCCCGGCCTCCAGCACGAGGACCTTGTTCGACGGGTCGGCGGAAAGCCGGTTCGCCAGCGCGCAGCCCGCCGAGCCACCGCCGACGATGACGAAGTCGTAGGAATCGGAACTCATGGCGTCTCCTAGCCGGGCAGGGTGTCCGGTGCGTTGTCGGGCATGTGCTCGGGGCTCGTGTGCGACGAACCCCAGGTGCGGCGCCGGACGTACAGCATGATCGCACCGATGATCACGATCAGCCCGGTGACGATCACCGCGCCCCACTGGAAGTACCAGTGGTCGGTGCCGTAGACCTCGGCCCGCGGCCAGATCAGGTTGACCGTCATCGCGGCGCCGTAGAGCACCGCGACCAGGTTCACCAGCGTGCCCCAGCGGCCGAGCTTGAAGTACGGGCCGTGCTCCGGCCGCGGCCAGCCGCCGCGCAGGCGCCGGACGAGCATCGGGCCGGTGACCATCAGGTAGGGGATGTAGAACAGGACGATCGCGGTCGAGGTCAGGATGAAGAACGCCCGCTGGTTGCCGAGGTTGATCAGCAGCACCACGATCGTGAGGCCGCCGGTCAGCAGCGCCGGCAGCACCGGCGTCTTCGACCGCGGCGACACCTTCGCCATCGCGCGGCTGAACGGGAGCCGCCCGTCGCGGGCCATCGCCCACGTCATCCGGATGGCCGCGGTCTGCACGGCCAGGCAGCACACGGTGATCGCGATCGCCGAGCAGATCAGGAAGGCGTCGCCCAGACCGTCGCCGAGCGTGCTCTTGAGCAGGTACGGCATGCCGGACGTGCTGAGCTCGTCGGCGTTCAGGTTGCCGACGGCCATCATGCCGAACAGCATGATCAGGCCGCCCACGATGAACGCCGCGGTGAGGGCGCGCAGGATCGCGCGCGGCGCGTGCCGGCGCGGCTGGGTGGTTTCCTCGGCCAGCGAGCCCGCGGTGTCGAAGCCGTAGAAGACGTACGCGCTCATCAGCGACGCCACCAGGAAGGCCCCGAAGTACCCCCACGACTGGCCTTCGCCGGTGCCGTGGGTGTCGAAGACGAGGCCCGGGCCGCGCTTGATGTGGATGGCCAGCGCGATCACGAGCAGGATGCTCGCGCCGAGCTCCACCGCGACGCCGAAGTTGTTGATCCGCGCCATCAGCTTGACGCCGATGATGTTCACGACCGTGGCGAACACGACCAGGATGAGCGCCAGGATGATGGCGTTCTGCGCGCCGCCGGGCGTCGAGGTCAGGCCCGCGTCGGAGTCGCTGCCGACGATCTGGAACGCGGTCGAGACCTGCGGCAGGATGATCTGGTAGGCCACCGCGACGGCGGCCGCCGTCACGATCGCGCCGATGATCATGATCCAGCCGGCCAGCCACGACGTCGCGGGCTTCGCGATCTGCTTGGCCCACTGGTAAACGGACCCGGCGAGCGGGAACTGGCCGGCGAGCTCGGCGAAGCACAGCGCGACGGCGAGCTGGCCGAGGAAGACCAGCGGCCACGTCCAGATGAAGGCCGGGCCCCCCGACCCGAAGCCGAAGAAGAAGAGCTGGAACACGCCGGTCAGGATCGAGATGTAGCTGAACCCGGCGGCGAAGCTGGAGAACGAGCCGAGCGAGCGCTCGAGCTCCTGGCGGTAGCCGAACTTTTCGAGTTCGGAGCTGTCGTCGGCAGCAGGCCCCCCGCCCGCCGGCTTTTCCTGGGTGGTCATGGCAACGTCCTCACGTGGTGGGGGAGGGGAATTCAGCCTTTGAACCAGTGCTGCGGAACGGGCTCGATGTTCTGGTAGATGTGCTTGCTCTCCTGGTACTCCGCCAGCCCGGACGGTCCGAGCTCGCGGCCGATGCCGGATCTCCCGAACCCGCCCCACTCCGCCTGCGGCAGGTAGGGGTGGTAGTCGTTGATCCACACGGTGCCGTGGCGCAGGGCCCCGGCGACTCGCTGGGCGCGGGACGCGTCCGACGTCCACACGGCCCCGGCGAGCCCGTACTCGGTGTCGTTGGCCAGCGCGATCGCGTCGGCCTCTTCGGTGAAGCGTTCCACGGTGACGACCGGGCCGAAGACCTCTTCCCGGACGATCGCCATGTCCCTGGTGCAGTCGGAAAACACGGTCGGGCGCAGGAAGAAACCGCTTTCGTACTCCCGGCCTTCCGGCCGGCTGCCGCCCGCCCGGAGCGTCGCGCCGGCTTCGATCGCGCCCGCGATGTACCCCTCGACCTTGGCGCGGTGCTGCGCCGAGACGAGCGGGCCCGTCTCGGTCGCGGGGTCGAGGCCGTCGCCGACCCGGATCCGGTCGGCACGCGCGGCGAGGTCCGCCACGAACCGGTCATGGATCCCATCCTGGACGATCAGGCGCGCGCCCGCCGAGCAGACCTGTCCCGAATGGACGAACGCCGCCATCAGGGCGTAGTCGAGCGCGGTGTCGTAGTCGGCGTCGGCGAAGACCATGTTCGGGTTCTTGCCGCCGAGCTCCAGCGCGACGCGCCGGACGCCCTTCGCGGCGGCCGTCATGATCTTCTCGCCCGTCGCGTAGCCGCCGGTGAAGGAGACCAGGTCGACGGCCGGGTGCTCGACCATCGTGGCGCCGACCCGGCCGTCGCCGAGCAGGAGGTTGACGACCCCGTGCGGCACGCCGGCCTCTTCCAGCAGGGCGACGAGCTTGATCGTCGTCAGCGGCGTGACCTCGCTGGGCTTGAGCACGACGGTGTTGCCCGCGGCCAGCGCGGGCGCGACCTTCCACGACATCTGCAGCAGCGGGTAGTTCCACGGCGCGATCAGCGCGCAGACGCCGACCGGCTCGTGCACGATCCGGCTGACGACGCTCGCGCTGCCCGCGTCGACCAGGCGGCCGGCGTCCTTGTCGGCGAGGTCGGCGTAGTAGCGGAAGACGTTGGTGACGTCGTCGATGTCGATGCCGCCTTCGCCCAGCGTCTTGCCGGTGTCGAGGCTCTCGGTGCGGGCGAGTTCTTCGCGGTCGCGGACCAGCAGGTCGGCGGTGCGCCGGAGGAGCGCGCCGCGTTCGGTGGCGGTGGTGCGTCGCCACGGGCCCTCGTCGAAGGCCCGCCTGGCGGCTCTGACAGCGGCGTCGACCTCCGCGGCGCCCGCTTCGGCGACGGTCACGATGACCTCGCCGGTGGCGGGATTCAGCACGTCGGAGCGCGTCCCGGTGGACGCGTCCAACCAGATTCCGTCGATGTGGAGGTCCTTCACGCCACGTCCTTCCCCGGATCGGTGGTGGCTGTGCGGCGTCCTGAGTGCGTACATTTGTACGCGATAGGTGTACAGATGTCCACAACTGGGTTTTCACGAGGTGACGTGCGACGATCCGGTTCGTCGCGCACACCGGCACGAAGGGGCGGCACGACACCGATGTCGAAGAACGACTCCACGGCCACGCGCCGCCGGGGCCCGAACGACCCCGAACGGCGGGCGCGGATCGCCGAGGCGGCGATCGAGGTCGTCGCCCAGCGGGGCATCGACGGGCTCACCCACCGGGCGGTCGCGGCCGCCGCGGGCGTCCCGCTCGGCTCGACGACCTACCACTTCGCGACCCTGGACGACCTCCTGGAGGTCGCGCTGGTCGAGGCCGCCGAGAAGAACGTCCACGCGCTGAAGGAGTGGGAAGCCGCGCTGCCGCCGGAGGCCGACTTCGCCGCGGCGCTCGCCGACCTCGTCATGGGCTACATCAACGAGCAGTACCGGGCGACGGTCGTCGAGTACGACCTGTACGTCGCGGCGTTGCACCGCCCCCGGCTCCGCAAGGCGAGCGCGGCCTGGGACGACGCGCTCGTCGCGTTCTTCGGCTCCCGCACGGACGCGCTGACCGGCCGTCTGCTGGCCGGCCTGTTCTGCGGCCTGCTGATGCAGGCGGCCCTGGCCGACCCCCGCCCGACCCGCGAAGAGATCGAAACCCTCTTCCGCCGCGCCATCCACGGCCCAGCCATGTGACCGAGCGGGCATCACGCGTGATTGAGGAGGCATCACCCGTGATTGAGGAGGCATCACCCGTGATTGGACGGGCATCGGCGTGATGCCCCGGCAATCACGCGTGATGCCCGCTCAATCACGCGTGATGCCCGAAACGTGCCGGAAATCTGGTGCGGGGCCGTGAAAAACGTGGGTTGACATGGGTCTGGGTGGCAGTCACTCTGTTCCGGAGTGAGCAACATGACGCGTCTTCCGCAACTACTCCCGAACTGATCGCGGAGAGGACCCACGCCGTGACCACTACCGATCTCCCGCCGAGCCTGCTCGCCACGCTGCCCGGCTCCGCCTACACCGACCCGACGGTCTTCGCGCTGGAGCAGGCGAAGATCTTCGAGGCGGACTGGTTCTGCGCCGTGCGCGGCGCGGACCTGCCGACGCCGGGGTCGTTCGAGACCGTCCAGGTCGGCAAGGAGAGCGTCCTGATCTCGCGGGGGCGGGACGGGAAGCTCAACGCCTTCCTCAACGTCTGCCGCCACCGCGGCGCGCGGCTCTGCACGGCCGAAACCGGTACCGTCAAGCGGTCCTTCCAGTGCCCGTACCACGCCTGGACGTACGGCCTCGACGGCAAGCTCATCGCCGCGCCGAACCTCACCGGGATGCCCGACGTCGACCGCACCGAGTTCGGCCTCACGAGGGTGCACCTGCGCGAGTGGCTCGGCTACGCCTGGGTCTGCCTGGCCGACGAGCCGCCGTCGTTCGAGGAGACCGTGGTCGGCGCCGTCACCGAACGCCTCGGCGGGCCCACCGAGATCGACGCCTACGGCATCGACGGCCTGGCGCTGGGCAAGCGCATCGAGTACGACGTGAAGGCGAACTGGAAGCAGATCATCGAGAACTTCATGGAGTGCTACCACTGCGCGACGATCCACCCGGAGCTCACCGAGGTCCTCCCGGAGTTCGCCGACGGCTACGCCGCGCAGTACTACGTCGGCCACGGCGCCGAGTTCGGCGGCGAGATCCAGGGCTTCACCATCGACGGCTCCGCGGGCGTCGACCGCCTCCCCGGTGTCACCGAAGCGCAGGACCGCAAGTACTACGCCATCACGATCAAGCCGGGGGTGTTCGTCAACCTCGTCCCGGACCACGTGATCTTCCACCGGATGTTCCCGCTGGCCCCCGACCGGACGCTGGTGCGCTGCGACTGGCTGTACCTGCCCGAGGTCGTCGAATCCGGGAAGGACCTGAGCCGGTCGGTCGAGCTGTTCCACCGCGTCAACCTGCAGGACTTCGAGGCCTGCGAACGCTGTCAGCTCGCCATGGACTCGCGCTCGTACGCCAACGGCGGCGTGCTCGTGCCCAGTGAGCACCACATCGGCGCCTTCCACGACTGGGTTCGTGCCCGGCTGGCGGTCTAGATCAACGCGCGGATGGCGGCCTCGAAGCCGGTGACGTGCTCGAGCGTCAACGCGGCCGCCTTCTCGGCGTCGCCCTCGATGATTGCGGTGAGGAGCGGGACGTGTTCGTCGACGTGGCCGGCCATCCCGGACAGCCGGGGCACGAACACGCACCAGATCCGCGTCGCGAGGTTGTCGTACCGGATCAGCGTGTCTTCGAGGAACGGGTTGTGCACGCACCGGTAGATCGCCCGGTGCAGGGCGAGGTCGGTGCGCAGCAGCTCGGCGTTGTCCCCGGCGGGGACGCCGGCGTCGAGCTGCGCGCGCAGCCCGGTCAGGACGTCCCGGTCCGCCGTCGTCGCGCGCTCGGCGGCGGCGGCCGTGGCCATCGGCTCCAGCGTCCGCCGTACTTCGGAGATGTGCGCGAGGTCGGAGATGTGGACGTCGGTGGCGAACGTGCCCCGCCGCGGGTAAGCGACGACCAGGTGTTCGGACTCAAGCCGCTTCAGCGCTTCGCGGATCGGCGTGCGGCCCATGCCGAGCGTGGTACCGAGCCACTCCTCGTTGATGGGGTCGCCGGGCCGGATGTCGAGCATGACCAGCTGGTCGCGGACGAACAGGTACGCCTGTTCGGCCAGCGACGGGGGATTGACCTGCGGGTGCATGGCGCTTAGCCTACATCGACGATTGATATATCAGAAGTCGACCAGACGGAGCTTTGGATGACCTCGACGATCGACCCAGTGCTCAACCGGTCCCTGACCGAGTACGACCCGGCGGTGGCCGAGGCGATCGGCGCCGAGCTGCGCCGCCAGCGGACGACGCTCGAGATGATCGCCAGCGAGAACTTCGCCCCGCTGAGCGTGCTGCAGGCCCAGGGCTCGGTGCTCACCAACAAGTACGCCGAGGGCTACCCCGGACGCCGGTACTACGGCGGCTGCGAGCACGTCGACGTGCTCGAGCAGCTGGCCATCGACCGCGTCAAGGCGCTGTTCGGCGCCGGGTTCGCCAACGTCCAGCCGCACTCGGGCGCCCAGGCCAACGCCGCCGCGATGGCCGCCCTCCTCAAGCCCGGCGACAAGATCCTCGGCCTCTCGCTGGCCCACGGCGGCCACCTGACGCACGGCATGCGGATCAACTTCTCCGGCCTGCTCTACGACGTCGCCGCGTATGAAGTGTCCGAAAAGGACTTCCGCGTCGACATGGACGAGGTCGCCCGGCTCGCGCGGGAACACCGGCCGAAGCTGATCATCGCCGGCTGGTCGGCCTACCCGCGTCAGCTGGACTTCGCCCGCTTCCGCGAGATCGCCGACGAGGTCGGCGCGTACCTCATGGTCGACATGGCCCACTTCGCCGGGCTGGTCGCCGCGGGCCTGCACCCGTCGCCGGTGCCGCACGCGCACGTCACGACGACCACCACGCACAAGACGCTCGGCGGCCCGCGCGGCGGCGTCGTGCTGACCGATGATCCGGCCTTGGCCAAGAAGGTCAACTCCGCGGTGTTCCCCGGCCAGCAGGGCGGCCCGCTGGAGCACGTCATCGCCGCCAAGGCCGTCGCGTTCAAGATGGCTTCCGAACCCGCGTTCGTCGAACGCCAGCAACGGACCCTGCGTGGGGCGAAGCTGTTGGCCGAACGGCTGGTGACCGAACCGGACATCTCCGTGCTGACCGGCGGCACCGACGTCCACCTCGTGCTCGTCGACCTGCGGAACTCCGAGCTGGACGGCAAGCAGGCCGAAGACCGGCTGCACGAGGCCGGCATCACCGTGAACCGCAACGCCGTCCCGTTCGACCCGCGGCCACCGATGGTCACGTCCGGCCTGCGGATCGGGACGCCGGCCCTGGCCACGCGCGGCTTCGGCGACGTCGAGTTCCGCGAAGCCGCCGACGTCATCGCCGAAGCGCTCAGGCCCGGCTACGACGTCGAGAAGCTGCGGGCCCGCGTCACCGCGCTGGCCGAGGCGTTCCCGCTGTACCCCGGGGAGGAGACCCGATGACCGACCTGCCGGAGCACCCGGACTTCCTCTGGGACAACCCGGAACCGAAGAAGGCCTACGACGTCATCGTCGTGGGCGGCGGTGGGCACGGCCTCGCCACCGCGTACTACCTGGCCAAGGTGCACGGCATCACGAACGTCGCCGTGCTCGAGAAGGGCTGGCTCGCCGGCGGGAACATGGCCCGCAACACGACGATCATCCGCTCCAACTACCTCTGGGACGAGAGTTCCGGCATCTACGAGCACTCCCTCAAGCTGTGGGAAGGCCTCGAAGAGGACCTCGGCTACCCGATCCTGTTCAGCCAGCGCGGCGTGCTGAACCTCGCGCACAGCCTGCAGGACGTCCGCGACAGCGTGCGGCGCGTCGAGGCCAACAAGCTCAACGGCATCGACGCCGAGTGGGTGGACGCGGTCGGCGTCAAGGAGATCTGCCCGATCGTCAACACCTCGCCGGACGTCCGCTACCCGGTGCTCGGCGCGACCTTCCAACCGCGCGCGGGCATCGCGAAGCACGACTACGTCGCCTGGGGCTTCGCCCGGGCCGCGCACGAACTGGGCGTCGACCTCATCCAGAACTGCGAGGTCACCGGCATCACCACGAGCGGTGGCCGCGTCACCGGCGTCGAGACGTCACGGGGCCGGATCGCCGCGAACAAGGTCGCGCTGTGCGCGGCCGGGCACACGTCGGTGCTGGCTCGCATGGTCGGTCTCGACCTGCCGCTGACGTCCCACCCGTTGCAGGCGCTGGTGTCGGAGCTGCTGGAGCCCATCCACCCGACGGTCGTCATGTCGAACGCCGTGCACGTCTACGTCTCCCAGGCGCACAAGGGCGAACTCGTGATGGGCGCGGGCATCGACAGCTACAACGGCTACGGCCAGCGCGGCTCGTTCCACATCATCGAGCAGCAGATGGCCGCCGCGCTGGAGCTGTTCCCGGTGTTCGCGCGGGCGCACCTGCTGCGGACGTGGGCGGGCATCGTCGACGTCAGCCCGGACGCGTCGCCGATCATCGGCCTCACCCCGGTGGAGAACCTGTTCCTCAACTGCGGCTGGGGGACCGGTGGCTTCAAGGCCACGCCGGGCGTCGGCGACGTCTACGCGGACACCATCGCGCGCGGCAAGCCGCACGAGTACGCCGAGCCCTTCGCCCTCGACCGGTTCACCACCGGCGCCCTCGTCGACGAGCACGGCGCCGCCGCCGTCGCGCATTAGGAGCGTTCATGCAGCTGATCCGATGCCCGTTCTGCGGGCCGCGCGAGGAAGCCGAGTTCCACTACGGCGGCCAGGCGCACGTCGCGTATCCCGAGGATCCGTCGGCGCTGTCCGACGAGGAGTGGGCGAAGTTCGTCTTCTTCCGCGAGAACCCGAGCGGGCCGTTCGCCGAGCGCTGGAGCCACTCCGCGGGCTGCCGCCGCTGGTTCAACGCCGTTCGCGACACCCGCACCCACGACCTCCTGGCGGTCTACCGCCTCGACGAGCCCAGGCCGGTGATCCCATGACCCGACTGTCCGGAGTGCCGCTCAAGTTCACCTTCGACGGCCGCGAGCTGACCGGCTACCTCGGCGACACCCTCGCCTCCGCGTTGCTGGCCAACGGCGTCCACCACGTCGCGACGAGCATCAAGTACGGACGGCCGCGCGGGATCTTCGGCGCCGGTGTCGAAGACTCGAACGCCTTGGTGCAGATCGAAAAGCCGTTCCCCGAGCCGGTGCTGAGCGCGACCACCGTCGAGCTTTACGACGGCCTGGAGGCCCGTGGTTTGCGAGGTCAGGGGCGGCTGGCCACCGAGCCGGACCCGGCGCGGTACGACGCCAAGCACGCCCACTGCGACGTCCTGGTCATCGGCGCCGGACCCGCGGGCCTGGCGGCGGCGCGGGCCGCGGAAGGCCGGGTCCTGCTCGTGGACGACCAACCCGGCGGCGAAGCTCCCGAGGGGGTCCGGTTCCTCCCGCGCACCACGGCGTTCGGCATCTACGACGACGGCTTCGTGCTGGCCCTGGAACGCCGGGGCGAGCCCGCCGCGCCCGAACGGATTTCGCGGCAGCGCGTCTGGCGGATCCGCGCGAAGCGGATCGTCATCGCGACCGGCGCGCACGAGCGGCCGATCGTGTTCCCGGACAACGACCGTCCGGGCATCATGCTCGCCTCCGCCGCGCGCACGTACCTGAACCGCTACGGCGTGCTCGCCGGGAAGCGCGTGGTCGTGTTCACCACCAACGACAGCGCGTACGACGCCGCGTTCGACCTCGCCGCGGCGGGCGCCGAGATCGCGATGATCATCGACGCGCGGGACCACGCGCCCGACAGCCGCGGCATCGAAGTCCGCACCGGAAGCGGGGTCTACGGGACCGACGGCGACACCCACCTCACCGGGGTGCACGTCGCCCCGCTGGGCGAGACGGACGGCGTGCGCGTCGAGTGCGACCTGCTGCTCGTGTCCGGCGGTTGGAACCCGGCCGTGCACCTCTACAGCCAGGCCCGCGGCACCCTGCGGTACTCCTCGGACCTCGGTGCGTACGTCCCGGCCGGTGACCTGCCGAACGTGGGCGTCGTCGGCGCCGCCGCGGGCGAAGGCCTGCCGGAGACCGAGGTGCTGTGGCAGGTGCCCGCGCCGGAGTCCGAAATGGACACCCGGTTCGTCGACCAGCAGCGTGACGCGACGGTGTCCGACGTCCTGCGCGCCACCGGCGCCGGGCTCGTCTCGCTGGAGCACGTCAAGCGGTACACGACCATCGGCACCGCGCACGACCAGGGCAAGACGTCCGGCATGCTCGCCGCGGGCATCACCGCGGACGCCCTCGGCGTCGACCTCGCCGACCGGCGCCCGACGACGTTTCGGCCGCCCTACACGCCGGTGGCGTTCGCCGCGCTGGCCGGCCGCGACCGCGGTGAGCTGCACGACCCCGTGCGCGTCACGACCATTCACCCGTGGCACGTCGAGCACGGCGCCGAGTTCGAGAACGTCGGCCAGTGGAAGCGGCCGTGGTACTACCCGCGGCCCGGCGAGTCGATGCACGACGCCGTGAAGCGCGAATGCCGCGCCGCCCGCAACGACGTCGCGCTGATGGACGGGTCCACGCTGGGCAAGATCGACGTCCAGGGCCCGGACGCCGGCTGGTTCCTCGACATGCTCTACACGAACATGATGAGCACCCTGCGCGTCGGCCGGATCCGCTACGGCGTGATGTGCGGTGTCGACGGCATGGTCATCGACGACGGCACGGTCATCCGCGTCGCCGAGGACCGCTTCCTCGTCACCACCACGACCGGCAACGCGGCCATGGTCCTGGAGTGGATGGAGGAGTGGCTGCAGACGGAGTGGCCGCACCTGCGCGTCTACGCCACGTCGGTCACCGAGCACTGGGCCACGATTCCGCTCGTCGGCCCCCGTTCCCGGGAGGTACTGGGCCGCCTGGCGCCCGGCCTCGACGTCTCCAACGACGCCTTCGGGTTCATGACCTGGCAGGACACCGAGGTCGCCGGGACCCCGGCCCGGGTCTGCCGGATCAGCTTCTCCGGCGAGCTGGCCTACGAGATCAACGTCCGCTCGTGGCACGGGACGCACGTCTGGCAGTCCATAGTGGATGAAGGAGCCACGCCGTACGGCACCGAGACCATGCACGTCCTGCGCGCCGAGAAGGGCTACCCGATCATCGGCCAGGACACCGACGGCACGGTCACCCCGCAGGACCTCGGCATGTCCTGGGCGGTGTCGAAGAAGAAGGCCGACTTCATCGGCAAGCGTTCGTTCGCCCGCGCCGAGAACAACCGGCCCGACCGCAAGCAGTTCGTCGGGTTGCTCCCGGTCGATCCCTCGGTGCTGCTGCCGGAGGGTTCGCAGATCATCGAGTCCGAGACGGTGCCCGAACCGCCGGTGCGGATGCTCGGCCACGTCACCTCCAGCTACGACAGCGCCGCCCTCGGCCGGACGTTCGCGCTGGCCCTGGTGCGCTCCGGACGTGAGCGCGTCGGCGAGACGCTGTACGTCCCAGTCGGCGACCAGGTCGTGCCGGTGACCGTGACCGAATCCGTGCTCTTCGACAAGGAAGGAGCCCGCCGTGACGGCTGAAGCGGTCGAAGAAAAGCTCCGCACCCAGCTCACCGTCCGCCTCCGCGGGGGCGACACCCTCCTCGGCGTCGCCCTGCCGGACCCGTGCACCTTCACCAGCGGCAACGGCGTCGACATCCTCTGGATGGGCCCCGACGAGTACCTCGTGCTCGCCGAACCCGGCCGCGAAACCGAGCTGGAAGCGTCACTTTCCCGGGAAAGTGACGCCGTCGTGGACGTGTCGGCGCAGCGGAACGTCGTGCGGTTGACCGGGGAGCACGCGGCCGACGTGCTCGCGCACGGGTGCTCGATCGACCTGGAGACGGCGACGCCGGGTACGTGCGTGCAGACGTTGCTCGCCCGGACCGGGATCGTGCTCATGGTCCGGGAAGAGGGCTTCACGATCCTCGTGCGACAGTCCTTTTCGGACTACTTCCACGCGTGGCTGGCCGACGCGAGCTTGGAGTACGCCTCGTGACCTTCACCCTGACGCTCAAGTGCCCGGAACGCGCGGGCATCGTGCACGCCGTCACGACGTTCCTCGTCGGGCAGGGCTGCGACATCGTCGAGCACCAGCAGTTCGACGACGACGTCCGCGGCTCCCTGTTCCTGCGCACGTCGTTCAAGTGCGCCGAAGAGCACACTGTGGACGATCTGACGCGCGCGTTCTCGCCGGTGGCCGGGGACTTCGGCATGGAGTTCGGGTTCTCCGACGGGACGCCGCCGCGGGTTCTCGTGATGGTGTCGAAGTTCGGGCACTGCCTCAACGACCTGCTGTTCCGCTGGCGCGCGGGCGGCCTCGGCGCGGAGATCGCCGTCGTGGTCTCCAACCACGAGGACCTGCGGCCGATGGCCGAAGCGGCCGGCGTCCCGTTCGTGCACGTCCCGGTGACGCCGGAGACCAAGCCGGAGGCCGAGCAGCGGCTCCTCGACCTGGTCGGCGAGTACGAAGCGGATCTGGTGGTGCTCGCGCGGTACATGCAGGTGCTGTCCAACGAGCTGTGCCAGAAGCTCGAAGGCCGCGCGATCAACATCCACCACTCGTTCCTGCCCGGCTTCAAGGGCGCCAAGCCCTACCACCAGGCCTACGACCGGGGCGTGAAGTACGTCGGCGCGACCGCGCACTACGTCACGCCCGACCTCGACGAGGGCCCGATCATCGAGCAGGAGGTCCAGCGCGTCGACCACACGTACTCGCCGCGCGAGCTCGTGACCGTCGGCCGCGACGCCGAAGCCCTCGCCCTGTCCCGCGCGGTCCGCTGGCACTGCGAACGCCGCGTCCTGCTCAACGGCAACAGCACCGTCGTCTTCCGTTAGGAGTTCCGCCATGACCGCACCGCGAGTAGTCATCATCGGCGCCGGCATCGTCGGCGCGAACCTGGCCGACGAGCTGACCGCCCGCGGCTGGGCCGACGTCACCGTGCTCGACCAGGGCCCGCTGCCGCGCACCGGCGGGTCGACGTCCCACGCGCCCGGCCTGGTGTTCCAGACGAACGCGTCCAAGTCCATGACCGACTTCGCGCGCTACACCGTCGAGAAGCTCCTCGACCTGGACTGCTTCCTCCAGGTCGGCGGCATGGAGGTCGCGACCACCCCGGCGCGCTGGGAGGACCTCAAGCGCAAGCACGGCTGGGCGCAGTCCTGGGGCGTGCCGGGCTCGCTCATCGACGCCGGCGAGTGCGTCTCGCGCTGGCCGCTGCTCGACGGGTCGCAGGTCTTCGGCGCGCTGCACACCCCGACCGACGGCCTGGCGCGGGCCGCGAAGGCCGTGGCCGTGCTCGCCGACCGGGCCACCTCGCGCGGTGCGCGGTTCGTCGGCTCGACGAAGGTGACCGACGTCCTGCAGGAAGGCGGGCGCGTCACGGGCGTCCGGACCGACCAGGGCGACTTCCCGGCCGACGTCGTCGTGTCGTGCGCCGGGTTCTGGGGCCGCGAGATCGGCGCGATGGTCGGCATGGACGTCCCGCTGCTGCCGCTGGCGCACCAGTACGTGAAGACCGGGCAGGTCGCGGAACTCGTCGGGCGCAACACCGAAGAGGTCGAGGCGAGCCTGCCGATCCTGCGGCACCAGGACCAGGACCTGTACTTCCGCGAGCACGTCGACCGCATCGGCATCGGCTCCTACGCGCACCGGCCGATGCCGGTCGAGGAGTCCACTTTGGATCCGACGGTCAGCGGGACGGCCATGCCGTCGATGCTGCCCTTCACCGAGGACGACTTCGCGCCGTCGTGGGAAGAAAGCAAGCTGCTGCTGCCCGCGCTGCGGCAGACGAAGGTCGAAGAGGGCTTCAACGGGATCTTCTCGTTCACCCCGGACGGCCAGTCGCTGGTCGGCGAGTCACCCGACGTCCGCGGCTTCTGGATCGCCGAGGCGATCTGGGTGACGCACTCCGCGGGCATCGCCAAGGCCGTCGCCGAGGTGCTCGTCGAGGGACACTCCGAAGTGGACCTGCACGAGGTCGACGTCCACCGCTTCGAGGACGTCCAGCTCGCCCCGTCGTACGTGCACGAGACGGCGCAGCAGAACTTCGTCGAGGTCTACGACGTTCTGCACCCGTTGCAGCCCAAGCTTTCCCCGCGCAACCTGCGCGTGACACCGTTCCACACGCGGCAGCGCGAGCTGGGCGCGGTGTTCCTGGAGGCGGGCGGCTGGGAGCGGCCGCACTGGTTCGAGGCCAACGCGCCGCTGCTGAAGAAGCTGCCGTTCGACGCGTTGCCGCCGGCGCGCGACGCGTGGTCGGCGCAGTTCCACTCGCCCATCGCGGCGGCCGAGGCGTGGCACACGCGGAACAAGGTCGCGATGTACGACATGACGCCGTTGAAGCGCGTCGAGGTCAGCGGGCCGGGTTCGCTGGAGTTCCTGCAGTCGCTGACGACCAACCAGCTCGACAAGTCGGTCGGTTCGGTGACCTACACGCTGATGCTGGACAACGCCGGGGGCGTCCGCAGCGACGTCACGGTGGCGCGGCTCGGGCCGGAGCTGTTCCAGGCCGGGATCAACGGCACGATCGACGTCGACCACCTCGTGAAGCACGCGCCCGCGGGGGTGCAGGTCCGGGACATCACGGGCGGGACCTGCTGCATCGGCGTCTGGGGCCCGCTGGCCCGGGACCTCGTGCAGCCGCTGACGCAGGAGGACTTCTCGCACACGGCGTTGAAGTACTTCCGCGCGAAGCGGGCGCGGATCGCCGGGGTGCCCGTTGTCGCGATGCGACTGTCCTATGTGGGCGAACTCGGCTGGGAGATCTACACCGGCGCGGACAACGGCCTGCGGCTGTGGGACGCGCTGTGGGCGGCCGGGCAGCAGCACGGCGTCATCGCGGCCGGGCGGGCGGCGTTCAACAGCCTTCGGCTCGAAAAGGGCTACCGGCTGTGGGGCACCGACATGACGACCGAGCACGACCCGTACGAGGCCGGCCTGGCGTTCGCGGTGCGGCCGGCGAAGGGCGATTTCCTTGGCCTGGACGCCATCGAGGGCCGCAGTGAGGAAACGGCGTCGCGGCGGCTGCGGTGCCTGACGATCGACGACGGCCGGACCGTCGTGCTGGGCAAGGAACCGGTGTTCGTCGACGGCGTCGCGTCGGGCTACGTCACGAGCGCGGCGTACGGGTACACCATCGGCCGGCCGATCGCGTACGCGTGGCTGCCGGCTTCGGCGGACGTCGGAAGCAGTGTCGAGATCGAGTACTTCGGCCGCCGGGTCGCGGCCACCGTGGCCGCCGAGCCGCTGGTCGACCCCGGCATGGAACGAATCAGGCGGTGAGTCATGCGTGACCAGATCCTGAGCGACTACCTGAAGTCCCTGGCGTCGGAGGGGTCCCCCGGCGGCGGCGCGACGGCGGCGCTGCACGTCTCCCAGGCCGCGGCTCTGGTGGCCCACTGCGCCGAGGACCGCGAGGTGGTGGCCGAGGCGGAGGCGCTGAGCATGCACGCGCTGCGGCTGGCGGAGAAGGAGGCGCACGCGGCCCGGACGGTCGTCCGCGCCCGCCGTCAGCCACCCGGTGACCTGCGCGACCGCGCCCTGGCCGACGCCCGGCGAGGCGCGTGCGTGCCCCCGTCGGACGTCATCGCCGCGGCGTCCGTGGTCCTGGACCTGGCGTCGCGCCTGGCGCCGGACCCGGACCTGGCGGCGGCGGTCGAAGCCGCCCGCGCCGCGGCGTCGACCGCCCGGGTGACCATCGAGGTCCACCTGGCGGGACTGCCGGACGACGCCGCCTTGCGTGAAGTCGTGGCGGGCGTGGGCGCGCTCCACGCCCGTGCGGACGCGCTGACGGCGGCTATCAGGGAAGCGGTGGTGGCGTAACGTCGATCACGGAGGTATGTCCGGCGCTCGCGGCGGGTACATCCACAGCAAGTCCATGGAAGCGCGCCAGGAAATTCTCAGGAAAGCGGCGTTTCCTGGAACGGCCGGAGGCTTGTCGAGGGCTGGAGCTGTGCATGAGCGAGTACGACCGAGGGCCGCAGGGCGGCGGCGAGTACCCGTACGGCTACGGCCAGGGCTACTACCAGCAGCCGTACGACCACCAGTACGGGCAGCCCCGCGACCAGTGGGGCAACCCGTATCCCCAGCAGCACCCCTACACCCAGCCGTACGGCCACCAAGGGTACGGCCAAGAGGGTGCTCCTTACGGCTACGGATACCCGCCACCGGTGCCACCCCCGCCGCGGAAACGGCACCCCTTCCGGGCGCTGACCGTCGCGATCGTCGCCGTCGCGCTCGCCGTCGTCGCAGGACTCGGGATCGGGCACCTCATCTCGGCCTCGAACGCCCCGGCCGCGAGCGGCAACCAGAACTTCGGCTTCTCCGGGCAGCCCAGCGCCTCGAACACCACCACGCTCGACGCCGCCGCCGTGGCCGAGAAGGTCAAGCCGGCCATCGTCAACGTCAACACCGAGCTCGGCCTGCAGGGCGCGGCCGCGGCGGGCACCGGCATCGTGCTCACCCCCGACGGCGAGGTCCTGACGAACAACCACGTCGTCGCGGGCGCGACCAGCATCAAGGTGACCAGTATCGGCACCGGGGACACGTACAAGGCGCACGTCGTCGGCTACGACCGCGGCGACGACGTCGCCGTGATCCAGCTCGAGGGTGCCTCCGGGCTGACGGCCGCGTCCATCGGGGACTCGTCCACGGTCAAGGTCGGCGACCAGATCCTCGGGCTCGGCAACGCGGGCGGCAAGGGCGGCGACCCGGTCCCCGCGGCCGGCACGGTGGCCGCGCTCGACCAGTCGATCACCGCCTCCGACGAGTCCAGCGGGTCGTCCGAGCAGCTCACCGGGCTGATCCAGGTCCGCGCGAACATCGAGTCCGGCGACTCCGGCGGCCCGCTCGTCAACGCGAACGCGCAGGTCATCGGCGTCGACACGGCCGCGTCCACCGGCTACCAGCTCAACGGCCGCCGCAGCGGCGCGGGCGGGCAGGGCTTCGCGATCCCGATCAACCGGGCCGTCGACATCGCGCACCAGATCGTCGCCGGCACGGCGTCGGACAAGGTCCACATCGGCAAGACGGCGTTCATCGGCGTCTCGGTGACGGACGCCCAGGGCCAGGGCGGCGCCCAGGTCCGCGACGTGGTCGCGCGCGGCCCGGCGCAGCAGGCCGGCCTGGCGGCCGGCGACGTGATCACGGCCATCGACGGCAAGGCGATCGACTCCGCGACGACGCTGACCACGGTCATGGACACCCACCACCCGGGCGACCAGCTGACGCTCACGGTGTCGGACGCGTCGGGAGCGCAGCAGCAGATTCAGGTCAAGGCGATCGAAGGCCCGGTCGGCTGACGGACGGGCGCCGGTCGTGAGCGGGAAGACCGCCCACGACCGGCGCCGGGCTCAGTCGGCGAGGGCCAGCAGGTCGCCCTCCGGGACCGGCTCCGCGACGGTCCGCTTCCGCGCGACCAGGCCGCTGATCGCGATCAGCAGGCCCAGCACCGCGATGCCGGTCACGACGCTCAGCGCCGGGGTCAAGCCGGTGAGCAGCGCGGCGGGCGAGGCTTCACGGCCACCGTTGGCGGTCAGGACCGCCGTCACCACCGCGAGCCCGATCGCGCCGCCGACCTGCAGCGACGTGTTCAGCAAACCACCCGCGAGGCCCTGCTCGTTGTCCGAGATCCCGGCCGTGGCCTGGATGTTGAGCGACGAGAACGCCAGCATGAAGCCGATGCCGAGCAGGATCATGCTGGGCAGCACGTACCCCGCGTAGCCCGAGTGCTCGTCGATCCGCAGGAACAGCGCGTAGCCGATGACGTGCGCGACGACGCCCGCGAAGATCGTGCGCGGTGTGCCGACGCGGTCGATCAGCGGCTCGATGCGCGGCGAACCGAACGCCACGATCAGCGCCGCCGGCAGGAAGCCGAGCGCGGTCTGCAGCGCCGACCAGCCGAGCACCCGCTGCAGGTAGAGCATCACGACGAACTGGAACCCGATGTACGCGCCGAAGAACAGCGCGCCGCCGAGGTTCGCCCGGGCGAGCGGGCCCGACCGCAGGATGCCCAGCCGCAGCAACGGGTGGCTGCTGCGCTTCTCGATGACCACGAACGTCACCAGCAGGGCGAGCGCGACGACGAACGTGATCAGCGTGCGCGGCGCGGCCCAGCCGACCTCCGGCGCCTCGACGACGCCGAAGACCAGCAGCAGCGAGCCGGCGGCGCCGGTGACGGCTCCCGGGAAGTCGTAGCCGCGGCCCTCTTCCCGCGCGTACGACGGGATCAGCTTCCACGCGGCGACCAGGGCGACGAGCGCGATCGGCGCGGGCAGCAGGAACGTCCAGCGCCAGCCGACCTCGGTCAGCAGGCCGGAGAACACGAGCCCGGCGGAGTAGCCGCTCGCGCCGAACACGGCGAAGATGCTGATCGCCTTGTTGCGGGCCGGGCCCTCCTGGAACGTCGTGGTGATGATGGACAGCGCGGCCGGCGCGGTGAAGGCGGCGGCCAGGCCCTTGACGAAGCGGCTCGCGATGAGCAGCGCGCCGTCGTCGACGAGGCCGCCGAGCAGGGAGGCCAGCGCGAACACGGCGACGGCGACGAGGAACACGCGCCGCCGCCCGAGCAGGTCGGCGGTGCGCCCGCCGAGCAGCAGCAGCCCGCCGTAGCCGAGGACGTAGCCGCTGACGACCCATTGCAGTGCGCTGGTGGACAGGCCGAGGTCGGCCTGGATCGCGGGGAGCGCGACCCCGACCATCGACACGTCGAGCGCGTCGAGGCCGATGACGATCGAGACGGTGAGCAGGACACCCCAGAGACGTGCGTCCCACCGGGTCGTGGTGGTGGACAAGGACACGGAAGAGCTCATGCCGGCGACAGTACATGCACACGCATCTAATGTCGACGCATTTAATGTGTTTGCATCAGATGCGTGCGCATGCTAAGTTGGTCGCCGTGAGCGACGTCGCTGAGCAAGGTCTGGTGCAGGAGTGGCACGAGCTGCTGGCGCGCTATTCGGCCGTGTTCAGCACGCTCGAGTGCCGCCTCCAGGAACGCCACGGCATCGGCGCGAACGAGTTCGAGGCCCTGGAGCGGGTCGCGACGGGCGATGCGAAGTGCCGGTCGGCCGACCTCACGGAGGCCATCCACCTCAGCCAGAGCGCCACGTCACGCCTGGTCGCCCGCCTCGAGAAGGAAGGCCTGGTCGAGCGCGCGCTCTGCGAAGTCGACCGGCGCGGCATCTTCGTGACCCTCACCGACGCCGGCCGCGAGCGTTATCTCGCGGCGAAGCAGACCCACCGCGAAGTGCTGAACGAGACGCTTCGCTGACCTCGGCCCACGCCTCACCGCTCGTCCGTGCCCGGCACCTTGGCCGTGGTGATCGCGATGCGGTTCCACGTGTTGGTGGTGCAGATCAGCGCGAGCAGCTGGGCGAGTTCCTCGTCGCCGAACTCGCCGGCGGCGCGGGCGTAGACGTCGTCGGGGACGCCGCCCTCGGAAACCAGCGTGACGGCCTCGGTCAGGGCCAGCGCTGCCTGCTCCTTCTCGGTGAAGAAGTGCGTGGCCTCGTGCCACACCTGCACCATGTGCAGGCGCTCTTCGCTCTCGCCGGCCTTGCGGGCGTCCGAGGTGTGCATGTGCAGGCAGTAGGCGCAGCGGTTGAGCTGCGACGCGCGGATCCGGACGAGCTCGACCAGCGCGGGGTCCAGCCCGGCGCGGGCGGCGGCGTCGAAGCCGATCAGGGCCTTGAAGGCCTTCGGGGCGGTCTTGGCGAAGTTCACCCGGGTTGTCATGACCAGAAATCTAGGGCTCGGTTGACCCCTGTGTAGGGTGCATTTCCGTGCCGGAATCGTGGGTCAATTCGGGAGTCGACCTCCACCTGGAGCTGACGGCCACCGGGGGCAAGCGGGCCGCGCTGAGCACGGCGCTGCGCGACGCCGTCCGGGACGGCCGGCTCGCCCCGGGCACGCGGCTGCCGCCGTACCGGGCTTTGGCCGCCGACCTCGGGGTGGCGCGCAACACGGTCGCCGAGGCCTACGCCGAGCTCGTCGCCGAGGGCTGGCTGAGCGCCCAGCAGGGATCGGGCACCCGCGTCGCCGCCCGGGCAGAACCCCTCCCGGCGGCCCGGACGCCGAAGAAGGCGCCGGTTTCCGCGCCGCGGCACAACTTGCGGCAAGGTCAGCCGGACGCGACGTCGTTCCCGCGTCCCGAATGGCTGGCCGCCGCGCGGCGCGCGCTGAACACCGCCCCGCACGACGCGTTCGGCCCCGGCGATCCGCGCGGACGTCGCGAGTTGCGGGAGGCGTTGACCCAGTACCTCGCGCGGGCGCGCGGCGTGCGGACGTCGCCGGACCGGATCGTGGTGTGCTCGGGGTTCGCGCACGCGGTGCGGCTGCTGTTCCCGGCGGTGCTGGGCGGGCCGCTCGCCGTCGAGGCGTACGGCCTGGCGTTCCACCGCGGCCTTCTCGAGGCCGCCGGTGTCGAGACGATTCCCCTTGCCCTGGACGAAAAAGGCGCCCGCATCGACGAGCTGGCCGGGCCGGCGGTGCTGCTGACGCCGGCGCACCAGTTCCCGACCGGCGGCCCGCTGCACCACGAGCGCCGCACGGCGGTGATCGACCACGTCCGCGCGACCGGCGGCCTGCTGGTCGAAGACGACTACGACGGCGAGTTCCGCTACGACCGCAAGCCGGTCGGCGCGGTCCAGGGCCTCGACCCCGAGCACGTCGTGTACGTCGGCTCGGTCAGCAAGAGCCTGTCACCCGCGCTGCGGCTCGGTTGGCTGGTGCTGCCGGAGGCACTGGTCGACGCGGTGCTGGCGGTGAAGGGCGAGCGCGAAGCGTGGGCGAGCGTGCTCGACCAGCTGACCCTGGCCGAGTTCCTGACGTCCGGCGGGTACGACAAGCACATCCGGCGCATGCGCCGGCGTTACCGCCGTCGCCGGGACGTGCTGGTCGCGGCATTGGCGGCCCGCGCACCCCACGTCGAGCCGACGGGCATCGCGGCGGGCCTGCACGCGGTGCTGCGCCTGCCGCCGGGCACGGAACCGTCGGCGCTCGAGGCCGCGGCGGGGCAGGGGCTCGCCCTGGACGGCCTGTCCGCCTTCCGCCACCCGGCCAGCCGGATGTCCACAATGGACGGCTTGGTGGTCGGCTACGCAACCCCGCCGGACCACGCCTACCCGGCGGCGATCGACGCCCTGTGCCGCGCCTTGCCGCCCGCCTGACGGGGCCACGGCTTCCCGCTCGGCGGGCCGATGTGGCGCCGGGGTGGCACCGAACGCCGCGTGGGGGCGCTCGCGCCGAGGCCTACCCGACGATGTCGATCTCGAAGGGTTCCGAAGCGCTGTAGTTGATGTCCGCCCACACCGCGCCCGGAAGGTCGTAGCGGCGGTGGGATGTCAGTTTGTTGTCGTAGCCGGGTGTCTGCGTCGGGTTGTGGCCGATGCCCTGGTGGTCGCTGCCCCAGGCGTAGATATCGCCGACCCACATCGGGTTCGCGAAGCCCTCGCCGTCGAGGCGGGGGCGGACGATGACCGCCGCGCCCGGGCTGCCCGACAGGAAGACCCGTACCGCGTTCTGGTCGCCGTTCGGCGGGGTCACCGTGATGCGTTCCATGATCTCCACTCCGGTCGAGGCGGATCCGTTGCCGTTGCCGTTGCCGTCCACGCCGGGCCAGAAGTCGGCGACGGACGAGATGTCGTAGCCCGGCGCGACGTTCCCGCGGTACTGCTTGGCGATCGCGCCGTCGGGGATGGTGGGATCGCCGTTGTAGTGGGCGATCCAGTAGTGCGGCTCGGCGACACCGGCCGAGGAGAACGCCGAGCGAACCGAGGGCCACGTCGAGAGGCTGCAGTAGACCGTCGGGTCCGCGCCGGCCGCGCGCCGCATCCGGACCCAGCCCGGTGCCTGGCCCGCGGTGGCGTCGCCGGGCTCGACGTCGAGGACGTGACCGTCGTTGGTGGACGCCTTCTTGACGATCGTCACCTTGACCGCGTTCGGGAACCGTGCCCAGTCGGCGGACGACCAGGGTTCGAGCTTGATCCTGTCGATGTACCCCGCGACCATCTGGGCGCCGGCGGGGATGTTCGCTGCTGTGACCGCGTCGTACATCGTGCGCACGGGTTCCGTCTCCGTTCGGTGCCGTTCGCCGGTTCGGGGACGGCGAAATCGTCTCCGCGATCCGCCATCGTGCTGTTACCCCTGTGGGACGAGCGTCAAGCGGAAACGTTACGCGGTTCCGGAAGATCACCGAAACGGCCGCACCCGGCCATTCCTTCACCGCTTTCGCACGCGCCGGTGGTGACTTTCCGCTATCGGGACTGGCTTCCCGCTGCCCCGGCTGGCAAGCTGCCAGGACTTCGACGACGGAAGGTCACGTGCATGGCGGCACACCCGGTGCGGGCCCGGCGCATCGACGCGCGGGTGGTCGTCCTGAGCGTGCTGCTCGTGGTGGCCCTGCTCGCCTGGTTCGGTGTCGACTACCTCCGCGACCGCCTCGCCGCCGGCGGCTGCGACACCACGACGCCGGTGCGCATCACCGCGGCGCCGGACGTCGCGCCGGTGCTCACCGCGCTCGCGCGGACCGTGCCCGGAGGCGACTGCTACACCGTCGAGGTCACGGCGGCCGCGTCGACGGCCACCGCGGCGGCGCTCGAGGCCAACGGCGCGAACGGCCCGGACGTCTGGGTGCCGGAGTCGAGCACCTGGCTGCTGCAGGCCCGCGACGGCGGCGCGTGGAACCTGCCCGAGACCGGCCAGTCGGTGGCGAGTTCGCCCGTCGTGCTGGCCTTGACCGACGACGTGGCGAAGAAGGCGGGCTGGCCCGCGAAGTCCCCGTCCTGGGCGGACGTCCTCGGGGAGAGCCCGGTCGGATTGCCCGACCCGAGCCGCGACCCGGCCGGCATCGCCGCGCTGATCGGCCTGCAGCAGCTGACCAAGGACGCGCCCGACCCGGCCGCCGAGTTCACCCAGGAGATCCGCGCGGTCTCGGCGGTGAAGGAGCCGTTCACCGCGTCGCCGGCGTCCGAGCAGTCCGTGCTGGCCCGCAAGCTCGTCGCGGCGTACCCGGCGGCGGGAGTGCCGAGCTTCGACTACCCGTACGTCGTGCTGCCGCGCGCGTCGGAGGCGTCCCGGTCGGCCGCCGAGCGGTTCCTGCGGCTGCTGCTGGACCAGACCGCGACGAAAGCCTTCGCCGACGCCGGGTTCCGGACGCCGGGCGGGCAGCTGCTCGGCGACCGGCCGGCGGACACCCGCACGAACGCCGCTCCGCGCCCGGCCGGGCCGCCCGCGCCCGACGCGATGTACGGCGTCCTGCAGGCCTGGGCCGGGGCGAACCTCAGCGCCCGCGTCCAGGTGCTGCTCGACGTCTCCGGCTCGATGGCCGCCATCGTCCCCGGCACCGGCCGCAGCCGGATGGCACTCACGCTGGAAGCCGCGACGCAGGGGCTCGGCCTGTTCAAGCCGACGACCGAGATCGGCCTCTGGCTGTTCTCGACGCGGTTGGACGGCGACAAGGACTACAAGGAACTGCTGCCGATGCGGCCCATCTCCCAGCAGCTCGCCGCGGGCGGCGTGGCGACGCTGCAGGCCGTCAAACCCAAGCCCGGCGGCGCGACCGGGCTGTACGACTCGATCCTGGCCGCCTACCAGAACGCCCGCCAGAACTGGCAGCTCGGCCGGATCAACGTCGTGGTCGTGCTCACCGACGGCCGCAACGAGGACAGCGACTCGGTCGGCCTGCCCGGCCTGCTGAGCGAGCTGGGCCGGCTGCAGGACCCGCGGAAACCGTTGCCGGTGATCGGGATCGGCATCGGCCCGGACATCGACGCGAGCGAGCTGAAGCAGGTTTCGGCCGCCACCGGCGGCGAGTCCTTCACGACGCCCGACCCGCGCAAGATCTCCGACGTCTTCTACCAGGCGCTGAGCAAGCTCATGTGCCAGCCACCGGCCTGCAAGAATTGAGGACGCCCCTGTGTTGGTGGAAACCGAAAGACCCGCGACGCGAGTGATCTGGCGGCCATCGGCGGTGGTGCTCGCGGCGTTCGTCGCCGGGGTGGTGCCGTTCGCGTTCCACGCCTGGGCGGCCCTGCACGGGAGTTTCGCCCAAGACGACTTCGTGGTCACCTACCGGGCGGCCGCCGCCGGGCCGTTCGACCTCGGCTACCTCTTCCAGGGCTACCACGGGCACCTGCAGCCCGGAGGGTTCTTCCTCGCCGCGGTCGCGACGTGGTGGGCACCGCTGAACTTCCCCTTGCTGATGGCGCCGCTGCTGCTGATGCGGGCGGTCGCGACGGTGGTGTTCTGGTGCGTGCTCGTGCGCTGTTTCGGCCGCCGGTGGGCGATCCTGGTGCCGTTCACGGTCTTCACGGCCTCGACGCTCCTGCTGGTCCCGACGCTGTGGTGGTCGTTCGGCGTCCAGCTCGTCCCGGTGGTGCTGGCGGCCGTCGGCGCGCTGCACGCGCACGTGCGCTACCTGGCCGCCGGCGGCCGGTGGTGGCTCGGCGTCTTCGCCTGGACGCTCTTCGGGCTCGCGTTCTACGAGAAGGCCGCGGTGATCCCGGTGCTGCTGGCCGGGGTGACCGTCCTGCTCGGACGGTCCTTCCGGGAGCACGTCCGCTACTGGGCGGGGCTCGTCCTGCTGCTGGTGGCGTTCGTGGCCGTCTTCTTCGCGCTGACGTCGAGCCAGGTCGGGTCAGGCGAGCAGCCGGTGTCCGCCGGCACCGTCGCCGACCTGACCGGCCGGATGCTCGGCGACACCCTGTTGCCGGGTCTGGCCGGCGGCCCGTGGTCCGGCGCCGGCGCGGGAGCGACCTGGACGCCGTCGCCGTTCGCGGTCGTCGTCGTCCTGGTGGCGCTCGCGCTCGCCGTGGTGGTCGCCGGGATCCGCGCCGGCGGGCGACGCGCTGGGGGTGCCTGGCTGCTGTTCGCCGCCCTGTTCGCGGTGGACGTCGCGTTGCTCGCGCTGACCCGGCTGCGCGAGGTCGGGCCGTCGGCCGGGGACGACCCCCGGTACGTCGCCGATCTCGCGGTGGCGGCCGCCCTCTGCGGCGCGTTCGCGTTTTTGCCGCCCGGGGGAATTGCGCCGTCCGGTGGAAAGCGGGAACGGCCGATCACGCTAACCGTGTGCGTGCTTTTGCTCGCCGGTTCCGCGGTGGGTTTTTCGGGACTCGCGCCCGCGTTGCGGTTCGGGCATTCGGCGGAGTACCTCGGCAATGTGCGCGACGCCGTCGCGGAAGACCCGGACCTCGTTTTCTACGACACCTTCGTGCCCTCCGATGTGGTCCACGAATGGTTCGGGGCCGACTCGCAGGCGTCCCGGGTGGTCGGGCTGCTGCCCGGCACCCACTTCGACCAGCCGACGAACCGGATGCACCTGCTCGACGCCGCGGGCGAGCCGCACCTGATCACCGGCGTGGCGCCGGTTTCGCGCGGGAAGCCGGGCCCGGTGGCCAACTGCGGGTACGCGATCGGCGAGTCCGAGGTGGACATCCCGCTGGACACGCCCGTGCTCGGCCGGAACCTGGTCAAGCTCGACTACTACACCTCGGACGGCGGCGAAGGCCTGGTGGGCCGGACGCCCGTGTGGTTCCAGGCCGGGCTGCACTCGCTGTACCTGCCGGTGGACGGCCTCTTCGACCACCTCGGCGTGCGGCTGTCCAGCCCGGGCGCGCCGGTGTGCGTCGCGAAGGCCGAGGTCGGGAAACCGGTTGCTCAGTAGGGGTCGTACGGGCTGTCGTGCCCCAGCAGCCGGGCCACCGGCCGCAGCCGCAGGCGCAGCAGCACCTTGATCCCGACGTTGCGGACGAACCACGGCAGCTGCGCCAGCACCCGCACGCGGTCCGCCGTGGACGGTGGCCGGAGCTTGAACCGCGCCAGCGACGTCGCCCGGTCCACGTAGGTGTACCGGCGTCCGAAGAGGACCTTCACGATCGTGCCGAGCGTGACGCCGATCGAGGAAAAGCAGTCGTGGACCAGGATTTCCGCGTCCGGCGGCAAGTGCGCCGACCACCGCAGGTCGTCGGTGTAGGTCCAGTAGTCGTGCTTGCCGTCGATGTAAAGCAGCTGTAAGGGCCGGTCCCAGTCAGGGCGCAGTGCCGTGCTGTAACCGGCGACGAGCTCGACGACGTCGTCCAGCCCGGCCTGGCGGATGTTGCGCTCGAACAGCTGCCGCGTCGGCGATCCGCCGAACAGCCTGCCGTCGACGAACGGGTCGACCGCGATCACCGTGGCGCCGACCGTCCGGGCGGCCGCGCCCAGGACGATCGTGGATCTGCCCTGGTGGCTGCCGATTTCCAGGACGACGTCGCCCTTCTCCAGCCGGCGCGCGGCGTTCCACAGCGCTTCACCCTGCGCGCGCGTCATCCAGCCCTTGACCGGCTCGGCGAGAGCCCAGGCGTCTTCGAAGGAGATGGCGCACCTGCCAGGAGTTCGGGGGACTCAGCAAAATCGTCGGCACATGGTAGCCAGGTTTCCGCCTAGTATCTACCGGATGGTAACCGCCACCCGCGAACGGTCCCGGGACGACGCCCCGCCCTCGAGCGGCGTCCGGAAGTTCTCGGTGGGCGCGCTCTTCCGCCGGCCGAGCACGTGGATCGTGCTGGTGCTGACCACGGTGTCGTTCCTGCAGATGCCGGGGAAGACGACGTTCGACACGAAGCTCGACCTGGCCGTCGACCCGCTCGCGTTCCTGGGCCGCGCGCTGCACCTCTGGAACCCCCAGGCCACCGCCGGGGAGCTGCAGAACCAGGCGTACGGCTACCTCTTCCCGATGGGCCCGTTCTTCGCAGTGTGCCAAGCGGCCGGGATGCCCGCGTGGATCGCGCAGCGGCTGTGGGGCGCGATCCTGCTTTCGGCCGCGTTCGGCGGCGCGCTGCTGCTGGCGCGGGCGATGAAGCTCGGCACCGAGCGCACGCGGCTGATCGGCGCGCTCGGCTACGCGCTGGCGCCGCGCATGCTGACCGAAATCGGCGGTCTGTCCGCGGAAATGCTGCCCGCGGTGCTGCTGCCGTGGGTCCTGGTGCCGCTGGTCCGGGCGGGGACGATCGGCTCGCCGCGCCGCGCGGCCGGGCTGTCCGCGGTGGCCGTGCTGTGCATGGGCGGGGTCAACGGCGCGATGGTCGTGATGGCGCTCGTCCTGCCGGGACTGTGGCTGCTGACGCGCAAGTGGACGCGCCGGCACGTCGAACTGGTGCTGTGGTGGTTCGTCTTCGTCGTCGGCGCGACGCTGTGGTGGATCCTCCCCCTGCTGCTGCTCGGCGAATACAGCCTGCCGTTCCTGGACTACATCGAGTCCGCGACGAACACCACCGCGCCGATGTCGCTGTTCGAGGTGCTGCGCGGGACGAACCAGTGGGTCGCCTACGTCGTGCAGGGCACGCCGTGGTGGCCCGGCGGGTGGTCGCTGATCGACAACCCCGTGCTCATGCTGGCCACCGGGCTCGTCGCCGCGGTCGGGCTGCTCGGGCTCACCCGGCGCGGCCTGCCGGAGCGGCGGTTCCTGGTGCTGGGCGTGGTCACCGGCCTGACGCTGCTGACCATCGGTTACGTCGGCACGCTCGACAGCCCGGTGGCCGAGCAGGTCCGGCACCTGCTCGACGGGCCGCTGGCCCCGCTGCGCAACGTCCACAAGTTCGAGCCGGTGCTGCGGCTGCCGCTGATGCTCGCGTTCGTGCACGGCATCTCCGGCCCGGTCCGGCTGCAGTCCGCGCGCCGGTTCCTGCGCCCGGCGCTGGGGCTCCTGCTGGTCGTGGTGATGGCCGCGCCCGCGTGGCTGCTGAACCTGCGGTCCGGACCGGGCTGGGACGAGGTGCCCGGCTACTGGCACGACGCGATGGGCTACGTCGCCAAGGCCGACCCGAACGCGCGGACGCTGCTGCTGCCCGCCACCGGGTTCGGCGAGTACGACTGGGGCCGCACGGTCGACGAACCCGCGCAGGCGATCGCGAAGAGCCCGTGGGCGGTGCGCAACCAGGTCCCGCTCGGGTCCGAAGGCAACACCCGGCTGATGGACTCGGTCGACGCGGCCCTCGCGGACGGCCGGGGCGACCCCGGGCTGGCGTCGCTGCTGGCGCGGTCCGGGTACCGGTTCCTGCTGCTGCGCAACGACATCGACCGCGAACGAACCAACGCGCCGCCGATCGCGACGCTGCGTGCCGGGCTGGCCGGGTCACCCGGGATCGGCAAGGCGGCGGAGTTCGGGCCGCTGGAGATCTACGAGGTGAAGCAGGCGGTCCCGCTCGCCACGGCGACGTCCACAAAGGACGTCCCGACGGTCAGCGGCGGGCCGGAGAACCTGCTCCCGCTGATCGACTCCGGCCAGCTCGACCCGTCGACGCCGACGGTGCTGACCGGCGACGGCGGTTCGGCCGGCGGGCCGCGGCTGGTCACCGACGGGCTGCGCCGCGCCGAACGGAACGTCGGCGGCGTGCGGGACAACCTCAGCCAGACCCTCACCGCCGGCGAGGCGTTCAGGCAGCAGCGCGCCGCCGGCGACGTGCTGCCGTTCCCGGGCGAGGAACACCAGACCGTCGCCGCCTACCGGGGGATCCGCGCGGTGACGGCGTCGACGGCCGCGTCCTTCGCCGACGCCTTCGGCGGGTCGGACCCCGGGCACCAGCCGTTCGCCGCGATCGACGGCGACCCGCGCACGGCGTGGCAGTCGTCGTCGTTCACCGGCCCGGTCGGGCAGTGGCTCGAGGTGGAGCTCGACACGCCGCGGCTGGTGAACTCGGTGGACCTGCAGCTGGTGGACGACATCCGGGTCGGCTGGCCGGCGACGCGGATCCGGATCACCACCGACAACGGCTCGGTCGACCAGCAGGTGATCCGCGGCGCCGGGGCGCACAGCTACGCCGTGGCCGGCGGGGTCACGCGCAAGGTGCGGATCACGTTGCTGTCGCTGGTGGTCGGGCGGCAGGACGGGAACGTCGGCATCGCGGAGCTGACCATCCCCGGGACGCAGCCGCAGCGCGCCCTGGAAGTGCCCGCGGACCTGCCCGCCGGGCCCGCGCCGGGGTTCGCGTTCACGCGCGGGGCCCAGCCGCGCTTCGCGTGTCTCCCGGCCGGGGGCGCGGTGCGGTGTAACGCGTCCGCGGCCCGGGACGGCGAAGAACCCGACGGCATCCGGCGGTTGTTCAGCACCCCGGCCGAGCAGACGTTCCTCGTCGGCGGCTCGGTGCTGCCCGCGGGCGGCGGCAGGAACCCGGTGACGCTGCCGGGGGTGACGGTGGCGGCGACGTCCGAGCTGGGCGGCGACCCGGCGGCCGGCGGGTTCGCGGCGGTGGACGGCGACCCGGGCACGACGTGGCGCCCCGACGTCACCGACCTGCGGCCGGCGCTCACCCTGAACTGGACCGGGACGAAACGGATTTCGGGGCTGCACATCGGGGTTTCGCCGTCGAGCGGTGCTCGGGCGCCGCGGCAGGTGCAGCTGGTCGGCCGCACCGCGACGCGCACGGTGGAGCTGGACGCGGGCGGGTCGGCGTCGTTCGAGCCGATGGACACCGACCAGCTGCAGATCGTGCTCCCGGGGGACGACGACGATCCCGCGGCCCGCGCGGTCGTCGGCATCGGCAGCCTGGAGCTGGCCGGGACCGACGGCCTGCTGCCCGGGCCGGACCCGGCGTTCACGGTGCCGTGCGGCTCGGGCCCGAACGTCCACCTCGACGGGCTCGACTACCGGACGTCGGTGCAGGGGACGCTGGCCGACATCACCGCGCACCGGCCGCTGGCGCTGCGGATGTGCCGGGACTCCGAAGGCGGCGTCTCGCTGCCGGCGGGCGGCCACGAGCTGCGGACGGACCGGTCGGACTCGTTCGTCGTCCAGGACCTGTGGCTGCGCCCCGCCGTGGACTCCACGCCGGTCGTCCACCGCGCCGTGCAGGTCGGTGACTGGGACGCGGCTTCGCGGTCGGTGACGGTGGCCCCGGGCCCGGAGGCGGTCCTGGCGGTGCCGGAGAACGCGAACGCGGGCTGGGTGGCCACTTTGGACGGCCGCGAGCTGACCCGCACCCGGGTGGACGGCTGGCAGCAGGCATGGATCGTCCCGGCGGGCGCGGGCGGCGTGGTGTCGCTTTCGTTCACCCCCGACCACGCTTACCGGACTTCGCTGCTGATCGGCGCGTTCGCGGTGGTGCTGACGCTGGTGGGCGTTTTCTGGCCGGCGCGAAGGCGGTCGTACGCGGTGGTTTCCGGTGGTTCGCTGGTACCGGTGGTCCTGATCGGGCTGCTGGTCGCGCTGGGCGGGATGCTGCCGGTGGTGCTGCTGATCGCGTGCCTGCTGGCCCGCCAGTTCTGGGAGCGGGCACCGCGGTACCTGGCCTTCGGCGGGATGGTGCTGGCGGCCGGGGTGTCGGTGACGGGCCGGGTGCTGGGCCACGGCCAGGAGTGGGCGTACGGCCCGGTGACGCAGGCGGCGCTGCTGCTGGCGGCGGCCGCGATGGTGGCGACGTGCGTGGACTGGTTCAGCCGTGAAGATGCCGTGCGCGGCAATTAGGGTTCTAACCCGAACTGCCACTCACGACATCCCGGTGACCACGTCGAGCGCGCAGCTCGAGCACCGCTCCGGCCACGGCCAGCCCGCCCGCGCAGCCGGCCGCGACGGTCACCACCTGGGTCGCCGACGCGTGCAGCCACGCCGTGATCAGCAGGGCCTCCACGGCCACCGCCGTCCACATCAGCACGGTGACGCGGCGGTCGCCGTCGGCCAGGCGGGCGTACAGCAGGATCTGCACCAGCGCCAGCATCGACCCGGCGAGCGCGAACGGCCACACCGGCATGGTGCTTCCGGCGTAACGCGATCCGCCGATCAGCGCCAGCAACGACGGCCCCAGCACCAGGGAAACCAGCAGCACGAACGCGTCCAGGAACGCGCACACCGCCAGCGCCACCGGCAACGCCCGGCGGCGGCCCGACGAAGCCGCGAAGCGGGGGAGGACCAGGACGCCCACCGCCTGCGGCAGCCAGTACGCGATCTTCGTGACGATCGCCCCCAGCGCGTACTCGCCCGCGGCGTCGGACGGCAGGGTGTGCCGCGCCAGCACCAGGTCCAGGTTCACCAGCAGCACCAGCGCCAGCATCGCCTGCGCCGTGTGGAGCACCTCGCCGCCGTGGCGATCGGCCCAGCGGGGACGCGGGCGGCCGCACACCTGCCAGCCCGCCACGACCACGGCCAGCGATCCGATCGCGGTGCCGGCCAGCGCGCCCGTGGGGGAGCCCGAAACCAGCAGGCCCGCCAGGGACCCGCCGACCTTGCCCAGGCCCTCCAGGGCGATCAGCCCGGCCAGCGTCGCGAACCGGTGGCCGCCCTGCAGCATTCCGTGGAACACCCCCAGCAGCGTCAACGGCCCGAGTGCGGCCGTCACCAGCAGCGCCGGCGCCAGCGAACCCAGGTGCAGCAGGAGGACCAGCAACGGGCTGAGCGTCAACGCCGCCGTCGCGACGATCCCGCTCGTCAGCAACCCCAGTGCGAACAACGAACCCCGGGAGGTCGACGGCGACCGCGCGACCCGCAGCGCCACCACCGTCTGCAGGCCCATCGCCGGGACGACGCCGACCACGAGCACGGCCAGCAGGGAGCTCAGCTCCCCGAACGCGCCGGGCGCGAGGATCCGCGCGGCGGCGAGGCTCAGCACGTAGCTGCCCGCGTTGTTGCCCGCGAGCGCGAGCGAGACGAGGATCGCCGCGACCCGGTTGCCCGTCCGGGCCGGCACTTCGGTGTCTACGCTCAACGGCGGGCTCCCATTACCGGCGGGTAATGACCAGGGACCCTAACCGCGCGGACAACGGAAAGGAAGGGCCGTGGACGCACCGAGCAGGCGCTTCGCCCTTCCCGTGGGGGCCGCGGTGCTGGCGTTCGCCGTCTGCGCGCCCTTGCTCGGCCGCGGTTTCGTGCTGAGCTACGACATGGTGTTCGCGCCGCGCCAGTACTTCGTGCCGGACGCCTTCGGGATCGGCAGCACGCTGCCCCGCTCGGTCCCGGCCGACGCCGCCGTGGCGCTGGCGACGACCGTCCTGCCCGGGGACATCGTCCAGAAAATCATCCTGCTGCCGGTCATCTTCTTCGCGGCGCTCGGCGCGGGACGGCTCGTCCCGACCGAACGCACCGGCACCCGGCTCGTCGCCGCGACCGCCTACGCGTGGACGCCCTATGTCGCGGAACGGCTCTTCATCGGACACTGGCCGTTGCTCCTGACGTACGCGGCCCTGCCGTGGATCGTCAGCGCCGGGCTCGCCGCGCGGAAGCACGAGCCGAACGCCCTACCGAAGTTGGTGATCGCGTGCGCGCCGGCCGTCCTGACGCCACCCGGCGGCGTAATCGCCGCCGCGGTCGTGGTCGCGGCCGCGGGTTCACGCCGCCTCTGGCAGACGGTCCCCCTCGTGATCGTGCTCAACCTGCCCTGGCTGGTCCCGACGTTCCTCAACGCCGACGGCACGTTCTCCGACCCGGCGGGCGTCACGGCGTTCAGCGCCCGCGCCGAAAGCTGGGGTCCGGCGCTGCTCAGCGTGCTCGGCCTCGGCGGCATCTGGAACGCCGAAACCGTGCCCGGCAGCCGGGCCATGCCGCTCATCCCCGTGCTGACGCTGATCGTCGTCGCCATCGCGGTCGCCGGGCTCGTGCCGCTGGCGAAGCGGTGGGGGAAGGCGCCGGCCCGGTCGTTGTCCGGCCTCGGCGTCGCGGGTGTGCTGCTCGCGTCGCTGGCCACGTTGCCGGGTGGCGCAACGCTCCTCACAGCCGCGATCCGGCACGTGCCCGGCGCGGGACTCCTGCGGGACGCCCAGAAGTGGGTGGCCTGGTGGGCGTTGCCGCTCGCGCTGGGGTTCGCCCTCGCCGTCGAAGTTGCCGCGACGAAGCTGAAAACCGAACGCGGCCGCGTCGCGCTCGTCGCCGCGGCCGCCGTCTTCCCCTTGGTCAGCATGCCGGACCTGGCCTGGGGCGGCTGGGGACGGCTCGGCACCGCGCAGTACCCCGACGACTGGCGCGCGGTGTCCGAAGTGCTCGGTGACCGGCCCGGCGACGTCCTGGCGCTGCCGCTCTCGGCGTTCCGCGGGTTCGCCTGGAACGACGACCGCACCCAGCTCGACCCGGCTCCGCGTGCGCTGCCGAAACCCGTGCTGACGGACGACACCCTGCAGGTGGGCGCGGACCGCATCGCCGGGGAGGACCCGCGCATCGGCGACGTCCGCGCCGCGACGTCCGCGCGTGAGCTCACGGAAGCGGGCATCGGCTGGATCCTGGTCGAACACGGGACGCCCGGTGACGTCGACCCGCGGTTGCTCGCCGACGCGACGAAGGTGTGGTCCGGTGAGTGGCTGACGCTCTACCGGACGCCCGGTGTGCCGGCGGTGAAAGCGATCTCGTGGGCGCCTGCCCTGGTGGCGAACGGAGTAGCGCTCGCGTCGCTGTGCGTCGCACTGTTGTGCCGCATGTTACCGATGCGTACATTGGGGCGCGGCAGGAACTTCCCGCCGCGGAAGGAGTGACACGTGGGCACGGTCATCGGCGTGGTCGCCGCCGTCATCCTCGGGGGCGGCGTGGCGACCGGAGCGGGTTTCGCCCTCATCCAGGGCGCGGACCCCGACAGCTCCGCCCAGGTGCAGGAAAAGCTCAACGCGCAGGTGAAGTACAACCCCGCCGACCACCCGAACAAGATCTACGGGGACCGTTGACGAGGTGACCCGGCTCGCCTCCGACCACGCCCACCGCGTCGTCGGGCTCTACGGCGACCCCACCGTTTCCTGGAGCATCCTCCTCGAAGCGGAACTCGGCGTGGCCGCACCGGAACCGGAAAAGCTCCGGGCCCGGCTGGCGGCCGCCGTCCAGCAGTACCCGCGCCTCGGTGCGGTGCCCGAGATCGAGCGGGCCACGGACCTGGCCGCGGTCCGCGACCGGTTCGCCTCGGCACCTTACGAGCGCTTCGCACCGCTTCTGCGGGTCGCGGCCGGCGAATCGACCCTGCTCGTCGCGGCGCACCACGGCGCTCTTGACGGCCTCGGCCTGCTCTCGCTGCTCGGCATCCTCCTCGACGTCCCGGTTTCCTCGGCGGCGACGGGGATCGGCGAACGCGCCGGCGGCAAACCCTTTGCCCTTTCGGCGCTCCAGCGGCTCGCTGAGGCGCTTTTCGCGCCACCGGGCCGGATCACGCCGGACCGGCGTGGTGAAGCCGCGGGAGACGTCTTCGCGGCCCGGCACGAGGCACGGCTCCGGCTGGGGGCCGCGGGGTTCGTCGCGGCGGCCGCCCGCGCCACCGAACGCTGGAACCACGCGCACGGCACCCGCGCGGCCCGGGTGGTGGCCGCGCTGGGCGCTTCGTGGCGCTCGGGGGCCGCGCCGGAACCGGTGCACGACAGCGCGTTCTTCCGGCTGCGGCTGCGTCCCGGCGCGGACGTCGCCGCGATCCTGGCCGCGCAGGAGCCGGAACCCGACTTCCCCGCGCGCAGCAGCCGGCTCGCCCGGTTGGGCACGCGGCTCCTGGCGAGCCGCCTCGGATCGACGTTCCTGGTGTCGAACCTCGGGCTGGTGTCCACCGGGGACACCGTGCGCTCCCTGGCGTTCTACCCGGCCGCCAGCGGACGCTCAGGCGTGGCGTTCGGCGCGGCGACCACCGGCGAAACCACGACGGTGACCGTCCGGGCGCGCCGCCGGGACTTCGACGCGGCGGCCGCCGGGCGGCTGCTGGACGAGTTCCGCGACGCGGTTCACGACGCCAGCGCTTCGCCGCGCGTCACTTGAGTCAGCACCCGCGGTCGCGGCGCCGGCTTCCCGGCGACGTCCCGCACCAGCGCTTCGAACCGGCCGGCGCTCGTGTCCCAGCTGTACGTCCCGGCCCGCTCGGCGCCGGCCAGGCCCATCTCCGTGCGCCGCAGGCCGTCGGCGAGCAGGCCGTCGACCTGGGCGGTGAAGTGCTCGAAGTCGTCGGCGAGCAGGCCGGTGCGGCCCTCCACAATGGATTCGGCGACGCCGCCCGCGGCGCGGTAGGCGACCGACGGCACGCCGTGCGCGGCGGCCTCCATGATGACGATGCCCCAGCCCTCCTTGACCGACGGGCACAGGTGCAGCCACGAGCGCGCCAGGATCTCGTGCTTGGCCTGTTCGTCGACCCAGCCGTGCAGGACCACGCGGTCGGCGACCCCGCGCGAGGCCGCGTGCGCGCGCAGGACCTCGTCCCACGGCCCCTGCCCGACGACCTCGAGCTTCAGCGCCGGCCAGCGGGGCGCCAACCGCGCGACGACGTCGATGGCGTGCTCGATCCGCTTGTGCGGCACCAGCCTGCTCACCGCGACCAGCGTCGGCGTGGTGTCCCGTCCGGACGCGCACGGCGGCGGCGCGTCGAGGCCGTTCGGGACCACCGCGACGCGCTCGCGCCCGATGCCCAGCCCGGCCAGCTCCGCCTTGGTGACCTCGGAAACCGTGACGTACCGGCACTTGCGGAACAGCCACGGCGCCAGCCGCGACTCGATCCACCAGCCGACCCGGCCGAGCCCTTCGCCGAGCGCGCTGATCCACTGTTCCTTGTGGACGTGGTGCACGAGCACCAGCACCGGACCGCCGGCGACTGCCCTGGCGAAGAACGGCATCCCGTTCTGCACGTCGACCACCAGGTCGGCGCGGGCGCGGCGGATCGCGCGCAGGGCGTGGACGTACACGCCGAACTTGTTGCCACGGCGCCGGTAGCGCACGCCGTCCCGCCATTCGCCCGCGGTCGCGCCCGGGTAGGCGGCGCACTGGATCTCGACCCGGTACCCGGCTCTCGCGAGCCCTTCGGCCATCCGCTCGACGTACCGCTCCGACCCGCCGCCTTCGGGGTGGCCGGTGTCGCGCCAGTTGACGAGGAGCACACGAGGACGTTCCATCGGGATATCCCAACTGTAGCGACGATGCTAGGTTACCGGTGCGTACACAGTAGAGGAACGTATTCGGGAAAGCGACGGTTCAATGGTAGGTAATCCGGTTCTCGACCGACCTCATCGGGCCACGCTGGGCCGTTCCGTGACGCTGTTCCGGACATTCCTCACCGAGCAGACGGACCCGGACGGCTTCTATTCAACGCTCGCCGCGGATTCGGTGCGGCAATTGGCGGCGCACGCTCCGCTGTCCGGGCGCACGGTGCTCGACGTCGGCGGCGGGCCGGGGTACTTCTCCGACGCCTTCCGCGCGGCCGGCGCGGTCTACCTCGGCCTCGACCCGGACGTCGGCGAGCTGTCCGCGCGCGGCGAGCCGGGGGAGAACATGATCCGCGCCAGCGGCACGGAACTGCCCGTGCGCAGCGGTTCCGTCGACGTCTGCTACTCGTCGAACGTGCTCGAGCACGTCTCCGAGCCGTGGGTGATGCTCGACGAGATGTGCCGGGTGACCAAGCCGGGCGGCACGGTCTTCGCGTCGTTCACGCCGTGGTTCTCCCCGTGGGGCGGCCACGAGACGGCGCCGTGGCATTTCCTCGGTGGCCACTACGCGGCGCGGCGGTATTCCCGGAAGCTCGGCAAGCCGCCGAAGAACAAATTCGGGGAAAGCCTGTTCCCGGTTTCGGTCGGCGCCGCCCTTCGCTGGGCGAAGACGACGCCGCTCGCCGATCTGGTGGCCGGGTACCCGCGTTACCACCCGAGCTGGGCGATGTGGATCGTGCGGATTCCCGGCCTCCGGGAAATAGCCTCGTGGAATCTGGTTCTCGTGCTGCGCAGGCGCTAGCGCCCGGCGCCGACCGGCATCCGCTGCCGGTGCTGCGGCGGGGCCGGCGGCTCGGGCTGGCGGCGGCGCAGGAGCAGGACGATCGCGACGACGATCAGCACGCCGCCGCCGATGCCGAGCCACAGCGGCCCGGTGCTCGACAGGAACTCCAGCTTGCCCTTGTTCGCGTTCACCTGGTCCACCATCTGCGAGATGGTCTTGCCGTTGTAGGCGAGCGTGCCGTCGAACACGACCGTCGAGCTGCCGCTGGTGCCGACGCGCAGCTCCTGGTGCTGCTGTTGCTGCTGCTTGACCTCGATCCCGGTGACCGGTTCCACCCACATGGTGGTGACCCCCCGGTAGTAGAGGTCGGCGTCCACGGTGGACTGGTCGGAGCCGACCAGCGAACCGGGGACCTTCTTCGAGTCGAGCTTGGTGTCGGGAATGTCCTGGACGAACTTGTAGGTCTCGATCCCGTTCACCGTCTCGGTGCCGGTGTAGCGGGCGGTGACCGCCGCGCCGGTGTTGTCGTCGTAGACCTTGTAGTCCTTCTGCTCGGTGCCGAAGGGGAACTTGAAGTTCAGGCCGGGCTGCGACTTCTCGATGTTCGTCTCGGGCGGCTTCTGCCCGTCCTTGTCGGCCTTGTCCTTGAGCTCGGTGACGTAGCTGCTCTTGGCGTCGCACTGCGGGTCGGTCGCGCCGCGCGGGTCGTAGCCCTCGCCGGTGCGCCGGTCGAAGCAGACCTGCCGCTTGCTCGCGCTGAGCACGGTGCCGTCGGCGTCGTCGGTGACCTGCACCGCGAGCAGCCAGACCGCGTAGTCGGTGTCCTGGTGCATCTCCGGCGCGGCGAAGTTCGCCTGCACCCGCGCCGTCGCGGTGAGCTTGGCGTTCTCCCGGATGGCCGACACCGGGCCGGATCCGTTGTCGGTCACCGCGAGGACCTTGCTCGCGGTGCCTTCGAGTACCGACGTCGAGTCCTGGTCCAGCGGCACTTTCGCGAGCTTCGGATAGACGTAGGCAGGGAGGAGCACCGCTCCGGCGACCGCGAAAACGCCCAGTGCCAGCAAGATCAGGCCGAAAGCACGTCGCAACGGTCCTCCTGGGTCGTCTTCGTCGACACGCAAATTACCCGGCGGTAATCAGTGGGACGGATAGTGGCCCGCGCCACGCCGCGCGTCAAAGTGTGACGAGCGGTCACACCCGCCCCGTGCGACCGGAAGGTCGCATGTGCGCGGCCGTTCGGACCAAGCGACCAAACATGTTTGTTCCCGGGCACAACGGGCATGGGCCCACCATCGGACGATCCTCACTCCGCCGCGCCGTACCGCAAAGGAGAATTCCCCTTTTGCTCCAGGACCCATCGCTGGTCGCCATCGCGGCCACCGCGAGCTGGCGGGCCCGGATCGTGGCGGCGGCCGCGAGCGCGGGGATCACGCTCACCGACCCGCTGGCGGGCGTGCCCGGCATCCGGCTGCTCGCCTGCACCCCGGGCGACCTCGGCCGGATCGTCCCCCGGCTCGGCGGCGAGCCGTCGCGCGCGGCCATCGGCGCCCATTCGGACTCGATCGCGGACCGCGAACTGCGCGACGCCGTCGCCGACGTCGCGGCGCTGCTTTCGTTGCACGGCAACGTGGTGCTCGACCTCGACGCCGGCGGCCGCCGGCGCCCCACGACCCGGCCGGACGTCGTCGTCTCGGCCGGTGTGGACCGTCCCCAGTGGACGGAGCCGGCGGTGACGCTCCCGGTGGGCACGGACCGGCGCGGGGGTCCGCTCACGGTGGCGCTCACCGCCGGTCCCGGCTTCGAAGGCACGCTGCTGGAACTGGCGAGACTGGTGGAGGCGGACGCGGCCTAGCGGGTCTCCTGGGAGACGAAGCGGGTGAGCAGCTCGTGCAGCCGGTGCTGCTCGGCGCCGTCGAACACCTCCAGCAGGCCGGCCATCGCCTTGCCGAACAGCTCGTCGGCTTCATTCAAGCGACGCTCGCCCTCTTCGGTGATCACGATCTCGTAGGCCCGGCGGTCGCTCGCGGAACGGCGGCGCCGCACCAGGTTCCGGTGCTCGAGGTCGTCCACGATCCGGACCAGGGTGGACTTGTCGACGCCGAGTGCGGCACCAAGTTCGCGCTGGCTGCGGACCCCGCCGCCGCGGACCGTCGCGAGCACGCCGGCGTGCTGCAGCTCGATGCCGGTCGGGCGGGCCGCCTCGTTGGCCTTCGCGCGGGCCAGCCGGTGGGCGCGGTAGAGCAGCATCCCCAGGGCGGTCGGATCGACCGGTTGAGCCTTCATGGCGGGAATGCTAGCATCCGAGACAGTCTCATATGAGACGATCTCACCACGGGGGTAGTTGTGCGAGTACTCGTCAGTGGCGCGGGCCTGGCCGGCCCGTGCCTGGCCCACGGGCTGCGCCGGCACGGCTTCGACGTCCTGCTCTTCGAGCGGGACGCGGCGATCGACGCCCGCGCGCAGGGCTACCGGATCCACATCAACGGCGACGGCGACGCGGCCCTGCGCGAGTGGTTGCCCGCCGAGGCCTACGAACAGGCCACCGCCACGTCGTGCCGGCACGGGCGCGGCGTCAGCGTCGCCGGGCCCGGCCTGGGGACGTTCACCGAGATCCCGCTGCCGCCGGGCGTCGCCGGGCTCACCGTCGACCGGCTCACCCTGCGCCGGATCATGCTGCGCGACCTGGCCGGCTGCACCCGCTTCGGCGCCGGCTTCGCGAGCTACGAACTGCGGGACGACGGCACCGTGCGGGTCCGGTTCACCGACGGCTCGACCGAAGACGGCGACCTGCTCGTCGCGGCCGACGGCGTCGGCTCGGGCATCCGGCGCCAGTTGCTGCCGGACTTCCCGATCACCGTCGACGACGCCCGGCTGATCTACGGCCGCACTCCGCTGACCGACGAGGCGCGGAAGCTGACCCCGGAGGCGGCGCTCGAAGGCTTCCTCGGCGTCGGCGGTCCGGACGGCAGAAGGCTCGCGCTGGCCGCACAGCGCTTCCGGCGCGACCCGGCCGAGTTCGGCTTCCCGCCGGGCGAGGACTACGTCATGTGGGGCGCGACCGCGCCGTCGGAACGATACGGAGACGACTTCTTCCGGCTCGGACCGGCGGACCTGATCGAACTCGCGGCGGAGACGTACGCCGACTGGCACCCGTCGGTGAGCGCGCTGATGCGCCTCGGCGACCCCGCCTACACCGTGCCCGCGAGCATCTACACGTCCGAGCGGCCCGAACCGTGGTCGCCGGTCCCGGTGACGCTCGTCGGCGACGCGGCGCACCCGATGCCGCCGGCGGGGGTCAGCGCGGGCGTGGCGTTGTTCGACGCGGGCCTGCTCGCCGGCCGGCTGACCTCGGGCGCGCCGCTGCTCGAGGCCGTCGAGGCGTACGAGAAGGAGATGCTCGACAACGGGTTCGCCGCGGCCGCCGTCGCGGCCCGGAACCACCGGGGCGAGCATTAGTCGTCGACCCACTCCAGGAGGTCGCCGGGCTGGCAGCCGAGCACGCGGCACATCGCTTCGAGGGTGCTGAAGCGCACCGCCTTGGCGCGGCCGTTCTTCAGCACCGCGACGTTGGCCGGCGTCAGCCCGACCTTCTCGGCGAACTCCCCGACGCTCATCTTGCGCTTGGCCAGTTCGACGTCGATGCGCACGACGATCGACATCAGATGACCGCTTCCATGTCGGACCGCAGCGCGGTCGCCTGGCGCAGCAGCGCGCGCATGACGACCATGAGCAGCCAGATCACCGTGATCCCGACGGTCACCAGGAACAGCACCATCGGCATCCCCGGGTCGTCCGCGTTGACGCCGACGAACACCAGCATGCCGGCGAAGACCAGCCACGCGGCACCGACGGCCCAGACGATCAGGTCGACCCACTTCAGGGAGGCGCCGGTGAAGATCCGGTCCTTCTTGACCAGCGTCAGCAGCTTCCAGGTCGCGACGAGCACCACCTGGACGCACAGCACCAGGAACACCGCGATGATCGTCAGCGGCCAGCGCAGGTTCGCGTCGTGCGGGTTCTGGCTCGTCGTGTACGCGATCCCGCCCGGCAGCGAGAGCGTCTGGAACACCAGGAGGACGGCGAACAGCACGACGAGGAACACCCGGAGTGCGGCGACGGCGCGTCTTTCGGACAACATGCGCTGACTATCGCTGGAAATCTATCGAAAGTCAATCGATCGCGGCATGTGGGTGCACATCCGAGACCTGTCCGAGGTGGGGCAGCGCCGGACGCACGCGGGGGTCACCCGCCGGGTTCGGGATCCAGGCGCACCGATTCGAGGGCGACGTACAGCTCGCCGATGTCGACGGGGTCGGTCAGGTCGCGCTTGGTCAGGTCCTGCACGCGGCGCAGCCGGTAGCGGACGGTGTTGGGGTGCACGAACAACCGGTCCGCGGCCTCCTTCGCCGAGCCGTGGCCGGCGAACCAGGCGAGCAGCGTGTCGAGCAGGACCTTCCGCTCCGCGCCGGGCAGGGCGAGCACGCCGGTCAGCGCGGACCGCACGACGTCGCGGGCCATCCCCGGCGCGGCGGCGACCAGCGTCGTCACCGGCGAGTCGCCGAACACGACGACGCCCGCGGTCGCCGACGGCAGCGAGCGGCGGGCGATCCGGGCGCGGTGCAGCGCGTCCGGGACGTCGGGGAAGCCCGAGAACGGCTTGCTCATCCCGGCCGCGACCGGCAGGGAACCCAGCACCTCGCGCAGCCGCCGGACGTCCTCGACGCGGTCGATCGCGACCAGGCCCGCCTCGCCGCCCGGCCGCCATGCCGAGCGCCAGCGGCGCGCGCGCAGCAGCGCTTCGACCGAGTCGTGCTCGTCCGGCTCGACGCGCTCGGTGACCACGGCGACGAACATGCCGGCGGTCGGCAGGCCCAGCTCCCGGGCGGCGGCCTCCATGTCGGCCTGCGTCGCCAGCCGGCCGCGGAGCAGGTCGTCCAACAGTCGCACGTTGGCATGCGAGGGTTCGGCCGCGACCTCTTCGTACGCCGTGGTCAGGGCGTCGGAGTAGAGGTCGATCGCCTTCCAGACGTAGGAGTTGATCTCGATCGTCCGGGTGGGGTTCAGGAAGTCCGGGCCGGCGAGCTCGAGGAGGGCTTCGTAGACGAAGGTGCCGCCGATCCGGAACGCGCGCAGCACCGCGGGCAGCGGGATGCCCTGCCGCGCCTGCACGAGCCCGGTCTTGCGGGCGGCGTCGAGCGCGAGGCCCCGGCCTTCGGCCAGCGCGGTCAGCGCGCGTTCGAGGTTGGCGTGGCAGACCTGGCGCAACTCGTCGGGCGCGACGTCGTCGACCTGCCGGTAGAACTCGTCTTCGGTGCTGAGCAGGTGGGCCAGGCGGTCGGCGAACTCCGGCAGTCTGGCCAGCATCTCGCGCACGAGCTCACGGTGCTCGCGAGGTACCGGCCTGGCCAGAGCTTCGATGCCCATTCCTCACTTTAGCTCGGCTCCCCGGCGCGGAACACGCATGAACTTGAGCAAAATTCATGTCCACCGGGTGATCGTCGCCGTGAGGGGTTGACGCCACGATCGACTCACGAAGGCCTGCGCGCGGTGAGGTAGACGTGCGGCTCCGCCCCGGCCCCGGGGTGGTCGGGCACGAACACCGCCTGCTCCTCGCGGACGATCTCCAAGCCGGCCGCGCGCAGTTTCCCGCTCAGCACCTCGGCGGTGAAGCTGCTGGCGCGGACCGCGTGTCCCATGAAGACGATGTCGACACCGTCCACATCGGCCGGCCCGGTCGCGAAGACGAGCAGGCCGCCCGGCTTCAGCCAGGCCGCCGGGCGGCGAGCACTTGGACCCGCGAGCACCATCGCCGCCGACGGGAGCCGTTCGGCCAGGCGTCGGAAAGCGCGCTCGTCGGGTTGCGCAACTTCCGAACTGATCCGTGCAATTTCGGAGTAAGTTCGAGCAAAACCTTGTGGTACGGCCAGTCCGCGACCTAGTCTTCCGCGGCACTCCACTCGAGAATCGAGGTCCGCGATGGCCCGCCGCACCCTCGTCACCGTGCTCGTCGCGGTCGCCGCCCTGTTCCCGGTGGCCGTACCCGCGTCGGCCGCCGGCCGGCCCGTCGTGACGCGGGCCGCGCTCGACCCGGCGCTCGTCGCCGGGCGCGGCGCGAACGTCGGCTTCCTCGAACAAGAAGCGGAGAACGCCCGCACGGACGGCACCGTGATCGGCCCGGACCGCACGGCCTACACGCTGCCCGCCGAGGCGTCCGGGCGCAAAGCCGTCCGGCTGACGTCCGGCCAGTACGTCGAGTTCACGCTGCCGGCCGCGGCCAACGCGATCACCGTCCGGTACAGCATCCCGGACGCGCCGGGCGGCGGCGGGATCACCGCGCCGCTCGACGTGACCGTGAACAGCGCGCACCGGCAGCGGATGACCCTGACGTCGCAGTACTCCTGGCTGTACAACCAGTACCCGTTCACCAACGACCCCCAGGCCGATCTGCTGCACCCGGACTGGTGGATCACCGAGTGCTCGTGCGTGCCCGCGGCGACCACGCCGGCGCCGGTGATCGCGAAACCGTTCCGCCCCAGCCACTTCTACGACGAGCAGCGGCTCCTGCTCGGCGCGTCCTACCCGGCGGGCGCCAAGATCCGGCTCACCGCCTCGGCGGGCGCGGCCTGGACGGTCGTCGACCTGCTCGACTCCGAACTCGTCGCGCCGCCGCGCGTGGTTCCCTTCGCGGCCAACGCGCTCCTCTTCGGCGCCGACCCGACCGGCCGCCGCGACTCGGCCGACGCCCTCGACCGCGCCATCGCCTTCGCCCGGCGAGCGCACTTGAAGGTCTTCCTGCCGCCCGGGACCTACCGGGTCGACCGGCACGTCATCGTCGACGACGTCACGATCGACGGCGCCGGCAGCTGGTACACGATCGTCAAGGGTCACGGCGTCGGCATCTACGGCAAGGAAGCCGCCGACGGGGGCAGCCACGACGTCCACCTGTCCGGCTTCGCGGTCGAAGGCGACGTCCGGGAGCGCGTCGACACCGACCAGGTCAACGCGATCGGCGGCGCGCTCAGCGACTCCACTGTGGACTCGCTGTACCTGCACCACACCAAGGTCGGCCTGTGGTTCGACGGGCCGATGTCCCGCACGCGGATCACGGGCAACGTCATCGCCGACCAGATCGCCGACGGCTTGAACTTCCACACGGGAGTGACGGACTCGGTGGTGTCGGACAACTTCGTGCGCAACACCGGCGACGACGGCTTGGCCATGTGGTCGGAGAAGACGCAGGACGCGCGGAACACGTTCGACCACAACACGATCCAGACGCCGGTGCTGGCCAACGGGATCGCGCTCTACGGCGGCGTCGGCAACGTCGTCTCGGCGAACCTGGTCGCCGACCCGATCCGCGAGGGCAGCGCCATCCAGGTGGGCTCGCGGTTCGGCGCGGAGCCGTTCGGCGGGACGCTGCGGATCACCGGCAACACGACCGTCCGCGCCGGGACCTTCGAGCTGAACTGGAAGATCGGGCTCGGCGCGATCTGGTTCTACGCGCTGGAGAAGGACATCGCCGCGGACATCTCGGTGACCGGCGACCACTTCCTCGACAACACCTACAACGCGATCATGCTCGTCACCGACTTCCCGGTGAAGGACAAGTACTCGATCACCGGGCTGCGGTTCGCGGACCTGCGCGTCGACGGCGCCGGGACGTCCGTGCTGAGCGCCCGCTCGGCGGGGTCGGCGTCGTTCCGGAACGTCGACGCGCGCAACGTCGGCGCGGTCGGCGTCAACAACTGCGGCTCGTTCACCTTCCCGCCGACGGGCTCGGAGTTCTCGCTGACCGACCTCGGCGGCAACGACGGCGGCTGGCTCGCCCCCTGGCTCCTCCCGAACACGATCACCTGCGACGACCGCCCGCCGGTCGTGCCACCCCCGGCCCCATCCCGCTGGTGACGAGCCGCGCCGGTCGTCAGCCGCTAGGGTTCCCGCGTGGCTGGTTTACGGGGTGTCTTCGCGGGGTTCGGCAAGAGCAGGGCGTTCGCGGTGCTCGGGCGGGCGCTCGTGCCCGCCGACCGGGTGCTGCTGCGGGTCAGCGGCGGCCGGGTCGGCGTCGGCGCGGCCGTCGGGCTGCGGACGCTGCTGCTCACGACCCTCGGCCGCAAAAGCGGTGAGCCCCGGCAGGTGCCGCTGCTGTACGTCGAACGCGGCGGCGGGTACGTCGTGATCGGCTCGAACTGGGGTGGCGAGGCGCACCCGGCGTGGTCGGCGAACCTCCTGGCCCAGCCGAAGGCGACGGCCGCGATCGGCGGCCGGGCCGTCGAAGTCACCGGGCGGCTGCTCACCGGCGACGAACGTCAGGAGATGTGGGACGCCGTCGCGTCCTACTGGCCGGCCTACGACCGCTACGCCGTGCGGGCGGGCGACCGCGAGATCCGCGTCTTCCTGCTGGAGCCGGTCAGCCGATGAGGTCGGTGTGCCGGATCCGGTACACCTGCAGCCGCAGGTTGTAGTACTTCTCCGTCTCGCCGACCCACTGCATGCCCAGGCGCTTGGCGACGGCGATCGCGCGGGTGTTGTTCGGCCTTGCGACGGCGAACAGCTCGTCGGTGTCCTGAGTGAACGCCCACTCGATGAGCGCGGTCGCCGCCTCCGACGCGTACCCCTGGCCCCAGACGCCGGGGGCGAGCTGCCAGCTCAGCTCCAGGTCCTCTTCGAACGGCGGCAGCAGCCGGATGCCGAGGCCGCCGATCACCACGCCGTCTTCCTTGCGCTCGACCGCCCACCGCCCGCGCGGCGGCACCAGGTTCGGCTGCACCTCCTGCCACGCCTGCAGTACCGAGCGCATCGCGGCGAGGTCGCCGACGCGGTCCATGGCCGGGGTCAGCCAGTGCGTCACGTCCTCCGCGCCGTAGATCTCGAACGCGGCTTCGGCGTCGTCCACCGTCCAGTCCCGGATCACGAGCCGGTCGGTGCTCAGCGGGGTCTCCATACCAGGACGCTACGCCGGGCGGCCCGCGATTGTTCCCGCTCCGGCGGATGTCACCCCGGCTTAGAGTCGGCACGTGGACGAACTGCGTGACCTCCTGGCCCGGGCCGCCGAACTGGCCGCCGGCCACCGGGAAAGCCTGCCCGCCCGGCCCGTCGCCGGGGACGTCGACCCGGCCGCCCTGCGTGCGGCCTTCGGGCACCTCCCGAAGGACCCGACGCCGCCGTCCGCGGTGCTGGAAGAGCTCGCCCGCGCGGCCGGGCCCGGTCTGGTCGCCACGGCCGGGCCGCGGTTCTTCGGTTTCGTCGTCGGCGGGGCGCTGCCCGCCGCGACGGCCGCCGACGTGCTCGCCACCGGCTGGGACCAGAACGCGTTCAACGCCGTCCTGTCGCCGGCCGCGGCCGCCGCCGAAGACGTCGCCGGGACCTGGCTGAAGGAGCTGCTCGGCATCCCGGCCGGCGCGTCCGCCGGCTTCGTCACCGGCGGGCAGGCGGCGAACACCGTCGGGCTGGCCGCCGCCCGGCACCACGTCCTCGCCGAAGCCGGCTGGGACGTCGAGCGCGACGGGCTCGGCGGCGCCCCGCGCGTCCGTGTCGTCGCGAGCGAGGAGCGGCACGCCACGGTCGACCGCGCGCTGCGGCTGCTGGGCTTCGGCACCCGGGCCGTCGAGCCGGTGCGCGCCCGGCCGGACGGCGCGATCGACGTCGGCGACCTCGGCCGCGTGCTCGCCGCGGGGAGCGGGCCGGCGATCGTCTGCCTCCAGGCGGGGAACGTGAACACCGGCGCGTGCGACGACCTCCGCGCCGCTCGCGAGATCGCCGGCCGCGCCTGGCTCCACGTCGACGGCGCCTTCGGCCTCTGGGCCGCGGCCAGCCCCAGGACCGCCGCGTTGCTGGACGGCGTCGAGCTGGCCGACTCGTGGGCGTGCGACGGCCACAAGTGGCTGAACGTCCCCTACGACTCCGGGTTCGTGTTCTGCGCGCGTCCCGAGGTCCACGCCGAAGCGATCGCCTACCGCGCGGCCTACCTGACCGGCGCCGGCGAGGTGTCCGGAATGGGCGACCTCACGCTCGAGTCGTCACGCCGCGCCCGCGGCTTCGCGGTCTGGGCGGCGCTGCGGGAGCTGGGCCGCGACGGCGTCGCCGAACTCGTCGACCGCTGCTGCCGGCTGGCGCGCCGCTTCGCGCGGACCCTCGCCGAAGGCGGCGCGGAAATCGCCAACGACGTCGTGCTGAACCAGGTGCTCGTGTCCTTCGGGGACGACGACCGGACGGACTCGATCGTCGGGGCGGTCCAGCGCGACGGCACGTGCTGGCTCGGCGGGACCACCTGGCGAGGTCGCCGCTATCTGCGGATTTCGGTGTCGAACTGGACGACCACGGAGGAAGACGTCGACCGCTCGGCCGCGGCGATCCTCCGGCTGGCCGCTCAGTAGCCTTCGCGCACCGAAAGGACGTCCGTCCGCCAGGCGATCCGCTTCTCCTTGCCCGTCGGCCAGCTCGACGAGAGCCGCCGCCGGACGCTGCCGAGCGCGCCCAGCTTCACGAGGTCCACCCGGGATCCCTGCGCCGCCAACGAGGTCACCTCGGCGGCCGTCAGCGGGACGAACTCGAAGTACTGCGCGTCCTCGCCACCGGTTCCGTCGACGAACTCCGTGAAGATGGCGGCGAACGCCTGCCCGCATTCCGGACAGTTCCGCAGCGTGATGCGGAAATGCGACTTTTCGACGAGGCGGTGGGTTTCGCGCAGGCGGGTCGTGCAGAACGCCATCGCGGTCAGGGCGTCCGATCCGGAGCAGCGCCGGCAGCCGAACTCGGTCATCCGCGGATCATCCCACGAGGTGAATCCGCACCCGGCTGCGGGGGTACCGGGAAACCCTTTGACCGCAACGATTCACTCTGGTCCGCAGTGGTCTGGACCTGTTAGCCTCAGCGCGTCCGACCGGCCGCTCGCCGAAGGAGAAGGCTTTGCTCCGCATGAGAAAACGCATCGTCAGCGCTTTTTCGATCGGCGCGCTCGCGCTGGCCGGCGCCGCCGTCGCCGCGCCGGCCGCGGACGCCGGGCAGCACGACCAGGGCAAGGTGATGGCCTACTTCGCCGACTGGGACGTCTACGCCCGCAACTACCACGTCAAGGACATCGAGACGTCCGGTTCGGCCGCGAAGCTGACCCACATCAACTACGCGTTCGGCAACGTGACGGGCGGCGGCTGCGCCGTCGGCGACCCGTGGGCCGACCACGACATGCCCTACGACGCCACCACGAGCGTCAGCGGCCAGGCCGACACCGGCACCCTGCACGGCAGCTTCAACCAGCTCCTCGAGCTGAAGAAGCTGCACCCGAAGCTGAAGGTGCTGTGGTCGTTCGGCGGCTGGACCTGGTCGGCCGGCTTCCCCGAAGCGGCCAAGAACCCCGAGGCGTTCGCGCAGTCCTGCTACGACCTGGTCAACGACCCGCGCTGGGCGGGCGTCTTCGACGGCATCGACATCGACTGGGAGTACCCGAACGCCTGCGGCAACACCTGCGACACCAGCGGGCCCAAGGCGTTCACGGGGCTGGTCAAGGCGCTGCGCGCGAAGTTCGGGCACCAGCTCGTCACCGCCGCGATCACCGCCGACGGCGCGAAGAACGGCAAGATCGACGCCACCGACTACGCCGGGGCGAGCCGCTACCTCGACTGGTACAACGTGATGACGTACGACTACTTCGTCGCGGGCGGCCAGCCGACCGGGCCCACCGCGCCGCACTCGCCGCTGCGGTTCTACCCGGGCATCCCGACCGCCGGGTACTACGCCGACGCGGCGATCCAGAAGCTGCGCCACCAGGGCGTGCCGTCGTCGAAGATGCTGCTGGGCCTCGGGTTCTACGGCCGCGGCTGGGACGGCGTGACGCAGAAGCAGCCCGGCGGCACCGCCACCGGGCCGGCGCCGGGTACCTACGAAGCGGGCGTCGAGGACTACAAGGTCCTCAAGACGACCTGCCCCGCCAACGGCAAGGTAGCCGGTACGGCGTACGCGAAGTGCGGTTCGCAGTGGTGGAGCTACGACACCCCCGAGACGGCGTCGGCCAAGGCCGGCTACGCGAAGTCGCAGGGGCTGGGCGGCGTGTTCGCCTGGGAGCTGTCGGGCGACACCACGAACGCGGAGCTGCTGCGCGCCATCGCCGGCCGCTGCTGACTCTGCTCTTCCCCAGAAGCTGGAGGGCCCGGGCGCGAACCCGTCCGGGCCCTTCGTCCACTCAGGATGCCCGGGGGAACCCGTGCCGCCGCGCGCCGAGCACCACGGCGAGCACCGGCAGCAGGAGCGCCAGGAGCGTCCAGGGGAAGGACTCCGGGCCGGCGGCGTCGAGCAGGACGCCGCCGGCCACCCCGCCCGCGGCCATCGCCGCGTTCCAGAGCGTCACGAGCATGGCCTGCGCGTTGTCCGCCGCCTCTCCGCCCGCGTTGCCGGCCGCGGTCTGCAGCAGCGTCGGGACGCCGCCCCAGCCGAGTCCCCACAGCGCCACGGCGGTGTAGACCAGCACCGGGCTGGTCGCCGCGGTGGCCAAGAGCGTCGCGGCGACGGCGACCAGGACCGTGCTGAGGACGGTCAGCGTGCGCAGCGCCCGGTCGATGCGGGCGCCGACGGCCCAGATCCCGGCCATCGACGCGACGCCGAACACCAGCAGCACGACGTCCACCGCGTCGCCCATCCCGGCGTGCGCCAGGAACGCGGCGACGTAGGTGTAGAGGACCGTGTGCGCCAGGACGAACACGAGCGTCACAGCCAGGACGGGCAGCACACCCGGCACAGCGAGCGTCTTGAGGACCGGCGTGCGGCCGCCCGGCCGCCCCGGGTGGTCGGGGACCTTCGCGGTGATCCAGGCCAGCAGCACGACGGCGATCGCGGACATGACGCCGAACGTCGAACGCCAGCCGAGCAGGCCGCCGAGGAACGTCCCGGCCGGGATGCCGAGCGACAGCGCGAGCGGGATGCCCGCCATCACGACCGCGATGGCCCGGCCCTGGCTTTCCGGCGGCGCGAGGCGCCGCGCGTACCCGGCCAGCAGCGCCCAGACGACGCCCGCGGCCACGCCGGCGACGAACCGGGCCACCATGGTGAGCGCGTAGTCCGCGGACAGCGCCGTCACGGTGTTGGCGACGGCGAACCCGGCCACCCCGGTGAGCAGCAAGCGCTTGCGGCGCCAGGCCGCGGTCGCCGTCGAGAGGGGGATCGCGGTGAGGGCCGTGCCGAGCGCGTAGACCGTCACGGCCTGGCCCGCGGCGGGTTCGCCGACGCCGAGGCCGGCGCTCATGCCGGGCAGCACGCCGGCGGGCAGCGCCTCGGTGAGCACGGTGACGAACGCGGCGGTGGTGAGCGCGAGCAGGGCGGGGGTCGCCGTCCGGGTACTGGAGATCGTCATGGCACTATGCTGAAACCCTCACATACGTGTGAAGGTCTACGTGAGGTGGCGCACATGCGCATCGGGGAGCTCGCGGAGCGCACCGGAACGTCCCGCCGGCTGCTGCGCTACTACGAGGAACAGGGGCTGATCATCGCCGCGCGCGGGGCGAACGGCTACCGCGCGTACGACGAGCCGACGGTCGACCGCGTCCTCCAGGTCCGCGGGCTGCTCGACGCCGGGCTGCCCACGCGGATCATCAAACAGATCCTGCCGTGCCTCGACAAGCCCCGCACGATCCACTTCCCGGACGCGACCCCGGAGATGATCGCGACCCTGGAGGACCAGCGCGACCGCATGACCCGCCGGGCGGAATGCCTGCTGCGCAACCGCGACGCGATTTCCGAGTACCTCGATGCGGTGCGCCGCGGCTAGTCGTGGTGTCCGGGAGGCGGACGTTCAGGCGGGCCGGGCGCGGTCGAGCGCGTGGGGGTCAGGGCGGGACAACCTCACCGCGGTCCGCCGCGGCTGGTCGTCGCCGTCGTCGTCGCGCCGGACCCAGTGGAGCGTGTCGGCCTCGGGCCACCACCCGGCCGGTTCGGGGCGGGGACGGGCGCCCTCCTCGCCCCACCAGCGCGGGGGCACCTCGTCTCCCATGACCCGACGCTAGGGGCGTCCGGGCGGTGGCACACCGGTCGAGGGCGGCCAACGTCCGGTTCCGGCCGGGCGGACGGTGGCCGGAACCGGACAGTGGCCGAACCCGCCCCTGCCGCCGTCCGCGCGGCGGCCCTAGCTTGGGCGGGGAAGATCTTCGGGAGGGGACGAACATGATCAAGCGTGCGCTGGCCGCCCTGCTCGCCGCGGCGGCGATCGTCGCGACCGCGGCCGCCCCGGCGGCGGCCGCCACCGAGCCGACCGGCAAGCCCAAGACGGACTGCGTGTGGATCTGGACCGCGAAGGGGCCGGTCTGCCACTGGCAGTAGCGCGGGGTGCGTGCGCTCACCCCAGCCAGCCGAGCCGCGTGGCCGCGAAGACCGCGGCCACGCGGTTGTCCGCCTGCAACGCCTCCAGCAACCCCTGCACGTGCCGCCGCACGGTGCGTTCGCTCACGTCCAGGTGCCGGGCGATCGCGCCGTCCGTCATGCCCGTCGCCAGCAGGTCCAGGACCTTCGCCTGGGTCGGCGTCAGACCGTGCCGGGGCGTGGCCCCCGCCACCGCCACCGCCTGGCTCCAGACCAGCTCGAACAGCATCCGCAGCGCCGCGACGATCGTCGGGCTGCGGACGAACAGCGCGCCCTCCATGCCGCTCGGGTCCAGCGGGACCAGTGCCGAATGGCGGTCCGCGATCACCATCTTCATCGGCAGTTCCGGCGCCACCCGCATCGTCCACCCCGCCGCCACGCTCGCGTCGACGACCTCCTTCGCGCCGTCGAACTCCAGCGCCGCGCGCTCGTAGACGTTGCGCAGGACGACACCGCGCTCGGTGACCGCGTCGGGCAGCTTCATCACCGTGCCCGCGTCCGGCTTGCGCTTGAAGTGCCGCGTGGTGAACGTGAGGAACTCCTCGCGCGCGGACAGGCACAGCTCCAGCGACAGCGAGCCGATGCGCCGCGGATCGGTCAGCACCTCGACGGCCGAGTCGCCGCCCGAGCCGTTCGCCGCGCGGTACACCGCCTGCAGCGTGTCGAGCTGCTGGCGCGCGGCGACGATCTGCCGCTGCTGCTCCAGCAGCCGTTGCTGCGCGCCCAGGATCGCGTGGTCGACCGCGCGGACCGGCTCCATCGGCGCGAAGACCGGGTCGTCGCGGTAGTCGCGGCGCACGAACCCGCGGTCGAGCAGTTCCCGCATCTCGGCGCTCTCGGCCCGCGGGTCGTCCAGCGGCAGCGGCCCGGTGCGCACCATGGCGTCGTAGAGCGCGCCCGCGCCGGGTGTCAGCAGCCCTTCCAGCATCGGTGTCCCCTTCCGGTAGCGCGGGCGGCCCGGCCGGATCCGGACATGACCGCTCTGCCGCCTACCCCACGCACCGGACGGGCGAAAGGATTAGGCCGGTCGCCGAATCGGGGGCCGGACCCGGCGAGGGGGCGGGTCCGGCCGCCGGGCACCTACCAGCGGCGCGACGGGTCGATCACGTGGACGGCCGCTTCCTCCGCCGAAGCCGCGCCGCCGTCGACACCCGCGTCGGACGCGTACAGCTCTTCGTCGCTGTCTTCGCCGAAGCCTTCGTCGGTGGCCACCAAGCGGCCCGCGCGGACGTCGCCGACCTCGTCGTCGATCAGCTCGCCGTCGGTGTCCTCGCTGTCGCCGAGGCCGTCACCCTCTTCGGACGCCAGGTCCGGGACCTCGCGGGCCAGCCGGCGCTCCCAGCTTTCGCCCTCGGCGGCCTCGCGCGCGGTCGTGCCCCAGTCTTCCGTGCCCCGCGGGCGTTCCGGCGGTGAATAACCCTCCGCCAGCTCGTCGCGGTCGTCCAAAGTGTCCTCGGGGTCGAGGATCCCTTCGTCGGCGTGGTCTTCGATGTCGTCGTCCATGCGCCCATCCTCGCGCAACTCCTTGGCCCCGCGCGGCTCGGGTGATATCACCGTGCAGGCACACCGCACGGGCGGTGTTCCGGTGAAAGGTGATCCCATGCCGATGAGACGCAGGGTGCTGGCCGCGGGGCTGGCGGGGGTGTTCGGCGCCGCGCTGTCCGGGCGGACCGCACAGGCCGCCACGACGGTGCCGCCGGTGCGGCTCGACCAGCTGAACCTGGTCAGCCTCTCGCACGTCAACGACCCCGCCACGACGAACGTGTTCCCCGGTGACCCGGCCTTCTCGCTGGAAACCATCGCCACGATCCCGAACGACGGGTACTACCTGCAGTTCGTCCGCGAAGGCGAGCACACCGGGACGCACTGGGGCGCGCCCGGCCACTTCAACACCGGGCAGCCGCTCGCCGACGAAATGGACCCGGAGGACCTGTTCCGGCCCGCCGTGAAGATCGACGTGCGGGCGAAGGCCGGGAACAACCCGGACTACGGCGTGACGGTCGACGACCTCAAGGCCTGGGAACGCCGCAACGGCCGCATCCCCGACGACGCCGTCGTGGTGCTCTGGACCGGCTGGGACGCCAAGTGGGGCACCCCGGCCTACCCGAACACCGACGCCGACGGCGTGCTGCACCAGCCCGGGTTCTCGATCCCGGCGGTCCAGTGGCTGATCGACACCGGGCGGATCGGCCGCCGCGGCGGGACGGGCACCGACACGTTCAGCCCGGACGTCGGCACGGACGAGACGTACACGGTGTCGAAGCTGGTGTACCAGCGGCACCGGATCAGCCTGGAGATCCTGGCGAACCTCAAGGCCCTCCCGACGACGGGCGCGTGGGTGCTGGCGGGCGGCCCGATCAACCGCAGGGGCGCGGGCTCGACGGCGACGGTCTTCGGCGTCCTCCCACCCGGCGTGCACGCGGACTGACGATGTCGTGAGTGAGAAACGGGGTGCCAGCCCGGTTTCTCACTCACGACAGCTGCGGCAGACCCGTGAGCCGCAACGCCGGGAGCGCGGCCGGGCGGCCGTACAGATAGCCCTGCGCCGTCGTGCACCCCGCCGCGGTGACCAGCGACGCCTGCTCCGGCGTCTCGATCCCTTCGGCGACGACGTCCAGGTCCAGGTCCGCGCACAACCCGACCAGCGACCGGCACAACGCGGCGTCGCGCTCCGGCTGCACCCCGGTCGTCAACGCGCGGTCCAGCTTGATCAAGTCGACCGGCAGGGCGTGCAGCACGGTCAGGGAGCTGTACCCGGCGCCGAAGTCGTCCAATGCGACGCGCACCCCCAGCGCCTGCAGCCGCCGGATCGCCGCGGCGCCCGCGGCCAGGTCCGGCACCGGCACCGTCTCGGTGATTTCGACGACCAGCCGTGCCGCGGGCAGCCGGTAGCGGCCCAGCGCGGCTTCGACGCTCTGCTCCAGGGCCGCGGCCCCGAGCCGGCTCGCGCAGACGTTGACGTGCACGGTCAGGTCCACCCCGGCCGCGGTGATCTCCCGGCAGGCCAGGTCGAGCACGAGCGCGTCCAGCTCGGCGCCGAGCCCCGCGCCTTCGGCCGCGCGGACGAACGTCTCGGGCGACACCGACGTCCCGTCGCGCATGGTCCAGCGGGCCAGGGCCTCGACGGCCACCGGCGTCTCGTCGGCCAGCCGGACGATCGGCTGGAACACCAGCCCGAAGCCCTCCGGAATGCCACCCGAAGCCCGGCGCAGCGCGGACGGGAAGTCGGGCGGGCCGTCCTGGGACGGCCGGTAGACGACCGTCGTGTCCTTGCCGAGCCGCTTGCCCGCGTACATCGACGTGTCCGCGCGGCCCAGCAGCACGTCCGACGTCACCAGCGGCTCGGCCGGGTCCGGCACGACCAGGCCCATGCTCGCGCGCACCGGCACCAGCGTTCCGTGCACGGCGAACGGCCGCCGCAGCACGCCCTGGATGCGGTCGGCGACGGCCTGCGGCGCGTCCAGCTCGCCCTCCAGGAGGATCGCGAACTCGTCACCGCCCAGGCGCGCGACCGTGTCACCCGCGCGCACGCAACTCAGCAGCCGCTGGGCGACCGCGTGCAGCAGGACGTCCCCGCCCGCGTGCCCGAACCGGTCGTTGACCTCCTTGAAGTCGTCGAGGTCGACGAAGATCAGGACGAGCGGGTGGCCGGTGGACTCGACGGCCCGGTCGAGCCGGTCGGCGAACAGCGCGCGGTTGGCCAGCCCGGTGAGCGGGTCGTGGTAGGCCTGGTGCGTCAGCTGCTGCTGTCCTTCGTAGACCCGCCGCAGCAGCAACCTGTTGTCCAGCAAGGAAAGCAGCTGCCGCGCGAGCACGAGGAACACCACGAGCACGCCGACGAACACCTCGACGCCGTCCGGGCCGGCGCCGGCCACCAGCTGCACGGTGATCAGCAGTGCGACGGCGGTGACCGGGACGTACGGCAGCGCGAGCTGCCACCAGTCGACCCCGGCGGCCGAACCGGCGTCGTCGCGGCGCCGCGAGCCGGGCGTCACCAGCAGCGCGAACGCGATGAACATCGGGCCGAGCACGAACCCGCCGTCCGACCACGGCTTCATGCTCTCCGCGCCGATGCTGACGAGGTAGGCGAACACGCTGTCGGAGCAGGCCAGCGCGACGATCCCGACCGCGGCCAGCAGCAGGTTCGCCCGGTACGGCCGGTCCACCCGGTCGAACACGACCAGCAGCACCGCGACGACCACGATCACCAGGTCCGACAGCGGGTAGGAGATGGCGACGGCCCAGGTCAGCTTGTCCGGCGCGGTGGCCCGGACCAGCTGCCCGAGCGCCGCGGTCCAGGTGAGGATGAACAGCGAGCCGGTGACGATCAGTCCGTCGAGGACGACCGCGACACCGAAGTGGGCGGTCCACTGCGCGGGCTGCCAGCGTTCGCGGTCCGGCCGGATCCGCGCCCGGGCCAGCACGAACAGCGCCGCGAGCGCGAACACCGGGAAACTCAGGTAGCCGACGTCGGCCAGCGACGGCGAGGGCAGCCCGCGCCCGTCGATCAGCTGGTACCAGGACCACACGCACTGGCCGAGCGACCAGCCGGCCATCCCGATCGCGACGAGCACGCGCCACCAGCGCTGGTGCCCGCGGACGCGGCGGGCGGAGAGGACGCCGCAGACGACCGCGCCGACCCCCGCGCCGAGCTGCATGGCGTCGTCGATCCAGAGGGCGAAGGTGTCACCCCACCACGCGAAGCCGTTCACCACGACCAGGGCCGCCGTGACGACGACGAGGAGGGCCGCGACTGGGTACCGCCGCACTGTCATGGCACCTCACGTGGGTCACCCGCCGGTCGGACCGGGAAACACTACACCGGACGGACGCCGTGGCCGGCTCACCGCACCGGTGGCCGGCACCCCGCGTCAGGCGATGTCACGGCGGTGCGGCCGAGCACGCCGAACCCGTCCGGGTAAGCGGCCGTCGGCCCGTGTACGGCTCTTGCGTCTACGCCGGTGTGTGTACGCCGCCGTCGACCGGCAGGCCGGCGCCCGTGACGAAGCGGGCCGCGTCGGAAGCCAGGAACACGACGGCGTCGGCCACGCCGGCGACCGGCCCGTCGGCCGTTCCCGCCGGTACCGGATCGGGGTAGACGCAGTTGACGCGCACGCCGTAGCCGAGCTTCTCGGCCTCCGTCGCGGCGACGCGCGTCAGCCGGTCGACCGCCGACTTCGTCGCGGAGTAGGCGGCGATTCCCGGCACCGCGGCAACCGACGCGACGGTGACGACCGCGCCGCCCCGGCCGGCCGGGCCGCCCGGGCGCATCGCGCGGAACGCGTGCTTGAGGCCGAGCGCGGTGCCGAGGACGTTGACGTCGAGCATCCGGCGCACCTCGGCCGGGTCGAGGTCGGCGATCGGGCCGGAGATCTCCACCCCGGCGTTCGTGACCAGGATGTCCAGGCCGCCGAGCTCGCCGATCGTGGCGGAAACGGCCCGCTCCCAGCTCGCGTCGTCGGTGACGTCGAGGTGGACGAACGCGGCGGCGGCACCGGTCTGCTTGAGCGCGTCGGCCGTCTCGCGGCCCAGGGCGTCCTCGATGTCCGCGATCACCACGGCCGCACCGGCTTCGGCCAGCGCCGCCGCCATCCCGGCTCCCTGACCCCGCGCGCCCCCGGCGACCAGGGCCGCGCGCCCGGTCAGGTCGTAACGGGCCATCGGACAGCTCCTCCTCGAGACGGCAGGCGCCCAGCATCGGCCAGTGCTGGACAGGCGTCAAGCGATTCTTGGACACTTGTCCAGTAAAAGCTGGTCAGGTGATCGATAGACTGGGCACGACCCACTGGAGAACCGACGGACGGTGCAGGTGACTGAGGCGAAGGAGCGGACCCGGGACCGCATTTCCCGCCGCCAGGTCGACAAGTTCGACCAGCGGCGGGCGCAGCTGGCGGAGTCCGCGCTGCAGACGCTCGCCGAGCTCGGCTACGCGCGCACCAGCCTGCGGGAGATCGCGCAGAACTCGGACTTCTCCCACGGCGTCCTGCACTACTACTTCGCCGACAAGGTCGACCTGCTGACCCACTGCGTCCGGCAGTTCGAGGAAGTCTGCGTCACCCGCTACGACGAGCTCGTCGCCCGCGCGCAGACGGCCGAGGAGCTCGAGAAGGACTTCGCGTCGGCCATGGCCGCGACGCTGCGCGCGGACGCCAAGATGCACCGGCTCTGGTACGACCTGCGCAACCAGAGCCTGTTCGAAGAGTCCTTCCGCGCCGACGTGCTCGAAATCGACCGGCGGCGCGAAGAGATGATCCACCACGTCGTCGCGCGCTACGCGGACCTGGCCGGCGGCGCGGAGGACGTCCCGCAGCCGGTCGCGTACGCCCTGCTCGACGGCCTTTTCCAGCAGGCACTGCTGCGGCACCTGGCCGGGCAGGAGGACGCCGCGGCCGAGCTCGAACGGGACGTCCCGTCCGTGCTGGCGCGGATCGTCGCGCGCTAGGGGCCCAGGCGCTGGTGCGGCGTCTGCGGCGCCGGCACGACGAACGCGATCGCCGTCGCGGCCAGTCCGGCGAACAAGGACAGGTGGGCCGCGGCCGGCACGGCACTGAGCAGGAACAGCCGCAGCGTCCCCGAGATCAGCAGGCGCCACATCTTCGGGTTCATGATCGACAAGTACCCCCGCCCCGCGCGCGGGGAACCATGATCACCCGCCGGGGTGGCGCACCGGTGCCTGGTGCGCCACGACCACCGGCGTGCTCGCGGGGGCCGGTGCGGTGTCCTCGTGCCCGCCCAGCGCGACGCCGGCCACGAGGGCCACCGCCACCAGCCAGAAAGCCGAGCGCAGGAGCAGCGAAAACGAACAGATGACCTTCATTCCGACTCCTTCGACATGAGCGCGCGAGGGCGGCGCGCGGCCACCCGGGAACACCCCGTGATCTTGTGGATTATCGCCGCGTAATCGATGCGGCCCACCAAGAATGCGGCCGCCGGGAAGAGACCGGCAAGGGGTTTCCCGTTTCCCGTCGCGACGGGAGAGGAAACCGCGGGATAACGATCCGATGGGTGCCGCATGATCGACTGGACATCGGCGTCGGCGCTGACGAACATTGACCCCCGGCGTGGACGGGTGAGGGAGGAACGGTGGACTTCACTGCGGCGGACGTGGTCGGTGAGCTGAAGCTCCTGCGCAAAGGGAGGGGAATTTTCACCACGCCGCTCGCGGACCGCGTCGGACCCGCATTGCGCGCCACATGTGGCATTTTGGAAGATGACGACACCGTGGAGACGAGGCGTAAACTCACGGCCCGATTGCGGCCCCTCGTCGAGTCGCTGCCGGACGATCTGAAGATCGCGCTGCTGGCCGCGTTCGCGCTGGACGAGCGGGCGCGAAAGCCGTTCTACCAGGAACGGGTGCACTGGGCGGCGATCACGCTCGACCGGGACGACCGGACGGTGCGGCGCCGGATCGACGAAGGGATCGAGCACGTCGCGGCAATGGCCGTCGCGGCCGGCGAGCCGGATCTCGGACCGCGCTATCCGAGCCGCAGTTGGCACACCGAAGAACTGCGCGTGTCGCTGGCTCTCGACCAGCCGGTGGCCGAGGCGTTCGAATTCCGCCGGGTCGTCGCCGACGCCGACGAAATCGCCGAGCTGGACCTGGCGCTGACGCTCACCGTGCGCGGCGAATCCGGTGATTCGGTTCGCGAGTCCGATCTCGAGGTCGACGTGTTCCACGGCGGTGTGCTCGCCGGGCGCGCGATGGAGTCGAGTGACCGGATCGGCTTGGCCCTGCGGTTGCCGGGGCCGTTGCGGCGCGGAGAGCGCCACGACGTCGGTCTGCGATTCCGCGCGAACATGCGGGAACCGCATTACATCTGCGTGCCACGGCACCCGTGCGATCTGTTCGACCTGCACGTCCGGTTCGGCGACCGGGTGCCGGACCGGATCGTGCGGCTGGAAAAGGCGTTCCAGAACGACACGCGTTCGCCGCGCGGCGCGGAACTGGCGACCGACGGCGCCGGCGAGGTGCACGTCCGGTTCCGCAACCTCGCGCCGGGCTTCGCGTACGGGATCAGGTGGCAGCCCTCCGGCGCCGGTTGAGGGTCACCGTCCGGGCCAGACCAGCCGTTCGAGCGTGTGGAGCGCCGACACGAACGGCAGGGGCAGCCGCACCACCTGCTGCGCGGCGCGTGCCTTGGCCGCAAGCAGGGGACCGGCGCCGACGGCTTCGCGGGCCGCGTCGTCGACGAGTCTCGTCGCCTCCTCACGCGGGCCGCGGCCGCTGAGGGCGAGCGCGAGCCCGAGGTCGAGGCGGGTTTCGAGGGTCTCCGGGTGCGTCCGGCCCAGCAGCCGGATCTGGGGTCCGAGGAGGGGCTCGAGCAGGTCGGCCTGCCGGTCGAACTCGCGCAGCCGCGCGTGGGCGAGGCCCAGCGCGTGCCGGACCCGGAAGTGCAGCCGGTGGTCGTCGCCGAGCACCCGCCGCACGGTTTCGCCGGCCTTGGTGAGCGCTTCGAGCGCGAGCTGGGGTTGGCCGGCGGCCAGCAAGGCCCGCCCGGCGTGGACGGAGGCGGTCAGGGTGAGCGGGTGCTCGGCACCGTAGTGCTCGGCGTACGTCGTCTGGAGGGCGGCGGGTTCTTCGTCGGCCAGGGCCAGGGTGGCGTCCGCGCGGATCAGTTCGGCTTCGGGTTCTTCGCCGGTGACGACCTGCCGCGCCCGGGCCGGTTGCCCGGTCTGGAGGAGGTTTCGCGCGTATTCGAGGTTCAGCCGGTCGCGGAGGACGTCGGGCAGGTCGGCGAAGGCGGGTTCGAGCAGGGCGATGGCCTGGTCGGGCCGCCCGCGAAGCCGTTGGGCGACGGCCGCGTGGAGGCGTTCTTCGGGGGAGGCGGGAAGGTGACCGAGCCAGAAGGTCCGATCGGCTTCGGCGTAGTCCCCGAGAGCATCGAGAGCCTGGGCGGCGACCAGAGCGGCGGCGCGGTGCCCGCCTTCATCGGCGGCGAGGGCCAGAGCTTCCCGCGCATGCCCGACGGCTTCGGAGTCCAGCCCACAGTCGAGTTCACCACGAGCGGCGGCGACGAGGTCCGCGGAGGTGGCCTGGCCGGTGGCCAGGATCGCGGCATGGATTTCCCCGGCGGTGCCGGAATCCCCGAGGCATTCGTGAGCGGCGGCAAGCGGCCGCAAGAGAGCGACCCGGTGCGCCGGTACCCGATCGGCGAGGGCGCGGGCGTGCTGGAGCAGCAGGTAGACGCGGTTGGCTGTCGGTTCGGCCGAGACCTCGCCCGGGCCGGGCACGTCTCCGCCGGTCCCGCCGGGCCCTGGTTCGTTGGCCGGGCCGGGGGCGGCGCCGCCTGGGCTGGGCATGTCTCCGCCGGTCCCGCCGGGTGCTGGTTCGTTGGCCGGGCCAGGGGCAGCCCCGCCTTGGCCAGGCCCATCCCCGCCGGGTGCTGCCTCGTCAGCCGGTCCGGCGGAAACCTCGCCCGAGCCGCCCGCCGAAGCCGTACCGAAAAGCACACCCCCGAGCACCTCCCGGTCCGGCAAGGCGTCGAGCACCGCCTCCGCCGCCCGATCGGGGCACAACTCACCGAACTCACCAGCCGCCACCTCGACCGCAAGCCCCTGGAGGCGCACTCCGCCGTCCGCAAGGGCAGCGAACCCGTGCGTCACCAGCTCCGCCACCGCTGCCTCGAACTCCGCCGGGGCCGGCGCCCCCAACGCCGCCCGCGCCACCTCCGGCGGGATCGCCGCCGGGGCCAGCGCCGCGCCCAGCCGCAGCAAGTCGCGCGCGAGCCGGCCCGACGAACGCAACACCTCCCGGATCGCCTCCGGGGCCGTGTCCGGCACGGAACCACGCCGGAGGAACGCCGCCGCCCGCAGTGTCATCGGGTGGTCGTCGCAGCGGGCCGCGAACGACGCCGGGAGTGCCGGCCGCGCCGCCTCCGCCGGCGTCAGGCCGGGGACGTCGACCGTGGCCGCGTTCCACCTGGGCTGGGCGAACCGGCTGGTCACGAGCGTGCGGACGGATCCGGCCGGGAGGAGGATCCGGTCGAGGACGCTCGGGGGCAGCCCGGCGGGGACGTCGTCCACCAGCAGCAGCACCTTCGAGCCCGCCGCCTCGATCCGGGCCGCCAGCCGCCTGCGCAACCGCTCGAAGCCCGGCGCCCGCACGCGGGCCACCGTCGCCAGGGCGAGGTGGAACTGGGGCAGGAAGTCGTCCGGGTCGAGGCCGCCGAACGGGCCGGTCCGCAGCACCTGGCCGCCGAACCGGCCGAACAGGTCCGCGTACCGCTCCGCCAGTGTCGTCTTGCCGGTGCCCGGCAGCCCGCGCAGCAGGACCACCCGACGCGCGGTCAGTGCACTGTGGACAGTCCCCAGCACCGACGGCCCGAACGGGCCCGCCGTCTCGGCGACCCTCTCGCGGACCCGGCGCACCAACGCTTCGAGCGGCTCGCCCGGAACGGTCGTCAGCACGCGGTCCGTCCCGCCCGCACAATCGGCCAGCAGGACGCGCGACACCGCGATCATGTCGAAATCGTCGAACGGATTGCCCGGGAAAACGCGCAGGCCGTCGGCGCGCAACGCTTTTTCGATGCGGTCGTCCGGCCCGGGACACAGGAACACGTCGAACCGGTCGGCGGCCGTCATGGGGGCTCCGGTGGTGTTCAATGGGTGATCATGGGTTCGGTTCCCGCAGGTCGAGGTCGGTCACGCGCCAAGGATCGGCGGCCGCGGTGAATTCGCTACCGGAATCGGTGCGGTGGCAGGATCTGTCCAGTATTTGACCCGCCCGGCGGGGATGACCGCCGGGTAACCCCGAATGGCCGTTTCTGGTTAACGGACAATATCTGGACAAGAACCTCGGCTCTGCAACGTTGCTGGTCAGCGCCTCGATTACTCCGGATGTCGGACAGGGAAATCGTGGCCAACCGTCCCAGGACCATTGTGGTCCGCCGCGGACGACGGGACCCGTCCGGTGGACGATGCGAGGAGGGAAAACCCGTGGAAACCATGATGGCGGAGACGGCGGTCGAGGGCTACGTCGTGCTCGACGAGCTGCCGCGGCCCGAGGGCAAGCTGACGAAGGAGCAGCTCGACCCGGTCGTCGCGGCGGCGCGCACCGGTGACCAGAACGCCGTGCAGGCCCTGCTGCGGCTCATCAAGCCGACGGTCGTGCGCTACTGCCGAGCCCGGATCGGCGGCCGCGACCTGTCCTACCTGTCGGCCGACGACGTCGCGCAGGAGGTGTGCCTGGCCGTGCTGAAGGTGCTGCCCGGCTACCAGGACCGCGGCGGCTCGTTCCTGTATCTCGTGCGCGCGATCGCCGCGAACAAGGTCGCCGACGCCTTCCGCTCGGTGGCGCGCGACCGGTCGAAGCCGGTGCCGGAGCTGCCGGACCGGCCGCTGGGCGGCAACGAGCCGGAGAGCCACGTGCTCGGCCTGGACCTCGGCGCCCGGCTCGGCCGGCTGATGGCGTCGCTGCCGCCGCTGCACCAGGAGATCCTGTCGCTGCGGATCGTCGTCGGCCTGTCGGCGAACGAGACGGCGGAGGCGCTGGGCATCTCCGCCGGCAACGTCCGCATCACGCAGTACCGGGCGCTGACGAAGCTGCGCGGCATGATCCCCGCCGGCGGCTTCTGAGCGTCAATCCAGCCACTCGGTGACGAAGTGGTCGTTCTCGTGGATGTGCACGGCCTCGTAGACGCCGGGGCCGAGCACGGCGAACTTGTGCGGGACCCCGGCGGGGACCACCAGCACGTCCCCGGCTGCACCGTCGCGTTCCTCGCCGTCGACGGTGAACCGGGCCCGCCCCCGGATGATGACGAACGTTTCCGCGTAGGGGTGCCGGTGCAGCCGCGGCCCGGACCCGACGACGTCGGTGCTTTCGCGGATGACGGAGATCCCGGACCCGACGTCGCGCCCTTCGAAGTTCTCGCTGTCGCTCACCCGGCCAGGGTAACGCCGGATCAGCCGCCGACGGCCTTGCGCAGCTGGCCGAGGGCCCGGTGCTGGGCGACGCGCACCGCGCCCGGCGTCGACCCGACCACCTCGGCGGTTTCGTCCGCCGAAAGCCCGACGACCACGCGCAGGACCACGATTTCCCGCTGCTTCTCCGGCAGCACCTGCAGCAGCTTGCCCATGCGCTCGCCCAGTTCGCGCTGCAGTGCGTGGTGCTCGGGGTCCATCGAAGGGTCGGCCTCTTCGGGGACCTCGGCGACCGGCTCGTCCCACTGCCGCGCCGCGGCCTTGCGGGCGAGGCCGACGTGCTGCCGCGCGATGCCGCACACGAACGCGGGGAACGATCGCTCCGGTGGTCGCCGCGGCAGCGCCCGCAGCACCGCGATGCACACTTCCTGCGCGACGTCGTCGGCCGATTCGGGATCGAGACGGGCGCGGCAGTAGCGCACGACGAGCGGCCGCGCCGCGGCGAGCAACAGTTCCGGAGCTTCCACTGCGGTGGTCATGAGTCCCCTCCGTGCCGTCCGGCACGGGAACTACCCACTCTGCCGAGCGCTAGACAGGGTCACCGGAATTCCCCGCTATTTCCGGGAATCCGCCGTGGGGATCATCGATCCGTCGATCAGCGCGCGAGATGACCTCCGAAGCGTGGCACCCCGGCTCGTGGCCGTGGCACGCTGGGGTCATGACTTTCGGCCTGCACCACGTCCAGCTGGCCATCGCGCCGGGCAGTGAAGACCGCTGCCGCGAGTTCTACGCCGGGGTGCTCGGCCTGACCGAGGTGCCGAAGCCGGCACCGCTCGCCGGGCGCGGCGGGCTGTGGCTGCGGGGTGGCTCGCTCGAACTGCACCTCGGCGTCGAAGCGGACTTCCGGCCCGCCCGCAAGGCGCACCCGGGCATCCTCGCCGACGACCTCGACGCGCTGGCGGCGCGCCTGGAAGCGCACGGCGCCGCCGTCGAATGGGACGACGGTTTCCCGGGTCACCGCCGGTTTTACACCCACGACTGCCTCGGCAACCGGCTGGAATTCCTGGGCCCGGCGTGAGACGACCGACTCATTTCGCGGTGAATGAGTCGGTCGCGACAAATCAGAAGTCGCGCTGCCGGAACTCGTCGAGCACGCGACGCTCCTTTTTGGTCGGCCGGCCCGCGCCGCGGTCGCGGCGGGCGACCGGGATCGCGCTTTCCGGTGGCGGCTTCGGCGTCCGGTCCAGGTAGCACGTCACGGCGTCCGGTGCGCCCACGCGTTTCTGGATCACCCGTACCACGTCGAGGATCCTGGTCGTCCCGCCGACGCGCAGCCGGACTTCGTCGCCCGGTACCACGGTCGTCGCGGGCTTCGCCGGCTTGTCGTTGACGCGCACGTGTCCGCCCCGGCACGCGGCTGCGGCGTCCGGGCGTGTTTTCGTCAGCCGGACCGCCCAGAGCCAGCGGTCCACTCGGGTCGACTCCACAGTCGTCCATCATGGCCCATTCAGCGGAATCCGTGCGCAACCCCAGGAGGTTACTGGCGGGTATATGTCGACTTGTCTGCACCGCTGAGTTATAACCTGTTCTAATATACCTCAACGGTGAGGATCATCACATGAGTGACGAACCCGTGTGGACAACAACTTCTGGGACTCTTTCCCGTCGGCTATTCATCGCTGGAACTGGTTCTATCCTGGCGGCCGCCGCGGTGGCCGGCCGTGCCGCCGCCGCAACGCCGCGGACCACCGTCATCGCCGACGCCGCCCGCGTGCCCGCCCTGGTGGTCGGCTCGGGCTACGGCGGTTCGGTCGCCGCCCTGCGGCTGGCCCAGGCCGGCATCGACGTGCAGCTCGTCGAAATGGGCATGGCCTGGGACACGCCCGGCTCCGACGGCAAGATCTTCGCCAACACGACCAGCCCGGACCAGCGCTCGTTCTGGTTGCGCACCAGGACGAAGCAGCCGCTGTCCAACTTCCTCGGGTTCCCCATCGACAAGGACATCCCGAAGTACACTGGCATCCTCGACGCGGAGGAGTTCGGCGGGATCATCGTGTATCAGGGCCGCGGCGTCGGCGGCGGCTCGCTCGTCAACGGCGGCATGGCCGTCACGCCGAAGCGGGAGAACTTCGGCGCGATCCTCCCGACCGTCGACGCCGACGAGATGTACGGCACCTACTACCCGCGCGCGAACGCCGGCCTCGGCGTCGGGCTCGTCGACCCGGCGTGGTTCGACTCGGCCGAGTGCTACCAGTACGCGCGGGTCGGCCGGAAACAGGCGCAGCGGTCCGGGTTCCCGTTCGTGTTCGTCCCGGACGTCTACGACTGGAACTACATGCAGCAGGAGCAGGCCAACACCGTGCCGCGCTCGGCGCTGGCCGGGGAAATCCTGTACGGCAACAACTACGGCAAGAAATCGCTGCAGAAGACCTACCTGCCGCAGATCAGGGCGACCGGCCGCGTCACCATTTCGCCGCTGCACCGGGTGTCTTCGGTGACGCCGGCGTCCGGCGGCGGGTACGCGGTGACGCTGGAGCAGCTGGACACCACGGGCACGGTGATCGCCACGAAGAGCGTCACCGCGGACAAGGTGTTCTTCGCCGCGGGCAGCGTCGGCACGAGCAAGCTGCTGGTGAAGCTGAAGGCGACCGGCGCGCTGCCGAACCTGAACGGCGAGGTCGGCCGGAACTGGGGCGACAACGGCAACGTGATGGTCGGGCGCGCCAACCAGATCTGGGACCCGACGGGCAGCCTCCAGTCGTCGATTCCCTGCGGTGGCATCGACAACTGGGCCGCCGGCGGCGCGTTCGCCGAAGTGGCGCCGCTGCCGACCGGGATCGAGACGTGGGCGTCGTTCTACCTGTCCATCACGAAGAACCCGAACCGCGCGCAGTTCTCGTGGAACCCCGCGACGCAGAAGGTCGACCTGAACTGGCAGACGGCCTGGAAGCAGCCGGGGATCGACATGGCCAAGACCATCTTCGACAAGATCAACGCCAAGGAAGGGACGATCTACCGCACCGACCTCTTCGGCGTGTACAAGATCTGGGGCGACCACCTGACGTACCACCCGCTCGGCGGCGCGGTGCTCGGCAAGGCGACCGACAACTACGGCCGGCTGGCCGGGTACCAGGGCCTGTACGCGATCGACGGTTCCCTGATCCCGGGCAACACCAGCGTCAACCCGTTCGTGACGATCACGGCTCTGGCCGAGCGCAACATCGAGAAGATCATCGCCACGGACTTCTGACCCGCGGTCCGTGAGGGGCGGCTCCCGCCCCTCACGGCCGGTGGGACGGCAGCACGCAGACGGTGTCCAGGCCCAGGACGTGGTTCAACCGTCCGAAAGCGAGCCACGAACCCAAGCTCATGCTCAGCTCGACGATCTCCTTTTGGCTGTACTGCGAAGACATCCGCTTCCAGAACTCGTCGTCCAGGTTGTGGTGGTCGGTCGCGTACCGCTCGGCGTACTCCGCCGCGAGCCGCGTGCGCTCGTCGAAGAGGTCCGTCGTGCGCCACTCGGAAACCGCGTCCGCGAACTCCTCTTCGACCTTGACGCCGTCGCGCTCGGTGCGCCAGTCCAGGCAGAAGACGCACCCGTTGATCTGCGCGATCCGCAGCCGCGCGGCCTCGAACTCCCGCAGCCCCAACGTGGTGTGCGAGTACACGGCCAGCGAGAACTGCGACGCGGCGATGCCGATGCCGGGCACCATCTCGCCCCAGACGTACCCGATCGGGTCCTTGCCCTCGGGGATGTCGATGTTCACGGACGCCTCCTTCCGAGCTTGCCGGCTGCCGGGCGCAGCGGGACGTCGAGTGCGTCGTACAGACCGGGCTCCGCGGCGGCCAGCCAGTCGATTGCGCCGACGAGCCGGCCGACCGCGGTCGCATTGCCGCCCGCGGACCGGTTTTCGCCTTCGTCGGAAGCTTCGACGCTGACCTCGATGCGCGGCCGGCCTTCGATGATCACGCGGTGCGCGCCGTCGCCGCTGGGCGGTGTCGGCCAGTCCGGCGCGCACGACGGGTGGATGCGCGTGACGTGCTCGATGACGATCCGCGGCTCGCCGTCGACGATGCCCTGCACCTCGAACCGCACCGCGCCCTGCGTGCCCTTCTGGAACTCACCCATCGTCCGCGTGGTCACGGTCTCCTCGAGCGGACGCCGGTGCAGCGTCTCGCGCAGTTCGCCGACTTCGACGCCGAGGCCGCGCGCGATCAGCCGGACCTGCCCGCCCCAGACCATCGACGGCACGCCGGTCATCAGCATCGGCGGTGCGTAGTCCATCGGCTGGCCCATGCCGACCAGGTACCGCACGGAGTCGGGCTGCTCGTAGGTCGAGTAGTCGAAGATCTCCTGGCAGCGGATGACGTCGACGTCGGTGCCGAGCCCGCTGATCAGCAGCGGCAGCACGTCGTTGCCCCAGCCCGGGTCGACGCCGGAGACGAACAGCGAGCCGCCGCCGTCCGCGATCGCCTTCAGCACCGGCTCGCGCAGCTCAGGCGGCGCGTTGCGCTGGTCGTAGAGCGGGTAGAGCGCCGGCGTCACGACGATCGCGCCCGCGCCGATCGCCCGCACGATGTCGGCGAGGGCGTCGTCGAACCGGACGTCGCCGGAGGCGGCGTAGACGACGGCCTGCGGGCTCGCGGCCAGCACGGTGCCGACGTCGTCGGTGGCGGCGACGCCCAGCGGGCCGACTCCGGCCAGTTCGCCGGCGTCCTTGCCGACCTTCGCCGGGTCGTGGACGAGCACCGCGGTCAGCTTCAGCGCCGGATGCGCGTCGACGGCCCGGATCGCCGCCCGGCCGACGTTGCCCGTGCCCCACACCACTGTGGCGATCATCTACCCGAGTTTTCGCGGTCCGCGCAGGCCCCGAAAGGGAATCGTTCCGGCCAGCGGACCGCGCGGACGCGGGTAGCATGCAGTGCGTCCGAACGTCGTACCGGAGGGCCCCGCGATGACGATCGATCCGAAACCCCGCAGCCGCACGGTGACCGACGGGATCGAGGCCGCGCCCGCCCGCGGCATGCTGCGTGCCGTCGGGATGGGGGACGGCGACTGGCGCAAGCCGATCATCGGCGTCGCCAGTTCGTGGAACGAGATCACCCCGTGCAACCTGTCGCTCGACAGGCTGGCCCAGGCGGCCAAGGAAGGCGTGCACGCGGCCGGCGGCTACCCGCTGCAGTTCGGCACCATCTCGGTGTCCGACGGCATCTCCATGGGCCACGACGGCATGCACTTCTCGCTGGTGTCCCGCGAGGTCATCGCGGACTCGGTCGAGACGGTGATGCAGGCCGAGCGGCTCGACGGCTCGATCCTGCTGGCGGGCTGCGACAAGTCCCTGCCGGGCATGCTGATGGCCGCCGCCCGCCTCGACCTGGCGTCGGTGTTCCTCTACGCGGGCACGATCGCCCCCGGCTGGGTGAAACTGACCGACGGCACCGAGAAGGACGTCACGCTGATCGACGCCTTCGAGGCGGTCGGCGCGTGCCGGGCGGGTCGTCTCGGCGAGGCCGACCTCGACCGCATCGAACGCGCCATCTGCCCGGGTGAAGGCGCCTGCGGCGGCATGTACACCGCGAACACGATGGCGTCGGCGGCCGAAGCGATGGGCATGAGCATGCCGGGGTCGGCCGCGCCGCCGTCCGCGGACCGCCGCCGCGACCACTACGCCCACCTTTCGGGGGAAGCGGTCGTCGGACTGCTCGAAAAGGGCATCACCGCGCGGGACATCCTGACGCGCGAAGCGTTCGAGAACGCGATCACCGTCATCATGGCGCTCGGCGGCTCGACGAACGCCGTGCTGCACCTGCTGGCCATCGCGCACGAAGCCAAGGTCGAGCTGACCCTGGACGACTTCAACCGCGTCGGCGACCGCGTCCCGCACCTGGGCGACCTCAAGCCGTTCGGCAAGTACGTCATGAACGACATCGACCGCCACGGCGGGATCCCAGTGCTGATGAAGGCGCTGCTCGACGAAGGCCTGATCCACGGCGACGCGCTGACCGTCACCGGTCGGACCGTCGCGGAGAACCTGGCCGAGCTGGACCCCGACCCGATCGACGGCGAAGTCCTGCGCACGTTCGCCAACCCGCTGCACCCGACCGGCGGTATCACCATCCTGCGCGGCTCGTTCGCCCCGGAGGGCGCCGTCGTGAAGTCCGCGGGCTTCGACACGGCCAACTTCGAAGGCCCGGCGCGCGTGTTCGAGCGCGAGCAGGAAGCGATGACGGCCCTCAACGAAGGCCGCATCGAAGCCGGAGACGTCGTCGTCATCCGCTACGAAGGCCCCAAGGGCGGCCCGGGCATGCGCGAGATGCTGGCGATCACCGCCGCGATCAAGGGCGCCGGGCTGGGCAAGGACGTCCTGCTGATCACCGACGGCCGGTTCTCGGGCGGCACCACCGGTCTGTGCATCGGCCACGTCGCGCCGGAGGCGGTCGACGGCGGGCCGATCGCGTTCGTCCGCACCGGCGACCGGATCGCCGTCGACATCAAGGCCCGCAGCATCGACCTGCTGGTGGACGCGGCCGAGCTGGCGTCGCGCCGGCAGGGCTGGGAGCCGCTGCCGAACAAGTTCCCGGAGGGCGTGCTCGGGAAGTACGCGAAGCTGGTGCGGTCGTCGTCCTACGGCGCCGTCACGAGCTGAGCGCGCGGCGCCACTGCTCCGCGACCTCCCGCGCGAGGCGCTCGGTGTCGATCGCGGCCGGGGTGAGCATGCCCTGCAGGCCGATGCCCCGCAGCTGGCCCAGCACCGACACCGCCACCTGCGCGGGGTCGGCGTCGCCCCGGATCGTGCCGTCGCCGATCCCGGCGGCGACGTCCTCGCGAAGGTCCGCCCGGAACGCCTCGTCGCGCTCGCGGAAGAGCGCGGCGAGGTGGGGATCGGTGACCGATTCCGCCCACAGCACCAGGAAAGAGCGCGCGGGCACGTCTTCGCGGCCCAGCTCGCGGACGTACCCCGCGACGAGCCGCAGCAGCCGGTCGAGGCCGGGCGGCACGTCCGTGAGGCCGGGCACGAACCCGCTCTGGCTGGCTTTCGCCAGCGATTCGAGGAGCGCCTGCCGGGAGCCGAAGTGGTGGGTCACGATGCCGCGGCTGTAGCCGGCGCGCTCGCCGACGAGGGCGAGCGTCACCGCGCGCACGCCCGCTTCGACCACCAGATCCGCGGCCGCGACGAGCAGAGCGGAGCGGGCGGTGGCGCGGCGTTGTTCCTGAGTGGGCATGGCGACAGCCTAACAAACTTGCGTGTTGCCCAACAAGTATGTGAGAGTGGCGGCATGCCTGTCGTCCTCGTGAACGGAAACCCCGAGACCGCCGCGGTCTGGGACCCGCTGTGCGACGAACTGGACCGCGCCGACGTGCTGCGCCTGTCGCCGCCGGGGTTCGGCGCACCGGTGCCGCCCGGCTTCGCCTGCACGGTGACCGGCTACCGCGACTGGCTCGTCGCGGAGCTGGCCGCGCTCGGCGAGCCGGTCGACCTGGTCGGCCACGACATCGGCGGCAGCACCGTCGTCTCGGTCGCGATGACCCGGCCGGACCTGCTGCGCACCTGGGTCAGCGACTCCCTCGGCGTCTTCGACCCGGACTACGTCTGGCACGACCTCGCCCGGCGGTGGCAGACGCCCGGGGACGGCGAGCGGTCGGTCGCGGAGCTGCTCGGCGGCACGGTCGCCACGCGCACGGCACGCATGGCCGGCCGCGGCATCGCCGAACCGGTCGCGGCCCGGCTGGCCGCCGCCCAAGGACCCGAGATGGGCCGGGCGATCCTCACCTTCTACCGCTCGGCCGTCCAGCCGGTGATGGCCGAACTGGGGCGTGACCTGCCCGCCGCCGCGGCTCGTCCCGGCCTCGCGGTCCTCGGTGCCGACGACCACCTCGTCGGCTCCGAGGCCCTGCGTCGCCGGTCGGCCGAGCGGGCCGGGGCGCGGGTACTGGCGCTGCCCGGCGTCGGGCACTGGTGGATGGTGCAGGACCCCCGCGGCGCCGCGCGGGCGCTCACGGAGTTCTGGTCGTCATGAGGGCGCGCTTGTCGACCTTGCCGACGTCGGTGAGCGGCAGGGCGTCGACGAAGTCGACGCTCGCCGGGACGTAGTGCTCCTGGCCGAACACGGCCCTGGCGTGCGCCTTCAGGTCGTCTTCGGTGACGTCTCCGGCCACGACGACGGCGTGCAGCAGCTGCCCGTCGACGCCCGGGACGCCGAAGACGGCCGCGCTCTCGACGGCCGGGTGCGCGGCGAGCGCGTGTTCGACGACGGTCGTGGGGACCTTCGTGCCGTGCTCGCCGACCACGACGACGTCGTCCGCGCGGTCGAGCAGGTAGAGGTAGCCGTCGTCGTCGAACCGGCCGAGGTCGCCGGTGCGCAGCCAGCCGTCGCCGATCGGCCCGGCGCCGAGATAACCGTCCATCATGGACAGTCCGCGGACCAGGACCTCGCCGTCTTCGATGCGGGCCTCCATGCCGGGGACGATCCGCCCGACCGAAGTGCGCAGCTCGGGACGCGCGATCAGCTCGGCGGCGGAGATGCTCGCGATCATCGGGGCTTCGGTGAGGCCGTAGCCCTGGCCGACGACCGGGCCGAAGACGTCGAGGGCCTGGGCGAGCCGGTGCGGCGGCAGCGGTGCGGCGCCGAGGGAGAGGGAGCGGACGCTGCTGAGGTCGGTCGTCGCTCTCGCCGGGTGGTCGAGCACGGCGGCGAGCCGCGGCGGCGTCAGGGAGAGCGTGTCGATGCGGTGCTCTTGAATCGCGCCAAGCACAGCGCCCGCGTCGAAACCGTCGTGGAGGACGACGGTGTCGCGCCGCAGGAGCGCGCCGAGCACGGTGGCGTTGCCGGTCATGTGCGTCATCGGTGCGACGAGCAGCGTCCGGCCCGGGCCGTCGGGGTTCGGCGCGAAGATGTGGGCCATGCCGTCGTAGATGCCGCTGTGGCGGATGAGCTTCGGCGTGCCGGTGGTGCCGCCGGTGGGGAACAGCAGGCTGACTTTCCCGGGGAGGTCCAGCGGTTCGGGGTCGCCGTCGAGGTCGTCGAGGGTCCGGACGTCGTACCCGGGCCAGGCGCGCGGCCGGTCGGTGACGACGGTGGCGCCTTCCGCGGCGGCCAGCCGGGCCTGGTGCGGCGCCGAGGCGGGGACCAGCAGCACGGTCGCGCCGCGCAGCAGGGCCGCGAGCTGGACCAGGATCGTCTCGGGCCGGTTGGGCAGGTCGACGGCGATCTTGCCGACCTCGCCGAGGCCCGCGTGCAGCCGGCGCAGGCAGTCGCGGGCTTGGTGGTAGGTCGTGACCCCGCCCGAGTGGAACAGGACGCGGTCACCACCGTCGTCGAGCGCGGCGAGGACCTTGGTCAGGAAGAAGCTCACGCCCGGGGACGGTACTCAGTCCTGGTACGAGAGCTTCGCGAGTTCCTCGTCGAAGTCGAACCAGTCCGTCTCACTCCCGGCCGGGATCACGTCGTAGGTGCGGTCGAGGAAGGCGGCGATCTCCTTCGCCGGCGCTTCGAGCACCGCGGCGCCGTCGGGCGAGGTCAGCTCCACGACGACGAGGGCGGGGTCCGCGGCGGGCCCGACGCGGACGTCGCCGTCGCCGCAGCGGGCGAGCAGGCCGTCGGCGAGCAGGTCGCGCCCGAAGAGCCACCTGACGGCGCTCGTACCGGCGTGCAGCACCACGGCGACCGCGTAGGGGTCACGGGTGTCGTACTCCAGCTCGGCCGGCACCGGCCGCGGCCCCGCGCCGAAGGTGCGCAGGGCGAAGTCGATGCGGGCGCTGGTGACGCTGTCGGCCATAGCGGCTGCCTTTGCTACTCGTCGGTTAACTTCGTCTTGTTCCAGGGATAACCCATAGTGAGTTCAACGCCCAGCGTTCCGAAAAACTTTCACACTCTGGGGTGATCAAGAAGTGGCCGACGTCACCGTCGGCGTGGCCGAACGGGCAACTTTCTCACGCACGGTGACATGACGTTCCGAGCATTCGGAGCCCCGCCCCGGCCGGATGGGTCCCGGTGCCGGAGTTGCACCGTCCGGGTGGGAAGGGTCACCGGAGACCAGTCCGCGGCGCCCGCCGGCCGCGAACGCCTCGCAGAAGCAAGGGTGAGGTGGAGGGTGCTGGGCATGGGTGAGCGTGGGCGGCTACGGCTGCATCCGGACGAGGCTCCGGTGCCCGCGGCGAGCGCCGAAGAGCTCTTGCGGCGGGTCGCGGCGGGGGACGAGACGGCGTTCTCGGCGCTGTACGACCTCGTCGCCGGGCCGGTGCTGGGCCTGGCGACGCGCGTGCTGCGCAACCACGCCCAGGCCGAGGAAGTGGCGCAGGAGGTCCTGGTGGAGGTGTGGCGCAAGGCCACCCGGTACGTCCCGGAACGCGGGAGCGCGCTGTCGTGGGTGCTCACGATCGCGCACCGCCGGGCCGTCGACCGCGTGCGCTCGCACCAGGCCGGGGTCGAGCGCGAGGAGCGTGCCGGCCGCATGGACGTCCGGCGGCCGTTCGACGAGGTCACCGAGTCCACATTGGCCGCTCTCGACCAGCAGCGGGTCCGGCAGTGCCTCGACTCGCTCACGGATCTGCAGCGCGAATCGATCGTGCTGGCCTACTACAACGGCTACACGTACCCCGAGGTCGCCGAGGTGCTGAAGGTCGCGCCGGGAACGGTCAAGACCCGCATCCGCGACGGCCTGATCCGGCTGCGTGACTGCCTGGGGGTGGATCGATGACCGCCGAGCTGCACACGTTGACCGGGGCGTACGCGCTGGACGCGGTGTCTCCCCTGGAACGCGCCGACTTCGAGCGTCACCTGGGGGAGTGCGAAGCGTGCCGCCAGGAGGTGGCCGAGCTGCGCGCGACGGGCTCCCGCCTGGCCCTGGCCGCGACGGTCGTCCCGCCGCCGGAGCTGCGGGTGGTGGTGCTCGCCGACGTGGCCCGCACCCGCCAGCTGCCGCCCGTGGTCCCGGCGCCCCGCGCGGCCGAGGGGTCCGTGCGGGGCACCCGGAAGTCCCGCCGTGACAAGGGGTTCCGGCTCCGCGTCACGCTGCTCGGCGCCGCCGCGGCCGCGATCGTCGCGGTCGGCGTCGGCGTCACGACCGCCACCCCGGTGGCTCCCGTCGACTCGGTGCTGTCCGCGCCCGACGCCTCCGCGGTCCAGGGCGTCGGCGAAGGCCAGGCCACGTTGGTCGTGTCGCGCAGCCGGAACCAGGCCGTCCTGCTCGCCTCGGACCTGCCCACCCTCGACGCCGGCCACGTCTACCAGGTGTGGCTCATCCGCGCCGGCGAGGCGCGCTCGGCCGGGCTCCTGCGGCCGCGGATGCTGATGGCCGACCTCCCGCCGGGCACCGACCGGATCGGCATCACCGTCGAACCCGCGGGCGGTTCCCCCGGCCCGACGACGCCGGCCGTCAGCCGGATCGCCCTCCACTGACCGGAAAGTTACCCGAATGGGTACCAATCCGCTGAGAAGACAGTTCCGAATAACCCGCAAGAAGCAGTTTTCAGCCGCATAATGGAGTGATTTTCGTGTCCAAGCTTCGTGTCGCCGGAATCGGTATCACCGCCGTGGCCGCCCTGTCGATGACCGCGTGCAGCAGCAGCGACACCGCTTCCTCCGGCAGCTCCAGCAGTTCGATGGCGCCGTCCTCGTCGATGGCCGCGCCGTCGTCGAGCGCGGCCTCCGGTTCGGCGGACGGCGTGACCACCAACGCCGACGTCTTCGGGCCGGCCTGTTCGCAGCTGCCGCAGGGGTCCGCGCCGGGCTCGCTCGACTCGATGGGCCCGCAGCCGGTCGCCTCGGCCGCCTCGACGAACCCGTTGCTCACCAAGCTGGTTGCGGCCGTCAAGGCCACCAACCTGGTCGACACCCTCAACAGCCAGCAGGCCATCACGGTGTTCGCGCCGGCCGACCCGGCGTTCGAAGCCCTCGGTGACGCGAAGTTCAAGGAGCTGGCGGGCAAGCCGGCCGAGCTGGCGCCGATCCTGCAGTACCACGTCGTCGGAAAGCGTTACGACGCCAAGGGTCTCGCCGCCGCCGGTTCGCTGGAGTCGTTGAACACCGCCGGTGGCCCGCTGAAGATCGAGGGCTCGGGCGAGAACATGACGGTCAACGGCGCGAAGATCCTGTGCGGCAACATCCCCACGAAGAACGCCACGGTCTTCGTGATCGACAAGGTGCTGACCCCGGGCACCAACAAGTAGGTCAGCGCCGGCCCAGTTCCGGACCGAGGCGTTCCGCGATGTCGGTGAGGATCTGCACGTAATCTTCGTGGTCGAAGGTGAACGGCAGGGCGAAAGCCACCTCGTCGACCTCGCGGAACGCCGCATGCGCGTGCAATTGTTCCGCGATTTCCGCGGACGTGCCGACGTAGTCGCGGGAAAACAACATCCGTGCCGGCCCTTGCGGTTCCGCGGTGCGCGGCAGCCGCTTTTCGGCATAAGCCTCGTATTTCGCGCGCTGCTCCGGCGTCGCGCTGTCGGTCGGGACGACGACCAGGCCCTGGGAGATCCGGCCCGCCGGGTGGTGCTCGCGGAACGCCCGGATGTGCGAGAGCTGGATTTCGGCGAAGTCCGTGCTCTCGCCTTCGGCCTTGACCACGCTGCTGGTCAGGAAGTTCATCGCGTGCTTGCCGGCCCACTCGGCCGAGCGCAGGCTCGCGCCGCCGTACCAGAGCCGCTCGCCGAGGCCGGGTGCCTGCGGCTGGACGCGGTCGGAGAAGACCTCGAACCCCTCGGTGCCGCTGAAGCCGGTGGCCGGCTCGCCGCGCACGAAGTCCAGCAGCCGGCGGACGCGGTCGTAGCCGAAGTCCTCGGCGCCGGCGGTGTCCGGGTAGAGCGCGTGTTTGACCTCGTCCCAGCGCATCGGCGGGCCGACGCTGATCCCGGGGTTGAGCCGGCCGCCGGAGAGCAGGTCGACGGTGGCGAGGTCCTCGGCGAGCCGCAGCGGGTTTTCCCAGCCGAGCGGGATGACGGCGGTCCCGAGGTCGATCCGGCTGGTCCGCTGGGAGGCGGCGGCCAGCACGGCCACGGGGGACGAGATGCCGTGCTGCAGGTGCCGGTGCCGCACCCAGGCGCTGTCGAACCCGAGCTGTTCACCGAGTTCGATGATCTCGAGGGTCGACTCGTGCCCCCGCCGCGGGTCGGCGGGGTCGAACAGGCCGATGGTCAGGAAGCCGAGCTTGCGCAGTGGTCGCGACACCCCGCCGATTCTGCCCCCGGCCGGGCCGCGGCCCGCGGGAGTTCCACCTGCTGGGCGACCGGTTCAGGCTTTTTCGCGCAGGCGGTCCAAGCCGTCGAGGATCACGTCGAGGCCGAACTCGAACTCCGTCTGGTCGTCGCACCAGCCCAGGGTCGAATGCGGGTCTTCGTGGGCGATCTCGGCCATCATCCCGACCAGGTTCGGCAGCTGCCAGGCCAGGTCCACCGGGACGTCCGCGGGCTGGTCGGCGCCCGGGTCGAACAGCTCCTGGCTGAACCCGAGGGCGCGGCTGCCCAGCGCGTGCAGCGCGTGGTGGACCAGGTCGTAGGAGAACCCGCCGTCGCGCATCAGGCCGACCAGTGCGTCGTAGTAGCGCAGGACCGCGGTGCTCGTCGAGGACCTCGCCTCGAACAGTTCCGGCGCCCAGCGGTGGCGGAGGAACACCCGGCGCGCGGTGAGGATCCGCTGCCGCACCGCCTTCTTCCAGTCCGGGTCCGGCTCGAGCCGGGCGACGGCGTCGTTGATCTCCCCGGCCACAACGTCGACGATCCCGTCGAGCACGTCTTCCTTCTTGGCCACGTGGTAGTAGAGCGACATCGCTTCGGCGCCGAGCTCCTCCGCGAGCCGTCGCATCGTGAGCGCGCGCAGTCCGTGCTGGTCGGCGAGCTCCACCGCGGCGCGCAGCACGCGCTCGCGGCTGAGGGGGATTCGCGCGTCGGTCGTCACCCACAAGATCGTACAACGTAAGTCTCGCTTGACCGCCTTACAGCGTACGGCGTACCTTACGTTGTATGACTTACAGCGTAAGACTCCTGGGAGGCGACGATGAAAGCCCTGGTCCAGCGCGTGTACGGTCCACCGGAGAGCCTGATCTTCGAAGACCTGCCCGACCCGGTGCCCGCCGAGGGCGAGGTGCTGGTCCGGGTGCGCGCGACCTCGGTCAACCCCTATGACTGGCACTTCATGAGGGGTGAGCCCTACGTGGCGAGGTTGATGCCCAACGGCTTCGGGGTGCGGAAACCCGTGCCCGGCATCCTGGGCTGCGACATGGCGGGCCGGGTCGAGACGGCCGGATCGCGCTTCCGGCCGGGTGACGACGTCTACGCGCTGCTGCCCCGCGGCGGCTACGCCGAATACGTCTGCGTGCGTGAGGACCTCCTGGCGCCGAAGCCGGCGAACCTCACCCACGAGCAGGCGGCGGCGATGCCGATGGCGGCCGTCACCGCGCTGGTCGCCCTGCGCGGGGTCGAGGAAGGGCACCGGGTCCTCGTCAACGGTGCCTCCGGCGGCGTCGGCAGCTTCGCCGTCCAACTGGCCAAGGCGCTCGGCGCGCAAGTCGACGCGGTCTGCGGTACGGCCAACGTCGATCTCGTCCGCTCGCTCGGCGCGGGCGAAGTCACCGACTACCGGAAGAGCGACTTCACGCGCAGCGGTCGTCGCTACGACTTCGTCCTGGACATCGCGGGCAGCCGGTCGCTCCCGGCCTGCCGGCGGGTCCTGAACCGGAGCGGCACGTTCGTCGCCGTGGGCGGCCCGGCCGGGCGCTGGGTGCAGCCGGCCGGGCACGCGTTCGGGGCACTGGCCGCCGCGCCGTTCGCACGGCGGCGGGCCGTGCTCGCGGACGCGGTGGCCGCCGGGGACAAGAAAGCGCTCCTGGGCCGGCTGGCCGCGTTCGCGGAGCGCGGCCGGCTGACCCCGGTCATCGACCGGAGCTACCCGTTCGACGACCTGCGCGCGGCGATCGCGTACCAGGAAGCCGGGCACGCCAGGGGAAAGGTGGTCGTGACGCTGTAGCCGTCAGCCGTGGTACGGGCAGGTGCCGCGGTAGTCCGAGATGGTCAAGCCGGTGCTGGGGATCGGGCAGAGGAACTGCTCGTAGCGGGTGTCGTCGTCGATGAAGCGCTTGAGCCAGGAGAGCGTGTACTTCGTGATCGTCGTGTTCGGTGAATTCGGTGCGAAGTGGCTGGCGCCGCGCAGTTCGAGGTACGCCTTGTCCGAAGTGGAGGGGAGGCTGGTGTAGAAGGGGATCGAGTGCGAGGCGACCGGCGCGACGGTGTCGGCCTCCGCCCCGACGACGAGCGTCGGCACGCGGACCGTCGACCAGTTCTTGGTCAGGTCCCAGCCGGTCAGCGGCACTGCGGCCTGCAGGGACGGGCGTGAACGCGCGGCTTCGAGCGTGCCACCGCCACCCATCGAGTGCCCGACGACGCCGAGCCGGCTGCTGTCGATGCGCGAGCGCACCGAGCTCTGCTGGGTCAGGTAGTCCAAAGAGGACAGCAGTTGCCTGCCCCGGCTGTCGGGCTGGTCGCTGGTGGTCAGGGTGTCGATGGTGAACACCACGAAGCCCTGCGACGCGAGCCGTGGGCCCAGCCAGGCGATGCTCGACTGCGTGGCGGTGTAGCCGGGTGCGATCGAAAGGGCGCCGAAGGTGCCGGCGGTGGTGGTCGTGGGGTAGTAGATGGTCCCGCCGCCGAAGCCGGAGACGGCCAGCCGTGACACGGTGACAGTGCTCGTCGCGAACGTACCGCGGTCGGCTTCGATGCTGGCCGTGGTCGGGTCGGGACCGCGTTCGTAGGGATTCGCGGCGGCGGCCGCAGGTGCGACGACGCCGGAGGTGAGGGCCAGGGCAGCCAGCACGACGCCGGCGGCCCGGCCTCGCCGGCCACGGCCGGCGAGATTGCGGACGGAAACTTTCTCACCCAGGCCAGACGACGTCGGTGGGCTGGTGAGCACGGACATGGATCGCTCTCTTTCCCCGGGCAGGCGAAAGCGTGCCCGGACACGGACGGGCGGACCGATGGAACCGTTGCACGGCAACGAAGGAGGTGCCGCGTGCGGGACGCGGGGTAACCGCTTTCCCGTGCTGCCATGAAACACTTCGGCCAAATGTTCCACAACGGCCGAACGGGTGAGTGGTTGACAGACTGTGCGCCTGCTCAGCGAGTCGCGGCGAAGAGCACTCACGCACGTGAGCAGTCCGGCGCTGTGGCCGGTGTCAGCGAGCCGCTGGCTCCAGGGCTCCGCGCACCAGGGTGTCCACCAGTGTGGTCGCGACGGTCAAATCCACTGCCCGCGCGGCCAAAACGTCCGAGTAGAGGAACGACTCACCGAGCCGTACTACCGCGAAGGCAAGATCCGGCAGCCCGACGAGGGGCGTCAGCCTGGCCGTGTCGACGTCGGCCCGGAACAGCTCCACGTGCGCGTCGACGAGTGCGGGCTGGACCGCGCCACGGGGGTCCGTCAGCACGCGCAGCGCGACCGTCGACTCGGCCTCGATCAGCTTGCGCAACCCGTCGTTGTCCGCGACCTCGCGGCGGTACTGCTCCATGACCCACAGGCAGCGCAGCCGTCCCTCGGGCGTCCGGACCGCTTCGCCGTGCTCCTCGCGCCATCGGTCCAGGGCGCGCTGCCACGTCCGGTCGGAGAGGTACCGCAGCCCCGCGCCCATCACGTCGTCGCGGTTGCCGGCGCGGCGGAAGAACGTCGTGCGCGAGATGCCCAGCTCGGCCGCCATCCGGCCGAGGTCGAGGCGGGTGCCGGCGAACAGGAGCCGCGCCGCGTGGCGGACGATGTCGTCGGTCGAGACGGTCACCGGCCCACCCTAGCTTCGGCGGCCCGGAGATCACCGCCGCAGGTCGCCGACGGTTACCTTGAAGTGCGTGCCACCCCCTCGGCTAGCGTGGTGGCGTGCGCGTCGACATCTGGTCCGATCTCGTCTGTCCCTGGTGCTATCTCGGCAAACGCCGCTTCGAAACGGCGGTCGCCGAGCTCGGCGCCGACGTCGAGGTGGTGCACCACTCCTTCCAGCTCGACCCGTCGTTCCCGCGCGGCACTTCGCGGCCGACGCGCGAGGTGCTGTCCGAGAAGTACGGCCGGACCCTCGAAGAAGCCGACGCCATGGAAGCGCAGATGGAGGAGCGCGCGGCCGCCGACGGGCTCGAATACCACCTCGACGGCGTCCACATGGGCAACACCGTCGACGGTCACCGCCTGGTGCACCTGGCCGCCGACCGCGGCCTGGCCGACGCGGTGGTCGACCGGTTCTACCGCGCGCACTTCACCGAACGCCGTTCCCTGTTCGACCGCGACTCCCTGGTGGAGCTGGCCGCCGAAGCGGGCCTCGACGCCGAAGAGGCGCGCAAGGTGCTCGAGTCGGACGCCTACGAAGCCGAAGTCGCCGCGGACGGCGAACAGGCCCGGGCACTCGGCGCGACCGGAGTACCGTTCTTCGTCATCGACAACAAGTTCGGCGTCGCAGGCGCCCAGCCACCCGAGGTGTTCACCCAGGTCCTGCAGCGCGCGGCTACCGACGCCGCCGCCGGCTGAACCGCGACCGATCGGTCGCAACGCCGGCCAGGTGCAACGCAACGCACAACAGCCCGGCGGTGGTGAGCGTCCCGGTGGTGACAACAGAGCCGAGCCCGAACCCGGCCAGCTCCATCAGCAGAGCGAGCCCGAACAACACGGCGGCGAGAATGGCAAGCATGACGCCTCGTTCCTGCGGCGGCAGGACCAAACGGTCCACACCACTGCACCATTAGCGGCACCGGACGACCCGGCTTGGTGGCCAGTAATGCCCCGCCTTCCCCGCACTGAAACGAGAACCTCCAGCCGCGGGGGCGCCCCCCGTTTTCCACGCTACCGGCAGGCACCGACAGTTTCGCCCGCACGGCCGCACGGCCGCACGGCCGCACCGCCACACTCGCCGCACTGCCGCACCGCGATGCCGCCGCACTGCCGCACCCGCCGCACCGCCGCCGCACCCACCGCGATGCTGACGCACTGCCGCGATGCTGCCGCGCCGCCGCGCTGTGATTTGCCGCGCCGCCGGCGTGCCGCGATTCCGCCACCGCACCGCGATCCGCGGCGCCGCACCCCGCCGCCGCGCCGCGATTCCGCCGCCCCGAGATCCTGCCGCGTTCCGCGCCGCGTTCCGCTGCGGCGCGCTGCCGCGCCGCCGGACGTGCCGCCGCGCCGCGATTCCGCGCCGCCGTGATGCTGTTGCGCCGCGCCCCCGTGCCGCGCGACCGCACCACCGAGCCGTGACCGAGAACCGAGCGCCACGTCAAGCAGGCGGCGGCGCCGTGCTGGACCGGACCACCAACTCGGTAGGCACCGTAACCGGCTCCCCAACCTCCGCCCCGGTCTCGATCTCCGCCAGCAACGCCGAAACCGCGTGCCGCCCAACGGCCTCGAACGACTGCCGGATCGTCGTGAGTGGGGGCCAGAAGTGCGCCGACTCCTCCATGTCGTCGAACCCGACGACACTCACGTCAGCGGGAACGCGGCGACCCGACTCGTGCAATGCGCGCAACAACCCCAGCGCCATCTGATCGTTCGCGGCGAACACCGCCGTGACCGCAGGGTCGGCCGCCAAAGCCAGTCCCGCCTCATAACCCGACGACGGAGACCAGTCGCCGACGAACACCGGGGGCACCACCACTCCCGCACGCTCCAATGTGGACTGCCACGACTTGCGACGCCGCTCCGCCGAATACGACTGCGGGGGCCCCGCGATGTGCCACACCGTCGCGTGCCCCAGGGACAGCAGGTGCCGGGTCGCCGTGGCCGCGCCGTCGGCCTGGTCCGTGTCCACCACCGGGTAGTCGTAGCGGGCGCTCGAATCGATCACCACCACCGGGAGGCCGTGCGGTAGCTCGATTTCGCTCTGGTCCAGCTGGTGCTGCTCGATCAGGATGATCACCCCGTCGACGGCCTGCTCGTTCAGCTTGCTGAACGCTCCCGTCACCTCGCCCTGCGTCGGGCGCGTCACGGGCAGCAGGACGATCGAGAACCCCTCCGGGACGACCGCCGCCGCGATGGCGTCCAGTGTCCTGCTGTTGCCGAACGTCGGGAGGGCCGAGATGATCACGCCGATGCTGCGGAACTTGCCGTTGCGCAGCGCGCGGGCCGCGCTGTTGGGGCGGTAGCCGACGCGGCGCATCGCGGCCAGCACACGCTCGCGCGTGGCGTCGTCGACGTTCGTCCTGCCGTTCGCCACCCGGGACACCGTCTGGCCGGACACGCCCGCCTCGCGCGCGACGTCCGCCATCGAAGGTCCACGACGCGGGGTTGCTGCCGGCACGAGTGCTCCCTCAGAGGTTTCCTGGACATGTTTACGTCAACACGTTACCCTTCGGCCGTCCATGTTGACGTAAACATCCACGCGAACCACCGGAGGGACGATGACGTCCACAGCGGCACCGCCCGTCCCGGCGCCGCCCCGCGCGCACCCCACGCGCCGGCCGAAACGGCAGTGGCGCGGGTGGCTTTTCGTCGCTCCCTTCGTGCTGGTGTTCGCGCTCACTTTCCTGGCGCCGATCATTTACGCGTTCGGGCTCAGCCTGTTCCGCGACCAGGCCTTCTTCGGCGGGACGGTGTTCGTCGGCGCCGGCAACTACGCGCAGGTGCTGGCCGACGCGAAGTTCTGGGAGTCGTTCCTGCGCGTCCTGCTCTTCCTCGTCGTGCAGGTGCCGATCATGCTGCTGCTCGCGCTGGTCGCGGCGCTCGCGATCGACAGCGCCCGGCTGCACGCCGCCGGGTTCTTCCGCGTCGTGATCTTCCTGCCGTACGCCGTGCCCGCCGTGGTCGCCGCGCTGATGTGGGGCTTCATGTACGGCGACCACTTCGGGCTCGCCGCCGACCTCAACCACCTCCTCGGCACCGACGCCGTGAAGCCGCTGTCGGAGAACTGGATGCTCACGTCCATCGGCAACGTCGTGACCTGGGAGTTCGTCGGCTACAACATGCTCATCTTCTACTCGGCGCTGAAGGTGGTCCCCAAGGAGCTGTACGAAGCGGCCTCGATCGACGGCGCCGGCGCGTTCCGCACCATCGCCAGCGTCAAGCTGCCCGCGCTGCGCGGCTCGATCGTGATCGCGACGATCTTCTCGATCATCGGCAGCTTCCAGCTGTTCAACGAACCCAACATCATGCGCACGCTGGCGCCGAACGTGATCGGCACCTTCTACACGCCGAACATGTACGCCTACAACCTTTCCTTCGGCGGCCAGCAGTACAACTACTCCGCCACGGTCGCGATCGTGATGGGCGTGATCACCGCCGTCATCGCCTACGTCGTGCAGCTGCGCGGCACCCGGAAGGGGATGTGACGTGGTCCCCCGCAAGTCGCGCGCCCTCACCGCCGTCATGGCGCTGTACCTGATCTACACGCTGGTGCCGCTGGCGTGGCTGGTGATCAACGCGACCAAGACCCAGTCCGCGCTGTTCTCGACGTCCGGCCTGGCCTTCGGCGGCCCGTTCGCGCTGTTCGACAACATCGGCCAGACGTTCACCTACGACGGCGGGATCTTCTTCCGCTGGCTCGGGAACACGCTGCTCTACGTCGTGGTCGGCGCGGGCGGCGCGACGCTCCTCGCCACCGCCGCCGGGTACGGGCTGGCCAAGTACCGCTTCCCGGGCCGGCGCGCGGTCTTCGCCGTCGTCCTCGGCGCGGTGGCCGTGCCCGGCACCGCGCTCGCCGTGCCGACCTTCCTGCTCTTCAGCAAGCTCGGGCTGACGAACACGCCGCTGTCGATCATCATCCCGTCGCTGATCAGCCCGTTCGGCCTCTACCTGATCTGGGTGTACGCCGCCGACGCGATCCCCGACGAGCTCCTGGAGGCGGCGCGGATCGACGGCGCGGGGGAGATCCGGATCTTCCTCACCGTGACGCTGCGCCAGCTCGTGCCGGGGATCGTCACGGTCGCGCTGTTCACCATGGTGCAGACGTGGAACAACTACTTCCTCCCGCTGATCATGCTCAGCGAGCCCAAGTGGTACCCGCTGACCGTCGGGCTCAACCAGTGGAGCGCGCAGGCCAACGGCGCCGGCGCGCGCCCGATCTTCCACCTGGTGCTCACCGGGTCACTGCTCACGATCATCCCGCTCGTCGTCGCTTTCCTGCTCATGCAACGGTTCTGGCAGTCAGGCCTGAGTGCGGGCAGTGTCAAGCAATAGCCGTCACACCGTCGTGAAGGGACATTCGATGTCACGCATCCGCAGTCGCGTCAAGGCGTTCACCGCCGTGGCGCTCGCCGCCGCCCTCGCGGTCGGCTGCTCCTCGGGGACACCCGCGAGCACCGCATCCGGCGGCCAGGACTCCGTCGACGCCGCGCTCAAGGCGGGCGGGACGATCACCTACTGGAGCTGGACGCCCTCGGCCAAGGATCAGGTTGCCGCGTTCGAGAAGGAATACCCGAACGTCAAGGTCGACTACGTCAACGCGGGCACGAACAAGGACGAGTACACCAAGCTGCAGAACGCGATCAAGGCCGGCAGCGGCGGGCCGGACGTCGCGCAGATCGAGTACTACGCGCTCCCGCAGTTCGCCCTGACCGATTCGCTGGTCAACCTCGACCAGTACGGCTTCGGGACGTTCGAAAAGGACTACAGCGCCTCGACCTGGTCGAGTGTTCGCGTGAACAACGGCACCTACGGCCTGCCGCAGGACTCCGGCCCGATGGCCTTGTTCTACAACAAGGAAGTCTTCGACAAGAACGGCATCGCCGTCCCGAAGACGTGGGACGAGTACCTCGCCGCGGCCAAGAAGCTGCACGCGGCGGACCCCACGAAGTACATCACCTCCGACACCGGTGACCCCGGCTTCGCACTCAGCATGATCTGGCAGGCCGGCGGCCGCCCGTTCAGCGCCGACGGCCGGACCGTGAAGATCAACCTGGCCGACCCCGGCACGAAGAAGTGGACGTCCACTTGGGACCAGCTGATCCAGGGCAAGCTGCTCGCCCCGGTCAAGGAGTGGTCCGACGACTGGTTCCGCGCGCTCGGTGACGGCACCATCTCGTCCCTGGTCACCGGCGCCTGGATGCCCGGCAACTTCAAGTCGTCGGTGCCCGGCGGCGCCGGCAAGTGGGCCGTGGCGCCGATGCCGACCTACGACGGCAAGCCGGTGACCGCGGAAAACGGCGGCAGCACCCAGTCCGTGCTCAAGCAGAGCGCCAACCCGGCGCTGGCCGCGGCGTTCGTGCGCTGGCTCAACCACGGCAACGGCGTCAAGCCGTTCATCGAGAGCGGCGGTTTCCCGGCCACCACGGCGGACCTGACGTCGCCGGCGTTCGTCGACGAGGCCGTGCCGTACTTCGGCGGCCAGAAGATCAACCAGGTGCTGACCCAGGCGTCGAAGGACGTCGCGAAGGGCTGGACCTACCTGCCGTACCAGACCTACGCCAACAGCGTCTTCAGCGACACCGTCGGCAAGGCCTACCTCAACGGCACCGGGCTGGACGCCGGGCTCGCGGCCTGGCAGCAGGCGCTCGTCGACTACGGCAACCAGCAGGGCTTCACGGTCAGCGCGGGATGAGCGTCCGGATCGAAGGCGACGCGGGCGAGGTGATCGGCCCGGTCCCGCGTCGCCTCTTCGGCTCGTTCGCCGAGCACATGGGCCGGTCCGTCTACACGGGAATCTTCGAGCCCGGGCACGCCACTTCGGACGCTCGCGGGTTTCGCGGCGACGTCCTGGAGCTGGTCCGGGAGCTCGGGCCGACCGTCGTGCGCTATCCCGGCGGCAACTTCGTCTCCGCGTACCGCTGGGAGGACGGCGTCGGGCCGGACCGGCCCGTCCGGCTCGACCCGGCCTGGCACAGCGTGGAGTCCAACCGCTTCGGCCTGCACGAATTCGCCGCGTGGGCCGAAGCCGCGGGGGCCGAGGTGATGTACGCCGTCAACCTCGGCACCCGCGGCATCCAGGAGGCCGCCGACGTCCTGGAGTACTGCAACCACCCCGGCGGCACGGCGCTGAGCGAGCGGCGCCGGGCGAACGGTGCCGACGAGCCGTTCGGTTTCAAGCTGTGGTGCCTCGGCAACGAGATGGACGGGCCGTGGCAGATCGGCCACAAGACGGCCGACGAGTACGGCCGCCTCGCCGCGGAAACCGCGCGCGTGCTGAAGATGATCGACCCGGACGTCGAACTCGTCGTCGCGGGCAGCTCCCACGCGGACATGCCGACGTTCGGCGAGTGGGAACGCACCGTGCTGCGGCACACCGCGGGCCTGGCCGACCACATCTCCCTGCACGCGTACTACCAGGAACTGCACGGCGACACCGACAGCTACCTCGCCAGCGCGGCCGCGCTGGACGCCTACATCCGCACGACCGCCGCGATCATCGACGAGCTCGGGCTGGACGTCGGGATCAGCGTCGACGAGTGGAACGTCTGGGACCTGCGGCGCTGGAACGAGACCGACCAGGCGCGGCTCGCCGCCGAGGGCTGGCGCGAACACCCGCGGATCATCGAGGACGACTACACCGTCACCGACGCGGTCGTCGTCGGCTCGCTGCTGAGTTCCCTGCTGCGCAACGTCGACCGGGTCACGATGGCGAACCAGGCGCAGCTGGTGAACGTCATCGCGCCGATCCGCACCGAACCCGGCGGCCCGGCGTGGCGGCAGACGACGTTCCACCCGTTCAAGCTCGTCGCGGCGCTGGCCCGCGGGGTGAGCCTGCGGCTGGAGGTCACCGGCGACCGGCTCCGCACCGCGCAACACGGCGAGGTCGACCTGGTCGACGTCGCCGCGACGCTCGAAGAATCCGGGCGTGGCGCGGTGTTCCTCACCAACCGGGCCACGGCGGCACCGACCGAAGTCCACTTGAGACTCCGGGGCGCGAGGTTCGCCTTGTACGGCGCCGAAACCCTCACCGTTCCCGACGGTGAGACGCGCCACGCCGTCAACACCGCCGACGCCCAGCCGGTCCGGCCGGTGCCGTTGCCCGGCGCCGCCGTGACGACCGACCCCGGAGGGACCACCATCACCGTGACGCTGCCGCCCCTGTCCTGGTCCGTGCTCAAGGTGAGCCCCCATGCCTGAGTTCGTCATCGGGGAGACCGACTTCCTGCTCGACGGCCGCCCGTTCCGGATCCTTTCCGGTGCCCTGCACTACTTCCGCGTGCACCCGGACCTGTGGGCCGACCGGATCGACAAGGCCCGCCGGATGGGGCTCAACACCATCGAGACGTACGTGCCGTGGAACGCGCACGCGCCGTCGCCGGACGGGTTCGACCTCAGCGGCGGGCTCGACCTGGACCGGTTCCTGCGGCTGGTCGCCGAGGCCGGGATGTACGCGATCGTGCGGCCCGGCCCGTACATCTGCGCGGAATGGGACAACGGCGGCTTGCCGGCGTGGCTGTTCCGCGACCCGTCGGTCGGCATCCGGCGGTACGAGCCGAAGTACCTCGACGCGGTCCGCGAATACCTCTCGCGGGTCTACGAAGTCGTGGTACCGCACCAGATCGACCGTGGCGGGCCGGTGCTGCTGGTCCAGGTCGAGAACGAGTACGGCGCGTTCGGCGACGACAAGCGGTACCTGCGGGCGCTGGCCGAGCACACGCGCGCGTCCGGCGTCACCGTGCCCCTGACCACAGTGGACCAGCCGGACATGCTGGAGGCGGGCAGCCTGGACGGGGTGCACCGCACGGCGTCGTTCGGCTCCGCCGCCGAGGCCCGGCTGAAGGTCCTGCGGGAGCACCAGCCGACCGGGCCGCTGATGTGCAGCGAGTTCTGGAACGGCTGGTTCGACCACTGGGGCGCCCACCACCACACGACTTCGGCCGCGGACGCGGCGGCCGAGCTGGACGCGCTCCTGGCCGCGGGCGCCTCGGTCAACCTCTACATGTTCCACGGCGGCACCAACTTCGGGCTCACCAGCGGCGCGAACGACAAGGGCGTCTACCAGCCGCTGGTGACCTCGTACGACTACGACGCACCGCTCGACGAAGCCGGCGATCCGACCCCGAAGTACCACGCCTTCCGGGACGTGATCGCGCGCTACCACAAGGTACCCGACAGCGTCCCGCCGCCGGCGCGCCCGGCGCCGGCGTTCGAGACGGCGCTGCGCGACCCCGTCCGGCTGCTCGACGCGCCGGACCGCTTCGGCACCTGGGAGTTCCACGAGGAGCTGCCGGCGTTCGACGACCTGACGCCGATGCCGCGGCTCGCGCTCCTGCGCACCCGCGTCACCGGCGACGGTCCCGGCGTGCTGACCTTCGGCGAGGTCCGCGACCGCGCGACGGTGTTCTTCGACGGCGCGCCGGTGGGCACCCTGCTGCGGGAACACCACGACCGCGCGATCGCGCTGCCGCGGGCGGACGGTGAACTCCTGGTGCTCGTCGAGGACCAGGGCCGGGTCGACTACGGGCCGCGGATCGGCGAGGCCAAGGGGATCATCGGCGGTGCCTCGCTGCACGGCCGGCCGCTGACCGGGTGGGACGTGCTGCCCCTCGACCTCGACGCGCTGCCCGAGCCGCTCGCGGTGTCCACTGTGGAGGGACCGGTGGCCGGGCCGGTGCTGCTGCGCGCCGGGTTCGACGTCGACGCGCCCGCCGACCTGTTCCTCGACACCGGGGCGTGGGGCAAGGGCCTGGCGTGGCTCAACGGGTTCCCGCTCGGCCGGTACTGGCGGCGTGGGCCGCAGCGGACCCTGTACGTGCCGCGCCCGGTGGTCCGGGCGGGGGCCAACGAACTCGTCGTGCTCGAACTGGACACGATGCTCGACCCGGCGGCCCGGTTCGTGCCGCGGCCGTTGCTGGGCCACACGGAGGCCTGAGGAAGTCCCCTACCGAAGGGCAGTTCGACGATGAACCGGATCTTCACCGTCCTTTGTGTACTTCTTGTTGCGGCCGGGTTGGCCGCGGCACCGGCGGCCGCGGCCACCGCGGTGACCGTGCGACCCGACCCGTCCTACCGGCAGCAGCCGTTCGAAGGCTGGGGTTCGAGCCTGGCGTGGATGGCGGAGGCGACCGGCGGCTACCCGGATCCGGTCCGCACCCGGCTGGCGGACATGGTTTTCGGCGCCGACGGGCTGAACCTGAACATCGCCCGGTTCAACGTCGGCGGGGGCAACGCGCCGGACGTCCCGGCGTACCTGCGTCCCGGTGGCGCGGTCCCGGGCTGGTGGAAGGCGCCGGCCGGGACCACCCGCGCGGACAAGGACTGGTGGACGCCCGGGGACCCGGCCGAGTTCGACGCGGCCGCCGACCCGAACCAGCGCTGGTGGGTCGACCGGATCAAGGGGCGCGTCACGAAGTGGGAGGCGTTCAGCAACTCGCCGCCGTACTTCCAGACCGTCTCCGGCTACGTTTCGGGCGGCTTCACCGCGACTGACGAGCAGCTGCGGCCGGACAAGATCGGCGACTTCACCGCGTACCTGGCGCAGGTCGTTCGGACGCTCGAACGCGCGCACGGCATCAAGTTCGCCTCGGTGGACCCGCTGAACGAGCCGGACACGAACTACTGGAAGACGACGCTCGGCGCCGACGGGAACCCGGCCGGCGGGCGGCAGGAGGGTGCGCACATCGGGCCGTCCGTGCAGGCCCAGCTGATCCCGGCGATGGCCGCGGCGCTGCCGGGGACGACGGTGTCCGCCCCCGACGAAACCAACCCGGACCTCTTCGCCGCGGACTGGGCCGGCTGGCCGGCCGCCGCGAGGTCGGCCGCGGGACGGCTGAACGTGCACACCTACGGCACCGGCAACCGGCCCGTCCCGCGCGACATCGCCAAGGGCGCCGCGAAGCCGTTGTGGATGAGCGAGGTCGGCGGCAGCTGGCTCGACCGGCAGGACTTCACGAGCATGGACCCGGGCCTCGGGCTGGCCACGCAGATCACCGACGACCTGCGCCTGCTCGAACCGAGCGCGTGGGTGAGCTGGCAGCCGATCGAGGACTACGACAACATGAAGCCCGGCGGGGAGTCCGCGGCCGGGATGAACTGGGGCGAGATCCAGGTCCCGTTCGGCTGCACCACTTCGGACTGTCCGATCAGGACGAACACGAAGTACGACACCATGCGGAACTTCACCCACTACATCCGGCCGGGCGACCGGCTGATCGCGTCGGACGACGCGGCGTCGACGGCCGCGATGCGCGGGGACGACCTGTCGTCGGTGGTCCACGTCGACTCCGGGACGAGCGAGCAGGACGTCACGCTGGACCTGTCCGGCTTCGGGCGCGTGCGGCCGGGTGCTTCGGTGACGCCGGTCGTCACGGACGTCACGGGCGCGCTGCGCCGCGGCAAGCCGGTCCGGGTCACGGCGGCGCACGCCACGCTGCGGGTCCCGGCGCGGTCGGTGACGACGTTCCTGGTTTCCGGGGTGTCGTCGACCGCGGCGGGCGCGGGGCTGGGGTCGGGCAAGCCGTTCACCTTCACCGGCGTGCAGAGCGGGAAGTCGCTGACGGCGGAGAACGGCTCACTGGTCCAGCGGACGACGGACGCGTCGGCGGCCGCGCAGCGCTGGACGCTCACCGACCGCACGGGCCGCGACGGCAACCGCGACCGGTTCACGGTGACCAACGCCGGGACGGGCCAGGTGCTCGGCAGCGCGGGCGGCGCGGTGGTCCTGGCACCGGCGGGGACCGCGGACCCGGCCGCGCAGTGGACGCTGTCGACCACGGGCGACGGGACGTGGACGTTCGTCAACGCCGCGGACGGGCAGCTGCTGGACGTCACGGGCGAGTGCCGGGAGGACGGCGCCCGGATCGGGCTGTACCGGCCGACGAACGGGCCGAACCAGCGCTGGCAGGCGGTGACCCGCTAGCGCCGGCTCGGCGGGCCCGGCGGCGGAGGTGGCCGCCGGGCCCGGCCGGGACGGGCTCTGGTCAGCACCCGCCCCGGCGGCTGGGGGTCTGGCGTGGACTCGGCGACCGGCCTCAGCCCGGGCCGGACTCAGGCCCACCCGGGCGCACCCTGGTGCGACCCGGCCGCATCGTCCGACAGCGAACCCGGCCGGGCGTCGGCTCAGCCGCGTCCTGCGCAAGGTCGGGCGCGGGCTCGTTCCGGCGCGGCAAGAACCACCCGCACGCCGGCTCAGCCCGGTGGCTTGAGCGGGTCGTGGCCGATGGACATCAGTCTGTGGCGCCAATGGGCCTCGCCCGCGGTCGGCTCCAGGTCGTCGCGGCGCTCGGTGTGGACCCGGGAGATCACCTTGCGCATCACCTCGGCGTCCGTCCGGTCGGTGTCGACGCGGCGTTTGCGCAGAATGGCCAGGACCTCGTGGCCGGTCGGGGGGCCCGCCTCGTCGGGGAGGGGCTCCTCTTCCTCGCCCGCGTCGCGGGTGCGCAGCCAGTCCTCCAGCTCGCGCGACGTCATGTTCACCACCCGGTGGAACTCCGCCCACAGGTCGTCGTCAACAGCGGGGTCGTTCATGCTCTCCGGCTACCCGGCGCGGCCGACGCCAAACCGGAGCGTACGGCCGGTAGAGTTCACCCGGACCCGTTGAAACGCCAGCGGTGGTCTTGGTTGACGCTGCTGGCGAGCTCTTCCCCGTGCTCGCCGCTTGACGCATGGGAGGGGTGGGGCTGTGCCGACCACTGGCGACGGCATGGCGGAGCGGGTCGACGAGCTGAACGCCGTCCTGGCCGATCTCGTCGGGGTGCTCGAATCGGTGTCCGGCACCCCGGGGGTGCTCGACGCGGTCTGCGGCGAAGCGGTCCGGGTGGTGCCCGACGCGGACCTGGCCAGCATCATGGTGGTCCGCGACGGCGTGACGCAGACGGAGGCCTTCACCGACGAGCGGGCCCGGCGCATCGACGACGTCCAGTACGCGGCGGGTGACGGTCCCGGCCTGCTCGCCGCGCTCACGGGCGAGGTCGTGCGGGTGGCCGTCGGCGAGACGGGCGAGAAGTGGCCCGAGTTCGTCGCCGCGGCCAAGGATCTCGGCGTCGGCAGCTACCTGGCGGTGCCGCTGCGCGTGGACGACACGCTCGTCGGCGCGATCACGCTGTTCGGCTTCGGCGCCCACGGCTACCACGAGTTCGACACCAAGGTGCTGCGGCTGTTCACCCTGTGCGTGGAGACCGTGCTGCGGCTGACCCGCCGCTACCGGGAAGCCCGCGCGCTCGCCGACGAACTGCGCAACGCGATGGAGACCCGGGCGGTGATCGAGCAGGCCAAGGGCATGCTCATGCTGATCCACCGGGCGAGCGAGGACTCGGCGATGCAGCGCCTGATCGTCGAGTCCCAGCACACGAACACCAAGCTCCGCGACGTCGCGGCCCGCTTCACGAGGAGGATGAGCTCGGCCGACGGCGGACCGCCGCGCCCCTGAACAGCGTCCCCAGACCCGCTCGTGCCGGCTCGGTGCCCGCCCGGTCCAGTGCGTCCCAGACCGTGACGGCGGTCGCGGTCAGCACGGGCTTGCCGAGCCGGTCCTCCAGCCCGGCGAGCAGCGGCGTCGTGTGCAGTGCGGTTTCCGGGACGAGCACGGCCGCCGCGTCGTCGTGGTCGGCGGCGAGCACCAGGTCGGTGATCTGCCGCGCGTCCCACGCGGCGAGCGCGCGGTCGGACGCCGCGTCGGCCGAGACCGAGTGCACCGTCGTGACGCCCGCGCCGGCGAGGAAGGCGGCGAAGACCGCGGTCAGGTCCGGGTGGTAGACGGAGGCGAGCGCGACGCGGTCGAGGCCCAGCCGGCCGAGGGCGGCGAGGTAGGCCAGTGACGTGCTGCTCGCCGGCACGCCGAGGTGCGCCGAAAGGGCTTCGGCCTGCTCGTGGGTCCCGTCGAGGCCGCGGGTGAAGCTGCAGCTGGAACAGGCCCAGCTGACGACGTCCGGAGTGGCGGCGAACTCGCCGGCGGCCGCCAGCAGGCGCGACGGCGCGCCGATTTCGCGCACGGCCGCCGCCTTGCCCGCGGCGTCGAGCTCGTCGATCCGTCCGACGTCCTCGCCCCACCGCGCGTACGCGAAGTCCAGGGTGAGGGCCGGGTCGAGACGGCGGCACAGCTCGGCGAAGTCGTCTTCACCGCAGTCGCGCGTCGGGTACAGGAGGCCGATGCGGGTGCTCATGACCCCAGCATGGCGTGCGTGAACGTCGGTACCAGCGCCGCGTCGTTGAACGCCGTGATCCGCGCGATCCGGTCGCCGAGCACGGTCAGGACCTGGACGCCGTGGGCTTCGAAGCGGCCGTCGCCCGTGGCCGCGTACTCGAGCAGGGCCGGCTGGCCGTTCGCCCGGGTCGGCGTCAGGCGCCAGGCTCCCGGGCGCAGCACGCGGCGGGACAGGAACCCGACGACCGCGTCGCGGCCGGTGAACCACGTCGGGATCGGCGGCATCTCCAGCTCGACGTCGGCGCGCAGCAACGTCACCAGCGCGGCCGGGTCGGCACGGGCGAACGCGTCGACGTACCGGTCGAGCAGGGCGCCCTGCCCGGCCGGTTCGGCCAGGTCCGCGGCCACCGGGCCCGCCTCGGCGAGCCGGCCGCGGGCCCGGCGCAGGGCATTGTCGACCGCCGCGGGGGTCGTGCCGAGGATCTCGGCGGCCTCGGCGGTGGAGAACGCGAGCACGTCGCGCAGGGTCAGCACCGCCCGCTGCCGGGCGGGCAGCAGCTGCAGCGCGGCGATGAACGCGAGCCGCACGCCGGTGCGCCCGGCCACGACGGCCGCCGGGTCGAAGTCCGGGGCCGGCTGCAGCCACGGCACCGTCGGGTCCGCGGCCGCGACGGCCACCCGGTGGTCGTCGGCCGGCGCGCCCAGCCCCGACGGAAGCGGCCGCCGGGCCCGGGTTTCCAGCGCCGTCAGGCAGGCCGTCGTGGCGATCTTGTACAGCCAGCGCCGCACCGAAGACCGGCCCTCGAACCCGCCGAACGCGCGCCACGCGCGCAGGTACGTCTCCTGCACGAGGTCCTCGGCGTCGTGGATCGAGCCGAGGAGGCGGTAGCAGTGCGCGAGCAGCTCCGGCCGGAACTGCTCAGTGTGTGCGGCGAAGTCGGGCATGACACTCAGAGCGTACGCAGGCCGGTGCCGCTGACCTGGTATTCCGCCGCGTTTCCGGCGGCCACCTCGAGGACGGCCTTCGCGACCTGCTCCGGCGTCAGCACCGACTCCATGTTCTTCACGAAGGTCTCGCGGTCGACGCCGGTGCGCGCGGCGTAGCCGTCGACGCCCGTCGAACCGAGGCCGGTGAGCGGAGTCAGCTGCGGCAGGAGCGTCGCGAACCGCAGGCCGAGGCCGGCGCGATCCGACTCGTCGGCGGCGTACGCGCGCAGGTACCGGATCGCGGCCTTCGCGCTGGCGTACCCGCCGCTCAGCGGTGACCCGCCGATGGCCGCGCCGCTGGACATCGAGACGACGACACCGCCCTTCTCGAGGGGCTGTCGCAGCGCGGCGCGGGTCCAGGCGAAGACGTGCCGGGTGTCGACGTGCCAGTTGCGGCTGAAGGTCTCCCAGGTCTGTTCGTGGACGGGCGCCATGTGCGGCACGGCTCCGGCGTTGAGGACGAGCAGGCCCGGCCGGTGGTCGCGCAGGACGTGCTCGGCGAGGACGTCATCGGTCGCGTCGGCCGCGACGGGGACGAACCTCGCGCCCAGGTCGTCGCGGACGGCTTGGAGTTCGGCGGAGCTGCGCGCGATCCCGACGACGGTGCGGCCCTCGGCGACGAGCGCGGCGGCGATCGCGCGCCCGAAGCCGCGGCCGGCTCCGGTCACGACGGCGGTGGTGGACATGGGTACTCCCCGGGTGGTCGAGGCGGTGCGGACCGGATCAAGACCGGCCGGGGAGCGGAAAACCGTCGTCGAGTGACCCAGGTCACACGGGTTTGGCCGACGGGCGGCGGTGCAGCAGGTCGAAGCGCGTCCACATCGCCTCCGCCGCCTCGATCGACTCGCTCGTGCGCGCCGGGTCGACGGCCGCCAGCTGCGCGACGATCGCCTGGACCAGCGCCATGCCCGCGGTCAGCGACGGGAAGAACGTCACGCCCTCGGCGGGCACCATCAGCACGTGCTCGACCGCGCCCGCCAGCGCCGGGCTGGCCGCGTCCGTGACGGCGAAGACCCGCGCGCCACGGCGTTTCGCCTCGTCCGCGGCCAGGACCGTGCTCTCGTAGAGACGCCAGAAGCTGATCGCCACCAGCACGTCGGCCGAGGTCAGCTTCGCCGTCTGGTTCGCCAGTTCCGCGTCGCCCGCCGTGACCGCGTGGACGTCGTAGCCCGCGAGACGCGCGTTGTGCGCGAAGGCGATGCCGACCGCCGCGTAGCTGCCGTCCGCGATCACCAGGGTCCGGCGGGCCGCCGCGATCGCCTGGGCGACCTCGCGGATGACCTCCTCGTCGAAGCGCCGGTTGAGGAGGGCCAGGCTGTCGAGGTCGCGGCGCAGCGACGCCGATCCCGGCGAACCGACGCCCCGGTGTTCCTCCGCGACCTGCGGCGCGCTCAGCGACGACATGTACCGGGCCCGCAGCTCCTGCTGCAACGCCGGCCAGCCGGCGAAGCCGAGCGCCTGCGCCGTGCGCGTCACGGTCGCGACGTTGACGCCGGCGAGCTGCGCCAGCTCGGCCGTCGAGCCGAACGAGGCCCGTCTCGGCTGGGAGACCAGCACCTCCAGCACGGCGGCGGACTTCGGCCGCAACCCGCGTTCGGGCAGCCGGTCGCGCAGCCAGCCCTCGAAACCGTCGTCGGTCTCCGCCACCCTCGTGCCCTCCCTCGCTCTCGCAGAACCGTAACGCAGGGACATCGACTTGCAATGAACGTTGCAAAACTGCGAAAACGCAGTATACGTTGTCCGCACTCCCCGGCGCCCGAGACGGAAGGCGTTCCCCCATGACCCTGCTGGCACGACTGGACCGGCTCCCGCTGAGCCGGCCCCACTACAAACTGCTGCTCATCGGCGGGCTCGGCTACACCTTCGACGGCATGGACTCGGCGGTCGTCGCCTTCCTGCTGCCCAGCGCCAAAGCGGCGTGGGGGCTCGGCAACGGCCAGCTCGGGCTGATCGGCTCCGCGACGCCGTTCGGCTTCCTCTTCGGCGCGATCGCGGCCGGCCTGCTCGGCGACCGCATCGGCCGCAAGAAGGTCATGATGTACGCGCTGGCGTTCTACGCGCTGTTCTCCGTGATCGCGTCCTTCTCGCCCAACTACGAGATCTTCCTCGGCGCGCGGGTGCTGGCCGGGGCGGGCGCCGGCGCCGAAAGCGCGATCATCGCGCCGTTCCTGGCCGAGTTCGTGCCGGCCAAGCGGCGCGGCTGGTTCGTCGGCGCGCTCGCCGGGTTCTTCTCCTTCGGGTTCGTGGCGGCCGCGCTGATCGGGCGGTTCGTCGTGCCGTCGTTCGACGAAGGCTGGCGGGTCGCACAGCTCGTCACCGCGCTGCCGATCGTGATGCTGTTGTGGTGGCGGCGATCCCTGCCCGAGTCGCCGCGGTTCCTGCTCGCGCGGGGACGGGCGACCGAGGCCGAGAACGTCGTCGTCAAGATGGAACGCGACGTCCAGAAGGCGACCGGCGCGGCCCTCCCGCCGGTGCCCGCCGCCGAGACCGGGCCCGCGACCGAGACGCCGAAGGTCACCCTCTTCAGCGCGCTGAAGTTCCTGTGGAGCCCCGCGATGCGGCGCCGGACGGCCGTGATCTGGACCGTCTGGTTCGTGATCACGTTCTCCTACTACGGCTTCTTCTCGTGGATCCCGACGCTGCTCGTCGAACGCGGCATCACCGTGACGAAGAGCTTCGAGTTCTCGATCATCATCTACCTCGCCCAGGTGCCCGGGTACTTCTCCGCCGCCTGGCTGTCCGAACGGCTCGACCGCAAGCACACCATCGCGTTGTACCTGGCGGGTTCGGCGGTGAGCGCGTTCTGGCTGAGCCAGACGAGCGCGCCGTGGTCGATCACGCTCGCCGGGGCCGTGCTGTCGTTCTTCCTCAACGGCACCTACGCGGGCGTCTACTCCTACACGCCCGAGGTGTTCCCGACCTGGATCCGCGCCAGTGGTACCGGCCTGTCCAGCGCGTTCGGCCGGGTCGGCAGCATCCTCGCGCCGACGATCATCGGCCTGTCCGCGGCGAGCCTCGGCTTCGCCGGCGTCTTCGGCCTGACGACGGCCGTGCTCGCGGCGGGCGTCCTGTGCGTGCTCGTCTTCGGCCTGTCCACCGCGGGCCGCTCCCTGGAAGAACTGACCGAACACGGCGCGCCGGTGGCCGTCGCGAAGGAGATGACGAAGTGAGTCTGTCCACTGTGGAGGAACGGGTGCGCGCCGAGCTGGGCGTGCGGCTGTTCACCGTGCTCGCGTGGGTGCCGGAGCGCAACGCGCTGCGACGGGTGCACAGCAGCCACCCCGCGGAGTACCCGGTGGGCGGGGAGAAGACCGTCGAGGTCGCCGCCGGCTGGCTCGAACGCTGCATCACCGCGCAGGAGCCGTACTTCGGCCCGGACAAGGCGGCGGTGCGGGAGATCTTCGCCGACCACGACCTGATCGAGTCGCTCGGCTGCGGGGCGATCATCAACGTGCCGGTGGTGTCCGGCGGCCGGACGCTCGGGGTGCTCAACATCCTCGACGCGGAAGGCGCGTACGACGAGGATGCGGTCGCGGTGGCCGGATCGCTGGCGCCGCTCGCGGTGCCGGCCCTGCTGGAGGAGGAGAAGTGACCGGATCCCTGGTACTGCGCAACGCGCGGCTGCTCGACCCGCTGTCGGGGGAGTACACCGAGGGCGACCTGCGGGCCGTCGACGGCCGCATCGCCGAGGTGGGGCCGTCGCTGGGCGCGGCCGACGTGCGGACCCTCGACGTCCGGGGCGCGGTCGTGCTGCCGGGGCTCGTCGACGCGCACGTCCACGTCACCGCGTCGACGGCGGACCTGGGGTCGCTGCCGTCGTCGTCACCGTCCTATGTGGCCGCGCACGCGGCGCGCACGATGAGCCGGATGCTCGACCGCGGGTTCACCACGGTCCGCGACGCCTCCGGCGCCGACTTCGGTCTCGCCGACGCGCAGGCGGAAGGGCTGTTCCGGGGGCCGCGGCTGCTGTTCTGCGGCCGGGCCCTGAGCCAGACCGGCGGGCACGGTGACAGCCGGACCCGCGGCGCGCACGCGAAGGACGACCACCCGTGCTGCGCGGGCCTGGGCCGGGTGGCCGACGGCGTGGACGCGGTCCGCGCGGCGGCGCGCGACGAGCTGCGCAAGGGCGCGCACCACATCAAGGTGATGGCGTCCGGCGGCGTCGCGTCCCCGACCGACCGCATCGACTCGACGCAGTACTCGGCCGAAGAGCTGGGCGCGATCGTCGAGGAAGCGACGGCGGCGAACCGGTACGTGGCCGCGCACGCCTACACCGCCCGCGCGGTGAACCGGGCACTGGAGCTGGGCGTCCGGTCGATCGAACACGGCAACCTGCTCGACGACCGGAGCGTCGCCCTGTTCCGGTCCCAGGACGCCTACCTGGTGCCGACGCTGGTGACGTACTGGGCGTTGAAGGAGGAAGGCCGCGAGCACGGCCTGCCGGAGTCGAGCTGGCGCAAGGTCGACGAGGTGCTGGGCGCGGGCCTGGCGGCCCTGGAGCGCGCGGCCCGCGGCGGCGTGAAGCTGGTCTACGGAACGGACCTGCTGGGCGGCATGCACCGCCACCAGAACCACGAGTTCCGCCTGCGCGCCGAAGTCCAGACGCCCCTGGAGATCCTCCGCTCGGCAACATCGACGGCGGCGGACCTGCTGAACCTGACGGGCGAGATCGGCACGGTGGCCCCGGGCGCCCACGCGGACCTGCTGGTGGTCGACGGCGACCCCCTGGAGGACGTGGCGGTACTGGCGGAGCCGAAGAACTTCCGCCACATCATCCAGGGCGGCGAGGTCGTCGCGGGCTAGACCCAGTTCCGCACCGCGGGCGCGTAGCCGTCGGGTTTGTCGCCGACCTTGGTTTGCGGGGTCACGATCCAGTTCTGGTACTCGGGCGTGAACATCCGGTACACCGAGGCCGGCGGCACCGCGCTCGCCTCGTCGAGGCGGGCGCGCAGCTCCGCCGGGATCTCGAAGTCCAGTGCGGCCATGCTCTTGCCCAGCTGCTCCGCGCTGCTCGCGCCGACGATCGCCGACGCGATGCCCGGCTGCGTGGCGACCCAGTTGATCGCCACCTGGGCCATCGTGACGCCCAGCTTGCCCGCGACCTCTTCGAGCGGTTTCAGCAGCTGCCAGTCGCGCTCGGTCCACGGTTGCGCGTCCGGGTCGGCGAAGCGCCCGGTACCGCCGTCGCGGTACTTGCCCGTCAGGAAGCCGCCGGCCAGGGGGCTCCACGCGGTGAGGCCCATGCCCAGGTGCTGTCCCATCGGGACGTGCTCGGTCTCGATCTGCCGCTGCACCAAGGAATACGGGAGCTGCAGGTTGATCATCGGGGTGAGCGAGTGCGCTTCGGCGTAGGTCTGCGCCTTCGCCGCGTACCACGCCGGCACGTCGGACAGGCCGGCGTAGCGGATCTTGCCCGCGCGGACGAGGTCGTCGAGCGTGCGCACGACCTCCTCGGCCGGGGTGAGCCGGTCCCACGTGTGCAGCAGGAAGAGGTCGACGTAGTCGGTGCCCAGCCGCCGCAGGGACGCCTCGAGCGCGCGGACCAGGTGCTTGCGGCCGTTGCCGCCGGCGTTGGGGTCGCCGGGGTCGACGCTGTTGGTGAACTTGGTGGTGAGCACGACGCGGTCGCGCACGCCCGCTTCGGCGACGAGCCGGCCGAGGATGGTCTCGCTCTCGCCCGCGGTGTAGAAGTCCGCGGTGTCGAGGAAGTTGCCGCCCTCGTCGAGGTACTTGCGGAAGATCGGGCGGACCTCGTCCGCCGTCTTGCCGTAGGCGGCGTGGAAGCCGCCGGTGCCGAAGTTCATCGTCCCCAGCGCGAGCCGGCTGACGCGCAGGCCGGAGCGGCCGAGGAGGTAGTACTGATCGAGTGCCATGACTTCAGCGTGCCGAGCACTTTTTGGACCCGCAAGTCCATTCGCCGTGGGTGCCGGAGGGAGGCCGGCACCCACGGCGCGGACTCAGCGGCAGCGGTAGCTCGACGCCACCGCCGGGTCGCCACCCGCGTAGCGCGACACCCGCGGGAGCGGGCACAGGTCGCGCGTCCTGCCGTCCGCGGACGCCGCCGTCAGCGTCGCCGGGGCCTTGCCGTGCTCGACCCAGTCGACGAGCTGGCCCAGCGCGTTGGTCGGCTCCGGACCACCGCCCCCGAAGCAGTGCTCGACGCCCGGCGCCGGGAACAGCCGGTAGAAGTCGTTCACGCCACCCATCGTCCGCTCCACCTGGGCGCGGTAGGAGAGCGTGCCGCCCGGCGGGATCAGCTGGTCGTTCGCGCCGACGAACGTGATGAGCTTGCCGCCGGCGCGGCGGAAGGCCGACAGGTCGGGGTCGGACGTGCCGATGACGTCGTCGTACTCCCGCACCGACTGGCGGAACACGTCGGCGTACTGGGCGTACGTCAGCTTCGAGGTGTCGAAGCCGGCCTGCTTCTCCACGAACGACTGCACCCACTTGACGGCCACCGGGAAGCCCGGCGCGGTCGCCACCAGCCACGTGTAGTCGGCGCCCTTCGGGAGCCCGGCCCACAGCCTGCGCCCGTGCTCGTCGGTCGGGCCGGCCCAGATCTTGCGCATGACCTCGGCGTCCGCCGCGGTCACGGTGAACTCCTGGCCGTCGCACACGACCTTGGTGCCGACCAGGCTGCGCGGGTCGTAGCCGCACTCGTCCGGCCGGTCGACGATGCCGTTGGTGACGCCGTCACGCGCGTCGCACGCCTTGACCGCGGCCGTGCGGAACGCCGAAAGCACGCAGGTGCTCGGGAAGTCGTGGCTCTGGTTCATCACGACCTGCGGCCAGAGCGTCGCGACCGCGAACTGCGTCCAGTCGACGGCCGGGGCGTTCGCGAGGATGCCGTCGAAGTCGCCGGCGTACTTCTGCGCCTCGGAATACCCCTGGCGGCCGCCGGTCGAGCAGCCGGTCCAGTACGAGTACGTCACCGGGCGGTGGTAGTACCGCTGCGTGACGGCCTTGCCGATCAGGGCCTCTTCGTGCACCGAGCGGGTGGCGAAGTTCGTCAGCAGGGTCTGGTCGACCCGGCCGTCGGACTTGAGCGCCCAGGACGTGTCGAGGCCGTCGAGGGACACGCCCGCGTCGGTCGTCACGCCGGCGTAGCCGTCCTTGGCGGCCTGCGCGAGGCCGTCGAAGTTGCCGGCGGCGTAGGCGCTGCCGCCGAGGGCCTGGAGCCGTCCGGTCCAGCCGGTGTCGGGCAGCGCGACGGCGACCTTGACGTGGTCGGTGCCGTCGTGGGTCAGGGTCACGGTGACCTGGCAGTACGCGGTCTTGTGCTCGGCCTGGACCGACTCGGTCTTCGCGCCGGAGGGCGCGGGGACCGACACGGCGGCGCACGCGGGCGTCGCGGCGGCCGCGCTCGGCGCGAGCGGCACCAGGCCGGTCAGCAGGAGCGGCACGGCGGCCGCCAAGAACTGGGGAAGGCGTCTCATCGGTTCCTCTGGTCGCTTTCGTCCGATGTGGACATTGCGCTGGTCAAGGTAGGCGGCCGGGCCGGACGCCCGCGCCCGTCGGGTGACGCTGACCATGTACGTCACTTGGCTGTGAGCTGCGGAAACGTGCTTTCGGTAAGGTCGGGTCCATGGCGCTGCACGGGCGGGAAGCCGAGCTGAAGGAGCTGGGCGAGCTCGTCGACGGGCCCGGCGACCGCGCCGGAGTCCTCATCCGCGGGGAGGCCGGGATCGGCAAGTCGGCGCTGGTCGCCGAGACGGCGGCCGCGGCGTCGGTCGCCGGGCTGCGCGTCCTGCGGACGACCGGGGCGGAGGCCGAGCAGAACCTCGCCTACGCCGGTCTGCACCAGCTGCTGCACCCGGTGCGGGCGGGCTGCGACGAGCTGCCGGCACCGCAGCGGTCCGCGTTGCGGACGGCGCTGGGACTGGCGGAGGGCGCTTCGCCGAGCGCGTACCTGGTCGGGCTGGCGGCGCTGACGCTGCTGGCCGAGGAAGCGGCGGCGAAGCCGTTGCTGCTGGTGGTGGAGGACGCGCACTGGCTGGACCGCGCGAGCGCGGACGTCCTGGCGTTCGTGGCGCGGCGGATCGAGGCCGAGCCGATGGTCCTGGTGGCCACGCTCCGGGACGGCGCGGCGTCCCCGCTGCTCGACGCCGGGCTGGCGCCGATGCTGCTGGGCCGCCTGCCTGCCGAGGAGGCCGCGGAGCTGCTGGACGCGGTCGCGCCCCGGCTGGCCCCGGCGGTCCGGACCCGCCTGCTGACCGAGGCGGCCGGGCATCCGCTGGCGTTGACGGAACTGCCCTTGGCGCTGGCTGATCTCGACGGGCTCGACCCGGTGCTGCCGTTGACGGAGCGGCTGGAGCGCACGTTCACGGCCCGGGTGGCGGGCTTGCCGGCACCGACGCGCACGGCGTTGCTGGCGGCGGCGCTGAACGAGACGACATCGCTGGCCGAGACCTTGACCGCGACGGCTGCCCTTCTGGCGGCGGGAGGGACCGCGCCTGGCGCCGGAGCCTTGCCGGAGCGGGTGGCGGCTGCCTCGCCGGGCGGCGAGGGGTGCGGCCTACCTGATGCTGCCGATGTGCCCGGGGGCGCCGGGTCGGAGCTGGCTGCCGCCGAACCCGAAATCCTCGGGCCCGCCGTCGAGGCTCGGCTGGTCGAACTCTCCGCCGGGACCGTCACCTTCCGGCACCCCCTCATGCGCTCCGCCATTCCCGCCGCGGCCGGCCCGGTCGAGCGGCGGCGGGTCCACCTCGCCCTCGCCGAAGCTCTCCGGGACCAGCCCGACCGCCGTGCGTGGCACCAGGCCGCCGCCACCGCCGGGCCCGACGAAACCGTTGCCGCCGCGCTCGAACGGACCGCCGAACGCGCCCGGTACCGGGGTGGCTCGGCCGCCGCCATCGCTGCTCTCGAGCAGGCCGCGCGGCTGAGTGAACGGCCCGAGCCGCGCGCCGAGCGGCTGCTGAAGGCCGCCGAACTGGCCGTCGAGTCCGGGCGGCGGGAGACCGCCGAACGGCTCGTGCACGCCGCGAACCCCGCCGGTGCGCGGCAGCGGGCCACCGCGAGCCGGCTGCTCAGCGAGTTCGAAGACGGCGTTCGCGAAGACCCCGCCCGCGTCGCCGAACTCGCCGCCACCGCCGAGGCCGTCGCCGCCGAAGGGGAGCACGACGCGGCCATGCGGATCCTCTGGAGCGCCGCCATGCGGTGCTTCTGGACCGAGCCCGGCGAAGCCGCCCGGCGGGCGCTGCTCGGCGTCGCCGACCGGCTGCCCGTGCCGGACGACGACCCGCGCGTCGTGGCCGTCACCGCCTATGTCGCGCCGTTCGAGCGCGGTGAGGTCGTCCTGAAGAACCTGACGAAGCTCGCCGGCGCGACCGGTGCCGATCCCGAGGTCGACCGGTACCTCGGCAGCGCGGCCCTGCAGGTCGGCGCGTTCGACCTGGCCGCGCGGTTCTCCGCCGCCGCCGCGCCGGGCCTGCGTGCGCAAGGCCGGCTCGGGTTGCTGCCGCGGGCGCTGGCGGTCCAGGCGTGGAGCCGCGTCCGGCTCGGGGACCTCGCCGCCGCGGTGCCCGTCGCCGCCGAAGCCGCCCGCTTCGCCCAGGAGACCGGCCAGCCGTTCATGTACGGCTTCGCCACCGCGGTCCAGGCCGAGATCGCGGCCCTGCGCGGCGACCACCGGCAGGCGAAAACCCTGGCCGACGAAGCCGAACGCGCCGGGCTCGCCGCGGGCGCCCGGCCGGTCCTCGCCACCGTCCAGCTCACGCGCGGGCTGATCAACCTGAGCGAGGGCCGGTTCGAGGACGCCTTCGCGGACCTGCGACGACTGCTCGACCCGGCCGACCCCGCCTACCAGCTGGCCCTGCGCGCGTACTGCCTCGCGGAACTCACCGAGGCCGCGGTCCGCGCCGGGCAGACCGACGCCCTGCGCGCCGTCCTCGCCGAGCTGGAGTCCCTGAAGTCGCCGTCGCCCGCGCTGCACATCGGGCTGCGGTACGCGCGAGCCGTGCTCGACGAGCGGTTCGAGGCGGCACTGGACGCCGACCTGACCGGCTGGCCCGCCGAACGCGGCCGCGTCCACTTGGCCTACGGCGAGTGGCTGCGGCGGCAGCGACGCGTCGTCGAGTCGCGGACGCACCTGCGCACGGCCCGGGAGACGTTCGACGCCCTCGGTATGACGGCCTGGGCCGAGCGGGCGCAGCGCGAGCTGCGCGGGGCGGGCGAGTCGAGCCCGAACCGGGGCCCGGACGCGCGCGAGAAGCTCACCCCGCACGAGCTGAGCATCGCCCAGCTCGCCGCCGAGGGCCTGACGAACCGGGAGATCGGGCAGCGGCTGTACCTTTCGCACCGGACCGTCGGGACCCACCTGCACCGGATCTTCCCGAAACTGGGCGTGAGCTCGCGCGCCGACCTCGCCGGGATGCTGAAGACCCTGGACGGGTGACGTACACCGGCTGCGTCACCTGACGGGCGCGAAGATCACTCGAAGCTCCCTAACGTCGTGAAAGTCCCACGGTCTTTCGCGCAGGAGCAGATGATGATCAGCAGGAGAAGGTTCGGGCAGGCGTTCGCGGCGGGGCTGGCGGCGACGTCGCTGGCCGCCTGTTCGTCCGGCGGCGCGCCCGCCGCGCCGGCGAAGACGCCCGACCTGCGTGCCGGGTCCGGCGAGCACACTTCGCTCGGCGAACTCAAGCACGCCGACGCCGGCGTGCTGACCATGGCCTACGCCGAGTTCGGGCCGGCGACCGGGCAGCCGGTCGTGCTGCTGCACGGCTGGCCGTACGACCCGTACAGCTACGTCGACGTCGGCCCGATCCTGGCCGCGGCCGGCTACCGGGTGATCGTCCCGTTCCTGCGCGGCTACGGCCCGACGACGTTCAAGTCCGCGCAGACCGTCCGCAACGGACAGCAGGCGGCGGTCGCGCTGGACGTCGTCGCGCTGATGGACGCGCTCAAGATCGACCAGGCCGTCCTCGGCGGGTACGACTGGGGTGCCCGGACCGTCGACATCATCGCCGCGCTGTTCCCGCAACGGTGCAAGGCGGTCGTCGCGGTGAGCGGCTACATCGTCACGAACCTGGTGGCGAACCGGAAACCCCTGGCGCCGCAGGCGGAACTGGGCTGGTGGTACCAGTACTACTTCGCGACCGAGCGCGGCCGCGCCGGCTACGCGGCCAACCGCCACGACTTCAACAAGCTGATCTGGAAGACGGCGTCCCCGGCCTGGCACTTCGACGACGCGACCTACGACCGCAGCGCGAAGGCGTTCGACAACCCGGACCACGTCGACATCGTCGTCCACAACTACCGCTGGCGCCTGAGCCTCGCGCCGGGCGAGCCGCAGTACGACCAGTACGAGCAGAAGCTCGCGGCCGGCCCGGCGATCACGGTCCCGTCGATCACGATCGGCAGCGACTTCGACGCGGCGGCCAAGGACGGCACGGCCTACCGCGCGAAGTTCACGGGCAAGTACGAGCACCGGATCCTCGACGGCATCGGCCACAACGTGCCGCAGGAAGCGCCGCGCCCGTTCGCCCAGGCGATCATCGACGCCGACCACCTGTGAGTCCGCCGCGACGGGTCAGGCGACGGTGGCGTCCAGGGTGACTTCGACGTTGCCGCGCGTGGCCTTCGAGTACGGGCAGACCTGGTGCGCGCCGGCCACCAGGTCGTCCGCGGTGGCCTGGTCGATGCCGGTCGCCTCCAGGTGGAGCACCGCGCTCAGGTGGAACTCGCTCGCTTCCGTGTCGTGGTGCAGGGTGACTTCGGCGACGACGGCGAGGTCGTTCAGCGGCACCTTCTTCGCGCCCGCGACGCGGCGGACCGCGCCGACGAAGCACGACGCCCAGCCCGCCGCGAACAGCTGCTCCGGGTTGGTGCCGTCGCCCGCGCCGCCGAACGCCTTGGGCACGGCGAGGGTGACGTCGAGCGCCCCGTCGTCGGAGGTCGCGCGGCCGCCGTTGCGGCCCTCCGCGGTGGAGGTGGCGACGGCGGTGTAGGTCACTTCGGACATGTGGTTCCTTTCAGCGGATGACGTCACCACGCTAGGAACCGCGAGCGGGCCGCGGCGACCGTCGCCCGACGTCACCCGTGTACGTCACCGTTTTCCAGCCGCAGCCACCGGTCGACGCCGATGCGTTCGAGGAACCGCTCGTCGTGGCTCACGACGACGAACGCGCCGCGGTACGCCGTCAGCGCGCTCTCCAGCTGTCCCGCGCTGACGAGGTCGAGGTTGTTCGTCGGCTCGTCCAGCAACAGCAGCTGGGGCGCGGGTTCGGCGAACAGGACGCAGGCCAGCGTCGCGCGCAGCCGTTCCCCGCCGGACAGGGCACCGGCCGGCAGGTACACCCGGGGACCGCGGAAGAGGAAGCGCGCCAACAGGTTCATGCGCTGCGCGGGCGGCAGCGCCGGAGCGGCCGCCGCCAGGTTCTCGGCGACCGTGCGGTCGTCGTCCAGGAGGTCGAGACGCTGGGAGAGGAACGCGATCCGCCCGTCGGCCCGCGACACGGCCCCGCTGTCGGGGGCGAGGTCGCCGTGGATCACCCGCAGCAGCGTGGACTTCCCGGCGCCGTTGGACCCGGTGAGCGCGATCCGCTCGGGGCCGCGGATCGTCAGGTCGACGCCGCCGGGGAAGAGGCCGCGCACGCGCAGGCCTTCGCCGGCGAAGAGCGTGCGGCCCGCCGGGACCTCCGTCTGCGGCAGTTCGAGGCTGATCTTCTGCTCGTCGCGGCGCGCCCGTTCGGCCTGGTCGAGCTTGGCCTTCGCGGCGCCGACGCGGGCCGCGTGCGTGCCGTCCGCCTTGGCCGCCGACTCCTGGGCGTTGCGTTTCATGGTGCCGGCGAAGATCTTGGGCAGCCCGGCGTTGCCGAGGGTGCGTGCCGCCGTGCTCGCGCGGCGAGCGGCGCGCTCGCGAGCCTGTTGCATCTCCCGCTTCTCGCGCTTGACTTCCTGTTCGGCGCTGCGGACGTTCTTCTCCGCGACTTCCCGGGCGGACTGGACGGCCTCCTCGTAGGACGTGAAGTTCCCGCCGTGGAACCGGATCTCGCCGCGGTCGAGCTCGGCGATCCGGTCCATCCGGTCGAGCAGCGCGCGGTCGTGGCTGACCACGACGAGGCAGCCGGGCCAGTCGTCGAGCACCGAGTACAGCCGGTGCCGGGCGGCGAGGTCGAGGTTGTTGGTGGGTTCGTCCAGCAGCAGCACGTCCGGTCGTTCGAGCAGCCGCGCGGCCAGTCCCAGCGACACGATCTGGCCGCCGCTGAGGGTGCTCAGCGAACGGTCGAGCGTGACGTCGAGGCCGAGCCGGTCCAGCTGGGCGCGGGTGCGCTCTTCGACGTCCCAGTCGGTGCCGATGGTGGTGAAGTGCGCTTCGTCGGCGTCGCCGGATTCGACGGCCGCGATGGCCGCCAGGACCGGGGCGACCCCGAGGACTTCGGCGACGGACGGCTCGCCGCTCAGCGGCAGGTCCTGCGGCAGGTAGCCCAGGACGCCGTCGACGGCGACGCTGCCCGAGGCCGGCCGGAGCACGCCGGCGACGAGCTTCAGCAGCGTCGTCTTGCCGGACCCGTTGGGCGCGACGAGCCCGGTGCGGCCGTTCGGGAAGGTGGCGGAAAGGTGGTCGAAGACGGGGGTGTCGTCCGGCCAGGAGAAGGACAGGCCGGACAGCACGATTTCGGACACGGCGAAGACCTCGGTGTGGTGCGAAGGGAAAGGGGGACGTCGAAGGCGGCCCGCACCGGCACTGCCGGGGGCCTGCGTACTCCGGGGCTACCCGGAGATGTCGACGTCACCTGCCACGACTGGTCTCCTCGAAAGCGATCTTCACCGCGAAGATAGCAGGGCCGCGCGCACCGCCTCCAGCACCCGGCGCAGCGCGCCGCGTGGTCGCGGCGGGGATCCACCCGCGTGCCTCGCGCGTCCGGCTGCTCGGCACCGGGTTCCGGGGCCGTCGAAGCACGGCCGGGCACAAGTCATTTGCGGCCCGGAACACGTCTGCCGAGGGCCTTTCCCGGCCGTGTCGAGCGTGGGGCTACGCCAGCTCGGCCGAGACGACCGACTCCAGCTCGCGAAGCCGGTCGAGCAGCGGCTCGGTCTCGTCCGCGGCCAGCAGGACGGCGCAGACCATGCTGCTCTCGCGGACGCCGTCCTTGATGTCGACGGACAGCTCGTGGACCAGGTGCCCCGCCAGCGCGTGGACCAGCGCCGGGATCTGCTCGGCACCGCCGGTGAAGTAGGTCGCGATCCGCCGGCGCAGCAGCATGGCCGAGCGGGCGGAGGGAATGGCGAAGGAGGTGGACATGGCTGATCTCCTGCGAAAGAAGGGATGAGATCGGGGCCAGGTCCCGAGAAAATGCGATCGTCGACGCCGCGCGCCGGCGACCTGGGTTCAGCCGGCGCGCCGGGTTACGAGTCGCGAGGACGTCATCGGGCGCTGCACGGCGACAGGCTAACACGATCCCCGCTCACCGGGGCAACACCCGGCCGAGCAGGGCCGTGCCGGTGTCGCCGGGCTCCCGGCGCGCCGCGCTGTCGCGGTCAGCTGGCGCGGAGGACGCCCAGGCCCAGGGGCGTGATCTCGTGGATCTGGGACTTCCCGGACCGGGTGCTCGTGATCAGGCCGCCGGCCCGCAGCACCGACGCGTGCTGGCTGGCCGTCGCCAGGGAGACGCCGGTCAGCTCCGCCAGCTCGCTCGTGTTGCAGCGGGTGATCGCCACCGTCATCAGCACCCGGGCCCGCGTCTGGCCGAGCAGCGCCGCCAGTGACGGGCCCGGCTCGGCGTCGCTGTCGAAGCGCGTGTGGCTGATCGAGTACACCAGCACCGGCGGCAGGCCCGGGTCCTTGTACGTCGTCGGCATGCCGTGGGCGAAGAACGTCGGGATCAGGCGGAGGCCCCGGCCGTCCAGGTGCAGCTCCTGGTCGATCGGGAAGCGGACCTTCAGCACCGGCGGCGACCACGTGACGTCCGGGTGCAACGTCGAAAGCAGCAGCTGGGGGCCGCCGCGGTCCAGGCTCGACTGCAGGCGGCGGCGGTCGCGGCCGACCGCGCGGCGGACTGTCGGCCAGTCCGGGGCCAGGCACCGGGCGTAGTAGTCGTGGAAGGCCGTGCCGAGCCGGTGCAGTTCACGGGACTCGCCGCCGGCCAGGCGGCGCAGCCACGGTGGGACGCGCGTGCCCTGCGCCGCCAGCTCGGCGATGTCGGCGGCCAGCGACGTCGGCGGGGTTTCGAGCAGCGCGGCGACGCCGTCGCCGATCGTGGCGTGCCCGGCCGGGGTGAGGAAGTCCGGGCAGTAGCCGTACGGCGGGACGGCGGACATCAGCAGCCGGCCCGACTCGGGGACCGCGGAGCGTGACCCCTTCCGCCACCGGCCGAAGAACGGCTCGCCCTCGGGACGCCGGATCCGGTAGCTGCTCATCAGCAGCTCCCACATCGGATCGGCGTCCCCGGTGATGGTCACCTTCGCCAGGTCCGCATCCGTGAAGTGGATCTTCAGCATCGACGCACCGCTCCTTCCGCGGCTGAGGATAGCCGCTGGTGACGCGGGGTCCCGCCGCCCTGTGAGCTGTGACGTTTCGAGCACGCGCGAAACGTCACAACGCCGGGTTGACGCCGTTCGCGGGTCGCTGGCACGTTCATCCCCGCACGGCCGCGGACGGATGCCGCGTGCCGGGTGCGGGCCGGCTGGGGGTCGGCCCGGCCACGGGCGGAAATTCACGGACTCCCGCCGGAATCGCGCGTGCTCCTGAGCTGTTCTTCACCCTCCGCGAGGGTAAAAAGCCGCGCTGTCGAATCTCACCCTGTGTAGCTGGTGCGTACGGGGGAAACGACGGGCATTCCTTGACAGCCCGGCCGCCGTCAGAGTTATGTCTCCGGTCTGAATTCCGCGAAAAGGAACCAGAAACACTTCTCGGGTCACCGGTCGAATCGAGTCACGCCACCGATGAAAGAAGATCGTCGTTCCGCTCCGCCCTGGAATCCGGGCACCTGGCGGCTGCGCACCAAGATCTCCGTCGTGCTGTTCCTGCCGGTCCTGGTCGCGCTGCTGCTGGCCGGCGGACGCGTGCAGGGCGAGCTCGCCCAGGCGGGCGCGCTGTCCGGCGTGCGCGACCAAATGCCTGTCGTGCAAGGGATCGCCGAGCTCGGCGGCCTCGTCGACGACGAGCTGGTCCACGACGGCGGGGCCGCGCAGACCGCCGCGGTCGACGCGAAAGCCACCGCGATCCGCCGCGCCGCCGAATTCGCGCAGCTCAGCCCGGAGCTTTCGCGCACACTGGAAGATCAATTGGGGAAATTGACCGGACTGCGGCAGCCGGGTACCGCGAAAACCATCGCCTACCACGACTTCGTCGTCGAACTGAGCGAACTGGTTCCGGCCGTGGTCGGACAGGCCGGGAATACCGGTCTCAACGCTTCGGCCGATATCACGAAGGCATTGATGCAGTTGAGGGCCGCGCTCGCCGGGCAGGAACTGCCGTCCGGCCCCCCGGCCGCCGTCGCCGAAGAAGCCGTCCTCGCCGGGCAGGTCCGCCGCGCGCTGCCCGCCGGTGCGGTGGCCGCGCGGTTCGCCGCCGCGACCATCCCCGGCGCCGGCGGGCCCGCGGCGCGGCGCACGGCCCTCGGGACCGTCCTGTCGGAGCAGGTGAAGACGCTCTCGGACGCGGTCGACGAGCTGACCAACACGGGCCGGTCCGCCGCGCTGCGCGACGCCGCGCTGGTGATCGCGGCGCTGCTCGGGGCCCTCGCCGTCGCGCTCGCCGTCGCCCGCTCGGTGGTCGCCCCGATCCGGCGGCTGCGGGTCGCCGCCCTCGACGCGGCGCGCACCCGGCTCCCCGCCACCCTCGAACGGATCCGGGGCGGCGAGGACGTCGACTGGCAGGCGACCGAGCCGCTCCCGGTCGGCTCCGACGAGGAGATCGGCGAGCTGGCCCGCGCCTTCGACGACATGCACCGGCAGGCGGTGCGGCTGGCCGTCGGCGAGCAGGCCGAGATGCGGATCCAGGTCAGCGAGATGTTCATGACGCTCTCGCGCCGCAGCCAGTCCCTGGTGGAGCTGCAGCTGTCGGTGATCGAAGACCTCGAAACCGACGAGCAGGACCCGCAGCGGCTGGCGGAGCTGTTCCAGATCGACCACATCGCGACCCGGCTGCGGCGCAACGGCGAAAACCTGCAGGTCCTCGCGGGCGGGCGTCCGGTGCGCCGCGACGTCGGGCCGGTCGCGACGGTCGAGCTGCTGCGCGCGGCGACGTCGGAGGTCAAGGACTACCAGCGGATCACGCTCGGCAACGCGCCGCGCGGGTCGGTGAAGTCCGAAGCCGCGGCCGACGTCGTGCACATCCTCGCCGAGCTGCTGGAGAACGCCATCCGGTCGTCGCCGCCGGACGAGCAGGTCGTGCTCACCGCCGACCGCGGCTCCGACGGCGGCGTGCTGGTCGAGGTCGTCGACGTCGGGCTCGGTATGACCCGCGAAGACCTCGAAGCGGCGAACGCGCGGCTGGCCGCGGGCGCCACGGTGAGCCCGGAGACCACCCGCAGGATGGGTTTGTTCGTGGTGAGCAGGCTCGCCGCTTCGCACGGGATCACCGTGCGGCTGCGTCCCACGACCGTGACGGCCGGCGTCACCGCCAGCGTGCACGTCCCGGGCGTGCTGGTGCAGGTCGACCTGCCGCCGCGGCCGCTCGCGCTGCCCCCGGCGGTGAACGGGACGGCCCGGCACGAGCAGGAACCCCGGTGGCCTGTCGAGGAGCCCGGTCCGGTCGTGGTCGAGCAGCCGCCGACACCGATCTTCGACCAGACGCTCTCGCACTGGTTCGCCGGCACCGCCACCGCGAAACCGGCGAAGCCTGGTGCGTGGGCGACTCCGACCGACGAGGTCCGGCAGGCCGCCGAAGCCGCGGTCGGGACCTTGGACGGCATCGAGTTCACCGAATCGGGCCTGCCCGCGCGGCAGCCGGGCGCCCAGCTCGCCCCGGGCTCGGTCACGCCGCGCACGCAGCCGCAGCAGCCCGCCGACCCGTCGTTCCGGGATCCCGCCGCGGTGCGGAACAACCTCGCCCGGCACTACAGCGGGATGCGCGCGGCCCGCCACCGCGTCGCGACCGACCCGAAGGGCCAGTCATGAAGATCCGGCTGGAAGGAGCGGAAGTGGTCGACCAGTCCCGGAACTGGCTGGTGTCGGCGTTCACGCAGGAGGTGCCCGGCGTCGCGCACGCCGCGCTCGTCTCGGCGGACGGCCTGCTCGTGGCGGCGAACGACCTGCTGCCGCGCGATCGGGCCGACCAGCTCTCGGCGATCGCGTCGGGGCTCGCGAGCCTCGCCCTCGGCACCGCCGACCTGTTCACCGCGGGCCGGGTCGTGCAGTCGGTCATCGAGATGGAGCAGGGCTTCCTGCTGCTGATGAACGTCGGCGACGGCTCGAACCTGGTGGTGCTGGCCAACCCGGGCTGCGACATCGGGCTCGTCGGTTACGAGATGACGCTGCTCGTCGACCGCTTCGGCAAGATGGTCGACACGGCCGCCCGGCCCGCGGCCGCGCCGGGGGCGAGCCGGTGACCGAAGGCCGGCGACGCGAGGGCGGGCGGCACGCGGCGTCGTTGGCCCGCCCGTATTCGTGGACCGCCGGCCGCACCCGGCCGCCGGTCGAGCTGGCGGTGGAAGCCCTCGTCGAGACCACGCCCGAGGGCCGGACCGCGACCTACAGCCCGACGAACCCGCTGGCGGCCGTCACGCAGCTGTGCCTGCGGCAGCGCTCGGTGGCGGAGGTCGCGGCGCACCTGGGCGTGCCGCTGGGCGTGGCCAGGGTGCTCATCGGCGATCTGCTGATCGCCGGCCAGGTGGCGATCCGCGAAACCCTCGCCGCGGACGCCTCCCACGACGAACGGAACGACCTGCTCGAAAGGGTCCTCAGTGGACTACGTGCACTCTGACAAGCGGATCACCTCGGCCAAGATCGTGGTGGCCGGCGGGTTCGGGGCCGGCAAGACGACCTTCGTCGGCGCCGTCTCCGAGATCGACCCGCTGCGCACCGAAGCCGTGATGACGGTCGCGGGTGTCGGCATCGACCGGACCGAAGCGGTGCCGGGGAAGTTCGCCACGACGGTCGCGATGGACTTCGGCCGGCTGACCCTGGCCGAGGACCTGGTGCTCTACGTGTTCGGCACGCCGGGCCAGCACCGGTTCTGGTTCATGTGGGACGACCTCGTCTGCGGGGCGGTCGCGGCGATCGTGCTGGTCGACACGCGCCGGCTGGCGGACTGCTTCGCCGCGATCGACTTCTTCGAATCGCGCGGCCTGCCGTTCCTGGTGGCCGTCAACCAGTTCGAGGACAGCCACCAGCACCCCCCGGAGCAGGTGCGCGAAGCCCTCCGGATCCCGGCGGCCGTCCAGGTGATCACCTGCGACGCGCGCTCGCCGGAATCGACGAAACGGACCCTCATCGCCGCCGCCGAGCACGCGCTCGCGGAGCTGCACTCGCCGCGGCGGCGGAACGCCTAGGAGCACCGGATGCGGATGGATCACGACGACTTCGCCATGGGCCACTGGCTCGTGGTGCTCGCTTACCTGACCTCGGCGGTGGGCTGCGCCCTCGGGCTCGCCTGCACGCTGCAGGCCCGCTCCACCGACCACGCGCGGAAGCGGCTGGGCTGGCTCGCGCTCGCGGCCCTGTCGATCGGCGGCGTCGGCATCTGGGTCATGCACTTCATCGCGATGCTCGGGTTTTCGACGCCGGGGCTGCCGGTGCGCTACGACGTCCTGCGCACGGCGCTGTCCGCGGCGCTTTCGGTGGTGGCGGTGTTCTGCGGCCTGCTGGTGTTCGGCGTGCGCAACCGGTTCGCCTGGAAGCGGCTGCTGCTGGGCGGGCTGCTGACCGGGCTGGCCGTGAACGTCATGCACTACACGGGGATGTGGGCGGTGCAGGTCAAGGGCACGATCGGCTACGACCCGGGGCTGGTGGTGCTGTCGGTGGTGATCGCGGTGGTCGCGGCGACGGCGGCGCTGTGGTTCACCGTCGGGCTGGACAAGCTCCTGCCCCGCCTGGCGGCGGGCCTGGTGATGGCGGCGGCGGTCACGGGCATGCACTACACGGGCATGGCGGCGGTCCGCCTGCACCTGGACCCGGCGGCCCCGGACCCGTCGGGCACGGAGGTGTTCTCGTTCCTGTTCCCGGTGTTCGTGCTGGCGGCACTGGCACTGGCGGTGCCGATCTGCGCGGTGCTGATGGTGTCCTCGGGCGCGGAGGCCCCGCGGCGCACGACGGTGTCGTCCTGATCAGTCCGAAGTGGACACCGGGAACCGGTCGGCGCCGAAGTGCACCAGGATCGCCTTCGCCGTCGCGCAGACCTCGTCGCCCGCCTTGAGCACCCCGGTCGCGTGGAGCTTCCGGCCGTCCCGGCGTTCGAGCCGGGCCTCGGCGGTCAGCGGCACGGCGTACGGCGTGCCGCGGAGGTAGTCGACGGTCAGGGACGCCGTCATGCCCGGGAAGCCGGCCGCGGCGGTCGCGCGTCCCAGGACGTGGTCCAGCACGGCCGCCACCCAGCCGCCGTGCACCCGGCCCGGCGGACCCTCGTGCGCCGGGCCGAGGAGCACTTCGGCGCGGACCACGGCCGGCCCGACGTGCACCCACGACAACGGCGGTGCCAGCGGGTTCCCGGGCCCTTCCAGGGGGTTGTTGATGCTCAGGTGACCACCGCCCTCGAGCGCGGCCAGCAGCAGCGGCGGCGAGCCGCCCTCGGCGCGCAGGGCCTTGGTGACGTCCTCGATCCGCTGCGCCGCGGCGATCAGGTCGGCGTCGCCGGTCACGCACACCGAAGCGTCGATCAGCTCCCGGATCCGCTGCCCGAGCAGGGCGCGTCCGGGCGGCACGCCGTCGACGACCGGGAACGCCTGGGTTTCGGACATCGCGCTCCCCGGGGCCGCGGAACTAGAACGTGTTCCACTCTAGCAGTGACCGGCCGCCTCCCACCGCCCGTGCGCCGGTGCCGTGGGGGCATCACACGTGATTGAGCAGGCATCAGCCGTGATTGGCGGGGCATCACGCGTGATGGAGCGGGCATCGACGTGATGCCCCGCCCGTCACGGCTGATGCCCTGCGGCGCACGTGTGATGCCCCGCGGCGCACGCCGCGTCCGTCACCAGGTCGGGCGTGCCGTGACTCCGCCGTCGACCACCAGGTCGTGCCCGGTGACCCAGGAAGCCAGCGGCGAGGCCAGGAACACGCACGCGTTGCCGACGTCGGCGGGCGTCCCCAGCCGGCGCAGCGGGGCCGCGCGCTGCCAGCGTTCGACGCCCTCGGGCCACTGGCCGGCGATGCCGGGACGCTCGATCAGCCCGGGCGACACGGTGTTCACGCGGATGCCGCGCGGCCCGTACTCCTGCGCGGCGCCCCGCGCGTGCATCACCAGCGCCGCCTTGGCCGCGCTGTAGTGCGCGTGCCCGGGCGCGGGGTGCCGGGCCTCGATCGACGCGATGTGCGTGACGCTGCCGCCGTCGCCCATCAGCCCGGCCGCCGCCTGGGTGCAGGAGAACGCGCTGGTCAGCGTGGCGTCCAGCATCGCCCGCCAGCGGTCGACGGGCAGGTCCGCGAGGGCTTCGGCCGGCTGGGCGCCGGCGTTGTTGACCAGCGCGTCGAGCCGGCCGCCCCAGTCCGCGACGGCGGCCAGCAGCGCGTGGCAGGCGGTGTCGTCGGTCAGTTCGGCGGCGAACGCGCGGGCCCGGCCGCCCGTGGCTTCGAGCGCCGCGACGAGGTCGTCGGCGGCGCCGGGGCGGCGGTGGTGGACGGCGACCGCGCTGCCCGCTTCGGCGAACCGCAGCGCGATCCCGCGGCCGATCGTGCCGGCGGCGCCGGTGACGCAGACGACCGTGCCGGACAGGTCGGGCAGGGCCGTTCGGGGACTCGTCACGCGCCGATCGTAGATCGCGTGGCCGCCCACGTCGTAGGTTGTGGGCATGGCCGACACCCAGCGTTCGAAGTTCGCCGAGCTCCTGCAGGCGCAGATCCGGCACGAGTTCACCGCCGCGCAGCAGTACATCGCCCTCGCCGCCTGGTTCGACGCGCGCGACCTGCCGAGGCTGGCGAAACGCTTCTACCGGCAGTCGGTCGAAGAGCGCAACCACGCGCTGGCGATGGTCCGGTACCTGCTCGACCGGAGCCAGCCGGTGGCCATCCCGGGCAGCGGCGACGTCCGGAACGACTTCTCGAGCGTGCACGAAGCGATCGCGCTGGCCCTGGAGCAGGAGCGGTCCGTCACGGCCGACATCGAGGCGATGGCCAAGGCCGCGCGCGCCGAAGAGGACTACCTCGGCGAGCAGTTCGTGGCCTGGTTCCTCCGCGAGCAGGTGGAGGAGGTCGCCCAGATGACGACCCTGCTGACGGTCGTCGAGCGGGCCGCGGACAACCTCTTCGAGGTCGAGAGCCACCTGTACCGCGAGGCCGCCACGGCCGTCGAGGACGCGCCGGACATGCCCCCGGTCGCGGGCGGCAAGCTCTGACGGCTGCCGCGCCCGGAACCCGAGCGTGACGGCGGGCTCACGGCCACGAACCGGAGCCCGTCCGGCGGCGGCGGATCTCCTTGCCCGTGCCGCGGGGGAAGCCGTGCTTGGTCAGGCGGACTTCGGCCAGCTCGTCCGCGCTGGTCAGCGTGAAGAACAGGCTGAGGCCGAGGCTCAGCACCAGCGCCGCGATGACCGCGCTCGTCGGGAGTGGCGTGAAGAGCGTCGCCAGCACGAACGCCGCGATCAGCCACGGCAAAGCCTCCACGACGATCCGGAAGGCGAACCGGAGCACCCACGTCTTCGCGGTCGCGTCGTGCAGCACCCATTCCCGGTAGGCGTCCGGCAGCCGGCGGCCGTAGACGTAACCGAGCCACTGCATCGGGTTGGGCCGAAGCATGCTTGACGGGTACCCACGCCGGAGCGGGGTCATGCGGGCGGAAGCGGCAACCCCCAGCACTGCCGCTTCCGCCACGCTCAGGGGCGGAACGAGACTTCCGGGTACGCCGGCTCGTCGAGCACCGGCCGTGGCTCGCCCCGCAGGTGCCGGTCGAAGAACGCGGTCACGTACGTCCGCGTGATCTCCTGCGTCCGCACGGCGGACGTCGTGGCGCCGAAGCCGACGCCCAGTTCGTCGCCGGCCAGGCCCACGTCCGTGAACGACGCGTGCCGCGCGCCCGCCACCTCGGCCCAGCGCTTCCAGCCCGTCAGTTGTGCCCAGTCCCGTTCCCACGACTCGTCCGGCGCGCCCGCGAGCTGGTGGCCCAGGAACATGAACGGCCGCGCCAGCCCGGGCGGGGTCAGGCCGACGTGGGTCGTGCCGTCGATGTCCGTCCCGGCCTTGATCCGCGCGTCGGCGACCATGCTCGGCAGTGTGCTCGCGCCGCCGACCGAATGCCCCGCCATGCCGATCCGCGACGCGTCGACCAGCGGCGACCGCGTCAGCGCGTCCAGCACGAACGACACGTCGGCGGACCGGCCCCGCTCCAGCTTCCGCCAGAACGCCAGGTCGTGCGGCACCTCGCGGGACGCGCACCCCGCGAACCGCCCGTCGGGGAAGCTCTGGCCGGCGTTCTCGTAGGTGTGCCCGACGGCCGCGACGGCGTACCCGTGGCTCGCCAGGTCCTCGGCCAGCGCGGTGAGCGTCGCGCGCGGCTTGGTGTAGCCGGGCGACAGCACCACGAGCGGCAGGTGCGACCCCGCCGGCCGCGCGCCGGCCACGGAGTTCGTCACCGTCCGCGTGAGCAGGTCCGGCGCCACGTCCAGGCCGCTGTCCTGCAGCAGCGCGGCCGATTCGGCCGCGGTCAGGTACTGCGTCTTCGGCCCGCGCGAAGACTCCGCCGGGTAGAACAGCGACACCATCAGCTCGCGGCAGGGCACCGACGGCACCCACGGGTCGGGTCGCGAGGGGTCCTTCAGGTGCACCGGCGTGCTGCCCACCGGGTGGTCCCCGGTCGGCGCGGGCAGGGAGGGCGCCGACGTCGTCATCAGATGAACGTCACTTCCGGGTAGGCGGGCGAGGGTGCGGCGAGCAGCGGTTGCGGGCGGCAGCGCAGGTTCTGGTCGAAGAAAGCGCCTACGTAGTTCCGCGTGACGGCCAGCGCGCGGTAGGCGCCGATGTCGACGCCCAGCTGAGCCACGAGCACGCCGAGGTCGGTGAACGAGCTGTGCACCGTGCCCGAAACCATGAGCCGGCGCTTCCACCCGGTCAGGTGCGTCCAGTCGGTTTCCCAGTCGCCGTAAGGGCCGGGCTGCCCGGGCGTGCAGTTGGCCATGCTGCCCAGGAACAGGAACGGCCGCGCCGGCCCGGACGCCGGGAGCGGGACGTGGATGCTGCCGTCGATGTCGGCGCTCGCGCGGATCCGGCGGTCGGCCGGCATGGCCTGCGTGGTGATCGCGCCGCCCGCGGAGTGCCCGGTCACGCCGATGCGCCGCGGGTCGATCAGCGTGCCCCACCTGCTGTGCTCCAGCGAGTCGAGCACGAACGACGTGTCCTTCGAGCGGACCTGCGCGAGCTTCTCCCCGAACCCGGGCTGGTCGTCGAGCGGGGTCATGTACTGCTTGGCCGGCCCGTGCGCCGAGGTCGCCGGGCAGAAGACGGAGACCATCAGCTCCCGGTAGGGCACCGTCGGCACCCAGGGATCGGGCCGCGAAGTGTCCTTGAGGGACAGTGCGGTGACGCCGACGGGCTCGTGGCCGGTCGGGCGGGGCAGGGATGGCGTCGTGCTCGCCGAAGCGGGCGACGCGGTCAGCGTGAGGGGCAAGGCGGTGGCTACCGCGAGAGTGCGCATGATTCCCCCAGTGGAATCGGGTCAGGACAGGTGGCGGACGCGCCGGAAGCAGAACCAGGTGAGCAGGGCCGTCATGGCGAGGTAGAGCGCGAGTTCGAGCGACTGCAGCGGCCAGAACCGCGAGCCGGGCTGGTAGGTCAGGCGCTGCTGGTAGCCGTGGGCGCTCAGCTGCGCGATGCACCGTTCGGCGGGGCCGCGCTCCGGCATGGGACCGCCCGGCGGCGGCACGCAGTTCCGCACGAAGTCCGGCAGCGGGTCGGCCACGTTCCCGGCGGGGTCGACGGTTTCGTTCGCCAGCACCCACGCGCCGGCCGGGGTGCGCACGCCGATCTCCTGCACGCCGGACGGGTTGCCGGTGATGTTCGTGATGTTGTCGCCGATCGCCACCGTCAGCCGCTGCGGCGGCAGCAGGTACGGCCGCACGAAGTTCGGCACGACGAGCAGCACGGCGACGAGCGCGACGAGCGTGACGGCCATCGCGGCCACCGTCCGCTTCAGCAGCATCCCGACCGCGACGCCGAGGACGAGCGCGAAGGCCGCGTAGCCGATCGGGACGATGCCGCGCGCACCGAACACCACCGGCGCGATGCGCGAGAGCATCCCGCGGTCGGTCTGCCGCGCCGCGAGCGCGTCGATCGGGCTCGCCCACCACGACACCGCGATGCTCAGCAGCGCGCCCGCGACCATCGCGACGAGCAGGCCGAACCCGAGCTTGGTGGTGAGCCACCGCTTGCGCGTGACGGTCTGGTTCCAGACGAGGCTGTGCGTGCCGGACTCCAGCTCGCGGGTGATCATCGGGACGCCCCAGAACACGCCGATCACCGCGGGCAGCAGGTACAGCACCAGGATCGTCCCGCTGAAGAGGACGTCCTGGTCGGAGAAGCTGGTGCGCCCGACCAGTTCCGGCCCGGTGATCGCGAGGACGACGCCGATCACGATCAGCGCCGCGAACACGGACAACGCGGGAATGCGGAACTGGCGCCAGGTGAGCCAGGTCATCTCAGAACCTCCAGGGCGGGACGGGCGGCGGGGTTGCTCATGTACTCGAGGACCAGGTCTTCCAGGCCGATCCGCCCGACGGTCCAGGCGGGGTCGAGGATCGGCGCCTCGGTGCGGACGAACACGGTGGTCTGGCGGTCGGTGTGCTTCGCCGACACGACGTGCTGGTCCGCCGGCAGCGAGTCGAGGTCACGGCGCGCGCCGGTCAGCCGGTGGTGCGTGGCGAGCAGGTCTTCGACGTCGCCGAGCACGCGGACCTGCGAGTCGACCAGCACGACGAGGTGGTCGCAGACGCGCTCGAGGTCGTTGACCAGGTGCGACGACATCACGACGGACAGCCCGTGCTCGGCGACGGCCGCCATCAGGTCCTGGAGGAACTCCCGGCGTGCCAACGGGTCCAGCGCGGCGACCGGCTCGTCGAGCAGCAGCAGCTCGGGCCGCTTGGCGATGCCGAGGGTGAGCGCGAGCTGCGCGCGCTGCCCGCCGGACAGCTTCCCGGCGTGCTGCTTCGGGTCGAGCCCGAGCCGTTCGATCCGCTTCTCGGCGAGCGCGCTGTCCCAGCGCGGGTTGAGGTGTGCGCCGAGCCGCAAGTGCTCCTCGATGGACAGTCCGGAGTAGACGGGCGTGCTCTGCGCGACGTACCCGACCTTCGCGAGCTGCTCCGGGCCACTGCCGGGAATCCCGCCGCAGACCTCGATGCTGCCGGTCGTCGGCTCCAGCATGCCGGAGGCGATGTCGAGCAGGGTCGACTTGCCGGCGCCGTTGGGGCCGACGAGCCCGGTGACGTGGCCGGCTTCGATCTCCAGGGTGCAGCCGGTCAACGCCCACTTGCGCCGGTACTTCCTGCCCAGTCCCCGGGCACGCAGGACGGTCACGCTATGTCCTCTCTGGCGGCGTCGCGAAACGTGGACATCAGCAGGGCCTCGATGCTCTCCTCGTCGAGACCGGCCTTGCGGGCCTTCGCCAACCAGCGGTGCAGGTCCTGGCGCAGCGGCCCGAGCACGGCGAACGACGCCGCGCCGTTGAGCGTCGCGGTCACGAACGTGCCGACGCCGGGGCGGGCCGAGACGAGCCCGTCGTGCTCCAGCTCGCGATAGGCCTTCAGCACGGTGTTCGGGTTGATCGCGAGGTCCGCGACCACGTCCTTGACCTTCGGGAGCTGGTCTCCCACTTCGAGCAGGCCCAGCCGGAGGGTGTGCCGCACCTGCTGCACCAGCTGCTGGTACGGCGACAGCCCGGACCGGGCGTCGAGCGTGAACTCGATCATCGGCAACTCCGTTTAACTAGTTGCCTAGTACTATAGCTAAGTGGCGCAAGTGGGCGCCAGTGGGAACCGTCCCGGGACTGTTCGCGAACAGCCGGTGGAACCTCGGCGGCCGTCCGGCGTCTGCCGGGGTGATCGTTTTCCTTCGTCGAAAGGACTGTTCGTGCGTCGTCTTACTGGGGGAGTGCGTGCGCTGGTCGTCGCACTCGGGGCGTCGACGGCCGTCGTGGCCGGGCCGGCCGTCGCGTCGGCTTCGGCCGACAGCGTCCCGGCACCCGAACTGAGCTGGTCCGACTGCCAGGACGGCTTCCGGTGCGCCACCGCGGCCGTGCCGCTGGACTACGGCCGGCCCGCCGGCGCGAAGATCGCCCTCGCGCTCATCAAGCTGCCGGCCACCGATCCCGCGCACAGGATCGGCACCCTGTTCGTCAACTTCGGCGGGCCCGGCGCGTCCGGCCTGCAGCGGCTGCGTGAGCGCGGCAAGTGGCCGTGGCTGTTCTCCGACCAGTTGCGCGCCCGGTTCGACGTCGTCTCGTGGGACCCGCGCGGGATCGGGAACAGCACCGCCGTCCGGTGCTTCGACTCGCTCGCGGAGCAGGAGTCGTTCTTCGGCTCGTTCCCGGAGATGCCCGGCGACCCGAGCGGCAACGCGGCTTTCTACGCCAAGTCGAAGGAGCTCGCCGACCGCTGCTCGGCCGAGGCCGGTCCGATCCTCGAGCACGTCTCGACGGCCGACACCGCGCGGGACCTCGAACTCCTGCGCCGCGCGGTCGGTGACGCGAAGCTGACCTACCACGGCATTTCCTACGGGACACAGCTCGGCGCGACCTACGCCAACCTGTTCCCGGACCGCATCCGCGCGATGGTCTTCGACGGCACCATGGACTTCGCCGGCAACGCCACCGGCCACGACGGCACCGGCAAGACCGTCCCGCTCGACACCCGCCAGGACGTCGCCACCGGCATCTCGCAGACGTTCGGCCAGTTCCTGCGCCTGTGCGCGGAAGCCGGCCCGAAGTGCGCCTTCTCCTCCGGCGACCCGAAGGCGAAGTGGGCCGCGATCACCGCCCGCGCCAAGCAGGCGCCGATCACCGTCGACGGCGAGACCTGGACGTACTCGGGCATCATCAACGCGGCGGGCGACCTGTCCGACTCGCGCGGCTGGCCGGACATCGCGTCGCTGCTGCAGCGCCTGTACGACGCGCCCCGCACCGCGGCGGCGTCCAAGGCGGGCGAGCCGTACACCTCGAACCGCACCGAGGCGTTCAACGCGATCCAGTGCAGTGACAGCGATGTCCCGGCCGACCCGGCCATCTACAGCCGCTACGCCGAGTCGGAAGACCGGCGCGTGCCGTACTTCGGCCGGATCGCGGTGCTGGACATGATGAGCTGCGCATTCTGGCAGGCCAAGGACACCGACCGCTACACCGGCCCGTGGAACCGCCCGACGTCGGCGGAGATCCTGGTGCTGAACAACCGCTACGACCCGTCGACGCCGCTGCCCGGCGCCCGCGACGGCGCCGCGGAACTGGCGCGGGCGCGCGTGTTCGTGACCGAAGGCTACGGACACTCGTCGATGTACGTGCCGAGCACGTGCACCGAGCAGGTCAAGCGGGACTACCTGATCTCGGGGACGTTCCCGGCCGCCGGCAAGACCTGCGCGATCGACGCGAGCCCGTTCGCGTGAAGCCGGGGGCGGGGGGGTGGCGGGGGGGGGGCGCCCCCCCGGGGGGCCCCGGCAGCCCGGGGGGCGGTTTGGGGGCCCCCCG
>NZ_JBSGDR010000018.1:163243-219989 GCF_053602455.1 Amycolatopsis sp. NPDC004378
GCGGCACTTTCCCGGGAAAGTGCCGCCCCCGGTGCTCACCCGGTCAGCTCGGCGAGGTGTTTCGCCGCCACCATCGCGCCGTCGGAACGGATTTCCCGGGCGACGGCCTTCGCTCGTTTGGCTGTTTCAGGGGCCAACGCCGTGGTGAGCGCGGCGGACAGCGAGTCGAACGTCGGCGTCGGGTCCAGGTGTGCCGCGCCGATGCCGAGTTCGGCGACCCGCGCCGCCCACAGCGGCTGGTCCGCGATCCGCGGGACGACCACCTGGGGCGAGCCGGAGCGGGACGCCGTCGTGGTCGTGCCCGCGCCGCCGTGGTGCACGACCGCGGCCACCCGGCCGAACAGCGCCTGCTGGTTGACCTCGCCGACGACGAAGCAGTCGTCGGCGTCGTCGATCGCGGCCAGCCCGGCCCAGCCGCGGGCGAGCACGATCCGGCGGCCCTGCGCGCGGACCGCCTCGATCGCCACCCGCGCGATGCCCTCCGGCGCATACGCGGCCATGCTGCCGAAACCGACGTAGACCGGCGGCTCGCCCGCGTCGAGGAACGCCTTCAGGTCGTCCGGCAGCAGCCGGTCGTCGGGCAGGATCCACGCGCCGGTCTGCAGCACGTCGAGGTCCGTCATGCCTTCCGACGGGCACAGCAGCGGGTCCGCCGCCAGCCACGGCCGGTCCGTGAAGACGTAGTCGCGGACGTTGTCCAGCGGCGGCAGGCCGATCGCCGCCCGGTGCTCGTCGACCGCCGGGCCGTACAGGTCGTTCACCCGCTCGGCGTCCTGCTTCCACAGCGTCCGGTTGTCGGCGTCCGGCGAGGACGGCGTGCCCGGCCGCCGCCCCGGCGGGAAGTGCCGCGACGGCAGCCCGAGCAGGTGGAAGCACCCCAGCACGTAGGGCAGGCCCAGCTTCTCGGCGACGTCCGGCGCGCCCGCCGGCATCAGCCCGGTCGCCAGCAGTGCGTCACACCCCTCGGCCGCCGCCATCAGCGTCTCGAACCGCGCGGCGACCAGCGCCGGCGCGAGCTTGAACGCCTCGGCCGCGCCCGGCGGCTTCGGCCCGGCGACGACCGAGCGGACCGTCGGGCCCAGCGGCACGTGCGTCACCCCGGCCCGCGCCAGCAGCGTCACGAAGTCGTCGTCGGGAGGCACGCACACCAGCGCCTCCCCGCCGAGCTCCCGCACCGCGACCGCGAGCCCCACGAGCGGTTCGACATCCCCGCGCGATCCCCAGCTCGTCAACAACACCCGCATGTACTTCCCCCGTTTTCCCTGGTGGTGGCCTTAGGCCGGCCATTGTGGGGGACCACCCCGGCCTTGCCGCAAGCCCGGGGGTGCGCTATACCTTGAAGGGGGCGGGGAGTTCTTCTTGTCGCAGTCAGCAACACTTGTAGTGACGAACGGTTGGGCCGAACCGCGCCGGGTTCGCGGTAGGATCCGGCCGTGCCCTACCGCACCCGGCCGCTGGACGCCTCGACGTGGGACGTGTTCGCGGAGCTCGTCGAGCGCAACAACGGCGTCTTCGGCGGCTGCTGGTGCCTGGGCTTCCACCCGGAAGGCACCCGGCGCGGGCCGGTGCGCCGGGCGCTGAAGGAAGAACGCGTCCGCACCGGCGGCGCGCACGCCGCCCTCGTGCTCGACGAAGACGGCGTCGCGCAGGGGTGGTGCCAGTACGGCGGCCCGGACGAGCTGCCCCGCATCAAGCACCGGCGCGAGTACGAGAAGGACGCGCCCCCGCGGCCGGACTGGCGGATCACGTGCTTCTTCGTCGACCGCAAGCACCGGCGTTCGGGCGTCGCTCGCGCGGCGCTGGCGGGAGCGGTGGCGCAGATCGCGGCGGCGGGCGGCGGGCTCGTCGAGGCGATCTCGGAGGTGACGGCCGGCCGCGAGGCGGCGGGCCGGTTCCTGTTCAGCGCCACCGTCGAGCTGTTCGAGGAGTCCGGGTTCACCCGCGTGCGGCAGGTCGGCGCGCACGCGTGGATCGTGAGCCGGGTGGTCTGAAGTTCAGCCCCAGATGGCTTCGGGGGCCGCGTCGGCGGGTGGTTCCCCGCCTGCTTCGGCGAACGCGGTGAGCGCGTCGACGAGTCCTTGCCGGCTGTCCTCCGGCATCTTCGCGACGATCTTGGCGATCTCCTTGCGCCGCCGGGTCGTCACCTGCCGGACGATCCGGGCCCCCTCCCGGGTGATCTCCAGCACGATCTCGCGGCGGGAAACGGGGCTGTGCTGGCGGTCGACGAGCCCGCCGCCGACCAGCCTGTCGACCATCCGGCTGGCCGTCGACGGCGTGACGCCGAGGTAGTCGGCGAGCGTGGCGTGCTTGAGCGGCCCGCGCGTGTGGAGCACGACGAGGAGCCGGAACTGCGGCAGGGTCAGGCTGCCCTCGGCCGCGGCGATCGACCGGACGGACACCGCCACCAGCAGCCGGGACGCGGTGAGGACGGCGTCGGTCAGCGAGTCGACACTCGCGGCGTCAATGCCCGGGTTCGTGCGGGTCATCCTTCAAGTGTGCCGGAAACGGGCCTGCCCCGGCGGGGTGACCCCCGGCTTGACAGCGGGCCCTCCCGTCTCGCACTATGCGAACAAGTGTTCGATGACTTTCTCCTGGGTTCGCCCGGTGCGAGTACGTGGTGCTGGAGGTGAGCGGTGGTGGCGGACGCGTCGGAGGCGCCGGCCGGGCTCGCGGCGATCCCGGGTGTCCGCACCGCGGGACAGCTGAGCCGGGACCAAGACGTGCTGACGGTGCTGCCACCCCTGGCCGGCCTCCTGCCCGGCGGCGGCCTGCGCCGCGGCACGACGGTGGCGGTGGCCGGCGCGACCTCGCTGGTCCTGGCGCTGGTGGCGGCGGCAACCCGCGACGGCTCGTGGGCGGCGGTGACGGCCCTCCCGGAGCTGGGCCTGGCCGCGGCGGCGGAGCTGGGCGTCGACCTGGACCGGATCGCGCTGGTGCCCCACCCGGGCGCGGAGCTGACGGCCGTGCTGTCGGCGCTGGTGGACGGGTTCGACCTGGTGGTGCTGGGCCCGGTGAGCGTGCAGCCCGCACTCGCGCGGCGGCTGGCGGCCCGCGTCCGCAACCGCGGCGCGGTGCTGCTGACGCTGGGGCCGTGGCCGGGAGCGGACGTGGAACTGCGGGTCTCCGGCCGCCGCTGGCACGGCCTCACCGCGGACGGCTACGGGCACTTGCGGGCCCGTGACGTGGTGGCGACGAGCCGTGGCCGCGGTTCGGCGGCCCGGCCGCTGTCGGTCCGGTTGCAACTGCCCGGGCCGGGTGGCGAGCTGACGAGCGGGTCGTCGGAGCGCCGGCTCGTCGAGGTGGCCGGGTGAGCCGGTTTTCGCTGCGGCCGAAGCGATTGGCCGCGTGGCGCGGGTTCACACCCGGCCGCGCGCCGCGGGATCGTGCGGTGAGTGGCTTGGTGCCTGCGGCGCTTCGGCCGGGCGGCGGGCGATGAGGAGTCTGGTGCTCGCCGCGGTCGTGGGGTTCGTCTGCGGTGCTTCGGCCGAGCGCTTCGGAGGGCGGGCGATGAGGGGTCTGGTGCCCGCCGCGGTCGTGGAGTTCGCCTGTGGTGCGGCGTTCGGCCGGGGTCGTGCGATGAGCGGCGGGCCGGGGTGGTCGTGGTTTCGGCGTTCGATCGTGGTGGCGCCGCAAGCGAACTGCCCGTGACCGCACCGCCCGAACTCGCGGGATGAGCGGTTCACCACGGCTGCTGGTGCTGTGGTGCCCGGACTGGCCGGTCGTCGCCGCGGGAGCCGCCGTCGGCACGCCGCCCCTCGCTCCCGCCGCGGTCTTCTCCGCCAGCCGGGTCGTTGCCTGCTCCGCCGCCGCGCGCCGCGACGGTGTCAAACGCGGCATGCGGCGGCGGGACGCGCAGTCGCGGTGTCCGGATCTCGTGGTGCACCAGCACGATCCCGATCGCGACGCCCGGCTCTTCGAACCCGTCGCCGCCGCCGTCGAAGGCCAGGCCGTCGGGGTCGAGGTCGTGCGGCCCGGGATCGTCGCCGTGCCCGTCGCCGGGGCCGCCGGGTACTTCGGCGGCGAAGAGGCCCTCGCCGAGTTGCTCATCAACGAGGTCTCGGCGCGGGCCGGCGTCGAATGCCAGGTCGGGATCGCCGACGGCCTGTTCGCCGCGACCCTCGCCGCGCGGCGCTCCGCCCTCGTTCCGCCCGGCGGCACGAACGCCTTCCTCGCGCCGCTCTCGATCGCCGAACTGGACCAGCCGGGCGACGACCGCGGTGAGCTCGTCGGGCTCCTGCAGCGGCTCGGCCTGCGCACCCTCGGCGCGTTCGCCGCCCTCGCCGAACGCGACGTCGCCGGCCGCTTCCCCCGGGACGCCGTCCTCGCCCACCGGCTCGCCCGCGGCCTCTCCGAGCGGCCGCCCCTGCGCCGCGCCCTGCCGCCGGACCTGGCCGTCACCGAGGAGTTCGACGACCCGCTGAGGAGGGTCGACGAAGCCGCCTTCGTCGCGAAGACCCTCGGCGAACGCTTCTTCGCCGGTCTCGCCGGCCACGGGCTCGCCTGCACCCGCCTGGCCATCGTCGCCGTCACCGAAGCCGGCGAAGAACGCGTGCGCGTCTGGCGCTGCGCCGAGCCCCTCACCGCCCGCTCGACCGCCGACCGCGTCCGCTGGCAGTGCGAAGGCTGGCTCACCGAGCGCGACCGGCCCACCGCCGGGATCGTCCGGCTGCGGCTCGACCCCGAAGAAGTCGTCGGCGGGCAGGCGCTGCAGCTGCAGCTCGGCTCGATGGGCCGCGACGCCGACGCCGCCGAGCGCGCGGCCCGCGCCCTGGTGCGCATCCAGGGCCTGCTGGGCCCGGACGCCGTCGTGACGCCGCTGCTGGACGGCGGCCGCGGGCCGGCCGAGCGCGTCCGGCTGGTCCCGTGGGGCGAGCCGCGGCGGTCCGCGGTCGAGGACCGGCCCTGGCCGGGACGGCTGCCTCCGCCGTCGCCGGCCCGCGTGCCGCCCCGGCCACCCGCGGCGGCGGTGCTCGACGCCGTCGGCGACCCCGTCCGCTGCACGCCTCGCGGCGAGCTGAGCTACCCGCCGGCGACGGTCGCGGTCGACGGCGGCCCGGTGCGCCGGGTGCTCGGCTCGGCCGGGCCGTGGGTGGTCCACCCGCCGCTGCCCGCGCGGGGCGAGCCCCCGGCCGCCCGCGTGCAGGTCGTGCTGGAAGGCGAGCGCGACGACCTCGCGCTGCTGCTCCGGGTCACCGCCGGGCCGGATCCACAGTGGACGGTCGAGGGCGTGTACGACTGACCGGCCGCCGAGCACTAGGGTGGACGCATGGGGACAGTCAGGCAGGTACAGGTCACGTTCGACTGCGCGGAACCCGAGCGCGTCGCCCGGTTCTGGTGCGAGGTGCTGGGGTACGTCGTCCCGCCACCGCCGGCGGGGTTCGGGAGCTGGGCGGAGTTCAGCGCCTCGCTGCCGCCGGAACGCCAGGGCGCGGGGTTCGTCTGCGGCGATCCCGAGGGCGTCGGGCCGCGGCTGTACTTCCAGCGCGTCCCCGAAGGCAAGGTCGTCAAGAACCGGGTGCACCTCGACGTGCGGGTCGGCACCGGGCTCGTCGGTGACGAGCGCCTCGCCGCCCTCCAGGCCGAGTGTGACCGCCTGACCGCGCTCGGCGCGCGCCGCGTGGACGTGCTGCTCGCCGACGAGTACAACGAGTCCTGCATCGTGATGCAGGACATCGAGGGCAACGAGTTCTGCCTCGACTGACCTTCGTCCAAGACCCGGGCCCGCGGCGCCCCTGACGTGTGACGGTGCCGACTCCGCTTCGTCCACAGTTGACACCGCGGGCTCCCCGGCACAGGATCGACCTACCGCAGTCGTCCGTGTGTTCGAACCGTAGTCGCCGGCTTCCCCCTGGCGGGTTTTCGTTGTGGGGAGCTGGTTTTGGCGTTCAACAATCCGAGCGTGCCGTGGTCGGAGGTGGAGCGGGTCGCCTCCGGGCGCGCGCCGCTGCCCGGCGACGGCTCCGACTCGCCCGCGTGGTCGCGCAAACGCGAAGGGTACGCCGGTGCGCCCGGCGACCTGCGGGACCGCCGGAGCCTGGACGACGGCGGTGACCGGATCCGGGCGCCCTACGCCGAACTGCACGTCCACTCCAACTTCAGCTTCCTCGACGGGGCCTCGCACCCCGAGACGCTCGTCGAGGAGGCCGCGCGGCTCGAGCTCGACGCGCTGGTGCTGACCGACCACGACGGCATGTACGGCGCCGTCCGGTTCAACGACGCCGCCCGCGAGCTCGGCGTCCGGGTCGGCTTCGGGGCCGAGCTGTCGCTCGACCTGCCCGCGCCGCAGACCGGCGAACCGGACCCGAAGGGCTCGCACCTGCTGGTGATCGCCCGGCGGCAGGAGGGCTACCACCGGCTGTGCCGCGTCATCTCCCGCGCCCAGATCGCCGGCGGGGAGAAGGGCCGTCCGGTCTACGACCTCGAGGAGCTGGTCGGCGAGCTGGCCGGGCACGTCGTCGTGCTGACCGGGTGCCGCAAGGGGCCGGTCCGCCGCGCGCTCGCCGAGCACGGGCCCGCCGCCGCGCGGGCCGAGCTGGCGCGGCTCGTCGGCTGGTTCGGGCGCTCGCACGTCGCCGTGGAGCTGATCGACCACCGGCTGCCCCTCGACGACGCGGTCAACGACCAGCTCGACGAGCTGGCCCGCGAGCTGCGGCTGCCGACCGTCGTCTCGAACAACGCGCACTACGCCCGCCCGGACGACGCCGTCGTGGCCGAGATGGTCGCCGCCGTCCGCGCCCGGCGCTCGGCCGAAGACCTCGAGGGCTGGCGGCCGCCGTCGGGCCAGGCGTTCCTGCGCTCCGGGATGGAGCAGCGGCGGCGGTTCGAGCGCCGCTACCCGGGCGCGGTCGGGCGCGCCGCCGTGCTGGGCGTCGAGGTCGCGTTCGACCTGACCCTGGTCGCGCCGGACCTGCCGCCGTTCCCGGTCCCGCCCGGGCACGACGAGATGTCGTTCCTGCGCGAGCTGACCCGGGCGGGCGCGGCGAAGCGGTACGGGCCGCGTGAGGAGAACCCGAAGGCCTACGCCCAGCTCGACCACGAGCTCGCCATCATCGAGGCCCTCGGCTTCCCCGGCTACTTCCTGGTGGTGTGGGACATCGTCCGGTTCTGCAAGGAGGCGAAGATCCTCTGCCAGGGCCGGGGTTCGGCCGCGAACTCGGCGGTCTGCTACGCGCTGGAGATCTGCCACGCCGACCCGGTGAAGTGGAACCTGCTGTTCGAGCGGTTCCTGGCCCCCGAGCGCGACGGCCCGCCGGACATCGACATCGACATCGAGTCCGACCGGCGCGAGGAAGCGATCCAGTACGTCTACGAGAAGCACGGCCGCTTCCACGCCGCGCAGGTCGCGAACGTCATCACCTACCGGGCGCCGTCCGCGATCCGCGACGCCGCGAAGGCGCTCGGGCACAGCCCCGGCCGGCAGGACGCCTTCGGCAAGCTCGTCGACCGCTGGGGCGGCGTCGCGGCGACGAAACAGCAGGCGGCCGGTGAGATCCCCGCCGACGTCCTCGAGCTGGCCGCCCGGATCGAGGACTTCCCGCGCCACCTCGGCATCCACTCCGGCGGCATGGTCATCTCGAAGCAGCCGGTGTCCGAAGTGGTCCCGGTCGAATGGGCCACCATGGCCGACCGCAGCGTGCTGCAGTGGGACAAGGACGACTGCGCGACCGTCGGGCTGGTCAAGTTCGACCTGCTCGGCCTCGGCATGCTGTCCGCCCTGCACTACACGATCGACCTGGTCGCCGCCCACCACGGGTCCACTGTGGACATCGGGCAGCTCGACCTCGCCGATCCGGCGGTCTACGACATGCTCTGCGAGGCGGACGCGGTCGGGGTGTTCCAGGTGGAGTCCCGCGCCCAGCTGGCGACGTTGCCGCGGCTGCGGCCGCGGAAGTTCTACGACCTCGTCGTGGAGGTCGCGCTGATCCGGCCCGGCCCGATCCAGGGCGGCTCGGTGCACCCGTACATCCGGCGCCGCCGCGGCGACGAGCAGTGGGAACACGCCCACCCGCTGCTGGCGTCCAGTTTGGACCGGACGCTCGGGGTGCCGCTGTTCCAGGAGCAGGTGATGCAGATGGCCGTCGACGTCGCGTCGTTCACCCCGGCCGAGGCCGACCGGCTGCGCCGGGCGATGGGTGCCAAGCGGTCGAGCGCGAAGATGCGGGCGCTGATGGCGCGGTTCTTCGACGGCTGCGCGCGCAACGGCCTCGACCGCGAGCTGGCGACGCGGATCTTCGAGCAGATCCACGCCTTTTCCGGCTACGGCTTCCCCGAGGCGCACTCGATGTCGTTCGCGTTGCTGGTGTACGCGAGCGCGTGGTTCAAGCGCTACTACCCGGCCGCGTTCTGCGCCGGGTTGCTGCGCGCGCAGCCGATGGGCTTCTACAGCCCGCAGTCGCTGGTCGCCGACGCGCGCCGCCACGGCGTCCGCGTCCGGGAGCCGGACATCAACGCCAGCCTCGCGCACGCGACGCTCGAACCCGACGCCGGGAGCACCGGCGGCGTCGCGCTCCGGCTGGGCCTCGCCGGCGTCCGGCACCTCGGGGACGCCGTCGCGGACGAGATCGTCGCCGAACGCGCCGCGAACGGCCCGTACGCCGGCGTCGGCGACCTCACCCGCCGCGTCCAGCTGAAGAAGAACGCCGTCGAAGCGCTGGCGACGGCCGGCGCGTTCGGCGGCGACCGGCGGCAGGACCTCTGGGCGGCCGGCGCCGCGGCGGCCACCCGGCCCGGGCACCTCCCCGGCCTGGCCCCGGGCCTCGACGCGCCCGCGTTGCCGGGCATGACGCGCCTCGAGGTCACGGCCGCGGACCTGTGGGCCACGAGCGTCTCGCCGGACAGCCACCCGGTGGAGTACCTGCGCGAGTTCCTGGCCGCGCGCGGCGCGATCACGACGGCCGAGCTGACGCGGGTGCCGGACGGGACGCGGGTGTGGGTCGGCGGCGCGGTCACGCACCGGCAGCGGCCCGCGACCGCCGGCGGGATCACGTTCCTCAACGTCGAGGACGAGACGGGCATGGCGAACGTCCTGGTCTCGCCGGGGTTGTGGGCCCGGCAGCGGCTGGTCGCCCGCACGAGCGCGGCGCTGCTGGTCCGCGGCCGGGTCCAGGCGGCCGAGGGAGTCGTCACGCTCGTCGCGGACCGGCTCGAGCGCCTCGACCTCCGGATGGCGGCGGGCCCGTCCCGGGACTTCCGTTGACTTCCGGGCCCGGTCCTGGTTCTCTGCTCTGAGAGCGCTCCCAGCCATCCGTTCGTGCCCACGAGAGGATGGACCTTCGATGACAGCTCGACGTCTGCGCTGGGCGGCGTGGCCGGTGGCCGCGGTGCTCGTGGCGGCCGTACCGGCGGCCGCGGCGGCGCCGCCCGAAACGACCGTCACAGTCAACGTCAAAGCGGGGCTGGCCACCGTGCCGGACACCGCGCTCGGCGTCAACCACGCGGTGTGGGACAGCCAGCTCGGCACCGATGCCGTGGCCGACCTCCTCGGCGGCGCCGGGGTCCGCACGATGCGCTACCCCGGCGGCTCCTACGGCGACATCTACCACTGGAAGGACAACACCGCGCCCGGCGGCTACGTCGCGCCCGGCACGGACTTCGACACGTTCATGGGCGGCGTCCGGCGGGCCGGCGCGCAGCCGATCGTCATCGCCAACTACGGCACCGGGACGCCGCAGGAGGCCGCCGACTGGGTGCGCTACGCCAACGTCACCAAGGGCTACGGCGTCCGCTACTGGGAAATCGGGAACGAGCTCTACGGCAACGGCCACTACGGCGCGAACTGGGAGGCCGACGACCACGAGGACAAGAGCCCGGCCGGGTACGCCGCCGGCGTCGTGGCCTACGCCGACGCGATGAAGGCCGTCGACCCGTCGGTGCGGATCGGCGTGGTGCTCACGACCCCGGCGAACTGGCCCGACGGCATCGTCGGCCCCGGCGACACCGCGGCGTGGAACCAGACGGTGCTCTCGATCGCGGGGCCGCACGTCGACTTCGCCGTGCTGCACTGGTACCCGGGCGGGGCGACGGCCGCGGAGGCGCTCACGAAGACCGAGCAGGTGGAAGACATGCTCTACCTGGTGCGCGAGCAGATCACGCGCTACGCGGGCAAGCCGCTGGGCATCGCCCTGACCGAGACGAACACGCCGGTGGGCATGAACACCCAGCCCGGCGCGCTGTTCGCGGCCGAGGCGTACACGGCCATGCTGGAAAACGGCGTCTTCACGGTCGACTGGTGGGACACGCACAACGGCGCGACCGCACTGTCCACTGTGGCCGGTTACCCCGACTACGCCGACTTCGGCCTGCTGTCGAGCGCGACCTGCCTGGCGGGCGGCTGCGAACCCGCGCTCAACACACCGTTCGCGCCCTACTACGCCGTGAAGATGCTGAGCACGTTCGCGCGTCCCGGCGACCAGTTCGTCCGGGCGGGCTCGGACGACCCGCTGGTCGACGCGCACGCGGTGCGCCGGCCGAACGGGGACCTGGCGGTGTTGCTGGTGAACGAGGATCCGTCCGCGGCGCGCGTGGTGAACCTCGGCTCTTCGTCCGTCGCCGAGGTCTCCACTTTCACGAACGGCGCGACGTCGATCACCCGCGCGTCTTCGTGGGACCGGACGCTGCCGCCGTACTCGCTGACGACGGTGGTGCTGCACTCCGCGGCCCCGGCGCTGAGCGCACCGGGCCGCCCGGCGGCGACGACGACCGACCGCACGGCGACGATCAGCTGGCCCGCGTCGGCGCCGGGCGTGAAGTACGAGGTGTACCGCCAGGTGGGCGTGGTCAGCGAGCAGTGGGGCGAGACGACGGGCACGTCGCTCACCGTCGGCAACCTGGTCCCGGGCAGCCGGTACACGGTGAACGTCCTGGCCCGGGACGGCGCGGGCAACGTCTCGTGGGCGTCACCCCCGCTGACGCTGACGACCGGCGCGCCGTCGGCGAGCGGCTGCACGGTCCGGCTGACCGACGTCAACGACTGGGCGAGCGGTTTCGTCGGCGGGATCCACGTGGCTTCGGCGGCCCCGGTGGGTGATTGGACGTTGACGTTCACCTGGCCGACGGCGCGCCAGCGGATCACGAGCGGGTGGAACGGAACGTGGACCCAGGAGGGGTCGGCGGTGAAGGTGACGTCATCGGCTGCCCTGGCCGCGGACATCGGGTTCGTAGCGGACTACAGCGGCCCGAACATCCTGCCGACGGCATTCCGGCTGAACGGCGAGGTGTGCGCCCTCGGCTGAGCGGTCAGCCCGAATTGGCCAGGTGGGCCAGCGCCGACCGCAGCACGCGCTGCGCGTCGGCGTCCAGGCCCGCCAGCCGCCGGTCTTCGACCACCCTGATTCCGGCGCGCACCGAAGCGTGCCTTCGCGCGCCGGACGGGGTCAGCCGGACGATGCGGGCGCGGCGGTCCGCCGGGTCCGGCTCGCGGACGACCAGCCCGGCCGCCTCCAGGCCGTCCAGCAGGGCGATCAAGCGGGTCTTGTCGTAGTGGATCTGCTGGGCCAGGGCCAGCTGGCTCGCCGCCGCCCCGGAGGAGAGGGCGGACAGCACCACGTACTGCCACATCGAAAGCCCGTGCTCCTCGAGCACGGGCCGCTCGGCCTCGGCCAGCACCCGGCCCGCGCCGGCGCAGAGGGCCCCGAGATCGTCGTCCTCGTTCACCGGCGAAATCTTACGCGTGGACAGATGATAAGCAGATGCGTATCGTTTGGGTCATGACATCATTCGCGCCAGGGCGCGCCGAGACACGCTCGATCTCCGTCGCCACCTCGCCCGAGCAGGTCTTCGACTACCTCGCCGACCCCCGCCACGTGCCGGAGTGGGCGCCGGGCTTCGCGTCCGCCATCGAGCACGACCACGACGAAATCTGGCGCGTCCACACCGAAGCCGGCCCGCGGCAGGTCGTTGTGAAGGCGGCCAAGGCGCACGGCGTGGTCGACGTCGTCAGCGCGGACGCGCCGAACCTGGGCCTGTTCACGCGCGTGGTGCCCAACCTGACGGGCGCCGAGCTGATCTTCAGCCTGTTCTTCCCCGCGGACACCGACCCCGCGGCGGTCGACGCGCAGATGGCGGTGGTCGACCAGGAGCTGCGCGCGGTCCGCGAGCGCGTCGAACGGTGAACCGCGAAATCCGAACCCTCGACGACCTGCTGCGCATGCTCGACGACCTGGTCGGCACCCCCATTTCCTGGGACGGCTTCTACGAAGACCGCGACCGCCCGATCCCGTTCTTCGCCGACCGGCCCGACGAGAACCTCGACGCCTGGCTCCGCGAAGGCCCGCTCGACGGCGGCCGCGCGCTGGAACTGGGGTGCGGCCCAGGACGCAACGCGCGGCGGCTCGCCGAGGCGGGCTACGAAGTCGACGCGGTCGACGGCTCGGCGTCCGCCATCGCGTGGGCGCGGGAACGCGCACCCGGCCTTCGGTTCCACCAAACCGACATCTTCGCCATGGACCTGCCGCACGAGGCGTACGACCTGGTCTGCGACTCGGGCTGCTTGCACCACCTCGCCCCGCACCGGCGGATCAGCTACCTGGCGCTGCTCGACCGGTACCTGAAACCCGGCGGTCACTTCGGCCTGGTGTGCTTCGCCGCGGGCACCGGTGACGCGAACTCCGGCACCGAACTCCCGGACGCGCAGCTCTACCGCGACGGCAGCCTCCACGGCGGCCTCGCCTACACCCCGGCGGAACTGCGCCGCCTCTTCGCCGGCTACACCGAGGTCGAACTCCGCCCGATGGCCGAAAAGGGCGGCCTCTTCGGCGTCCCGTTCCTACTCGCCGCCCTGTTCCGGAAGGAGTGAAAAGCCCGGTGGCAGCCGCAGTTCGGTGACTTCGCCGGCCGCGTTGATCGCGACGTCCAGGGTGCCGCCCGCCAGTGGCAGGCCCTGGACTCGCACCGCACCCACCGGGCTCGGCCGTGGCGGGGACAGCGTCACCGTCCCGGCCGGGACGTCGGCGTCCAAGCCGAGGAACGCCATCAGCAGCGTCACCGCGGCCGCCGCCGACCAGGCCTGCGGGCGGCAGGACGCCGGGTAGGGGAGCGGCGCCGACGTCTCGTCGGGACCGTGCCCGGAGAACAGCTCCGGCAGCCGGTAGCCGAACGCCGGGGCGGCCGTGAGCAGTTGCGCGGCCAGCGAAGCGGCCAGCGGACCTTGGCCGGAGCGCTGCAGACCCCGGACGACGACCGCCGTGTCGTGGGGCCAGATCGAGCCGCAGTGGTAGCTCAGCGGCGAATAGCCCCCGGCCGACGCGCTCATCGTGCGCAGGCCGAATCCCGACGCCAGTGAGGAGTCCAGCAGCAGGGCCCCGATCGACGTGCTTTCCGCGGCGGAGACCAGGCCGGTGCCGAGCAGGTGGCCGATGTTGCTCGTCAGCGCGTCGACCGGGCGCTTGTCGCCGTCCAGGGCCAAAGCGGGGTAGTGGCCGTCCGAAGTGGACACCCAGAACCGGTCGCGGAAGCGGGTCCGCAGCGCCGACGCCCACTCGGCGAGGCCGTCGCATGGTTCGCCGAGGGCAGTCAGCAACGTGACCGAGCGCTCGACGGCTTCGTGTTGGTACGCCTGGACTTCCGCCAGGGCGATCGGCGGCTTCGCCTGCTCGCCGTCGAAGAAGCGGACCGCGTCGCCCGAGTCCTTCCAGCCCTGGTTGGCCAGGCCGCGGCCGCTCTCGTCGCGGTATTCGGCGAACCCGTCGCCGTCCGAGTCGGCGGCGCCCGTGATCCAGGACAGCGCGAACCGCAGCGTCGGCAGCAGGTCGCGGACCTCGTCCTCGGGCAGGCCCCAGCGCCACGCGTCGTGCAGCAGGCACACCCACAACGCCGTCGCGTCGACCGTCCCGTAGTACTCGGCGGGCAGCGACGCGTCGTGCAGCTCGATCGGATCCCGGCGCCGCTCGTGCAGGATCTTGCCCGGCGCTTCGCCGGTCGCCGGGTCGTGCCGCGTGCCCTGCGCCCGGGCGAGCGTCCGGAGCGTGCCGCCCGCGAGGTCCACCGAGAGCGGCAACGCGAGCCGCGCCGCCCAGAGGCTGTCGCGGCCGAACAACGTCAGGAACCACGGCGCGCCCGCGCCGGCGAACGCGTCGGCGGGGTGCTCGCGCTCGGCGAGCAGGAGGCCGTCGAGGTCGTCGAGCGCCCGGTCGAGCAACGCCGTGAGGCGGCGGTCGTCGGCGTGCACCGAAGGACGCGGCAGTCGCGTGCCGCCCGGGACGAACAGCGCCCGCTCGTCGGACACCCGCACTGACCAGCGCAGGGTGGCCGGGCCCTCGACGGTCCACCGCAGCCGGACGCGGGGGCCGTCGGCGACGGCTTCGGCGCCCTCGGCCGTCACCTCGGAGACCGCCGAGTCCGTGGTCCACCGCATGCCGTCCGGGACGACGGGCGCGCGACGGCCCCCCGACTTGATCTCGTCGATCGGTGCGAAGTCGGCCGCCAGCACCACTTCCACGACGTGGCGGCGGCTCACCCCGCCGGTCGAGACGAGCGAGAGCTCCTCGGTCATCCCGTCCGCCGTGACGCGCCGGTCGCGCCGCAGCCACACGGTCGGGTCGGGCCCCGGCCGGCCGAGCCGGCGCAGCAGCCCGGTGAACCGGGCGTGGCCGGCGCCGGGTTCGTCGCCGCCGATGGCCTCCGGTTCGTCCCCGTCGACCGTCACGACGGCTTCGCTGAGCAGCCGCAGGTCACCGTGCAGGAGCCCTTGGGTTCCGCCGGCGCGGATCTGCCCGTCCCGGCCGGACAGGACGACGGTCGGCGCGTGCAGGGCGATCGCGAGGTCGTGGAGCAGGGGCTGAAGGTCGGCCATGCCTACGATTGGATCGATCAAACGAAAGAATGTCAACTGGATCCGAGGTCTTGACAGCTCAACGCCGCAGGGGTCAAAGTTGCCGCCAGTTGAACGTTCAAACCGGAGGCGAACACATGGGACGGCCCACGCTGAACTCGGTGGCCCAGGAGGCCGCTGTGTCGCGCCAGACCGTCTCGAACGTGATCAACTCGCCCGAGGTCGTCAGCCCGGAGACGCGCGAACGCGTCCAGGCCGCCATCGAGAAGCTGGGCTACCGCCCGAACACCGCCGCGCGGCAGATGCGCACGACGCGTTCGCAGATCATCGGGCTCTGCATCCCGCCGTCGGGCAACGGCGTCAGCGGCGTCGTCCTCGACCAGTTCCTGCACTCGCTCACGGCGACCGCCGAACGCTTCGACCACCGGATCATGCTGTTCACCGCGGCCGACGACGAAGCCGAGACCCGCGCCTACGCCGACCTGATCGCGTCGGTCGGCATCGACGGCTTCGTGCTGACCAACACCCACCACGACGACCTGCGCACCCGCTGGCTGCTCGAGCGCGAGCTGCCGTTCGTGTCCTTCGGCCGCCCGTGGGGTGCCGAGGACACCCACCCCTGGGTCGACGTCGACGGCGCCGCCGGCACCCGCCTGGCCACCGACCACCTGGTGCGCCAGGGCCACCGGAAGATCGCCTTCGTCGGCTGGCCGGAGGGCTCGGGCAGTGGTGACGACCGCCGCGCGGGCTGGGCCGCCGGCCTGGCCGCGGCCGCGGTGGGCGAAGGCCCGCAGGTCGCGGTGTACGACGGCGTCGAGGGTGGCCGCTCGGCCGCCGCCCGCCTGCTCGACGCGCACCACCCGACTGCCTTCGTCTGCGCCAGCGACTCCCTCGCCCTCGGCGTGACGGCCGAACTGCGCGACCGCGGCATCCGCCCCGGCGCCGACGCTTCCGTCATCGGCTTCGACGACACCCCGACCGCCGCGGTGCTGGGCCTGAGCAGCGTCGCGCAGCCCATCTCCGACGTCGCCGCCGAGTGCGTGCGGCAGCTGCGGACCATCCTGCGCGGGCAGACCGAGCCCGCGACCACCCTGTTCACCCCGCACCTCGTCCTGCGCACGACCTGAGTCCCCGCACGATCAAGGAGGATCGATGCTTCCCCGCCGAACTGTGGCCGCCTTCGCGGCGGCCGGCCTGCTGCTCCCGCTTTCCGCTTGCGGCAGTGGTTTCGACGACTCGTCGAAGCCCGCCACCCAGCAGGCCGGGCCCGCCACGCTGAAGGTGATGATCGCCGCCAGCGGCAGCGCCGAAACCAAGGCGATGCAGGACGCCGCCGCGGCCTGGGGCAAGGACGGCAACAAGGCCGAGGTGATCAGCGCCAACGACCTCGCGCAGCAGCTGAGCCAGGGCTTCGCGGCGGGCAGCCCGCCGGACGTCTTCGCCGTCGACGCCACCAAGTTCCAGGGCTACGCCGACGAAATGCTGCCCTACGGCGACGGACTGTCCTACAAGGACGACCTCTACCCGACGCTGCGCACGACGTTCACCAAGGACGGCAAGCTTTATTGCGCTCCCAAGGACTTCTCGACCCTGGGCCTGGCGATCAACACCGACGACTGGGCCGCGGCCGGGCTGACCGGCGACGACGTCCCCAAGACGTGGGACCAGCTCAAGACCGTCGCGCGGAAGCTGACCACCGGCGGCCGCACCGGGCTGGTCTTCAACGACACCCGCGACCGGATCGGCGCGTTCCTGGTCCAGGCCGGCGGCTGGTCGCTCGACGCCGACCAGAAGAAGGCCACCGCGGACACCCCGCAGAACCTCCAGGCCCTCACCTACGTCCGCGACCTGCTCTCTTCCGGCGTCGCGAAGTACCCGAAGCAGATCGGCGCCGGGGACTCCGGCGAGGCGTTCGGCCAGCACAAGGCGTCGATGAGCATCGACGGCAACTGGCTGGCCGGCGGCATGAAGAAGGACTACCCGAACGTCAAGTACCGCGTCGTCGCGCTGCCCGCCGGCCCGGCCGGGCCTGGCACGCTGTCGTTCACGCAGTGCTGGGGCATCGCCGCCAAGAGCAAGTTCCAGGAGCAGGCCAAGCAGCTCGTCGACTCGTTCATGCAGCCGCAGCAGCAGCTCGCGTTCGCCGAGGCGTTCGGCGTGATCCCGTCGCGGCAGTCCGTGCGCGCGCAGTACGAGCAGAAGTTTCCCGCGCAGTCGGCGTTCGTCGCCGGTGCCGAGTACGCGCACGGGCCCGTCACGCTCGCCAAGATGGACCCCGTGCTGACCGACTTCGACGCCCAGCTGCAGCAGCTGCCGGGCGCCGACCCGAAGCGGATCCTGCAGCAGCTGCAGCAGAACACCGCCGCCGCGCTCGGGCAGTGACGCCGTGGGCACGCTGCTCGCCACGCCGGTGACCCCGGGTGCCGCACCCCCGCGCGGCACCCGGGGCCGCCGCCCCCTCCGGCGCGACGGCCGGGCCGGCTGGCTCTTCCTCACCCCGACGCTGGTCGTGCTCGGCCTGTTCATGGTGCTGCCGATCCTGATGGCGCTCTGGGTGAGCGTCAGCGACTGGACCGGCAACGGCAGCCCGTTCTCCTCCCGGGTGAACTTCGTCGGCACGGACAACTACGCCGCGCTGCTCACCGAACCCGGGCTGACGCGCCAGAACTTCGCCACCAGCGTCCGCAACAACGGCTACTTCGTGCTGTTCGTCGTACCGCTGCAGACGGCGCTGGCGTTGTTCCTCGCGCTGGTGCTGCACCAGAAGAAGCTGAAGGGGCGGCAGTTCTTCCGGACCGCCTTCTACTTCCCGACCGTCACCAGCTCGGTCGCCATCTCCGTGGTGTTCCTGTTCCTGTTCTCCAGCACCGGAACGGTGAACGCCGCGCTGAAACTGTTCGGAGTGGACGGTCCGAGCTGGTTCGCCGACCCGCGTGGGATCTTCCACCTCGCCGTCGGCGACCCGGCGAACCCGCCGTCCGCGCTGACGGGCCACGGGTTCCTCGGACTGTCCTGGTGGGACTGGCTGGCCGGCCCGAGCGTGGCGATGTGCTCGATCATCGTGCTCGTCGTCTGGACCTCCACCGGCGGGTTCATGCTGATGTTCTACGCGGCGCTGCAGAACCTGCCGCCGTCGGTCGACGAGGCCGCGCTGATCGACGGCGCGACGACGTGGCAGCGCTTCTGGCGCGTCACCCTGCCGCAGCTGCGGCCGACGCTGTTCCTGGTGCTGACGCTCGGCCTGATCGGGACCTGGCAGGTCTTCGACCAGGTCTACGTGCTCAGCCGCGGCAACCCGGCCAACACCACGCTGACCCCGGCCTACCTGTCTTACTCGTCGTCGTTCATCGGCCACCAGTGGGGCCAGGGCGCGGCGATCGCGTTCCTCCTGTTCGTCGTGATCGTGGCCTTCACGCTGGTGCAGCGCTGGGCCCTGCGGGAGCGCCGATGAAGAAACGCTGGCTCGGGTACGCGGTCCTCGTCCTGGTCGCGGCGCTGTACGTCTACCCCTTCCTCATCCAGCTCGCGACGGCCTTCAAGACCGACGCCGACGCGACCGCCCACCCGCTCCTGCCCTGGCCGCGGGAGTGGTCCGCCAGCGTCTTCCGGACGCTCGCCGAGCAGGACTTCCCGCGGTGGGCAGCGAACTCGGTGTTCGTTTCGGTGGCGATCACCGTCGGCCGGGTCGTCTTCGACTCCCTGGCCGGCTATGCCCTGTCCCGGCTGCGCTTCCGCGGCCGGAACGCGGTCTTCGGGGCCGTCCTGGCGGTCATCGCGGTCCCGAGCGTGGTGCTGCTGATCCCGAAGTTCCTGGTGCTCAACCAGTTCGGGATGTACGACAGCTACGCGGGCATGATCATCCCGCTGCTCGTCGACGGCGCCGGCGTGTTCATCATGAAGCAGTTCTTCGACACCGTGCCGGTGAGCGTGGAGGAGGCCGCGCGGATCGACGGCGCGGGCCCCTTCCGCACGTTCTGGTCGGTGGTGCTGCCGATGTCGAAACCGGCGTTGATCACCGTGACCATCCTGTCGTTCCAGGGTTCCTGGAACGAGCTGCCGCACTACATCGTGTCGCGGCAGGACCCGGCGCTGAACACGTTGACCAGCGGTGTGGCGAGCCTGGTGTCCGGCGAACTGGGCCAGGGCAACCAGTTCCCGCTGAAGCTCGCCGCGGCGCTGCTGATGACGTTGCCGGTCGCGATCGTCTACTTCGTCTTCTCGCGCCGGTTCACCCAGGGCAGCTACGAAGGCGCCGACAAGTAGGTCAGCGGATCAGCTCGTCGGCGACCCACCGCACGACGCCGTCCGGGTACGGGTTCGCCAGGCCGAGCACGACGTGGCCGAACCCGGCGCCGACCGCCTCTTCGATCTTTTCCCTGGTGGCAGCGGGCTTGTCGTAGTCGACGGGCAGGAAGATCGAGCGGGTGACCGACGCCGGGTCGCGGCCGATCTCGTCGCAGTAGCGGTCGAGCAGCCTGCTGCGCCCCGCCAGGTCCTCGATGTCGCCGCCGCCCGGGATGTTCCACTGGTCCGCGTGTTCGGCGACCACGCGCAGCGTCGCGCTCGCCCGGCCGCCGATCATGATCGGCGGGTGCGGCCGCTGCACCGGCTTCGGGTTCCCGAAGGCGCCCTTGAGCTTGACGTACTCGCCGTCGAAGTCGAACGGTACCTCCTCCGTCCACAAGCGACGGATGACCGTGCAGGCCTCGGCGAGCGCGGCGACGGCGTCGTCCTGGGTGTGGTAGGGCAGGCCGTGGCCGTCGTATTCGCGGCGGGCCAGGGGATGGCTCGGGCGGGAGCCGGCGCCGATGCCGAAGTCGAGGCGGCCGCCGGACACGATGTCCACCGTGGTCGCGATCTTCGCCAGCACGGCGGGCGGGCGGAAGCGATTGCTGGTCACCATCAGGCCGAGCCGGATCCGCTCGGTCTGCGCGGCCAGCGCCGAGAGCAGCGTCCAGCCTTCGAAGATCGGGCCGTCGGGGTCGCCGCCGATCGGCATGAGGTGGTCGAACAGCCAGGCGTGCTCGATCTCGGGGATCGCGTCGGCTTCGCGCCAGACGCGCTGGATTTCGGCGTAGCCCACGTTCATGGGCGCGGTCATGATGCCGAAGCTGGTCATCAACGCCTCCGGAGGGACGGGTCGAGCAGGGCGGGCGGGGTGTCGAACTTCTCGTGGGCGGCCAGGTCGACGCCGGGCGCGACGATGGTGTCGATCTCGTCGAGCACGTCGGCGGGCAGCACCGTGTCGGCCGCCTCGAGCTGGGACTTCAGGTGATCGAGCGTGCGCGGCCCGAGCAACGCGCTGGTCACACCGGGGTGCGCGGTCACGAACCCGAGCGCGAGCTGAATCAGCGAAAGCGCCGCTTGGCCGGCCAGCTTGGCGAGCTTTTCGACGGCGTCGAGCCGGGCCTGGTTGGCCGGGTCGGCGAGGTCGAAGCGCTGCGGCAGGACCCGCGACCGGTTGGTGCCGATCTCCTGGCCGGCGCGGACCGCGCCCGACAGCCAGCCGGACGCCAGCGGGCTCCAGGCCAGCACGCCGAGGCCGTACTCCTGGGTCACCGGGAGGACGTGCGACTCGATGCCGCGCTGCAGGATCGAGTAGCTGGGCTGCTCGGTGGTGTACCGGGTCAGGTGGTGCTCGCGCGCGGCCCACTGGGCCTGGACGATCCGGTACGCCGGGAACGTCGACGAGCCGAAGGCGCGGATCTTGCCCGCGCGCTGCAGGTCCGTCAGGGCGGAAAGCGTTTCCTCGTCGCTGGTGCGCGGGTCCCAGCGATGGACCTGGTAGAGGTCGACGTGGTCGACGTCGAGGCGGCGCAGGCTGTCGTCGAGGGCTTTGCTGAGCCAGCGGCGGGAGCTGCCCTGGTGGTTGCGCTCGTCGCCCATCGGCATGGCGGCCTTGGTGGCGAGGACCAGGCCGTCGCGACGGCCCTTGATCGCCCGGCCGACCATCACCTCCGACTCGCCCTGGCCGTACATGTCGGCCGTGTCGATCAGGTTGATGCCGCCTTCGAGGGCGGCGTCGACGAGGGCGGTGGCCTCGTCCTGGGTGGTGCGGCCGATCGCGCCGAAGTTCATCGCACCGAGCGCGAGGGTGCTGACCTGGACGCCGGTGCGGCCCAGGGTGCGGTACTGCATGGGAGGGTCCTCCGTGACATCATGGTGAAACGGAACGTTGCTCCGCTAACAATACGGAGCAGTGTTCCGTTTAGCAACCCGGGAGGACACGTGGGCAGACCCAAACGCGCCGACGCGCAGCGCAACGAGAAGACGCTGCTCGACGCGGCGGCCGCGGTCTTCGTCGCGTCCGGGGTCGACGCGCCGGTCCGCGACATCGCCGCGAAGGCCGGGGTCGGGATGGGCACGATCTACCGCCACTTCCCGACGCGGGCGGACCTGATCATCGCCGTCTACCGGCACCAGGTGGAGGCGTGCGCAGCCGCGGGTCCGTCGCTGCTGGCCTCGGCCGGTTCGCCGCACGAGGCGCTGGCGCAGTGGATCGACCTGTTCGTCGACTTCCTGGTCACCAAGCACGGCCTGGCCGGGGTCCTGCAGGGCGACGGCTTCGACACGCTGCACGCGTACTTCCTCGACCGGCTGGTCCCGGTGTGCGCCGAGCTGCTCGAAGCGGCCGAGCTGACCGCGCGGGTGCGTCCGCTCGAGCTGATGCGCGGGGTCGGCAACCTGTGCATCGGCGCGGAGGACAACCCGGACTACGACGCGCGGCGGCTGGTCGGGCTGCTGATCGCGGGGCTGCGGGCGTGATCGAGCAGCTCACGACCGACCCGTACCCGCTGCTGGCGCGCCTGCGGGCGACCGAGCCGGTGGCCTGGCTGCCGGCGTTGAACGGCTGGCTGGTGACGCGGCACGACCTGGCGCTGCAGGTGATGCGCGACGCGGCGACCTTCACCGTCGACGACCCGCGCTTTTCGACGGCCCAGGTCGTCGGCCCGTCGATGCTGTCGCGGGACGCGGCCGAGCACACGCGGCACCGGGCGCCGTTTTCGCGGCACTTCCGGCCGCGGGAGATCTCCGAGCGGTTCGAAGGGTTCGTCCGCGCCGAATGCGCCCGGCTGGTCGACGGGTTCGCCGCCGATGGGCGAGCTGAGCTGCGGCGTTCGCTGGCCGGGCCGCTTTCGGTCGCCGTGGTGGCTTTCGCGCTCGGCCTGGACGACACCGACTCGTCCCGGGTGCTGGCGTGGTACGACGCGATTGTGTCCACAGTGGACGACATCTCGGCCGGACGTCCGGCGGACTCCCGCGGCGTGGAAGCGTTCGGCGAGCTGCGTGCGCACCTCGAGGGCTCGGTCGGGCGCCGCTCGGTGCTGACGGACGCGGCCTCGGCGTTGGCCTTGCCGGAGGTGGTCTCGAACGCGGCGGTGCTGATGTTCGGCGGCATCGAGACCACGGAAGGCATGATCGCCAACCTCCTGCTGCACCTCCTGCGCGACCCGAAGCCCGGCGTGCACCTCCCGGACGCCATCGAGGAGTCGCTGCGGCTGGAACCCGCGGCGGCGGTGGTCGACCGGTACGCGACCCGCGACGTCCCGCTCGGCGGGGCGTCGATCACCCGGGGCGACCTCGTGACGGTGTCGCTCACGGCCGCCAACCGCGATCCCGCGGTGTTCCCGGACCCGGACGTGTTCGACCCGAGCCGTCCCGGCCTGCGCAAACAGCTGGCCTTCGCGCACGGCCCGCACTTCTGCCTGGGTGCCGACCTGGCCCGGCTGGAGACGCGGATCGCCGTGGAGACCGTGCTCGACCGGCTGCCGGGGATCACGCTCGCGGAGCCGTCCGCGCCGAACGGGCTGGTGTTCCGCAAACCTCCGGGTGTGCACGCGAGATGGCTGCCATCATGACGGTATGACGGCGTGGCGTGAGGTCGAAGCGGCGGAACCCGGATTCGCTCAGCGCGTGCGGGAGCTGTTCGACGCGCATCGGCACAAGACGATGGCGACCCTCCGGGCCGACGGCTCGCCCCGGATCTCGGGCATCGAACTGGTTTTCAAGGACGGCGAGCTCACGTTCGGCTCGATGCCGGACGCGCGCAAGGGCGCCGACCTGAAGCGCGACCCGCGGCTGGCGGTGCACAGCGCGACGGTCGACCCGGTCGAGGGCGCCGAAGCGGAGTGGCCGGGGGAAGCGAAGATCGCCGGCCGGGCGGTCGACACCGGCGACGGCTTCCGCGTGGACATCGCCGAAGTGGTCCACACGCACCTCAACCCGGCGGCGACGCTGCTGGTGGTGGAGTGGTGGACGCCGTCGGCCGGCCTCCGCAAGATCGAGCGCGAGTAGGTCACGACCAGCCCCGGCAGACCCGCGTAAATCGCCGGCGGCGACGGCCGGCGCCCCGCCAGATGCCAACCGGCCCGGGCCCGGCAGTCAGGTCGCGTCCGGCAGCTGCGGATGTGGCTGGACCTCACTCCACCGTGACGGACTTCGCCAGGTTGCGCGGCTTGTCGATGTCGTAGCCCAGCGTCAGCGCCGCGTGGTAGGCGAGCAGCTGCAGCGGGATGGTCAGCAGGATCGGGTCGAGCTCCGGCTCGGTCCGCGGCACCACGATCCGCGGGACGTCCAGCTCGCCGAAGTCGACGTCCTCGTGCGTCACCGCCAGGACCGCGCCGCCGCGGGCGCGGATCTGCTGCACCGCGGCCAGGTTGCGGTCGGCCAGCTCGTCGGCGGGCACGACGGCGACCGTCGGGAGCGTTTCGTCGATCAGCGCGAGCGGGCCGTGCTTGAGCTCGGACGTCTGGTACGCCTCGGCGTGGCGGTAGGAGATCTCCTTGAACTTCTGCGCACCCTCCCGCGCCACCGGGAACCCGCGGACGCGGCCGATGAAGAACAGGCTTTTCGCGGCAGCCGCGGCCTTCGCGTGCTCGGCGATCGACGGCTCGTCGTCCAGAACGGACTTGATCTGGCCGGGCAGCGCGCGGATCGCGTCGATGATCCGCTGACCGTCCGCATTGGACAGATCGCGGACCCGGCCCAGCGCCAGCGCGATCATCGCGAACCCGACGGCCATGTTCGTCAGCGCCTTGGTCGAGGCGACCGCGATCTCCGGGCCGGCGTGCAGGTAGACGCCGCCGTCGCAGGCGCGGGCGATCGTCGAGCCGACGACGTTGACCAGGCCCGCGACCCGGCCGCCCTTGCGCTTGATCTCCTCGACGGCGAACGCGGTGTCGATCGTCTCGCCCGACTGGCTGACCGCGATGTAGAGCGTGTCCGCCTCGATGATCGGGTTGCGGTAGCGGAACTCGGACGCGGCTTCGGCGTCCGCCGGGATCCGGGCCAGCTCCTCGATCATCGTCGCGCCGATCTGGCCGACGTAGTACGCCGAGCCGCAACCGAGGATCTTCACGCGGCTGAACCCGCGCAGTTCCCGCGGCGTCAGGTTGAGCCCGTCGAGGCGGGCGACGCCGAAGCGGTCGTCGAGCCGGCCGCGGATCATCCGCTCGACGGACTCGGGCTGCTCCTGGATCTCCTTGGCCATGTAGTGCGGGAAGCCGCCGAGGTCGAGGTCTTCGGCCGCGATGTCGATCTCGGTGGCGGGCTTGGTGGTGTCGCTCTCGTCGACGGTGAAGGTGCGGTAGCCGGTGGCGAAGACCGTCGCGAACTCGCCGTCGTCGAGGTGCGCGACCTGCGAGGTGTGCCGGACGAGCGCGGCGAGGTCGCTGGCGACGAACATCTCGCGCTCGCCGACGCCGATGATCAGCGGCGAGCCGTTGCGCGCGATCACCAGCCGGTCCGGGTGCGCGCTGTCGGTGACGGCGATCGCGTACGTGCCGGTGATCCGCGAAACCGCTTCGACGACGGCGTCTTCGAGGGTTTCGGCGCCGGAGCGGGCGATCAGGTGCGCGAGGACCTCGGTGTCGGTCTCGGAGGTGAGCGCGACACCGGCGTCGGCGAGCTGGGCGCGCAGCGCGTCGGCGTTGTCGATGATGCCGTTGTGGACGACGCAGATGCGGCCGTCCTCGGAGGTGTGCGGGTGGGCGTTGTCCTCCGACGCGGGCCCGTGCGTGGCCCAGCGAGTGTGACCGATGCCGACCTTGCCGCTCAGGCGCTTGGGCAGGGCCGCGGTGAGGTTGCGGACCCGGCCCACGACGCGGTGGACCTGGGCGCCGCCCTTCGCGCCGAGCACGGCGATGCCCGCGGAGTCGTAACCGCGGTACTCGAGCCGGGTCAGGCCCTCCAGGAGGATGGGGGCGGCGTTCTGGCCGCCGATGTAGCCGACGATCCCGCACATGGCGAGCCTTCTTTCAGCCGTAGACGATGCGCCGCAGCTGGCGCTCGGACAGGTCGGGCGCGGCCACCAGCCGCCCCCGGAGCTCCGCGGCGACCAACGGGAAGATTTCGGGGTTCTTCCGGCCCTCGGCCTGCAGTTCGGCGTGCCGGCGGCGGACGTAGGCCTCGGCGGACGTCCGGTAGTAGGCGAGGACATCGTCGACGACCCGGGCGGCGACCCCCGGCGGCAGCCCGGTGGACGCGGCCACGCGCTCGACGATGTCGGTGTCTGCCACGCCGGCCATCATGCCCTGGCCGTGCGGCGAACTTCAAATTCTTGCCCGAAATCGGGCAAGCTTTAGTGGTTGGGGTGTCGAGTTCACGACGCGGTCGCCAGCGCGTGTGCCGGTGAACCTGCTGCCTCGACCAGCGGGAGCCGCACGGACGCGTGCGGGATGACGCCCAGCTCGGCCAGGGCCGCCTTGGCCGCCGTCGTCCCGGGGCCCGCTCGCATGACCGTCTCCACCAGCGGGAGCAGCGCGTCGTTGAGCGTGCGCGCCGACTCCAGGTCGCCGCGGCGGACGGCGGTGATGAGGTCCGCGGTGCGGTCGGGCGCCACGTTGGCCACGACACTCACCACGCCCGCCGCGCCGCACGCCAGGTACGGCAGGTTCAGCTCGTCGATGCCGCAGTAGTACGCCAGGGACGTGCTCGCCATGACCGTCATCGCCTCGAACAGGTCGCCCTTGGCGTCCTTCACCGCGCGGATCCGGGGATGACCGGCCAGCTCGATCAACGTCGGCGCTTCCAGCGCGACACCGGCCCGCGCCGGGACGTCGTAGAGCATCACCGGCAGGTCGGTCGCGTCGGCCACCGCGACGCAGTGGGCGATGACGCCCGCCTGCGTCGGCCGGGAGTAGTAGGGGCAGACGACCAGCAGCGCGTCCGCGCCGGCCGCTTCCGCCGCGCGCGCCCGGCGGACGCTCGCGGCCGTGTCGTACGTGCCGACGCCGGCGATCACGCGGGCACGACCGGAAACGCGAGCCGCCACGTCCCGGACGAGCTCAGCGGACTCCGGTTCGGTCAGGGTGGGGGACTCGCCGGTCGTCCCGCCGACGACGAGGCCGTCGCACCCGGTGGCCAGCAGGTGGTCGACGAGGCCGGCGACGCCGCGGGCACTGATCGCCCCGCCGGGCTCCATCGGGGTCACCATCGCGACGAGGTTGGCGCCGAATTCGGTCATGACCCGAACTGTGCCCGGCACAACTGGTGCGGTCCAGCGATGCTTTTTTGCCAGTACTGCGTAGCCTGGCTTCATGATCGAGGTCGGCGCCCTGCGCGCGTTGCGGTCGGTGGCGGCGCTCGGGACGCTGGCGCGCGCGGCCGACGAGCTGGGGTTCACCGCGTCCGCGGTGTCGCAGCAGCTCAAACGCCTGGAACGGCAGGTCGGCGTGCCGGTGCTGGCGCCGGCGGGACGCGGGGTCGTGCTGACGCCGGCCGGGCAGGCCATCGCCGACTCGGCACCCGAGGTCTTCCAGGCGCTGGAACGCTGCGCCGAGGCGGCCCAGTCCGTCTCGGCCGGTGCGCCGCGCGGCACGCTCCGGGTGGCGGCGTTCTCGACCGGCATCCGCGGCCTGCTCGCGCCGCTGCTGCCCGCGCTGGCGGCGCGGTGCCCGGACCTGCGCGTGCACGTCACCGAGCAGGACCCCGACGAAGCACTGCGCAGCGTCGACGCCGGAACGGCCGACCTCGCCCTCGTCCACGACGCCGACGGCCTGCTCGCGCCACTGCCGCCGTCGCTGACGCGGCAGCACGTGCACACTGACGTCGGCGACGTCGTGATGAGCCGGACGCACCCGCTCGCGTCGGCCACCACCCCGCTGGGCGCGGAGGTCTTCGGCCACGCGTGGGTGACCAGCCCACCGGGAACCGTGTGCCACCAATGGTTCCGGCGGCTCTTCGCGGACGCGCCGGCGGAGCCGGACGTCCGGCACCTGGTCGACGACTTCGCCACGCAGCTCGCCCTGGTCGCCGGCGGGGACGTCGTCGCGCTGATCCCGCGCCTCGCCCGGCCGCCGTTGGGCGACGCCCTGGTCGCCCGGCCGGTGCGGCGTCAGCCGAAGCGCGAGGTGCACGCGGCGTGGCGCCGCAGCGCCGACGCCAGCCCGGCGATCCGGGCGGTGCTCGCCGAACTCGGCTAGGCCGGCCGCAAGCGGGTGCAGCGTCGGAACGCCCGCCCGAACCCTCCTTGGCGCACGGCCGGTTCGCGTTGCTGCGCCTGGAAAGCGGCACGCTCGGCCTGCTGGAGCTGGGCGAGGCCGTCGAGCGGGAAGCCACCAGCCTGCGCTGACCGGTCGTGAGTGGTCAGGGCGGTCAGGACCGCCCTGACCAGTCACGACGACCTGCGGGAGACCTGACTAGGTGCGGTAGCGGAACAGGATCCGGCCGCGGCTCAGGTCGTACGGGCTCAGCTCCACCAGCACCCGGTCGAACGGGAGGATCTTGATGTAGTTCTTCCGGATCTTCCCGCTGATGTGCGCGAGCACCTGGTGCCCGTTCGGCAGCTCCACCTTGAACGTGGCGTTGCGCAGGCACTCGAGCACGGTGCCCTCGACTTCGATGCCCTTGTCAGCCACGGCGTACCAGCTCCAGGGTGCTGCCCGCCCGCCGGGCGCCGGCGCTCTCGAACAACGCCGTCGCCGCCGGGTTGGCCTCGTTCACCTCGGCCGACGCGGCCGGGATTCCCGCCGCGTGCAAGGAAGCCAGGACCTCGGCCAGCAACGCCCTCGCGATGCCGCGGCGCCGGCGGTCGGCGCGGACGGCGATCAGCCCGATCCGCGGCAGCCGCTTCACCTGGGTCACGCGGACCAGGCCGACGTACTCGCCGGCTTCGGCCGCCACGGCGTACATCGCCGGGTCGAGGGGCCGGGACAGCACCTCGGCTGGCATCTCCTGCCAGCCGAGCGTGGCTTCCACCTCGGCGCGGATCACGCGGTCGAGTGCCCGCAGCGGGCCCTCGGCGGCCGCGCCAACGGGCATGATCATGACGCCCGGCGGCGGCACCGGACCCGGCCCGGCGGTGGGGACGACGTACTCCCACTCGCGCCGCCGGGTCGTGAAGCCGGCTCGTTCCCAGCCCGCGATCAGGTCGGGGTCGGCCTCGTCGACGACCGTGTGGAGGGGTGCGGGCAGGTCCGCCAGCATCGCGTCGGCGAGCCGGTCGAAGACCGAGCGGTGCCAGGCGTCGATGCTGAGGAACGTCCGGCCGTCGGGCCGCGTGGTGGCTTCGCCGCGCCCGGCCACCCGGTCGTCGTCCAGCGCGTGCCAGTGCCGTGGGGCGACGCGCGTGATCTCCACCGCGGGCGAGCCCGCCGTGAATCGCACAGTTTCCATGGGTTCGTACCTTTCGGGAGTGCTCGAAGCGCTCCCGGCGACCCCTACGTCAGTCGCCCGACCGTGACGACGAGGGGAGCACCCACATCGAAACAGCGTTCATGGGGCTCACCTCCCGGCGTCGAGTCACGGTCAGGGGCACGATAGCGGCCCGGCGCCGCCCGGCCCACCGAATTACGCGGCGGCGCGGCGGCCCCGCAGCCAGACGGCGATCCTCGCCGGGAACAGCAGCAACAGCAGCGCGTAGTAGCCGAGGTTGGGCTTGACCAGCGCCACCACGACCGCGATCGCGAACACGACCGCGCTCAGCACGTGGTTCCACCACGTCTCGTCCGACACCGGCTCGGCGTCCCCGCGGATCTCCGGGGTCCGGCGGATGAGGAACACCATCGCCGTGTGGCACAGGCTGCTGGCCAGCAACGTCGCCAGGTAGAACACCACGGTGAAGCGCTCGGACTGGTACGAGCCGATCAGTTCGCTGGGGAAGGGCAGCACCACGATCGTCAGCAGCCAGGCGAAGTTGACCCGCACGAGCGTGGTGGTGTACGACCGCACGTGCTCGAAGATGCCGTGGTGGACCGACCAGAACCGGCCGATCACGAAGAAGCTCAACACGAAGCTGAAGATCTTCGACCAGTTCTCGGTGACGGCGTCCATCGCCGGCTTGTGCTCGGCCACCAGCTCCGGGACCAGGTCCGCGAGCGGCAGGATCAGCAGCGTCAGCGCGATCGCGACGACGGCGTCGGTGAAGAACACCAGCCGTTCGGATGATTTCTTCTGCTCCACGCGATCATCCAACCATCAGGCGGTCAGCGCCGGGGCAGCACCAGCAGGGCGTCGCCGACCGGGCGTTCGCCCGTCGCGTCCGAAGGGGAGCTCACCAGCTTGCCGTCGATCGCCATCGCGGTCGAGCCGCCGCCGTCGAGGTTGATCGCGGTCACCGCGCCCAGCCGGGCCATGAGCCGCGCACCCTCCACCAAGGACAGTCCTTCGGCGAAGCCCGGCTGACGGCCGTCCGCGGTGACGATCAGAAGGCGGCCCTGCCGGTCGAGGCCGACCATCGTGCGCGGGTTGCGCTTGACGCCCCAGCCGTACACGAACGACGGGTCGCCCGGGTGCACGACGCCGTCCGCGGCCGCGTCGATCGCGACCCGCCCGTCGCGGACCAGCCACGGCCCGCCGTTGACCACGCCCGCCGGGTGGACCGGCCGGGGACCTTCGAAGATCCGCGTCGAGACCGGCAGTTTCGCGCCCGGCCGGGCGCGGTCGCGAAGCCACGTCGCCGCCGCGCCGATGCCCTGCACGGTGTGGCCGCCCGCGGGCACTTCGCCGCCGGCCGGCCGCACGGCCGTGACGACGTCGTGGGCGTCCAGCACGGCTTCGACGCCGTCGCCGGCCGGGGTCGGCGTGCCGAGCTGCGGGGTGAACAGCACCAGCTCGTCCGGGTGCGTGCAGGTCGTGTCGTGCAGCGGGCGGTCGGTGGGGACGTCGCCGGGCTCGCCGCAGTTGCGGACGACGCCGGGCTTGCGGTTGACGCCGTTGACCTCGTGGCCGCCGACGGCGAGCGCGGTCCGCGGCACCCCGATCGACGGGTGCGCGCCGAGCAGCAGCGCGGGCCGGCCGGCGGTGGCTTCGCTCTGCAGCAGGCCCTGGTAGACACCGACGCCGGCCGGTTCGCCGGGGATGCCGTCCTTCGGGTCGATGACGAAGAAGCCGCCGTTGGTCCCGACCAGCGCCCCGGCCGCGGCCGACAGCGCCGACGTCGTCCGCCGCCCGGCCACGGACTCGCCGTGCGACGCGACCACGCTCCCGCCGAACCGCCGCGGATCGACGACGGCGACGCCGACGCGCTGCGGCCCTTGCGCTTCGGGCCCGTCCTGGCCCGTCCACTCGGGAGAGCCGGTGAAGCCGCCGGCCGTCATGGCGCTCGCGGTGGCGGCGGCCTGCGCGCGGTCGGAGAAGGAGCCGACGCGCACCCGCCAGCCGAGGGCACCGCGCGGGGTGTCGGCGAACGCGGGCCAGTCGACCCGTTCGGCGCGGGCCGCGAAACCCTTGCCGCGCAAGGCGGTCACCAGCGCGTCGGCGTGCTCGCGGGTGCCGAGCGCGGCCGGCGGCGCGTCCGGGTCGGGGCTCGACCCGCCGGGCACCTGCACCGTGACGGTCCAGGCGTTGTGGCCGGTGCCTTCGCCGGTGACCGTGGTCGAGACGGTCAGCCCCGGCGCGAGCACGTCACCCGCGGCCGAGGCTGGAGTGCCCAGCGCCAGGGTGAGCGCGGCGGACAGGGTCAGGGCGAGCGGAGTCTTCACGCGGGGCAAGCTACCCGGCCGGGGTGGACCGCGAGTGGGTTCCGGGTGAACTCCGCGGTCAGCCGCCGACGTGGATCCCCGGCCGCCGGCCGGGGTCCGGTTCGCTGCTGCGGATGATCTCCCTGACCACCGGCGCCGTGTCGCCGCGGCCCAGGATCAGGTAGCGGAACAGGTGCCCGAGCGGATTGCCCTCGGCCCATTCGAAGTGGCACTGCGGCCGGACGCCGGTGACGTCGCGCAGGGCCAGCAGGATCGCCGCGATCGCGTTCGGCGCCGCCGGGCTGTCCGCGCGGAGGATCCGGTAGCCGTCGATCTCCACGCCGCGCACCTCGAGCACATTGGCGAACTCCGACGGGTCCACCACGTCGATCTCGAGGAACAGGACGTCGGCGGCGCCGGGGACGGGGTTCATCGAGCGCTGTTCGGCTTCCTTGGCCGAGTACTCGGCTTCGTCGCCGCCCTGGCGCTTGTTGGCGATGATGTGCAAGGTGCCGTCGTGGGCCAGGGATTCGGTGATGAACCGGCGCGCCTCGTCGTCGAATTCGATGCGCTCGGCCCGCAGCTCCGTCGTCCGCGACACGCGCGAAACCAGCGAGACGACGATGATCCCGAGGATGAACAGCGCCGAAATCGCGATGCCGTCCGGCTTTTCGATGACGTTCTCGACCAGCGCGTACAGCAGCACGAGCGTCAGGACGACGAACCCGATCGCCGCGCCGCGCTGCCGCCGCCGGAGCGCCGAGATGCTCACCGCGACCGCGCCCGAGACCATCATCGCGAGGATGCCGGTCGCGTACGCCCCGGCCTGCGCGTTGACGTCGGCGCCGAACGCGACCGTGATGAGGATGCTGATCACCGTGTAGACGATCACGACCGGCCGCACCGCCCGGCCCCATTCCGGCGCCATGCCGTAGGAGGGCAGGTACCGCGGGACGATGTTGATCAGCCCGGCCATCGCCGACGCGCCCGCGAACCACAGGATCAGCACGCTCGAGATGTCGTAGGCGGTGCCGAAGACCTCGCCCAGCTCGTGGTGGGCGAGGTAGGCCATCGCGCGGCCGTTGGCCTCGCCGCCGTCCTTGAACGCGTCGGCCGGGATCAGCACGGTCGTGATGAAGCTCGTCGCGATCAGGAACACCGACATGATCAGCGCGGCGGCCGTCAGCAGCTTGCGCGTGTTGCGGATCCGCGACTCCAGCCGCTCTTCGGGCGTCTTCCCCTCGGCGGCGACCAGCGGCATCATGCTGACGCCGGTTTCGAACCCGGACAGCCCCAGCACCAGCAGCGGGAACGCGACCACGGCGGGCCCGATCACGCCGGTGAACCCGCCGCCGCCCGCGGTCAGCGCGTCGGTCCAGCGGGAGAGGTCCGCGGCGTCGAGGTGGAAGACGCTGACGACCGTGACGATCGCGTTGAGCAGCAGGAAGACCGCGACCAGCGGGATGGCGACGCCGACCGCCTCGCTGAAGCCCAGCAGGAACACCCCGCCGAGGATCAGCAGCAGCACGACGGTGATGAGCACGGCGTGGCCGTGCAGGAAGCCCGGCAGGTACGGGTTTTCCAGCATGTGCACGGTGGCGTCCGCCGAGGACAGGGTGATCGTGATGATCCACGACGTCGCGACGAACCCGAGCAGCGTCAGCACGAACAGCTTCCCGCGCCAGAACGGCAGCAGGTCCTCCAGCATCGCGACCGAACCCTGCCCGTGCGGGCTTTCGCGCGCGACGCGGCGGTACATCGGCAGCATGCCGAGCAACGTCAGCGCGACGATCAGCAACGTGGCCAGCGGCGAAAGCGCCCCGGCGGCGAGCGCGGCGATGCCGGGCAGGTAGGAGAGGGTGGAGAAGTAGTCGACGCCGGTCAGGCACATGACCTTCCACCACGCCTGCGGCGTGCCGTGGTCCTCACCGCCCTGCCGGCCGACCGGGGCGACCCGGTGCTCCAGCAGCCACCGGGCCACCCCGGAGGCCGGCGGCTTCGGCGGCACCGGGCTCTCGACGCTCGCCGGCACGGTCACCTCGGGTGCAGCACCCATCCTCGTCCCCTCGTCGCTGGACACAGCGGGACTCAGGATGCCCGACGGCGGCGCCGGAGGCTCAGCGGGCCGCCGAGAGGTGCCCGACCTGCTCGACCTGCTCGGAAGGGAGTGGCTGGTCGCCGACTCGGCCGGGGCGGGGGTTGCTTGGTGGGCGGGGTCGGCTGGTGGCGGGGTTGCTTGGTCGCCGGGGCTGGTCGGTGGCGGTCGGCGGGTTGGCGGGCGGCGGGGTTGCTCGGTCGCCGGGGCGGCTGGTGGCGGGCGCGGCTTGGTTGGCGGGGCGGCTTGGTTGCCGGGGCGGCTGGTGGCGGGGGCGCCGACCTTCCTGCGCCGGGTCGCGCGGAAGCCGCCCTCACGGCTGGCACGCCAGGAACCTCGCGGGCGTCCCACCGGCCGAGTCCGGCGGCGGTCAGCTCACCAGCAGCTTGACGGCGTCGCCGAGCGTCGCCGGGCGGGCGGCTCGGCCGGCTCGTGCGGGCCAGCCGGGGCCGGCGAGCACCAGCCGGGGCGCGCCGAGCCCGTGCGGGACGGCCGCCGGGCTGCTGCTCCACACCGCGACCGCCGACGGCCGGGTGCGGGTGACGGCGTCGCGCAAAGCGGGTTCGGGGATGGAGCCGCCCAGGAACAGCGCCGTGCGGCCGTGTTCGGCCAGTGCCGCGCGCAAGGCCTCCAGCGGCAGGGTGTGCCGTTCGCCGTCGGTGCAGGCCAGCAGCACCGGGGCCGCCGTTCCGGCCGGGGCCGGGACGCGGTGCAGGGCCGCGGCGATGGCCCACGAGAGCCCGTGCACGAGGTCGGTGCACCGGTCGTCGTCGCTCAGGGCTGAGAGCGCGGGGCGGCAGAGGTCCTCCCACGTGCCGACGACGTCGTGGCCGGCCAGGTGCGCGTCCAGGAGCGCGGCCGCCGCGTCGATCTTCAGCTCCCGGACCGCCGTCAGCAGCGTCGTGACGTCGGTGGCGCCGCCGAACGCGCGGGCCGCGGCGGATTCCGCGCCCAGGCCCCGCTCGATCAGGTGACGCATGCGGAGGAGGGCGTCGACGTCGGCACGGGAGTAGCGGCGGTGGCTGCCCGTCTGGGGTGCCGAGAGCGGGAGGTCGTAGCGGCGGTGCCACGCCCGCAGGGTCGACGGCGGCAGCCCGAGCATCCGGGCGACCGCACCCGCCGTCCAGGTGACGGCGGACGGCTGAATCATGCGACCGGGGTACCCCGCCAATCGATGACAAAACGATGCGGGCGACCTAGGGTCGGCACCGTGACCGACGAACGGGCGCCGACGCTGACGATCCGGGTGCACGCCGTGCCCGAAGCCGTCGTCGTCGCGGCCGTCGGCGACCTGGACCTCGGGACCGCGCCGACCCTGCGCGGGCGCGCCCGCGCCGTGCTGGCCGACCGCCCGGGCGCGCTCGTCGTCGACCTCGGCGGGATCGGGTTCTGCGGTTCGGCGGGCCTGCAGGTGCTCGTCGAGCTCGCGACGGAGACGGCGGCGGACGGAGTGCCCTTCGCGGTGGTGGCCGACCGCTACCCGGTGCTGCGTGCGTTGCAGCTCACCCGGCTGGACTCCGTGCTCGAAGTGCACGCCACGGTCGAGGCCGCCCGCGGCTGGCTCCGGGGTGCGCCCGGCTGAGCCGGAGCCCGTGGTGCTCCGTCCACAAGAGACAGAGGAACGCCGATGGGTGACGACGCCTGGGCCGCGCTGGCCGGCTCCTTCGCCGACGACGCGTACGCCTCGGTGAAGGGGCGCGTGCGCACGTACGTGTTGCACCGCCAGCTGCTGGCGCACCTCCCGCCGCCACCGGCCGCGGTGCTCGACGTCGGCGGTGGCGCGGGCCACCAGTCGTTCCCGCTCGCCCGGGCCGGCTACGACGTCACCCTGCTGGACCCGTCACCGGCGATGCTGGACAAGGCACGCGACCGGCTTCCGGCCGGCCTCCGGGTGACCTTCGTGCAAGCCGACGGCGAACACGCCGCGGACGCGGTGGACGGCCGGCGGTTCGACGCCGTCCTGTGCCACGGCGTCCTCGGCTACCTGGACCGGCCCGAGCCGCTCGTCGAGCAGCTGTGCCGCTGTGCCGGACCCGGCGGGATCGTCTCGGTCATGACCGGCAACGCGCACGCGATGGCCGTGCGCCCGGCCCTGGAACGCCGCTGGGACGACGCGCTGGCGGCGTTCGACGCCCGCAGCGAGGTCGGCGTGCTCGGCGTCCCGACCCGGGCCGACACCGTCGAAGAGCTGGGCGAGCTGCTCCGGAGCCGGGGTGTCGCGCCCGTGGAGTGGTACGGCGTCTGGCTCTTCGTCGACTGGCTCGGGTTCGGCGGCGCCGAGGTCGACCCGGCCGACACCGAGAAGGTGGCGCGGGTCGAGTTCGAGGCCGGCCGGCGCGACCCCTACCGCCGGCTCAGCCGCGTCTTTCACCTGGTGGGGCGCAAGGGCTGAGCCTGCTCGGCCAGCGTGAGCAGCTCGCCGAACACAGCCGCGGAGATCGCGGCCAGCGATCGCTCCTCGTCTTCGCGCAGCCACTGGATGAACGAGATCCCGAACACGGTCGTGCCGGACTCCGCGGCCAGGGTGGCCGCGAGGTCGTCGACGCCCCGGGCGCGCAGGGCCCCCGCGACCGCCGTGGCCAGCGTGGTCAGCTTGTGCCGCTCCCGCTCCTGCAGCGCGGGGTTGCGGTCGATCACGGACTGCCGCGTGCGGGAGTGCGGGCGGCGCTCGTCCGGGAAGAAGGTCGCCGCCGACTCCAGGGCCGCGGCGACGACTTCGAGCGGGGACGCCTCCGGCGGGGCCGCGTCCACGCCGGCCAGGAACGCCTTGACCAGCAGTTCCTGGCCGTGGAAGAGCACCTCGCGCTTGTCGCTGAAGTGCCGGAAGAAGGTGCGTTCGGTCAGGCCGACGGCCTGCGCGATCTCCGCCGCGGTCGTCTGCTCGAACCCGCGGGTCGCGAACAGTTCGAGGGCGGCCCGCTGCAGCCGCTCCGGGGCTCCCGGTTCCCAGCGCACCATGCTCCCGAGTCTAATGATGACAGCGACTGACATGAAGGCGTAGGGTGGCGTATGTCAGCCACTGACATCGATTCTCTCTCGCATTGGAGTGCACGTCATGCGCGTTTTCGTCACCGGGGCCTCCGGCTGGATCGGCTCCGCCGTCGTCGACGAGCTGGTCGCCCACGGCCACGAGGTCACCGGGCTGGCCCGGTCCGCCGCGTCCGCCGCGAAGCTCGAGGCCAAGGGCGCCGGGGTCCGCCGCGGCGACCTCGACGACCTCGACGGCATCCGCGCCGGCGCCGAGGCGGCCGACGCCGTCATCCACCTGGCGAACAAGCACGACTGGGCCGACCAGGCCGCGACGAACGCGGCCGAGCGGGCCGCCGTCCAGACCATCGGGGACGCGCTCGCGGGCAGCGGCCGTCCGCTGCTGCTGGCGTCGGGGATCGCCGGCATCCAGCAGGGCCGGCCCGCGACCGAAGCCGACCCGTCGCCGTTCCACGGCCCCGACTCCCCGCGCGGTGGCACCGAAAACCTCGCCCTGGAGTTCGCCGACCGCGGCGTGCACCCGGTGAGCCTGCGGTTTTCGCCGACCGTGCACGGCACCGGTGACCACGGGTTCATCGCGATCCTCTCGGCGATCGCCCGCGAGAAGGGCGTCGCCGGCTACCCGGGCGACGGCACCAACCGCTGGGCGGCGGTGCACGTCGCGGACGCCGCCCGCATGGTCCGGCTCGGCCTCGAGAAGGCCCCGGCGGGCGCGCGCCTGCACGCGGTCGCCGAGGAAGGCGTGCCGACCCGCGAGATCGCCGAGGCGATCGGCCGCGCGTTCGACCTGCCGGTGGCCTCGATCCCGGCGGCCGACGTGCCGAGCCACTTCGGCTGGCTGGGCGGGTTCTTCGCGATGAACCTCGCGGCGACGAGCACGGGCACGCAGGAACTGCTCGGCTGGACCCCGGCGGGCCCGACGCTGGTCGAGGACCTCGACGCGGGCGCGTACTCCGCGGCTCGGTAGCCGCCACACCGCGGTCCCGTCAGCGGCCGCGGTTGAGCTCGCTGATCGACTCCTGGAGCCGTTGCCGCGCGGGCGAAGTCGCGTCGCGCGGCGCCGGCTCCGGCGGCTCGGTCGGGTCGCCCGCCGGGCCCGCGACCGGGAAGACGTCCTTCTCGCCGGGCAGCGGGACGCCCGGGCAGATCGTCGCGGCCGGGCGGGCGGCGCCGCGGAACCAGCCGCTCACCAGACCGTCCACACAGGAATTGCCGCTGACGGCGTACTGGCCGTGGAACGGCGAATCGGCCACCGAGAGCATCGGGACCCCGGCCGCCCGCGCCGCCGACTCCGCCTGTTCGTAGCCGGTCTGGGGATCGAACTCGCCCTGCACCACCAGGACGTTCTTCGCGGCCTCCGGCGGCAGGTTCGGCAGCGGGTGGCTGGGCGGGTCCGACCAGTAGCCGCACGGTTCGCTGAGCCCGTACGCCCAGCCGAACAGCGGGTACTCCGGCCCCTGCAGGTCGCTGAGCAGCTTGTACCAGGCCGCCGCGCGGGTCGGCTGGTCGCCGCACGCCACGGCCAGGCGGGTGCCCGGCACGTCGGCGTAGTCCGGCTGGGCCGCCGCGACGTCCGCGGCGGTCAGCCGGGCCGCCGGGCGGCCGAAGACCGCGCGGGACACCGGGTCGAGCGCGGCCGGCGGCGTCTTGCCGTCGAGGGCTTCGACGCCCTTGGTCAGGATCAGCGCGCCGACCAGCCACTGCTTCGCGTTGCCATTGCCGACGAAGAGGTGGTCGTAGACGTCCGGCGAGAGCCCCTGGCCGCCGAAGTACGCGCGCACCCGCTCCCAGGTCTTCTTGACCTCCGCGGCGGTCTTGCCCAGCTGGTCCGGGAACCGGCGGGCGAGCCACGGCGCGTAGACGCGGTCGAACTGGCGCTGGTCGATCTTCGGGAACGCTTCGAACGCGGCCTGGAGCCGGCCTTCGAAGTTCACGCTCGAGTCGAGAACGACCTTGCCGACGTGCCCGGGGAACAGCGACGCGTACTTCGCGCCGAGCCAGGTCCCGTAGGAGTAGCCGAGGTAGTTCAGCTTCTCGTCGCCCAGCAGCGCGCGGATCAGGTCCATGTCGTGCGCGGTCTGCCAGGTGGTGACGAACGGCGCGAGCGCGTTGCTCTGACAGGCCTCGGCCACGGCGCGCGGCGTCCGCTGGTGCAGGGTGATGCTCCGCGCCGAGCGGTCGCGCGCGTCGAGGTCGTCGTCCTGCGGGATCCGCCCGGTCGGCACCCGGCAGACGAAACCGGCGTCGTCGCCGCCTTCCTGCCCGGTGCCGCGGGGATCCATGCCGACGAAGTCGAGGTGCTCGTTCACCGCCGGCTCGAGCCCGGCCAGCGTGTCGGCCAGCGACGTCCCCTGGCCGCCGGGCCCGCCGGGGTTCACCAGGATGGCGCCTTCTCGTGCGCCGGTGGCGGGGACCCGGCTGATCGACACCTTCAGGTCGGTCCCCGCGGCGGGCGCAGCCCAGTCCCGCGGGACGGTGATCAGCGCGCACTGCGCCTTCGCCGCCTTGAACGGGCACTTGTCCCAGGCGATCTTCTGGGTGAGGTAGGGCGCGAGCGGATCGGGCGTGGTCGCGGCGGCGGGCACGGCGGCCGCCACCAGGATCGAGACGGCGATGGCCAGCCCTGCCTTGGACGTCCGCACCGCAGCTTCCTTCCTCGCTCCCCGGCAACCCGGCCCCACCCAAGCACGGCGGGCGGGGCCGGGGCAGCCCGAAGACCACCGTTCGCGACACGGATTCCCTCGATCCGGTGATCAACTCGGCGGTTCGGCCACGTCCTCGTCCTCGGGCTCTTCGCGGTCGGCCTCGGGGATTTCGACGTCGAGGTCGACGTCCGGGGTGCCCGGCGGGCGCGGCACGTCGGGGGTGAGGGGCAGAACGCCGTGTCCACAGTGGAGAGCACGGCCTTGGCCGGGGCGCGGCCGAAAATGCTTTGCCGGAGCGATCTTCGCGTGCGACGGTGACGCCGTGAGCACGACGATGCGAGCCGCGGTCTGCGTCGGAGCCGGTGGCCCGGAGACCCTGGAAGTCCGTGAAGTGCCGGTCCCGGCGGTCCGCGAGGGCTGGAGCCTGGTGCGGGTCGAGGGCGCCGGCCTGAACCGGTCGGAGCTGCGGACGCGCCAGGGGCACTCCCCGGGCGTGCGGTTCCCGCGGGTGCTCGGCATCGAATGCGTCGGCGTCGTGGCCGCGTCGAGCGATCCCGCGCTGCCCGAGGGCACGACCGTCGCGGCGGTGATGGGCGAGATGGGCCGCGAGTTCGACGGCGGCTACGCGGAATACGCCCTGCTGCCGAACGCCTTGCTGATGCCGATCACCACCACCCTGGCCTGGGACGTCTTCGCCGCGCTGCCCGAGACGTACCTGACGGCCCGCGGGGCATTGGACGCCTTGGCCGTCGCGCCGGGCCAGAAGCTGCTGATCCGCGGCGGGACGTCGTCGGTGGGGCTGGCGGCCGCGTCGATCGCGGCCGGCCACGGGCTCGAAGTCGCGGCGACGACGCGAAACCCGGAGAAAGCCGGCGCGCTCACCGCGGCCGGCGTCCAGCACGTCCTCATCGACGACGGGTCGACCGACCTCGGCCCGGTCTGGCCCGGCGGGCCGGACCGCGTGCTGGACCTCGTCGGCGCGCGCACGGCGGTGGCGTCGCTGCGGCTGGTCCGCCGGGGCGGCACGGTCTGCGTGGCGGGCTCGCTCAGCGGCTGGTCGATCGCGGACTTCCAGCCGGTGGCGATGATCCCGTCGGGCACCCGGCTGACGGCGTTCCACAGCGACGACATGAAGGGCCGCGCGGAGGTGCTGCAGCGGATCGTCGACGAGGTCGAGGCCGGCGTCTACCGGCCCAACGTCGACCGCGTCTTCGCGCTGGACGACATCGTCGAGGCCCACCGGTACATGGAGGAGGACCGGGCCGCCGGCAAGCTGGTCGTGCTGCCCTAACCCGGCCGCGTCGCCCAGCCGCTGTCTTCGGCGGCCTTGAGCGTGCAGTCGCCGACGAGGGTCAGTTCGCCGACCTGCTGCCCGGGCGCGGCCGTTCGCAGGTCGGCGAAGTCCCGGACGCTCGCGTCGGGAACCCGCCACAGGCCCTTGACCTCGGCGTTCAACAGCGACAGCCCGCCGTCGAAGCGGGCGCGGTGCAGGTCGGTCCGGCCGTGGAAGGTGGCGCCGGAGAACAGCGCCGGCCGGTCGACGCGGACGCGGCCGAGCCGGTTGGCGCCGTGCAGCCGCGCGCGGCGGGCGATGAGCCGGCCGAGCCGGCGGCCGGTCAGGTCCAGGTACTCGAGGTGCGCCGCGGTCAGGTCGAGGTCGTAGAGGGCCGCGTCCTCGTCTTCGGAGCGGGGGAGCAGCGCGGCGATCAGGCGCTGGGCGGTGAGCCGGACCTGCTGTTCGCGGTCGGCTTCGGCGATGCGCTCGGCCGGCCAGGCCTCGTCGGGCTCGACGATCGCCTCGTCCGGGTTGTCCGGCTGCGCGGCGTAGCTGGGGTGCGTGAACGGCCGCCGCAGGTACGAACACAGCACGTCGAGCACGGTCTGCGTGTAGGCGGGGCGGTTGCGCGCCAGCCCGGCCAGCGCGTGCAACGCACCCACCCTGACCTGGTCGGCGTCGTGGCCGAGCAGCTCGACGGCCTTCGCGAACTGCTCGTTCTCCGTCCGCTCGCGGTCCTGCTGCGCCCGGTTGCGCTCGACCTCGTGACGGGCCTCCTCGGTGCGCCGCCGCCGGTCGTTGATCCACAGGGCGTACAGCGCGAGGATCGCGCCGCCGGCCAGCCCGCCGGTCTTGAGCGCGTCACCCCGCGGCGTGGCGGGGTCGCCGAGCAGCCACCCGGTGACCAGCAGCAGCGCGCAGCCCGCGCCCAGCATGCTCCCGACCAGCAGCAGCCGGTACCGCGCGGGCCGCGAGCCGAAGAGGGCCATCGCCGCGAAGACGAGGGCGGCCACGCCGAGCGCGACACCGGGGACCAGCAACCAGACGACACCCATGACCCCGGATTGTGGCGGTCGGTCCGCCCGCCCGTCGACGGGGACCACGGACCCGCGGGAGCGTGGTCAGAGGTCGAGGACGAGCCGGGGTGAGCACGAGCGTGACACGCAGATCATCATCACGTCGCCCTCGCGCCGTTCCGCCGCGGTCAGCACCGAGTCGCGGTGGTCCGGGGTTCCGCCGAGCACACCGGTTTCGCAGGTTCCGCACGTGCCTTCCTGGCAGGACGACAGCACGCTCACCCCGGATTCCCCGACCACTTCGAGGATCGACCGGTCCGCGGGCACCTCCAGCACGCGACCGGACCCGGCGAGCTCGACTTCGAACGCCGTCTGCGGCCCGTCGTCCGGCTTCGGGGCGAACCGCTCGACGCGCAGAGCGTCCTCGGGCCAGCCGGCGCACAGCTGTTCCACCGCGGCCAGCAGGGGTTCCGGGCCGCAGCAGTACACCGCGGTGTCCGGGCGCGGCTCGGCCAGCAGGGCCGGCAGGTCGAGGAGCCCGTGTTCGTCCTGCGGCCGGATCGTCACGCGGCCTTCGTGGCGCCGGAGTTCTTCGGTGAAGGCCATCGACGACCGCGTCCGGCCGCCGTACACGAGCTGCCACTCGCGGCCCGCCTCGGCGACCTGCTCGATCATCGGCAGGAGCGGCGTGATGCCGATGCCGCCCGCGACGAACAGGTAGCGCTTGGCGTCGACGAGCGCGAAGTGGTTGCGCGGCCCGTCGACCTGGACCTGGTGCCCGGCTTCGAGTTCGTCGTGGACGTACGCCGAGCCGCCGCGGCCGCCGGGCTCGCGCAGGACCGCGACCTGGTAGGGGTCGCCGGGACGGCCGCACAGCGAGTACTGCCGGACGCCGCCGGGCAGCACCAGGTCGACGTGCGCGCCCGGTTCCCAGGCCGGGAGCGGCTGCCCGCCGGGCGCCCGGAGCGTCAGGCGGACGACGCCGTCGGCGAGCTTTTCCTTGGTTTCCACCAGGAGCTTCATCAGTGTCCTTCGGGGTGGGCGAGCAGCCATTCCCACAGCTGCACCGGGTCGTCGAACTCGCGCTCCGCCGAGCAGTGGCAGACCGCGCGGAGCCGGTCCGTGCCGAGCACCCAGTGGATGCGGTAGACGCGGTCGCCGGTCAGCATCGGGCGCGTCACGACGTCACCAGCCGCTGCAGCAGCCGCCGGGCCGCCAGGCCGCCGGTGTCGATGTTGACCGAGAGCTCCTGGTAACCGTCCGGTTCGGCGGCGATCACCCGCTCGAGGACGTCCAGCGCTTCGACGTCCTGCAGGACCACCGTGCGGTTGTTCTCCGCGAGGAACGCCGACACGTCTTCGTCGTCGAGCGCGAAGTCCCGGGCCACCGCCCAGAAGTCGTGCGTCGAGTGTTCGGTTTCGGGGGTGATCGCGTAGACGACCTCGACGTGGAAGGCGTCCGGGTCGCTGCCGTCCGGGTGCGGCACCGAGCCGACCGGCGCGATCCGGCTGTGCAGCTTGTACAGGCACGGCGGCGTGTACTCGATGTCCTGCCAGCGCGTGATCCGGCCCTGCAGGCCGGTGGACTTCGCGTAGAACGGCGGGCACGCGGCGTCGGCCATGTGCCGCGACACGTAGACGATCCCGGCCTCGTCGTCGACCTCGGTCGTGATCGGCGTTTCCGCGACCTCCGGTGTGCCGATGTAGCCGCCGTGCAGATACGTCTCGTGCGAGAGGTCCAGCAGGTTGTCGACGAGCAGCGAGTAGCGCGCCCGCAGCGGTTCCATGCCGGCGACCGTCGTGTACCCGGGCGAGTCGAGGTAGGGCGCCCGCGGGATCTTCGCCGTGCCGGCCTTCTCCGGGTCGCCGATGAACACCCAGACGAAGGAGTCCTGCTCCACCACGGGATAGCGCGTCAGCCGCGCGGTCCGCGGCACCCGGGCCTGGCCGGGCACGGACACGCACCTGCCGTCGGTGCCGTAGGTGAAGCCGTGGTACCCGCAGACGACCTGGTCGTCGACGAGCCGGGACGGCGCCTGCGACAACGGAAAGCGCCGGTGCACGCAGCGGTCGGCCATCGCGGTGACGCCGCCGTCGCGCGTCCGCCAGAACAGGATCGGCTCGCCGCAGATCGTGCGGCTGAACAGGTCCCGGCCGATCTCGGTGCCGTAGGCGGCGACGTACCACTGGTCACGGGGGATGGCGGTCATCGTGTTCGTCCTTTCGTGGCGGGGCTCACAGCGTGCGGCAACGCTCCGCCGCCCACGAAGGGCGATTCCATAAGATGGAAAACTCAGCCGAGGGCGCGCGAGATCGCCCGGGCGCTGGTCATCACCAGTGGTGCCAGCGTGTGCGGGGTCGCGCTGCCGTGCCGCACGACGAGCGACACCGCCGCGACCACCTGGCCGCGGCCGTCGTGGATCGGCGCGCCGACCGAGAGGCTGTCGAGGGTGACCTGGCGCTCGCTGATGGAGAACCCGTGGGTGCGCACGTCGGCCAGCATGTGCCGCAGCCGGTCCGGATCGGTGACCGTCGCGGTGGTGTACCGCTCGATCGGGCTGCCGAGGACGTCTTCCTGCACCTCGGCGGGCGCGTGGGCGAGCAGGACGAGCCCGACCCCGGTCGCGGTCAGGGCGAACCGCCCGCCGACGCGCGTCAGCACCGGGACGGCGCCCGTCCCGGCGATCCGTTCGATGTAGACGACCTCGGTGCCTTCGCGGACGGCGAGCTGCACGTTCTCCCGGGTGATCTGGGAGAGGTCTTCGAGGAACGGCAGCGCGCGTTCACGCAGGCCCAGCCCGCGTGGCGCGAGCGAGCCGAGCTCCCAGAGCCGCAGCCCGACGCGGTAGGCACCCGACTCGTCCCGTTCGAGCGCGCCCCATTCGCAGAACTCCCGCAGCACGCGGTGCGCGGTCGCGGCGGGCACCCCGGCCCGGCGGGCGATCTCGCCCAGCCGCAACACCGGCCGGTCCGGCGTGAACGCGCCGAGCACCCGCAGGGCACGGCCGAGCACGGGCCCGGTGGCCCCGGGAGCACGACCTCGATGCGGCACGGCCCCGAGCATAAGCCGCGGCCGGCCGGTCAGGCGTGCCGGAGCTGTCCGCGACCCGCGCCCGGCGCTCACCGGTTCAGACCAATCTTGGGGGTTCTGGATCGAGCAAGCGCTTGCGGCGCTACCGGATCCGGGCGGTCCCGGGTGATCCTGCTGTCGGTTCCCGGACCCACCCGAGCCGGGATCAACCGAGGGACGTGGTCATGAAGCTCTCCCGGTTCTTCCTGTGCGCAGTCGTTTTCCTGCTCTTCGCCGCCGGTGTCGCGCAGGCCGGGCAGACGAGCCTGCGGGCCGCCGATCCCAGTGTGCTGCGGGTCGGCTCCACCTACGTCGGCGTGCAGTCCTCCGGGGGCGGGATAGTGGTGCGTCAAGCCTCCTCGCCCGACGGCCTGGCGAGCGCCACCGCCCGGCGGATCTGGTCGGACAGCCGGGGTCTCGGCGAAGTGTGGGCCCCCGAAATCGTCACCGACGGCGGCCGGTTCTACGTCTACTTCACGGCCGGGACCGGGGCGGCGCACCGGATGTACGTGATCAGCTCCAGCACCGCCGACAGCGGCTACACCGCCGAGACCCAGCTCGCGCTCCCCGACGGCAAGTGGGCCATCGACGGCACGATGTTCACCTTCGGCGGGCAGCGCTGGTTCGTCTGGTCCGGCTGGGCGGGCGACACGAACGTCGAGCAGAACCTCTACATCGCGCGGATGAGCAGCCCGACGACGCCGGCCGGGGCCCGGTACGTCATTTCCCAGCCGCGCGAGAGCTGGGAGCGGGTCGTCGGCAACCCGTACATCAACGAGGCGCCCGAAGCCGTCAAGGACCCCAACGGGCAACTGCACATCGTCTACTCGGCCAACGGCAGCTGGAGCGACCAGTACTGCCTGGCCGAGCTCCGCCTGCGCGCCGGCGGCGACCCGACCTACGTGTGGGACTGGTACAAGTCGAACGGCTGCCTGTTCGGCTCGAACCGCGCCACGATGATGACCGGCTGGGACCCGACGCTGTACGTCAACGGCCCTGGCCACAACAGTTTCGTCCTGCTCGACGGCGACATCGCGACGAGCCCGCCCGCCGGCCCGAAGTTCCCGCTGATGTTCCACGCCGTCCCGAAGGGCACGCCGTACTCGTGGGCCAACCGGTACTGGTACACGGGAAGCTTCTGCTGGTGGGGCTCGACGACCTACAGCCGGGCCAACGTCCCGGGCCCGAACACCGACACCGGTTGGAGCCTCAAGTTCTTCGAGTGACCTCATGACGCGCGCCGGGAGCCGAGGAGCAGCAGGCACAGGACGGCGATCCCGGTGACCAGCCCGGCGACGAGCAGCATCGGATCCAGCGACGGCCCGGCGTCCGTTGTGGACGCTCGCGTCACGACCCCGCTGCGCCCGCTCGGCGCGGTGGGCACCTACACGATCCGGTATCGAGTCACCTCGGCGGACGGCCACCCGGTCTCCGGAGCGGTCCCGTTCCGGCTGACGACGGCGGGCCCGGGCGCCGCGGCTCCGGCAGCGGCCGCTCCTCCACCGGCGGAGGAGCGGATGCCGCTGTGGCCGTGGATCACGGGCGGCGCGGTCCTGCTGGGCACGGGGTTCGCGGTGGCCCGCCGGGTGGCCCGCGGCTGAGGGGTGGGCTACGCCCTTTCCTGCCAGACTGGCCCGCATGGACGCCCGGCACCTGCGCTACTTCCTCGCCGTCGTCGACCACGGCAGCGTGAACAAGGCCGCCGTGGCGCTGTACGTCGCGCAACCCTCGCTTTCGCAGGCTCTTCGCGCGCTCGAACGAGATCTCGGGCAGGACCTCTTCCACCGCGTCGGGCGGCGGCTCGTGCTCACCGATGCCGGCCGGGCGCTGATCGAGCCCGCGCGGCAGGTCGTGCGCGGGCTCGAGAACGCGCGTGCCAGCGTCGAATCCGTCGCGGGGCTGGAGGCCGGGCGGATCGAGATCGCGGCCATGCCGTCGCAGGCCGTCGAGCCGCTGGCCGGGATGATCAAGGCCGTCACCGAACGCCATCCCGGGCTGTCGGTGTCCGTCCGGGCGGCGTTCACCGCCGGCGAGGTCGTCGCCCAGGTCCGGAGTGGACAGACGGAGCTGGGGCTGCTCGGGGCCGGTGAGCCGCTCGCCGCCGCGGGTGTCGAGGTGCGGGACGTCGGGACGCAGCGGTTCGTGCTCGTCGGCCCGGAGGACGGGCCGTTCGCGCCCGGCAGCGTCGTGCGGCACGAAGACCTCGCCGGGCACCGCGTGATCGTCGGCCAGCTCGGCACCGGCATGCGGCAGCTGGTCGACGAGATCCGCGCCGGCGGCGTCGACCTGACCGAAGTCGTCGAAACCGAGCACCGCGAAGCGATCCTGCCGCTCGTGCTCGGCGGCGTCGGGGTGGCCGTGCTCACCGACTCCTGGGCGCCCCTCGCGCGGCAGGCCGGCGCCCTCGTTCTCGAGCTCACGCCGGCGCGGCACCTGCACCTCGCCCTGGTCAGCCGGACCGGCGGCCTCACGCCGGCCGCGAAGGCCTTCCTCGACGTCGCTTATAGCCTGAGCCGATAACACGGGGTGGGACCACGTCTTGGACGCGGCCCTCGGGCGGGTGATGCCATCGAGGACATGGTCACCCACCGCATCGCACTCATCCCCGGGGACGGCATCGGCCAGGAAGTCACGCCCGCCGCCTGCCGCGTGCTCGACGCCGTCGGACGGCGCCACGGCGTCACGTTCGCCTACGACGCCTTCGACTGGTCCTGCCGGCGCCACACCGAGCTCGGCGCGATGATGCCCGACGACGGCCTCGACCGGATCCGCCACCACGACGCGATCTTCCTCGGCGCGGTCGGCGACCCGTCGGTGCCCGACCACGTCTCCCTGTGGGGCCTGCTCATCCCGATCCGCCGGACCTTCCGCCAGTACGTCAACCTCCGGCCGGTGAAGGTCTTCGAAGGCGTCGAGAGCCCGGTGCGGCGGGCGCGCCCCGGCGAGGTCGACCTGGTCGTCGTCCGGGAGAACGTCGAGGGCGAGTACAGCGAGATCGGCGGCCGCCTCGGCCGCGGCTTCCCGGACGAGATGGCGGTCCAGGAGGCCGTGTTCACCCGGGCCGGCACCACCCGCGTCGCCGAGTACGCCTTCCGCCTGGCCGGGCGGCGCCGCGGCCGGCTGACGTCGGCGACCAAGTCCAACGGCATCGTGCACACCATGCCGTTCTGGGACGAGATCGTCGCCGAGACGGCCGCCTCCCACCCGGACGTCACCTGGGCCGCCGAGCACATCGACGCGTTGTGCGCCAAGGTCGTCCTCGATCCCGGGCAGTTCGACGTGATCGTCGGGTCGAACCTGTTCGGCGACATCCTGTCCGACCTGACCGCGGCGGTCGCGGGCGGCATCGGCATCGCCCCGGCGGCGAACCTCAACCCCGAGCGCGACTTCCCGTCGATGTTCGAGCCGGTGCACGGCTCGGCGCCGGACATCGCCGGCCGCGGCACCGCCAACCCGCTGGGCGCGATCTGGACCGCGGCGCTCATGCTGGACCACCTCGGCCACGCCGAAGCCGCCGAGGAGGTCGAACGCGCCATCGCCGGCGTCCTCGCCGGCACGGCCGTCCGCACGCCCGACCTCGGCGGCACGGCGACGACCGAGACCTTCACCCGAGCCGTCCTGGAGCACCTTTCATGACCTTGCCGGACACCTTCGCCCACCGCTCGGTCGACGCCGACGGGGTGCGGATCCACTGCGCCGTCGGCGGCGACGGGCCGCCGCTCCTGCTCCTGCACGGGTACCCGCAGACGCACTTGATCTGGCACCACGTCGCCCCGAAGCTGGCCGCGGACCACACGGTCGTGCTCGCCGACCTTCGCGGGTACGGCGACAGCGACAAGCCGGCCCCGGGCGACGGTGACGTCGAGTACTCGAAACGCGTCATGGCCCGCGACCAGCTCCTGGTGATGCAGGCGCTGGGCTTCGTCCGGTTCGGCGTCGCGGGGCACGACCGCGGCGGCCGCGTCGCGCACCGGCTCGCCCTCGACGCGCCGGAGGCGGTCTCGGCCTTGGCCGTGCTGGACATCGTCCCGACCCGGCACGCCTTCGACCACGCGGACAAGGAATTCGGGCTCGGCTACTTCCACTGGTTCTTCCTGGCGACGGGCAACGGCATCCCGGAACGCCTGATCGGCGCCGACCCGGAGTTCTGGATCACGGCCCGGATGAACGCCCGCCACCACGGCGGAACCCCGTTCGACCCGGCGGCGATCCGGGAGTACGTGCGGTGTTTCGCCGATCCCGCGGCCATCGCGGCGTCCTGTTCGGACTACCGGGCGGCCGCGGGCGTCGACCTGGAGCACGACGCGGCCGACGCCGGGCGGAAGGTGCGAACGCCGCTGCTGGCCCTGTGGGGCGAGCACAGCTTCGTCGGCCGCACCTACGACGTGCTCGACGTCTGGCGGGCGTACGCCCATGACGTCCGGGGACGGGCGTTGCCGTGCGACCACTACGTCCCGGAGGAGCGGCCCGAACTGGTGGCCGCCGAGCTGAGCGAGTTCTTCGGCACGGGGTCGGTGAGGTAGTGGCGGATGACCGGCGCGACCCACGCCGTCAGCTCGTCGCGGCCCATGTCCGCCAGCGGCGGCACCTTCAGCACGTAACGCGAGAGGGCCAGGCCGAGGATCTGTGAACCCAGCAGCGCGGCGCGCTCGGGTGCGTGGTCGGCCACGACCGCGGCGACGGCCGGGGTCACCTGGCCGGTGAACAGCTCCAGCATCTTCGCCGCCGCCGCTTCGCTGGTCGTCGACGCGCGAAGCAGTGACAGGAATCCGGCATCGTCCTCCCAGACGCCGAAGAACCGCGGCATCAGCACGGCCGCGAGGTCCGCCGCGGGCACCCCGGTGAGGTCCGGCAGGTCCAGCTCGAACTCCGCGGCCGCCGCGAAGAGGCCCTCCTTCGTGCCGTAGTAGCGGACGACCATCGCCGGGTCGACGCCGACGTCCGCGGCGACGTCGCGCAGCCGCACCCGGTCGAAACCCTGGGCACCGAAGCGGGTCCGGGCGGCCTCGAGGATCGCGGCGCGGGTGGCGGGGGCGGAGCGGCGGCGGGGCGGGGTCACCCCGCCAGCATAAGTCACCGGCGGTTGACTTACTGCGCGGACGCTGGCTACCGTCTAAGTCACCCGCTGTTGACTTAGGAGGTTGCCGGTGGACACCGTGGATGTCGTCGTGGTCGGGGCCGGTCCGACGGGCTGCATGCTGGCCGGGGAACTGGCCCTCGCCGGCCGCTCGGTCGTGGTCGTCGAGAAGCACGCCGAAGCGTCACCGCTCAGCCGGGCGTTCGGGACCCACGCCCGGACCCTCGAAGTCCTGGACGCCCGTGGCCTCGCCGACGAACTGGTCGCCACGGGCACGAAGGCGGGCAGCCTGAGCCTGTGGAACAGCGCGGGCCTCGACCTGACCCGGCTTCCGTCGCGGTTCCCGTTCCTGCTCGTGACGCCGCAGCGCAGCGTCGACACCCTGCTGGAGAAGTACGCCCGCGACCAGGGCGCGCAGCTCGTGCGCGGCGTGGGCGTCACCGATGTGACCACGCGGGACGACGGCGTCGTCGTCCGCGCCGGCGAACTGGCGTGGAAGGCGTCCTACGTCGTCGCCGCCGACGGTGCGCACAGCACGATCCGCGGCCTGACCGGCACGGACTTCCCGGGCAAGGTGCTGCTGCGCTCGATCGTGCTCGCCGACGCCCGCCTCGCCGAGCCGCCGGACACGGTCATCACGGTCGACGCCGTCAAGGACAGCTTCGCGTTCCTCGCTCCCTTCGGCGACGGCTGGTTCCGGGTCATCGCCTGGGACCGGCGCCACGAGGACGACCCGGACTTCCGCGCCGAACCGGCGGTGGTGCGCGACATCCTCCGGCGCACGATGGGCACCGACTTCGGCATGGGCGAGACGCGCTGGATTTCGCGCTTCCGCAGCGACGAACGCCAGATCGGCGCCTACCGCTCGGGTCGCGTGTTCTTCGCCGGCGACGCCGCGCACGTCCATTCGCCCGCGGGCGGGCAGGGCATGAACACGGGCATCCAGGACGCCGCCAACCTCGGCTGGAAGCTGGCCGCCGTGCTCGGCGGCGCCGACCCCGCGATCCTCGACACCTACCAGGCCGAACGGCACCCGGTCGGCAAGCTGGTGCTCCGCACGAGCGGCGCCACGATCCGGATGATGACGGTGCGCTCGTGGCCGTCGCGGTTCCTCCGCAACCACGCGATCGGCGCGCTGCTGCGCAACCGCCGGTTCGCCCGCAAGGCCGCCGGGGTGTTCACCGGGACCGGCATCCGCTACCGGCGCAAGGCGTCCGAGCACCGGCTGGCCGGCACCCCCGCGGGCGATCTTCCGCTGCGGGACGGCCGGCTGCCGGAAGCGTTGCGCCGCGGCGGTTTCGTGCTCGTCGCGGGCCGGGACGCCGGGCGGGTCGCGGCGCCCGTGCCGGTGGCGCACCGCACGGACGACGGGCCGGGACTGCTGGTGCGCCCGGACGGTTACGTCGCCTGGGCCGGCGACGTCACGTCCGGGGACTGGGCCGCGGTCCTGGGAAGGTGGACCCGCTGATGCAGGTCGTCGTCATCCGCTTCACCGTCCGGGAAGACTGGGCCGGGCGCTGGCTCGACGTCGTCGAGGAGTTCACCCGCGCCACCAGAGCCGAAGCCGGCACGCTCTGGTTCTGGTGGGCGCGCAGCGTCGACGAACCGAACGTCTTCTTCCTGCTGGAAGGGCACCGCGAGGAAGGCGTCGAAGACCACCTGAAGTCGCCGTTGATCCCGAAGATCCAGCGTGAGTGGCCGGCGGCGCTCGTCGAGACCCCGCGCGTGCTCATGACGACCCTGCCCGGCAACGGCTGGCCCGAACTGGCGCTCCTGCCGGTGCCGGGCGGCGGGTGAGAACTGCGGCGATCGGCGGTACGAGTTCCGCTGCCCGAGGGACATACGCGGCGCCGCACCGGTCCTTAGAGTGGAATGCCCAGTCCGCGCTGGGGCGAAGGTGGTTGCCCACCATGATCGACGCACATCGGTTCGACGGAAGAGGCCCCGGCGGCGGCGCCGTGTTCGAAGCGTGGGAACGGTTCGTGCGCGGCGAGGACCAGGTCCCCGGCGTCCGGCCCGTGGTCGCGATCTCCTGGCACCGCTGCCGGGAGCAGTACCGGGTCGACCCCCACCTGAGGGAGGCGCCGGTGGCCGCCGCCGGGCGCGAGCACTCCCCGGAACACGACCTCGTCTTCGCCGAACTCGGCTTCCGCGCCGCGTCCGTCGCGCACGAAATGGGTGCCTTGCACGGCGCCGTCACGGTCACCGACGCGGCCGGCCGGATCCTCGGCGAGTGGGGCGATCCGGCGACGCTGGCCCGGGCCACCGACTTCAACCTGGCGCCGTGGTTCTGCTGGTCCGAGTGCGCGGCCGGGACGAACGGCATGGGGACGGCGCTGGAAGCGCACGGCCCGGTGCTGATCAGCGGCGCCGAGCACTGGTGCCAGGCGTTCCACGGCTGGGTCAGCGCTGGCATCGCGGTCCGCGACGTCGTGACGGGGGAACCGATCGGGGGCCTGAACCTCTCCTGCTGGCACAGCCGCCTGCCCCCGTCCGCGGGCGGGTGGCTGGCGGACGCCGTCGCGAAGACCCAGCGCGCGCTCAAGCACCGGGCCCGCGACATCGGCGCCGAGCTGGTCGCCGCCTACTCACAGGCCGGGGCCCGCTCCAGCACCCCGCTCGCGGTGGTGGACACCGCGGGCAAGGCGGTGATCGCGGACGACCGGGCGAGCGTGCTGATGGGCGTCCCGGCGTCGACCCCGGCGATCGACGCCTCCCTGCGCTGGAACCCGGGGCTGCCGGCCCTGATCGCCGCCGTCCGGCACGCCGGCGAGCAGGCGGCCCGCAACCCGGACTGGGTCGGCTCGACGCGGATCTTCACCCACCTCGCCGACGAGCCGACGGCGATCAGCATCCGGCCGGTCTTCTCGTCCGCGCACCTGATCGGGCACCTGGTCTCGTTCGGGGTCGGCGAAGGCGCGCCGCTGCCGCCGCCGGACGGGCCCGGCGTGCCACCGCGCCGGGTGGTCGGGATGCGCGAGAACCGGATGGTGCTGCTGCGGCTGCCGGAAGTCTCCCTCGCGGAGTCGGAGGGCAACGACGTGTGGCTGTCCACCGCGCAAGGACGGCTGCGCGCGGCGTCCGCGAGCCTGGACAAGCTCGACACCGAGCTGGCCGGGGCCGGTTTCCTGCGGGTGCACCGCCGGTACGTCGTCAACCTCAGCCGCATCCGGGAGATCGAGCGCGGCCACAAGGGCGAGCTGCGGCTCGTCATGGACGGCGGCGCGAACGAGATGGTGCCGGTCTCCCGCCGCAACGCACCGGCCGTGCGCCGCGCGCTGAACATCTGACCCGCGGAGGACGGCCGTGCGTGGAATCCGCGACTGGTGGCCCGGCCGGCTCGACCTGGGCCGGCTCCGGCGGCACTCGGCGGGTCCCTTCGGGCCGGACTTCGACTACGCCGCCGAGTTCCGGACCCTCGACCTCGACGCCGTCGCACGGGACGTCGACGAAGTGCTGACGACCTCACAGGAGTGGTGGCCCGCCGACTTCGGCCACTACGGGCCGCTCGTGCTGCGGATGGTCTGGCACTGCGCCGGGACGTACCGGATCGGCGACGGCCGCGGCGGCCCGGGCGCGGGCCTGCAGCGCTTCGCCCCGCAGAACAGCTGGCCGGACAACCGCAACCTCGACAAGGCGCGGCGGCTGCTCTGGCCGGTCAAGCGCAAGTACGGCCGCAAGATCTCGTGGGCCGACCTGATGGTCTTCGCGGGCAACCGCGCCCTGGAGACGATGGGCTTCACGACCTTCGGCTTCGCGGGCGGGCGCGAGGACGCCTGGGAGCCCGACGAAGACGTCGACTGGGGGCCCGAGCACGCCTGGCTCGGCGACGAGCGGCACGACGGCGTCCGGGAGCTGCGGCACCCCCTCGCGGCCGACCAGCAGGGCCTCATCTACGTCAACCCGGAAGGGCCGAACACCGTCCCGGACCCGCTCACCTCGGCCCGGGACATCCGCGAGACGTTCCGCCGCATGGGGATGTCCGACGAGGAAACCGTCGCGCTGATCGCGGGCGGGCACACGTTCGGCAAGACGCACGGCGCCGCCGACCCGGACATCCACCTCGGGCCCGCCCCCGAAGGCGCGGCCCTCGAAGAACAGGGCCTGGGCTGGCGCAGCGGGTACCGCACCGGCACGGGCGCGGACGCCATCTCCAGCGGCTTGGAAGGGACCTGGACGCCCACCCCGACCCGGTGGGACAACAGTTTCCTCGAGACGCTGTTCGGCCACGAGTGGGACCTGGAGCTGAGCCCCGGCGGGCGGTGGCAGTGGATCCCGCGGGGCGACGGCGGGGCGGGCACCGTCCCGGACGCCCACGACCCCGGGAAAACGCACGCCCCGACGATCCTGACGACGGATCTGGCCCTGCGCGTGGACCCGGGCTACGAACCGATCGCCCGGGGCTTCCTGGCGCACCCGGACCGGTTGGCAAGCGCTTTCGCCCGGACCTGGTTCAAGCTGACCCACCTCGACCTGGGGCCTCGCGAGCGTTACCTCGGCCCGCTGGTCCCGGCGGAACGGCTGCGGTGGCAGGACCCGGTGCCCGCCGTGGACCACGAACTCGTCTCGGCGGCGGACATCGCCGTGCTCAAACGGGAAATCCTCGCGTCCGGGCTGACGGTCGCCCGGCTCGTCTCGACGGCGTGGGCGTCCGCCTCGACGTTCCGGGTCAGCGACATGCGCGGCGGCGCGAACGGCGCCCGGATCCGCCTCGAGCCCCAGCGCCACTGGGAGGTCAACGAACCCGGGCAGCTGGCGCACGTGCTGCGCGTCCTGGAAGACGTCAGGCAGTCTTCGGGCAAGAGGATTTCGCTGGCCGACCTGATCGTGCTCGGCGGCGTGGCGGCCCTCGAGCAGGCGGCCGGCGTCGAAGTCCCGTTCACCCCGGGACGAACGGACGCGACGCAGGAGTGGACCGACACGGAGTCTTTCGCCGTTCTCGAACCGGCCGGCGACGGATTCCGCAACCACGAAGGAAAAGCGCCGGACCCGGAGCGGCAGCTGGTCGAGCGCGCGAGCCTGCTGGGCCTGAGCCCGCCGGAGATGACGGTGCTCGTGGGCGGTCTGCGTGTCCTGGGCGCGAACCACCGGAACTCGCCGCTCGGCGTGTTCACGTCCCGGATCGGCTTGCTGACCAACGACTTCTTCGTGCACCTGCTCGACCCGGGCGTGCGGTGGCAGCCGGCCGGCGACGTCTTCGAGGGCCGGGACCGGGTCACCGGCGAGCTCCGGTGGACCGGCAGCCGGGTCGACCTCGTCTTCGGCGCGAACTCCGAACTCCGTGCGCTGGCGGAGGTCTACGCGAGCGACGAGGGGAAGTTCGTGCGTGACTTCGTCGCCGCGTGGGACCGGGTCATGAACCTCGATCGCCAGTGGGGCCCGATCGGCTGTGAACGGTAGCCGGTCGCCGGTGAACGGCGCGAGGCCCGTTCGCGCGCCACGCCCGGCGTAGCTTGATTTCCGGCCATGGAGATCGGGGTGAGGAGGACGAAGGCCGATGACGAGCATCCAAGAACGGACCGACCTGCTCAACAAGATCGGGTTGGACGCGCAGAACAAGGCGGCGCTGGGCGCCGTCCTGGGCACCGGGAACATCGGGCAGGCCCTGGAAGGGCCGGGCGGCCGGCTGCAGGCCACCATCCGCATCAACCCGGACGAGCTCACCTGGGATCCGTCCATTTTGGTCATGCCGCACGGCGGTGACCTGGAGCTCGAGCTCATCAACGACGACCGGAACACACACTGCGCCCTGCTGCCGAGCAACGGCGACCGGAAGTTCATCTGGCTGGTGAACCACTCCAAGGGCCGCGCGACGCTCAATCTCGACGGGCCGGGCTACTACTGGTTCAGCTCGCCCACGGGCAACGACGAGGGCCGGGGACTGACCGGCGCGATCGTCGTCCTCGGGGACGCGCCGCCGGAGGCCCGCCTCGACCGACCCCAGCAGCCGCGGCCGTGAGGAGGACGAGATGACTGTCGACTACGTGGACGCGGGCGAGGCCATCGACCAGGGCACGCTGAGCGGCAAGGTCGCGGGCGGCGAGGTCGCCCCGCCGGTGGTGGCCCGGCTCGGGTACGAGCGCATCCTCGACGCCCGGTCCGAACCCCACAACTGGCTGACGTACTACGGCGCGTACGACGGGCAGCGGTACAGCCCGCTGGACCAGATCAACACCGAGACCGTGCACCGGCTCGTGCCCGCGTGGATCTTCCAGGCCGGCACGACGGGCCTGATCGCGGGCGCGTCGACCTACTCGTTCGAGGCGGCCCCGATCGTCGTCGACGGCGTCATGTTCCTTTCCGGCTGGGACGGCTGGGTGTGGGCCCTCGACGCGAAGACGGGCGTGGAGATCTGGCGCTACAAGCACGCCGTCCCGTTCGACGTCTCGCTGTGCTGCGGGAACGTCAACCGCGGGGTGGCGGTGGCCGCGGGCAAGGTCTTCTTCGTCGCGGCGAACGCGCGGCTGATCGCGCTCGACGCCACCACCGGCAAGCGGGTGTGGGCCAAGACCTACGGCGACGTGCGCGCCGGCGAGAGCGCCACGGTCGCGCCGCTGGTCGTGAAGAACCTGGTCATCGTCGGCAGTTCCGGCGGCGAGTTCGGCGTGCGCGGGCACCTCGACGCGTTCGACCTCGAGACCGGCGACCACCAGTGGCGCTGCTACATGGTGCCGAAGCCCGGTGAGCCCGGCTCGGAAACCTGGCCGTCCGAAGGCGAAGCGTGGGCGCGCGGCGGCGCGAACTGCTGGCTCACCAGCACGTTCGACGCCGAGACGAACCTGCTCTACGTCGGCACCGGCAACCCGGCGCCCGACTTCGACGGCGAAGTCCGCGAAGGGGACAACCTCTTCACGGACAGCATCGTCGCGGTCGACGTGGACAGCGGCCGGATCCGCTGGCACTACCAGTGCACGCCGCACGACCTGTGGGACTACGACAGCATCGCCGAATGCATCCTGTTCGAGCACGACGGCCGCAAGCTGCTCGGGCACTTCGACAAGAACGGCTACTTCTTCGTCCTCGATCGCACGAACGGCTCGCTGGTCCGGATCACGCCCTTCGTGGACCGCATCACCTGGGGCGCGATCACGCGCGACGGCCGGGTCACGGCGAAGGTGTACCCGGACAAGGAAGGCGTGCCGGTCCACTTCTACCCGGGCCCGGCGGGCGCCAAGGAATGGACGCACGCGTCCTACAGCCCGAAGACGGGGCTCTTCTACGTCCCGGTGCAGGACACCGGGGCGACGGCCACCCGGCGGCGCCGGGAGTTCCGGGAGAGCATCCCGTACTGGGGCGCGGGGGTCGCCGTCGACATCGACGACATGGCCGGCTCGATCAGTGCCTTCGACGCGAGCGGCGAAGAGAAGTGGCGCTGGCGCAACGAACTCCCGATGTGCGCGTCGACGCTCGCCACCGGCGGTGACCTGGTGTTCGCCGGTGAGCCGTCCGGCGAGTTCAACGCGCTGGACGCGCGCTCGGGGAAGCTTTTGTGGCAGTTCCAGTGCGGCAGCGGCCACCACAGCAGCCCGACGACGTATTCCGTCGACGGCCGGCAGTACGTCGCCGTGCCGGTCGGCTGGGGCGGCTGGGCCGAGGGCTTCCTCCCCGGCATGCTCGGCGCGGGCCACGGCAGCGCGCTGGTCGTCTTCGCCCTGCCGGAAACGTCGTGACGCGGCCCTGCGAATGGAGGTGAGTCCATGGAGTCACAGCTCGTCGTGTGGGAGACGCCGGAGTTCGACGAGATCGCCGTCGCACCCGAGGTGACGATGTACGTCGCCCAGCTGGACGACTGACACCACCGCTGTCGTGAGTGGTCGGGCGATGGGAACCGCCCTGACCTTCGACACGTACGCAACCGAATCGTCCATGCCGGGGTGGGACCGCAGCGCGACCGTCCGGGCGACGAGGTCGGAC